>NZ_CAJJWO010000083.1 GCF_905196875.1 uncultured Parabacteroides sp. | reverse complement strand
AAAACGGATCAGGTTATCTACGTTCGTAATCACGATCAATGCATAGGCGGCCAGTCCTAACCCATTTACCCAATCTCCGGTCAATGCCATATACACGACAAGAGGAAGCCAGACAATAGCGGTTCCGACAACTGGAATAATAGTCGCAAAGCAGGTCAGAAACCCGAAAAGGAAAGCACTCGGTGCATTAAATATCCAATAGCCCAGCATGGCGATCAGTCCCTGAATAATAGCCAGCAAAGGAATACCTATTGCATTGGATGTTACGATCATATTGATCTCTTTCAGGACTTCTTTCTTGTTTCTTTCGTTGAAAGGCAGAATGTCGTAAATATAAGCTTCCATCTGGCTGCCACCGATCAACATAAAATAAAGTATCAACACCAGTACGGCTACGTTGATAGCAAAACCGCTGATGCCTCCCATCAACACCTGTCCGATCTTAGGTAGTACGGAGACGATCGATGCGATATTACCTTTATCCAATATATTATACCCTACTTTCTGACGGACAATATCAGCTATATGCTCAAAGCTGCTGACCAGTACGTTCGGGTCGAGATTGATCGTCTGTAATTTATTGATAAACAACCATACGGCCAGAGAGAGAGGGATCAGAAAACATAAAATGGTTTCGAGTAGCAGAAGTATAGCAACCAGGCTGCGGTTCAAATGTTTCTTTTCCGTAAGATGCAGCATCTGCTTTCTCAGCAATATATAGATGGTGAATGCTCCGAGTATACCTCCCAGGAATGGCATAAATTCAATAAAAAGTATTATCCCCATGACCAGAATAATTGTAATCAGGGAATACTTCCAGTACGATTCTTTCAAGCTCATATTCGTTTTTATAATAGAATGTTTAACCTCATTAATAACAACGGTTGATCACAAATGTTTCCGATCGTGATTCCTACCCTTTCTAATAAAACAAATTAATCAGGACAGTTGTTAAGATTAAATCATTTTAATTATAACTTTAGCTGCTCCGGACTCGCTATGGTAAATCCGATTTTCCCATACACATCCTTTCCATGAACTACATTATTTTATTACGAACCATATCAATCGTTATATTTAACAAAGAAAATACCGTACCTTCGTTGTTATATATTAAAAGAACTACTAAAAATATATTCAGATGAAAAAAGTAAACAATTCGATTCTGCGCAGTGCTTTTGCTATGATATTAGGATTCGTACTGGTTTTATGGCCGGAAGCCGCAGTTACCTATCTGGTTATTGCAATAGGTATCTGTTTTATACTACCTGGGATATTTTCTTTACTCAGTTACTTTACACGGGAGAAAGTAGAGGGAGAACCTTCACCGATGTTCCCTATCGACGGTGCCGGAAGTATTCTATTCGGTGCATGGTTGGTGGTTATGCCGGCGTTTTTTGTGAATATATTAATGTATATACTGGGAGCTTTACTGGTTATAGCCGGAATCCAGCAAATCACAATGCTGGTTTCGGCACGTAAGTGGAGTATCGTGCCGCTCGGCTTTTATGTGATGCCGGCACTTATCTTACTGACCGGCATCATGATCATTGCTTATCCGTTTGGAGCAGCGGCAAATACATTTGTCATCTTTGGGGTCGCCAGTATTTTCTATGGAGTCATAGAATTATTGAACTGGTACAAGTTCCGCCAAAGATAAACCGAAGGTTACGACTTACGGTATTCCATCGGGGAAATCCCCATATGCTTCTTAAAGAATTTCCCGAATGTCGACTGATCGGAAAAATGCAGAATATCTGCGACTTGCTGTACGGTTGCCTGCGGAGCCTTCAACAGGATCTTCGCTTCCACGATCAAAGCATCGTCGATCCACTTATTCGCAGATTTCCCGGTCAGTTCTTTTAAGATAAGGGACAGATACTGAGGAGTGATAAACAGTTTCTCTGCATAAAATGTCACCACATGCTGTTCTTTGCAATGTTCAAACAACAACTGCAGGAATTGTTCAAAAAGTTCCTCTTTACGTGAAAGGGCTGGCACCAACATTCCGTCTTTTTTACCCATCAGGATATTGGCTATCTCCAGCAGGAAGCCGACAAAGGCATTTTGCATCACCTCTTTCTGGAAGAAATGAGAACGGTTCTTTATTTTCTTCCTCAATAATTCTATCTGGTCATTTATTAATTCCGTTTCCTCCGGTTCAAATGTAGTGCATGGATTCTTCTTCAATTGCATATAGTTTGCCATGGAAGGACTACGCTTGGCTGGATTGCACTCATCCAGAAAATATTTTGAAACAACCAACAGTTTCCCTTTAAAATCCTTACTGACTTTGTTCAACTGCATTGTATGCGTAGGCATAATAATTACGAAACTGTTTGCTTTTAACACATAAGGTACATAATCCAGATAAATTTCTGACGAGCCTTCTAACGCCAAAACCATCAGAAGCGCATCCAAGCGCATCGGAGTAGTATATTCATTTACATCAGAATTATCTATATCACGGGTTCCATCGATATCCGCTATTGAAAAAATATCCTGAAAGCTGTCACGAATAACGATACCTTTATTCAATTCAGCTAAATCTATTAAAGGAAGATTTTCCATAATTTTCTTTATTTACTCAATCGTAGTAAGTGCAAAGATAGCCTTTTATTTATACCCACAACCCTTTTTGTTTCATTTTTTACCAATTAAAACATAATTTCGACCGATAAAGATTCTTTAAAGCCTACAAGATTTCGTTTCAAACCAATCATGTAACGGAATAAACCTTTTCGGTTTTCTAAATTAAGTGGACGTTTGCCAACGTACATAATCATCGAGAATACAAAAAACATATATGAATAAAGAACAGATAATGATGACTGCGCTTGACTTGTTCTCGCAACACGGAATAAAGAGTGTGAGCATGGATGATATCGCCCGTAACATGGGTATATCAAAGCGCACAATTTATGAGTTCTTCGAAGATAAAGAAACTCTTCTGGTGAAAGGCATCGAATACAATCACAAAAAGATGAAGCAGGTATTGACCGAACTGGAAGAAGGTCCGTATTCTGTTGTAGAAGAGATCATCTTATTTTATGAAGAATGCATGAAGCGTCCCCGGTGGTATAACCGGAAATTTTATGATGATCTGAAACGATACCCGAAAGCTCTTGAATTAAATGAAAAGAATAAAGCAGAATTTTCAAAGAAGTGCATGAAGCTTTTTACCAGAGGTGTAAAAGAAGGAGTCTTTCAGAAAGGTATAAATTTTGAAATTGTAACTCTGCTGGCAAAAGAACAGATCAAAATGATACGTCCCACAGGTGCATTCCTGAACCATTCCGTATCGGAAGTCTACAAGACCGTCTTATTTACTTTCTTACGTGGGATATGTACAGAAAAAGGTCTTGCAATATTAGACAGATACGCATTGAAGCAATCACAGAATTTATTGTGAGAGAATTATAATAGGTATTATATTCAAAATCAAATCTAGTTTAAATGAAACGAGTATTAGTTAGGAAAAAGATGATGTGGGTAGTTTTGATGTTACTACCGTCTCTAGCCTTTACTTCAGCCAAAGCACAGGATGTACTGAAGCTGAACCTGAGCAAAGCACTGGAGATTGCGCTGAGTGAGAACCCAACCGTAAAAGTCGCAGACAAAGAAATCGAAAAGAAAAAGTATGCGCAAAAGGGTTCGTATGCCGCTCTGTTCCCAGATATTAGCTTTGCTGCGGACTACAATCGGACACTGAAAAAACAGGTTATGTATATGGATGGCTTCGATATGGGAAGTTCGGAAATTCCCGAAGGAACAGAAGTTCCGGATATGAGTAAAGGGATTGAAGTAGGACGTGATAACAACTGGAGTCTTGGATTTAACGCTTCGATGCCGCTGGTAAATGCATCTTTATGGAAGAGCCTGAGCATATCGGCCCTGGATGTCGAACTATCGGTGGAACAAGCACGTTCATCCAAAATTTCTATGGTGAACCAGGTAAAGAAAAGTTTTTACGGAGTATTACTGGCCAATGATTCATACCGTGTATTCAAAGACAGTTACGACAACGCAATGGAGAACTACCTGGACATCAAGAAGAAATATGAACAGGGAACCGTTGCCGAATACGACCTGATACGTGCCGATGTTACTGTAAAGAACAGCGAGCCTAATATGTTACAGGCATTAAACTCATTAACACTTGCCAAATGGCAACTGAAAGCATTATTGGGAATGGACCTGGAGACAGAGATCGATTGCGAAGGTACACTGGTTGACTATGAAACCGAGTTATTCGCAGACTTCTTATCGACCGACACGACACTTTCTGAGAACACGGATTTGAAACAGATCGATTTACAAGCCGAACAGTTGAAAAAGACATTGATGATGCAGAAGTTCGATTATCTGCCAACACTGTCTTTAACCGGTCTTTACCAATGGACGTCCATGAATAATGATTTCAAGTTCAAAAACTACCAATGGAACCCTTATTCAATGATCGGTGTTACACTGACTGTTCCTATCTTTTCGGGAGGAAGCAAATATCATAAGATCAAACAGACACAGGTATCCATGCAACAGATGGATTTGCAGCGCGAGGATACAAAACGTAACCTGCAACTGTCTATCAAACAATATATGGATAATATGAACACTTGTATCAAGAAGTTCGATGCAGCACAAAAAGGAGTGGAACAGGCAAACCGCGGATATCTTATCGCCCAGAAGCGATACGACACCGGTGCCGGAACACTGTTGGAAATGAATGATGCTGAGTTGGCACTCACGCAATCGAAGTTGAATTTCAATCAATCCATATACGATTATATGGTAGCTAAATCAGATCTGGAGAAAGTACTGGGTCAACAAAATTACTAATTAACTAGCAATGAGAATAAAAATAAAAACAGTTTACAATATGAAAACACGTGAAATGCTGAAAGTTGTACCACTCGTTACGTTAGCCTTGCTGATGTCCTGCTCGGGTGAGAAGAAAGACGCAACAACCCAGGCCGTTGATGAAAAGGTGAAAGTGAAAATAGAACAGGTATCAGCTCAGGATGTAGACCAGATAGCAGAATTTACAGCCACTGTGGAGGCAAATATAAAGAATAATATAGCACCTCAGTCGCCGGTCCGTATTGAGAAACTGTTCGCAGAAGTAGGTGACCATGTGAAAGAAGGCCAGTTATTGGTCAAAATGGATGCCAACAACCTGAAACAAGCCAAAGTCCAGTTGGACAATCAGGAAGTAGAGTTCAAGCGTATCGACGAACTATATAAAGTGGGCGGTGCTTCGAAATCAGCCTGGGATGCTCAGAAAACCCAGTTGGATATAAGTCGTGAAAGTTACAAGAACCTGCAGGAGAACACTCAGTTACTAAGCCCGATCAGTGGTATTGTAACTGCCCGTAATTATGACAACGGCGATATGTATAGCGGTGGAGATCCGATCTTTATCGTCGAACAGATTCGTCCGGTTAAACTGCTCGTGAATGTTTCCGAAAGCTATTTCACCCAGGTAAAGAAAGGGAATGAAGTAGATATCAAGCTGGATGTTTACGGCGACGAAGTATTCAAAGGGAAAGTGAGTCTGGTTTACCCGACCATCGATGCCACAAGTCGTACCTTCCCTGTCGAGATCAAGATTGCAAATACCGACGAACGCGTACGTCCGGGAATGTTTGCCCGTGCAACAATGAACTTCGGTACAAGAAATCACGTTGTCACTCCCGACCAGGCTATCGTTAAGCAGTCCGGATCAGGCGATCGCTACATTTATGTATATAAGAATGGAAAAGTATCTTACCAGAAGGTAGAACTGGGACGTCGTATGGGTAACAAATACGAAATTATATCAGGCGTTGAGAACGGAGACCAGGTGGTAACAACCGGTCAGAACCGTTTGACTAATGGAATGGAAGTAGAAATTGACAAGTAAGAAATAACACTATATGAGTTTATATGCAACAGCGGTCAAAAAGCCGGTAACCACCGCCCTCGTGTTTGTGGCAGTGGTAATTATGGGGCTTTTTTCCCTAACCCGATTATCAGTAGACTTGCTGCCGGAGATCGAGACCAACATGATCATGGTCATGACGGCCTATCCCGGAGCCAGTGCCACAGATATTGAAATGAACGTATCCAAGCCATTGGAAAACGTGTTGAACAGTGTGAGTGACCTGAAGCACATCACATCACAATCTCGCGAAAACATCTCTATCGTTACTCTGGAATTTGAATACGGAACCGATATCGATGTCGCGACCAACGACGTCCGGGATAAACTGGACATCGTAGAGTCGTCGCTGCCGGATGATGTAGAAAATCCGATCATCTTTAAGTTTGGTACCGACGATATTCCTATCCTGTTGCTTTCGGTAACAGCAGAGGAAAGTACCAACGCCTTATATAAGATCCTCGACGATAAAGTATCGAACCCATTGGCACGTATCAGCGGTGTGGGTGCGGTATCTATCTCAGGAGCACCTATCCGTGAGGTACAGATATATTGCGACCCTTACAAACTGGAGGCTTACGGTCTGACTATCGAAGGTATTTCTTCGATCATCGCCCAGGAAAACCGTAATACCCCGGGTGGTAGCATCGATATCGGCTCAAACACTTACACTCTGCGTGTACAGGGTGAGTTTACCGATGCCAAACAGATGCTCGACCTGGTAGTCGGCAGCAATAACGGTAGAAATGTGTACCTGCGCGACATCGCTCGCGTGGAAGACTACGTGGAAGAACGTGCTCAGGAAACCTTCAATAATGGAGGCAAGGGGGGTATGATCGTTATCCAGAAACAGTCTGGTGCCAACTCGGTAAATATTGCCCGGAAGGTACACGAAAAGCTACCGGAAATACAGGCCAGCTTACCGTCGGATGTGCAACTGGGGGTAATTGTCGATACCTCGACAAACATTTTGAATACGATTGACAGTTTGCAGGAAACGATCATGATCACCTTCATAGTCGTTATGTTGGTTGTTTTTATCTTCCTGGGACGCTGGAGAGCGACATTCATTATTATCCTGACTATCCCGATCTCATTGATCGCCGCCTTCGCTTACTTGCTGGCATCAGGAAACACATTGAACATTATATCCCTAAGCTCACTATCCATAGCAATCGGTATGGTGGTGGATGATGCCATCGTTGTATTGGAAAACGTCACGACGCATATTGAACGGGGAAGTAAACCGAAACAGGCGGCAGTACATGCAACCAATGAGGTGGCTATTTCCGTTATCGCTTCTACGCTGACCATGTTGGCTGTATTCCTGCCGTTGACCATGGTTACAGGTATGGCTGGTATCCTTTTCAAACAGCTAGGATGGATCGTTAGTATCATTATGATCGTATCTACCGTAGGTGCTTTGACGCTGACTCCGATGCTTTGTTCTCAGCTGTTACGCCTCGATCCGAAGAAAGGTCGTTTATATGTATTGTTTTTCACTCCGATCGAGAAGGCCCTGAATGCACTGGATGTAGCTTACGGACGTTTCCTGTCCTGGGCTGTCCGCCACCGTAAGACGGTTATCACAGGTGCCGTCCTGATATTCGTTGGAAGTATGATGTTGATACCGACCGTGAAAACCGAGTTTTTCCCGACACAGGATAATGCCCGTATCGGCATCACGATAGAATTACCGATCGGTACCCGTCAGGAAATAACACGCGACCTGGCTTTACGCGTTGACAAACAGTTCCGCGAGAAATATCCGGAAATCCTGGTATTGAACTTCACCGAAGGGCAGGCCGACACAGACAACACATTCGCACAGCTCAGCGATAACGGTTCACATATTATCGAGATGAACATCAACCTGAGTAGTGTCGGCGACCGTGAAAGAGGTCTTATCGAGATTTGTGATATGATGCGTGAAGACCTGGCAGAATATTCGGAGATCAAAGAGTATAAGGTATTAGCCGGAGGTCAGTCGGGTTCTATGGGTGGTGAAAATGCTGTGGATATCGAAATCTACGGTTTCGACTTTACCAAGACCGATGCTGTAGCAGCAGACCTGGCAAGACGCTTGGAGTCACTGAAAGGTTGTTCACAGGTAAACATCAGTCGTAAAGATTATATTCCGGAATACCAGGTAGATTTCGACCGCGAAAAACTGGCAATGAACGGACTGAATGTAGCAACGGCTTCGCTGTACTTGCGTAACCGTATCAACGGTTCTACCGCTTCCAAATATCGTGAAGATGGTGACGAGTATGATATTAAAGTACGCTATGCCCCGGAATTCCGTCAGTCTATCGAAGATATCGAGAATATCATGCTATACAATAATGCCGGACAGGGAGTTCGTATCCGCGATGTCGGTAAAGTGGTAGAACGTATGACACCGCCTACTATCGAACGTAAGAACCGTGAACGTATCATCACCGTTTCTGCCGTTGTAGGTCAGGGGGCAGCCTTAAGTGACCTGGTAACAGCCGTACGGGGTGAACTGAAAAAGATGGATATCCCGAGTGATGTTAGCTGGCAATTAGGTGGTACATTCGAGGACCAGCAAGATACCTTCCAGGATCTGGGGATATTGATGGTACTGATTATCATTCTCGTGTTCATCGTTATGGCCGCCCAGTTCGAGTCGTTGACCGACCCGTTCGTAATCATGTTCTCCATTCCGTTTGCCTTTACAGGGGTTATTCTGGGATTGTCGATCACGCAAACGCCATTGGGGGTAATGGCATTGATCGGTGTAATCATGTTGATGGGTATCGTAGTTAAGAACGGTATTGTATTGATCGACTACACCATCCTGTGCCGCGAACGTGGTATGAGTATTCTTACCGCTGCCGTAACAGCCGGCAAGTCTCGTCTCCGTCCCGTATTGATGACTACATTAACAACCGTACTGGGTATGATTCCGATGGCTATCGGAACCGGTGAAGGTGCTGAAATGTGGCGTTCGATGGGTATGACAGTTGCCTGGGGTCTTGCGGTATCCACATTGATCACACTGGTTATCGTACCGGTAGTATATTGTGTATTTGCCGGTAACGGAGTGAAACGTCGTCGTCGTAAGATCGCCAAGTTGAACCAACTGGAACAATTATAAAACTTAGAAACCGGGAACTTCGAGTTCCCGGTTATAACATAAAATATAAAGAACAATGAAAGCTATATTCATATCATTCAATCAAGCTTATTACGAAATGATCTTAAGCATCATGGATCGTAACAACATCCGTGGCTTCACCTATTGGAATGAAGTACAAGGCCGTGGCAGCAAAAATGGCGAACCTCATTACGGTAGTCACGCGTGGCCTACACTGAATTCTGCCATACTGACTATGGTAGAAGATGAAAAAGTAGACTATTTCCTCGACCTGTTGCATAAGATGGATATGCAAACAGAAGCACAAGGTCTGCGTGCATTTGTATGGAATGTTGAAAAAACAATTTAAATACATATGGATACACCTTCTGTAACAACATTTAAATTGAGCAGGAAAAAGCAGAGAGGGTTGTTTCTTACAACCCTCAGTTCTGCCCTGATCGGCATAGGTTCCCTTACACTCTCTCACGATCTGAAACTCGGCGAAGGACGTTTCCTTCTGCTCCTGATCGCTTTTTTCTCATTACTAACCACAGTATTTTGTTGCATAAGCTATTATTACCTCACCCGGGAAAAATTTATTGCCATTTATATTTCCGAAGAAGGTGTCAATGATATATCCACCGGAAACAGATTTGGTACTATTTTATGGAAAGATGTTGAAAATATCAAAGTTATGGACGATATTAGCAACCTGAAACGCAAATACATTGTGTTAAAGGTCAAAAATCCAAACGAATATATTGACCGTGAACCCGCACGTAGTAAAAAACGTTCCATGGAGCTAAGGCTTCAATACTACGGATCACCTATTTGTATTTCCAACCGCGCGTTGGATTGTACTTTCGAAGAATTAAAACAGGCTGTATTCGAAAGATATAACCTTTATAAAGCTTCTCACGAAGAAGCATAGAATCTTTTTTACAATGGACAGACACCTTAAGATCCTTATTTTTACTAAAGACGAAAACCTGGGAGCATTATTCAAAGAATGCCTGAAGACAGATAAATATGCCACTGAAACATTTCCCCAGGCAGAAGAGGCCTACGATTTCTTTTGTACCGTTGGCTCAGACCTTTGTATCATGGATGTATCCGCTGATAAGGAAGAAATCACCTTGGCCGCTGCATTCAAAGCCGTACGGAATGAAACACGACTGATCTTCTTATTCAATTCACCGACCAAAGAAGATATTGTAGAAGCCTACCAGATGGGAGCAGACGATCTGATGCGAAAACCTATTAGCCTGGAAGTATTGCAGGCCCGCATCCATGCAATAATGAAACGCTCTGTTTCCGATCAGCAAAAACCGATCGTTATCTACAAATTCGGCCTTTTCTCCTTCAACACGCATACACAAACGTTATCCATAGGAGAAGAAGAGAAGAAACTGACCACCAAAGAGTCTGACCTTCTCAAAGTGTTGTGTCAGAACCCAAACAAACTGGTCGACAGAAGTTCCGCGCTACAAAGGATATGGAAAAACGACAGTTATTTCAATGCGCGCAGTATGGATGTATATATCACCAAACTACGTCACTTACTGAAAGCCGACCCGACCATCAGGATAGAAAACGTACATGGAAAAGGATACAAACTAGTGACTAAAGCTACACAGGAATGACAAACGAATATTTCAATATATTACTGATAGCAATGACAGTGATTGCCGCCATTGTTTTCATCACCCTCTATTTTGTAGAAGCCGGATACGGCATGTTGTTCGATAAGAAATGGGGAAAGCCCATCCCCAACAAGATTGCCTGGATATGTATGGAAGCTCCGGTTTTCCTGGTCATGCTTCTATTATGGAGTCAGTCCGGACGACAATTTGAAACAGCTCCCCTACTCTTCTTCCTCTTCTTTGAACTGCATTATTTACAGCGGGCATTCATCTTCCCTCTATTGATCAAAGGAAAAAGTAAGATGCCGGCCGGGATCATGACCATGGGTATCGTATTCAACCTGCTGAACGGATATATACAGGGCATGTGGATATTTTACCTCTCTCCCGAAAGTAGGTATTCAATCGATTGGTTATGCACTCCTCAATTTATTATCGGAACAATCCTTTTCTTTACCGGTATGTATATCAACTGGCGTTCCGACTATATCGTTCGTCACCTGCGTAAACCGGGCGACACCAACCACTATCTTCCGAAAGGAGGTCTGTTCAACTACGTCACCTCTGCCAATTATTTCGGAGAGTTGGTAGAGTGGTGTGGTTTTGCAATTCTGACCTGGAGTGCCAGCGGTGCTTTGTTCGCCTGGTGGACATTCGCAAACCTCGTACCTCGTGCCAATACCATCTGGCACAAATACAAAACCATGTTCGGAAAGGAAGTCGGAAACAGAAAACGGATCATTCCATTTATATACTGATTATACAATGAACAAAGAATCTCTACTATTCACCCCCGCCACAATTGGCCCGTTAACACTCAGAAACCGTACGATACGTGCGGCTGCCTTTGAAAGTATGTGCCCGGGAAACGCTCCGTCGGAAATGCTTTATAACTATCATACCTCCGTTGCTGCCGGAGGAATTGGTATGACGACACTCGCTTATGCAGCCGTTACACAGAGCGGACTTTCTTTCGAGCGCCAGTTGTGGCTACGTCCCGATATCATCCCGGGACTAAAAAAGATAACCGATGCAATCCATAAAGAAGGGGCTGCCGCATCCATACAGATCGGACATTGCGGAAACATGTCTCATAAGAATATTTGCGGATGTACCCCTATTTCAGCATCGAGCGGCTTCAATCTCTACTCACCTACTTTTGTCAGGGGTATGAAACAATCGGAGATAGCCGCGATGGCCAAAGCATTCGGGCAGGCCGTTCATCTGGCACGCGAAGCCGGAATGGATGCAGTAGAAGTACATGCCGGACACGGCTACCTGATCAGCCAGTTCCTTTCGCCTTACACCAATCACCGGAAAGACGAATACGGCGGAAGTCTGGAAAACCGGATGCGCTTTATGAAAATGTGTATGGAGGAAGTTATGAAAGCGGCCGGTTCCGATATGGCAGTCTTGGTTAAAACGAATATGCGCGATGGCTTCAAAGGCGGAATGGAAATCGACGAGACGCTGGAAGTAGCCCGTACCCTACAAAACGAATGCGGCGTACATGCCCTGATACTCAGCGGCGGATTTGTAAGCCGTGCCCCGATGTACGTCATGCGGGGAGCGATGCCTATCCGCACAATGACACATTATATGCCGGCCGGTTGGTTACCCCTCGGTGTAAGAATGGCCGGTCACCTGATGATACCGACCGAACCGTTCAAAGAGGCCTATTTCCTGGAAGATGCTCTCAAGTTCCGGGCAGCCCTGAAAATGCCTCTTGTATATGTCGGTGGTCTTATCTCACGGGAAAAGATAGACGAAGTGCTGGGAGATGGTTTCGAGTTTGTCAGTATGGCTCGCGCACTCCTGAACGATCCGGCATTCGTCAACCGTATGAAAGAAGACGAGCAGGCCCGTTGCGATTGCGGGCACAGTAACTACTGCATCGCCCGCATGTATTCGCTGGAAATGGCTTGCCATAAACATATGCAGAATCTACCCAAAAGTATTGTCAAGGAAATAGAAAAACTGGAGTATAAATAATAATGGAAAAAGGAATAGCCATTATAACCGGTGCCGACGGTGGCATGGGACAAGAGATCACCCTGGCACTGGCTAAAGACGGTTTTCAGATCATCATGGCGTGCAAGGAACCAGAGAAAGCACGCCCGGTCTGCGAACGTATAAAAAAAGAAAGCGGAAATGAACAAATAGAGGTTCGTGTGATAGACCTCTCCTCTTTATCATCCGTTTATGCTTTCGTTCAAAAAATATTGGCGGAAGGCCGCCCGGTCAGCCGGTTAATGAATAATGCCGGAGTCTTGACCACTAACATTCGCCCAACGATAGACGGATTGGAAACGATCGTCAGCGTGAATTATGTCGGTCCCTACCTACTTACCCGATTGTTGCTTCCCCTGATGCATGAAGGAACCCGGATCGTCAATACGGTATCCTGCACCTACACCATCGGTAAAATAGAATCCGACTTTTTCACCAAAGGGAAAAATGGACGTTTCAACCGGATATCGGTGTACGGAAATACTAAACTGGCCTTATTACTCTTTACACGCGAACTGGCAAAAAGGGTAAAAGAAAAGAGAATCACCGTCAATGCTTCCGATCCCGGTATCGTTAGTACGAATATGATCACGATGAATGCCTGGTTCGACCCGTTGACAGATATTCTGTTCCGCCCTTTCATCAAAACCCCGCTGCAAGGAGCGGCAACAGCCATACACCTTGCCTTGTCGGAAGATGTGAGTGGTAAAAGCGGCGGCTGCTATGCCAACTGCAAAGAGAAAAAACTGTCGGAACGTATCCTAAGTCATCCGGCACAAAGTAAACTATGGGACGATACAGAAGCATTGCTCCGCTCCCATAATTTACTGGATTAAAAAAATATACACGGGACAGTTGGAACATATTGATAAAAAACATACCTTTGCACCGCTTTTAACCCCCGTACGTGTGATGGGAAATTAGGAAGCATAAAAACTAATTTTGAGTAACACAAAAAATTAAGAAAATGAAGACATTCCAATTAGAAGGAAAAGGAAGAGAAGTAGCTACTACTTCTGCCGATCAGAAAAGAGCTTTGAAAGCTTTGCGTAAAAATCAGGAAATCCCTGCTGTATTATACGGTGGCGAAAAAGTAACTCACTTCACAATCACAACTGATAGTGTACGTAAGTTGGTTTATTCTCCGGAAATTTTCGTTGTAGAACTGAACATCGACGGAACGAAGACTATGGCTGTTGTTAAAGACATCCAGTTCCAGCCTGTAACTGACGCAATCATGCACATGGACTTCATGGAAGTTTCTACAAGCAAACCAGTAGCAATGGAAGTACCTGTTGTTCTGGAAGGTCACGCTGAAGGTGTTAAAGCCGGTGGTAAGCTGACATTGCGTATGAGAAAGCTGAAAGTAAAAGCTGTTTACACTCAGATCCCTGAAAAACTGACTATCAACGTTGATCACCTGGGCTTAGGTAAATCTATGCAGGTAGGTGCTTTACACTTCGAAGGTCTGGAACTGATGAATGCAAAGAACGCTGTTGTTTGCGCCGTTCAGTTGACTCGTGCCGCTCGTGGTGCTCAGGCTAAAGCGAACTAATTAGTCAATTAAAGTCTCCGGTCGTTCCCTGGAAGGTCCGGCTTTAATAACGAAATAAAAGGGAAGGATATTCAGCTGAATGTTCTTCCCTTTATTATTATAAATGTAAGAATTATGAAATATCTGATAACCGGACTCGGTAATATCGGCCCTGAATATTGGGGGACACGTCACAATATCGGTTTCCGTGTCGTAAATGCCCTGGCCGAAGAAGCCGGCGTCCCCTTTACGGAAGAACGCTATGGAGCGATTGCCCGGATGCGTGTAAAAAACTGCGAACTGATACTACTCAAACCGAATACGTTCATGAATCTGAGTGGTAATGCAGTCCGCTACTGGTTACAAAAAGAGAACATTCCTGTTGAAAACCTGTTGGTAGTAGTAGATGACCTGGCCCTCCCCTTCGGTACCTTACGTTTGAAGCCCAAAGGAAGCGATGCCGGTCACAACGGATTAAAGAATATACAGCAGCTCCTCGGCACACAGGAATACTGCCGTCTGCGTTTCGGTATAGGAAGCGACTTCTCCCGCGGAGGACAGATCGACTATGTACTGGGAAAATTCCCACCCGAAGAGTTGGAGATTATGCCCGAAAAAATGAAACGTGCGGCTGAGATCATTAAAAGCTTTTGCCTGGCTGGTGTACAGAACACTATGAACCAATACAATAATAAATAGTTGACAAGTGAATTGTCAACTGAAAAAGTTATGAACGAAGTACGAATAGATAAATGGATGTGGGCTGTCCGCATCTTTAAATCCCGGACCATTGCAGTCGAAGCCTGCAAAAAGAACCGGGTAATGATTGGAGGTGTAAATGTAAAAGCATCGCGTATGATAAAGGTAGGCGATGTGATACAGGTTCGTAAACCGCCTATCACCTTCTCTTTCAAAGTGCTGGCATTGACAGAACGCCGCATGGGTGCCAAGCTGGTTCCCGATTATATGGAGAACGTTACGACTCCGGACCAATATGAGATACTTGAAATGAATCGTATCTCCGGCTTTGTGGATCGTGCCCGCGGTATGGGCCGCCCCACGAAGAAAGACCGCCGCGAACTGGAACAGTTTACCGATCCGGGAGAAGGGGACGGATTCGATTTCGAGTTCGATTTCGGGCCGGGAGAAGGGGAAGAATAGATTCGGTTATTGTCAATAATGAGCTAAATTGGCACATTGGCATATTGCCACATTAGCTCATTATTTTCTAGTTTTGTTCCTCCTCTGTCAGCAATTCCCCTTCATCATCCCATGTTCGCCAGACACCGCTTTTCTTGCCGCGGGTATAGAACATTTCGAAGCGGAGTACGCCTTTCTCATTCCAGATACGCCAGGGGCCGTCTTTCTGGCCGTCTCTGTAACTGGCCAAGCCGACTAGCTGTCCGGCTTCATTGTAGGTACGCCATTCTCCGTGGAAGACACCGTGGTAATACGAGCGGACTTCCGCTATCTTCCCGTCCGGATAATAGATCACATAGGTACCTTCGGGGCGGCCGTCTTGCAGGTAAAGCTCCATCTTTAACATACCGTCGTCGTAAAATTCGGTGTAACGTCCGGTGTAGGGCGTCGTCTGCGTGGCATCCGTATAATATTGTCCCTCGCTAAGGACGAGATCCTGTGCCTGAATAGCCAGAGAACCTCCGGCTATCAGGGTAGAGACTACAAGTAGTTTCCTTATCATGTCGAATGAAGGTTAATAAGCTGTATTTTGCGGATCCCAGTTGGCCCAACCTTTTGTCCAGTCGTTTGTACCGTCGAAAGCACCTTTGTAAGTCACCTTGTCAAAGTAAGTATCGGTCAGGGCAGTGTCGGAGAAGTCAGCACCACCGATCTTATCCACTACAACAGAAGAGTAATCGGCATTCGTTGCGATCAGATCGTTGCTGGAAGCATACACCTGATTGTTCAGGCTTGTTGTTTCGAAATAACTCTTGCTTGCATCATCCTTGAAGTTTTCCCACATACCGGCAAAGATCACGTTCTTAACCGTAGCACCTGCATTCGCACCCTGAAGATACAAACCATAAGGCCAGCCGGTGAATACAGAGTTATATACATTCAGGGCAGAGTTACGACGGATATGCATTGCAGCCTGGAACTGGCCACCCTTTGCACCATTGGCAGCATCTTCCGTTGTATAAAGAATTTCACTTTCCGCCTTTCCGGCCGACTCGCCATAGAACGGGCCGATCAACGTTACATTCGAGAAGATCGGGTTGGTCAACGGCTCATTACCTGAACCATTCGCATCGTTATCCGACTCAAAACCGTTTGACTTGGAAGTATCGGCCACCTTCGGGTCACGTACGCCCAACAGGAACTGCAACTTACCGCTATAACCGTAATCCGTATCGAACTCATCATCCCAACCTTTGTAAGCAATCAGGTGCTTTGCATTCACCGTACCACCGAACCATTCGAAAGAGTCGTCACCACAGAAAGCGACCTGAATATATTCAAGTGTCGTACCACGACCCACACCGCCGCAAGTCAGACCGTTGATCTCCTTGTTAGGTTCCAGCGGATAGCCGGCAAACTCGATACGTACATACTTCACGATACCAGAATTATCTTCAGGATCATTACCTCCGTAAATGGTACGCGGGCCACCTTCGATCTGCGGTTCATTGGCATTCACAGGAGCGTTACCACACAGGATCAAACCACCCCAGTCACCATAAGCACGCGAGCCGGCCGCCTGGTCGGAAGTAAAGACGATCGGTTTCTCAGCTGTACCTTCAGCAATGATCTTACCACCCGGCTCAACGATCAGAGAACCTTTAGTCGCCTTTTCCCCTTTGATAACGGTACCCGGTTCGATCGTCAATGTCACCCCTTTGGTTACGTATACAAAACCTCTCAGCAGGTTATTGTCGACAGCTCTTAATGTCATATCCGATTTGATCTCGTTTTCGAGCACCACGTCATTACTTTCAGGAGCATCTTCGGCCACCGTCACAGCACAGGTTGCAGTGAGGCCACCATCATCAGTCTTAACAGTAATCGTTGCTGTACCGACAGCGACAGCGGTAACAGTACCATCGCTCACAGTAGCCACCTTATCATCGGAAGAAGTCCATGTCACAGTCTTTGTTGTAGCCTCGGAAGGCGTGATCGTTGCAGCCAGCTTGGCTGTTGCTGTCGGTTTTAACGACAAGATTGTTTTGTCAAGGGCAACCGCAGTTACACTCACTTTTGCCGGATCGTCGTTATCGTCGCTACAAGCTACGTTTCCAAACATCGTGGCCATACACAACATGGCGGCCACACCTTTCAATAAAAACTTGTTCATAATAAAACTAATTTAGTTTGTATAAGTGATTTCAATTAAAACTTAACGGATACTCCCACGTTGACCGTCACTCCCGGGCGGTAACTGCGGACCAACTGTTCCACTTCGCGTTTCGCTCCGGCTGCATCTGTCAGCTCCAGGAATTGTTTATACTCGATCTTCGAGTTCAGCAAGTCTTTGACACCGGCTTTCAGTTCCACATAGTTACCCAGCTTCTTCGAGAAACTCAGGTCCAGTGAGTTACGGGGCATTTCGTAGATATCGGGGATATCGTCGTTCGGATTTTGTGCCGGTACACCCACTGTTTCGATACGCTTGCCGATCCGGTTGTAAAGAACCGAAGCCGACAACCCTTTCGCGTCATTCTGATAAAAAAGCCCTGTGTTGATCAGGTAAGGCGATTGTCCCTGCATGGCTCGGTCGCGTTCGAAAGAACCTTCAGGGAAATAGACCTTACTATGGATATAAGCACCGTTGAATACGAAGCTCAGGTCTTTCAGCCCGATAAAGTCCAGGTGTTTCTTAATATCTACTTCCACACCGAACGCTTTGGCATGATCGGCATTGTGATAGGTGTACTGCAAACCCGAACCCGCCTCACGGTAGGTCTGCTCGATCGGATCGACAAAGTATTTATAGAAACCACCTATCGTCACCGTCTCGCCCGGGGAAGGATAAAACTCGTAACGCAGATCCACACTATTGGTATACGCATTCTTCAAATCAACATTTCCGGTGATATTAGCATCGAGAGCAAAGTCGTAATACACATAGGGAACTACCTCGCGAAACTCGGGACGGTTCACCGAGCGGCCATACGCTACCCTCACCTGCTGCTTGTCCGTCAGGCTGTAAGCCACATTCAGGGAAGGGAAAAATTCTGTCGAACTCTGATCGAGGTGCACCGGTTTAATTCCATCCGACTCGTAACCGTCCAGCCTCAACTGGTAGTACTCCATGCGGACACCGACATTTGCATTCAACTTCTCCCCGTAGTTCAGCTTCGCAGACACATAAGCCGCTCCCAACAGATTATCGGAGGTATAAGAGTCGCTTTTGTTCGTACTCTCTTTCATATAAATACGGTCGGCAGAGATATTCTCGTCCGAGAATATCGAACTGTAATCCCATTCGGCAAAGCGGTTGTATCCGTTACCCAGCAGGTTGTAGACAAAACGGCGGGCATCGAAATTACGTTTCTTGTATTCACCGTATACACCGGCATTCAAGGTCGGTTTGAACAAATCGGACACGGTAAAGATATGCTCGTAGTTGGTTGCCAGGGAAAAGCTGTTATCCTTCAAATCCTGATAATAGCGGGTAGGGTCGGATACGTAATACTTCAGTTCGCCGTCCTGTTTGCGTTCCATCGACTTCACCACTTTGCGGTCGGGTTCATTGTAGGCTGCATAAGCATAACCGGCTGTCCAGTCCACTTTATCGATGTCGTCATTCCAGCGATGCTCACCGGCCAGCTGCCCGGCATAGGTAGTACGTCCGGTGTAGAGCGATTCCCATTTACGGATATTCTCTTCCGAATAATAGTCCGTCCCCTGGCGTTGCGTCAGAGAAGATGAACCGCGCTGATTAAAGAAGTTACGGAACTCATATTTCGTGTTCCCTTTCAGGAAAGACCAATTGAACAAAGCTCCCAGCTTGTTCGTATTCTTATATTGCACATCGTCGTATTTATAACGGTAAGACGACTGGTCGTTCGTCATATCATACGACAGATAGTTGTTATTCTTCAGTTCGTAATAATCGTATCCCGTGCTATAATTCACGTTAGTGATATTGCCGATCTTCCAATCGCCGATATTGAACAGGCGGTTCATGGTAAAGGTCAGCTTCTGCTCCGGCAGTGCGGTGAAATGGTTGATATCCCAACCCGTATTCACCCGGCGGGTAAAGGCAGCGGCATCCGAAGTGCTTACATCGTTCAGGTGGGCAGGCATACCGGAAGGCAGCGCACGTTTACCGGCACCGAAGCCCAGATAGTCGATCGCATGCCCATCCGTCAACCGGAAGTCACGAAAAGTAGCATTCGTATTAAAGCCCAGTTGATAAGAGATATTGAAAGTATTCCCCTCCGGTACATTCTTCGTCATCAATCGTACGAAACCACCTGAGAAATCGGCAGGCAATTCAGCCGACGGACTTTTATAGACCATCATATTATCGATCAGCGAAGAAGGCAATACATCGAAGGAAAAAGCACGGCTATCCGTCTCGCTCGACGGCGTGGTGGCATTGTTCAG
The DNA here is from genome assembly GCF_905196875.1 of uncultured Parabacteroides sp. Taxonomy (GTDB): domain Bacteria; phylum Bacteroidota; class Bacteroidia; order Bacteroidales; family Tannerellaceae; genus Parabacteroides. The sequence goes on along the minus strand of NZ_CAJJWO010000083.1, from coordinate 2,141 downwards.
CCATACATTATTATAACGCTGCGCCAGACCACGAACTACGATGAAGCGGTCGTCGACGATCGTGATACCGGGAATGCGGCGAAGTACCTCGGCGGCATCGCTATCCTGCGTCTTACTGATCTGCTGGGCAGATATCCCGCTTACAACGGGGAGGCTTTTACGGACTGTGTTCAATACCGCCGTCTCCGTTCCCAGTTTCCGCTGGGCAACTACCACCACGTTCTGCAACTGAAGATCGGCATCCGACAGTTCGATCCGCAAAACGGCTTCTTGACGGGCCACTACGGCCACATCCTTGATTGTTTCCGTTTTATAAGACACATAAGAAGCCTGCAAGGTATATTTCCCCGGCTGTACCTTTTCAATACGGAAATTCCCGTCTATATCTGTAATAGCTCCGATAGTCGTTCCTTCAATGGATACGGTCGCCCCGATCAATGGTTCTTTAAATTTAGCATCCGTTACAGTCCCGCAGATAACACCTGTTTGTGCCTGGGCCGTCAGCGCAAGAAAACTTCCAAACAGCAGGAGGACCAGCATCAATAGTCCTCTCTTTTCACGCTTATTTCTCATTCCTTTACTTGTTGTTACATTTATTTACCGCAAAAGTAGAGGTGGAATATTTCAGCTAAATTTAAAATATGTGACAATACGATAACGGTTATTACAATTCGTTGACAACACATGAAAGACAGACAAATCCCTTCTTAAAATATCTTTCAGTAGAAACACACAGACGCATATCGCTATCGAATTTTTACTACATTTGTGCCTTTATTAAAACAAGACATAAATGTTATTATATGAAGAACACTAAAATCTATCCGAAAGACTGGCTGCAATTGCATCCCTATAAACAATCCGGTCCTACCGACCTTTATTATACACGTATCGCCAACCAGATACACGAAATACTGGAGCATACCGACCTGGTAAACTCCTTCGAAAAGGAAGATGCGATACAGGTTAGTATGCGTATGGCTGCTTACTTCGAAGATGTTATCTCCGGCCTGAATATCTGGCGGGCGTTTATCACACAATATAAGGAACTTACAGGCAACTATGTCCCTTTCTATACTGTCAGCGACCATTATTACGACGATGAAGCCAACTTCGAGGACGTCCGTTTCCTCCTCTGGCATTATCTCCAACAATACCACGGTGTAAAAAAAGGCACCTTCGTCAACCCGGATAACCCTACCACCGAAGAGACGGCACGCCTCATTTACCAACTGTTTTGCCAGGAATGGACTACCGCTCCCGAAAATACGAAGATGCAAATGCTCTTCGCTCCGGAAACATCCTACGAAACACCGGAACAATACGTTCCGCTATTGCACTGGTTCCATTACGACAGTTACCTGTCCGTCGACGCAAAGTTCAATTTGAGTGAAACACTTAAGGAATACTGGAGCCAGAGCCCGGAGAACAGGAATAATACTGAAGCGCTTATGGCCATCCATAACTCGATGTCATATATCGACCGGACTGCCTTCCTGGCCTACACGTCACCGAAATGGTTGTCGCTGATCCTGCCGGAAACACACCCGAACCATGCTTTCTTCGTTGAAAGTGCCGAGAGTGCCGAAAGCTTTGTCGACCCGGCCATTCAGGAACGACAGGAAGGTAATCTGGCTATTTATAAGAAATTCAAGGAGATATCCGATGATAAGCTGTTGTTCTATATGAAAAGCAAGCAGGAGTTCATCGACTTCGCTTCCGGACAGTTGAAGCTGGAAGAGAGTGAATACACCCCGCTGGCCGATTGCATCGAGTTCGATAAGTTTGCCGTATATGCTTCGCCCAAAGAGGGATTGCAGCTTTTAGTAGACGGTATCGAATTCATCAAAGACGAAGCGAATCCCTTCTACGACGAAAAGAAAGCTTCCGAACAAGGTCTCGGCTTCTTCATCGTCAAACATTGCAGCCTCGATCTGCTGAAAGCCCTCGAAGAACGCGGTATGCTGGCCGACGCACAGACCAAAAGCCTGCATAGCCCGGAATGCGGCAAAGCGATCATTCATGAGAACTGGGAGTTCCTGGCGAAGTATTTCCTGAGAGAGGTTTAAGGAAGTTCAAAACTAGAAAATAATGAGTCAATGTGGCAATATGCCAATGTGCCAATTTAGAATGTGAACTAA
>NZ_CAJJWO010000082.1 GCF_905196875.1 uncultured Parabacteroides sp. | reverse complement strand
GACCGGCATATAGGTCGTATCGCTATAATCTTCCTGATACATCGTCAGATATAAATCAGACAAATCGGATCCCAGGCGCAAGCCGGGTTCCTTGATGGCTGAGGCATCGTATACCGAATCGGTCTGACTGTTTTTGGCTAGTGCCCAGTACAGAAAATTGTAATCGCCCAGGGGAAGTCTGACAGGATTGGTTGCTTTGTAAACAGATCCGTCCTTTATAGAGTAGGTAGCGTTGACAGGCCACAGGTCGCCTTTAATCGTATAATTTCCGTAATAAACACTTGCGTCTTCCTGGCAAGGATAGACCATCAATACACCGGTAAATGCAGTTGTCACATCACCTGTTACGACCGTCATATCTGCCAGTTCGGGACTTATCAGATCGTTTCCGCTTACGCACTGGCAGTCGTCGTCTTTCGAGCAGCTGCCCAGAAAGACAGCCAACAAGAGTGTTGAAAATACTAACTTATTCATACTCACCAAATATTTGTTTAGATTCATGCTTATAGAAACAGCCTGAAATCCGTTTGGTTTTCTGAATAGAGTTAATTAACGTACCGGCAGTGGTGTATTCCTACCGGAACAGGTGCGACCAGTCTTCGCGGGGTTGGGGAGCATACGTACGGATACCCAACGATCCGGCTGTACGGCAATTAGGGATGGCATCGTCTATGAAAAGCGTTTCTGACGGATCGAGAGAGGCATCCTGTAATACGTATTCGAAGATATCGGCATTGGGTTTGACCATATTCAGTTCGTATGAAAGATAGATCTTGTTGAAGAAGTCTTTGGCATGATGGCCGTTGTAGGCAAAACTATTTTTCTCGGCCCAGAGCCAATGGATCTCGTTCGTATTGCTGAGTAGCATCGTGTTGTACTTAGAGCGAAGCTCCATCAGCAGGTCCAGCTTATACGCAGGTACATCGTCGAGCATGGCAATCCAGGCGGCGTCGATCTGCTGGTCGGTAAGATGCTGGCTGGTAAGATGGCGAATACCATCCCGGAACTCGGCCGAAGAGATTGTTCCCATCTCTATCTGCATAAAGAGGTCTTTACTGTTCAATATCCTGTCGCGCACGTCAGGCACGCCAAAATTCTCGAATGCTTCTACACAACGGTTACGGGTCAGATTGATAATCACCCCTCCGAAATCTATAATCAGGTTCTTTATTCCTTCCATACTCCAAATTACTAATTACCAGCGACGACGGCGGCGACGGTAACGCTGTTTTTGTTTATAATCACGTATCCTGCGGTAGACAACCCAAACAAACAGGAGTCCGAATACCGCAAAAATCAATAAGACAATACCTGTATTCAGGTTATCGCCTTTCACTCGGCTCCACATCTCAAGTACAAGTTCCGTTTCGTCCCCGAAGTCGCGGATCATGGCACAACGCTCCACCACTTTACGGTCCGGATATTGTACCTGGTTGATCTGAATACTATCGTTGCCGGGACCGAAAAAATAGCTCAGATCGGAGAACTCTTCGATCGTCGTATCTATTTTCGCTTCCAGTATTTCGGGGGTTGCAACGGCACTTACATACCCGTTGGCATCCATATTCCGCAAGGCAATATCGGGGCGACAAAGGAAATCGAGAAAATAGCTTGCCGCTTTCACATTACGTGCATACTTGGGGATCGCCCAACCATCGTACCAAATATTGCTACCTTCCAACGGGACTTCATAGCCCAGCTCCACTCCCACCGCTTCGGCTTCTTCCATAGCCCATACAGCATCACCGCTCCAGGTCAGGTTAAGCCATGCTTTGTTTTTGGTCATCATTTCCTTTCCAAAGTCGGCTTCCCACCCGGCGATATTGGGTTTCATACGTTTCAACCACTCCTCGGCGATAGCGATCGCTTCGGGTGAGTTATCGTTCATCAGTTGCTCTACGGTAATAGTTCCATCAGCCAGTTCCTTGGCATGAGCATAGATGATGGCAGTACCGTAGGCATCGCGGTAACTGTCTTTCATCAGAATTTTGTTCTTATACTTCGGATTCCAGAGGCAATCCCAGGTCATCACCTCATCCTGGGTAACAAACTTCTTGTTATACAGCAAACCGGCCGTACCCCACATATAAGGAACCACATAATCGGTAGTTTCCATACCCGGCTGGCTCAACTTATTCAGTTGTTCCCGGATATAAGGAGATATGTTGTCGAGATAATCCGGCGTTTTACCAAAGTTCCGGTCGATAGGAAGCAACAACTTCTTTTTCAACATACGTTCGATGATGTATTCAGAAGGGCATATAAGGTCGAAATCTTCGTGACCACGCTCTATTTTGGTGAGCATAATCTCGTTGATATCGAATACCTGGTAGATGATCCGGATATCTTCTCCGGTCTGCTCCTTATACCACTCCGGAAATTCAACCAGTACTTCTTCGTCGATATAATCGGCCCAGTTGTATATCTTTAATATCTTACTGCGTTCCTTATCTGTCCGGGCACAAGAAGATAAGACACCCAGAAAAGCAACCAGCACACATACTATTTTAATCAGTCTTTTCATTCTTCTATTCCTCTTTGATGTTACTTACCGGCTTTATCGGCACGCTTGTTAATCACGATCAACAGCACCAGTACGGTGATGAAGATAATGGTGGAAAGCGGGCGCAGTTCCGGCGTAAGACCTCCCTTCCGGGCATCCGCATAAATGAACGTAGACAGCGTTTCGAGTCCTTCGTTACCAATGGTAAAGATCGTAACGGCAAAATCGTCGATCGAAAGCGTGAACGCCAGGATAAATCCGCTGATCATTCCCGGACGGATCTCCGGCAGGATCACCTTACGTAAAGCCTGGAACGGAGTTGCTCCCAGATCGAGGGCTGCCTCATATACATTCTGGTTCATTTTTTTGAGACGGGGCATCACACTCAATACCACATAAGGAGTACAGAACGTGATATGTGCCAGTACCACCGTAGTAAATCCCTGCGATACACCGAAGCTGACGAACAGCAGGAAAAGGGAAACCCCGGTTATGATATCTGCATTCATCATCGGTATGGCATTCGTGAAGTTCATGACCTGACGCGGGCGGCTTCTCAAATTAAAGATACCTATTGCTGCAATGCTTCCCAGTATCGTGGAGATAGACGCAGCCAGCATGGCAATGGCAAATGTATTCCACAAGGCACCGACCAGCGAACGTTGTACACCTCCGGTAAACAAGGAACTATACAACTTTGTTGAAAATCCCGTCCAGTTACCCAATACTTTTGCCTCGGTAAAAGAGAAGATCATAATGATCAGGATCGGGGAATAAAGGAGCAAAAGAAGTAGCCACAGATAGGCCTTAGCCATTATTTTCGTCATCATATCACACCTCCTCCTTCATTAGAAGCATTGTCCTCCTCATTGGTAAACAAGATGGTAACTCCGATCAATAAGAGCATGATGAGAGATAGCGCAGCTCCATAGTTCCACATTCCGTTGTTGATACTTTCCTGTACGGTCGAACCGAACAGTTTGATATTGTTCATTGTCAGCAACTCGGCGATAGCGAAGGTCGATACGGTCGGCATAAACACCATCACGATACCGCTCATCACACCGGGCATAGACAAAGGAAAGATTGTTTTCATAAAAACCTGAAAAGGATTCGCCCCTAAATCCTGGGCAGCTTCAATCAGGCTGCGATCCATCTTCTGCAACGTATTGTAAATCGGATAGATCATAAAAGGCAGGAAGTTATACACCATACCGAAAATCAACGCTCCCTCTCCCAACGGAAGGTTCAGGAAGTCGAACAGGGCGACTGTTGCCAGCGTACGGATCAGGATGTTTACCCACATCGGCAGGATAAACAATACCACCATCGTGCGGGAGGTGTTAAAACGTGCCTGACTAAGTATATAGGCTGCCGGATAACCCAGTATCAGGCAAACCAAGGTGGTAATAATAGCGATCCCAATAGAATAAACGAAGGTATTCAATGCTTCGGGATGCATCATGAATTTACGGAAATTAGCAAAAGTAAAGGCACCTTCGGCATCTGTAAAAGCATACAGGACGATCAGGAGCAACGGCATAACTACGAATACTGCCAGAAATAATGCGTAAGGAATTGTCCAGTTCCTGCGACGCAAAAAGAATACGGATATTTTATTTATCACTTCCCTTCCTTTTAGTTGTGAATAATACGAATGTTCTCAGGGGCAATCCGGATACCGACACGGTCGCCGTCATCCCAGACGTCTGTCGTATCGACAAAAATATCTTCGTCCCAGTCTGTAAACACGGTCAGATGATAATGGTTGCCTTTATAAAGGATAAATTTCACTTCACCGGTCAGTTTACCGTCTTCCTCATTATCTTCCAGTATAACATGACGGAAATCGACTTCAACCTTTACCGGTGTATCGGAATCGATACCGGCAACTTCCTTGCATTCGAAAGTACTGCCTAAAAACTCCACATGGGTCGGATCGACCAGCTTTCCTTCGAAGGTATTGCATACACGTTCTTTCTTCATGACGTGGATATCGAAAGGCTTCACCAGTAGACCTACTTTCTGACCTGCATCGAAGCAGTGGTAATCCTGCACCATGAATTCATAACCTTCGGAAGTCTGCACCATCATTTCATAATGGACGCCTTTAAAGATAGAGGAAGTAACTGTTCCGGTCAGCATGGCTGCATCCGAAGGGTCGAAAATATAAATATCTTCAGGACGGATCACGACGTCGACCGGAGCCTGTTCGTCGACACATTCAAAATCGTGGCCGGCAAAGGATACTTGTTTGTCTTTGATCATCAATCCGTTCAGGATATTACTTTCACCGATGAAGTCGGCCACGAACGAATTGATAGGTTCGTTATAGATATCGATAGGAGTTCCGATCTGCTGGATGCGGCCTTCACTCATAACAACAATGGTATCGCTCAACGTCAAAGCCTCTTCCTGGTCGTGGGTAACGTAGACAAAGGTAATACCGAGAGATTTATGCATTTCCTTCAACTCCATCTGCATGTCCTTACGCATTTTCAGGTCGAGGGCAGCCAGGGGTTCGTCAAGAAGCAATACTTCCGGCTCGTTTACAATGGCGCGGGCAATGGCAACACGTTGCTGCTGGCCTCCGGAAAGGGAGTCTACGTCACGATACTCGTAATCGGTCATGCCTACCATCTTGAGCGCTTGTTTTACCTTCTTTTCAATCATAGCGGCAGGCTGCTTTTTCAGTTTCAAGCCGAAAGCGATGTTATTAAATACATTCAGGTGAGGGAACAGCGCATATTTCTGAAACACGGTATTTACCGGACGTTTATGCGGCGGTGTTTGTGTAATTTCTTTTCCTGCTATTGAGATCTCTCCCTCCGAAGCAGTCTGAAATCCGGCAATCAGACGCAATAAAGTGGTCTTACCACATCCGGAAGGTCCCAATATAGTTACAAACTCGCCCTTGCGGACAAACAAATTCACATCATTCAGTACAGCCTTGTCTCCGAAGAATTTAGACACATGTTCCACGCTGATGATGCAGTCGGACTTTTGCATAGACTTTTCCCTTATCCCTTATAAATTAAACATATAACCGCTTCCTTACATAAAAAGCGGCACAAAGGTATACATTTTAAGGAAGATTCAAAGAGTTTGAAGCGTTAAGAGATGGATATAATATGGAAGTCCACCTACTTTATTTACTCCTGCCGGGTAAGACCAAATTCAGTACTACACCCAATAAAGCCGACAAACCGATCCCGGCCATTGTAAATCCACCAAACTCAAATGCCGCGCCTCCTATCCCGAATGTCAATATTAGGGAAACAAGTATCAGGTTGCGTGTATCGCCCAGATTGATCCGGTTCTGTATCAGGCTGTTTATACCGACAGCCGCAATCGTCCCAAATAAAAGCAACATGATACCACCCAATACAGCTGGTGGGATCGACTTAAGAAATGCACTTACCTTTCCAAATACAGAAAACACAATCCCCGCCACTGCCGCAATACGGATAACGGCCGGATCTGTTATTTTCGTCAGCGAGATAGCACCGGTTACTTCCGAATAGGTAGTTACCGGTGGACCACCGATCAAACCGGCAGCAATACAGGCTAAACCGTCGCCAAGCATTGTTTTATGTAAGCCGGGATCTTTTACAAAATCTTTACCGGCGACTTCGTTGATGGCATATACGTCACCTATATGTTCTATGATCGGAGCGATTGTTACCGGTATCATAAAAATCACTGCTTCCCACGACAACTCCGGCTTTACGAATTGTGGTAAAGCGAACCAAGGGGCAGCGATGATCGGCTCAAAGTCGACCACCTTGAAAAGGCAGGCGGCAATATATCCGACAATTATTCCACAAAAAATAGGTATCAGTTTAATCATCCCCCGCCCCAACAATGATGCAAGGACAGCCGTAAACAAGGCAATCAACGCCAGCGGCCAATGCTCTTTTGCCATATCGACACCGGAACCGGCCAGTGACAAACCGATCAGGATGATAACAGGTCCGATTACAACGGGAGGGAAAAGAGTCTTTATAAACCCGATTCCTCTCCATTTGACCAACAGGCTCATAAGTCCATAAACAGCACCGACAGCCACCAGGCCGGACATGGTTCCCGGCAATCCGTAAAGTTCGGTCGCCTTAATAATCGGAGCAACGAATGCAAAACTACTTCCTAAGAAGATCGGGACTTTCCCTTTAGTTACTAAATGAAAGATCAATGTACCCAGCCCGGCAGTAAAAAGGGCAGTAGAAGGATCCATGCCGACCAGTAGAGGAACCAGAACTGTTGCACCAAAGGCTACAAAGAGGAATTGAACACCCACCACGGTTTTTTGTGCGGGGCTCAGTGATTTCTTGCTATCCATTGCAAAATAAAAGATTATATTTGCACAAATATAAACAGAATAATTTAAACCCAAAGTAAGATTTATGTTAGAGAATAAATTCCATAAAGAAACAGCTTATTTTGCTTCCGGTTGTTTCTGGGGGACACAATATCATCTAGGAAAAGTAAAAGGCGTAGAAAGCACACACGTAGGTTATATGGGCGGGACCCTAAATAATCCTTCCTACCCGGAAGTGAAAACCGGAACTACCGGCCATGTAGAAACGGTTGAAGTAATTTTCGATCCTGCACAGACCAGTTTCGAACAACTACTCCGCCTCTATTTCGAGACACATGATTTCACGCAGGTCGGTGGCCAGGGACCGGACATAGGAAGCCAGTATCGTTCTGTTATCTTCTATTGCAACGATGAACAAAAAGAGATGGCTGATAAATATATCGGGAAATTATCCGGTATGGGTTACAAGGTTGCGACAGCTCTGGAACCTGCCGAGAAGTTCTGGATCGGGGAAGATTATCATCAGCACTATTACGACAAGAAAGGTGAAACCCCTTATTGTCATATTTACCGGAAAGTTTTTATGGACTGATTTCAACCCTTCCGGGAGAAAATAAAATTTCCTTCGGATGAAAATATAATTACATCCGAAGGAAATCTAAAAAGCATCTATCTGAAGTTTTTCTTTTCGTCAATAATATACTCGGGACGCGCCTTGATCTCGTCGAACAAGATACCGACATATTGTCCCAATACGCCTACCGTCAGCAACTGTACGCCTCCAAAGAAAATAACTGAAGTCATAATGGAAGTCCATCCGCTTTCGGCATTACTAAAACCATATATTTTGCCTAATGTGAACCATGCCGCCAGGACAATTCCAACTACCACCGCTATAAATCCCAGGCTGGTTGCCAGCCGAAGCGGCTTTTTAGAGAAATAGAGCATGGCAGTCGATGCAAACTTCCACATCTTGCTGAAAGGATATTTGGTTTCACCGGCTATACGCGCTTCCCGTTCGTAATAAAACGGAACTTGCTTATAACCCAGCCAGCTGATCAATCCGCGGATATATTTACCTCTTTCCTGAAAACGGTCGAACTGGTCCATGATCTTTCGGTCGATCATACGGAAGTCGCCTGTATCCAATGGAAAACTAACATCACTCATGTAATTCAGCAAACGGTAGAAAGCCTTTGAGGTAACTTTCTTGAAAAAGCTTTCGCCTTCGCGTGACTTACGGACACAATAGACTACATTCGCATGCTCCTTTTCTTGCAACTCTAATATCCCGGCAATCAACTCGGGAGGGTCCTGCATATCGGCATCCAAAATGACTGCAAGATCTGCATCACAATGGTTTATACCTGCCGTCACCGCTGGCTGGTGACCGAAATTACGGGAGAAATGGATCACTTTTACCTGAGGATCGGAAGCTGCTATCTCATCCAGCAACTCACGGGTTCTATCCCGGCTTCCATCATTTATATATATAATCTCAGTTGCAATAGGGAGCGACTGTAAAGCGTCTCTTGTACGACGATATGATTCGCCGATAACCAACTCCTCATTGTAGCAGGGGACTATGACTGCGAGCTTCTTCATTCATTTATGATTTAAATGTATAGAACTTATTCATTACAAAGTTAATAACCGTATAAAATGCCATAGCCAGCAATTGGTTATAATAAGGATCAATCGATAGGTTTGCATTCAAATACATCAATAGCCCCAGCTGCATCAGGTAACAAACGCCAAACACAACACCAAACCGGACAGCACTACTTATCCAGCCTGCATCACTATGGAATGTCCACTGCTTATTCCAAATAAAACTGTTTAATACCCCTGCCGCATAACCGACTATATTAGAAATAATGTCCGAACAACCAAGCATCTTCATCATGATCCAGATGACAACAGCTGTTATAACAGTATTCCCAACTCCTACTATACCATACTTAATGGCTTGTTTTACTGTTTCCATTCTTATTTATAATATCAGTAATTTCCTGCTGCGTCAGTTCTTTTACGTTCGTAATCGTAAATATATCCGAAAGGAAATCACCGTACTGATTACATTCATTGATGACCCTGTCGAGAGTTAACTTGATGTCTGCACGTACCGGTATTAAAAACACCAGTTCAACATATTGTTCATGGATTGTCAGACGTTCGATCTCACAATCTTCTTTAGGTAAGAAATAAGCGAACTCACGTTCTATCACTTTACGCTGATACTCAAGGAAAGGAGTCCTGTCCTTCGAAAGCATCAAAACATAGAAACGCAACTTCTCGCCTTTTCCACCTAAACCGGTCGAAATATATATCTGTTTCTCGTCCGACAGTTCCGACTCCAGCGAAATGCGACTTTCCATTAAAGCCATATAAGCCCAGTTACTCACATCTTCATCCGGATGCTGCACATAATCTTCCAGCATTCGGTACGCTTTTACCTGACGGGAAGTCGCCAACATGGATAATACATATCTCTTATGATCGGTTGTCGCCTCCGGATCAGACAGACTTTCACGGAAGGCTATATAATCCATATCATCCAAATCTTGCTTCAATTTACCTTTCCGAACCTGTTCGGAATATTTGAAATACTCCATCTGAAGTTCGACCGGTACACGCTGTTCTAATATATGGAAACGTCCGTTCATCTTACTAAAAGAATCCCGAAATTTCTTAAATACATCACCTTCTTCTTTCATAGACCTGTTTTTTTAGTTATATACTATACCCAATAAACAAGAAACTAAGACAAATGTACGGCTTTTTCCTGAAATTTTCTGTATTCCCTAATAAAAAGGGGATAAAGAGTCTGTAAAAACACCCTTTATCCCCTCTGTATTCACAGGTAGAATAGAAATCAAGCTCCCGCGTAAATAAGGAATCCCAAACCAATAACAAATAAAATGAACATGCCCAAATTCAGATAATCCGAATATTTGGGAGCCCCCTTAAACTCGTGCCAGATCAGAATTCCCCATAAAGCAGAAACCAATGTTGCCCCTTGCCCCAAGCCATAGGATATAGCAGCTCCGGCCTTTTCGGATGCAATCAGGCTGAATGATTGCCCGATGCACCAAATAACACCACCTAAAATACCTACCAGGTGAGTCTTCATATTTCCTTTGAAATAACCGGAAATGGAAACGGGCTCCCCTTCGACAGGTTTCTTCATTGCAATTGTATTGAACAGAAAATTACTGGCAAAAACACCTAAGGCAAAGATAAAGACGGCCGTATAAGGTGTTAATTTTCCTGCTGCCGGATTGGCGAAATTATCCAGGTCCATTGAAGCGGCAACAAAACGATAAAAGAATGCCATAATCACCCCGGCGGCAACAGAGATAAACAAGCCTTTCCCCGACACTTTCTTCGAACCCACCAGTGCCTTTTTATAGGCAAGCCCATTCAGTATAATAGCTACCGTTATCAAAGCGACTCCGGCAAAGATGTACATAGGTTCCCCTTTAGCCGCTCCAAAATAATTGATCAGGACTCCCAGAACCAATGCCAAACCGACCCCGACAGGAAACGCGACCGACATACCGCAGATGGCAATAGCGGCAGACAGTAAAATATTTGACGCGTTAAAGATGATACCACCTAGAAACGCACCGCCGATATTGATAGCATCCGCTTGTACCAAATCCGGTAAGAAACTTCGTCCTTCCGCTCCGAAACTGCCTAAAGTAAAAGCAGAAAGGATAGAAAACAAAAGAACGCCCAATACATAATCCCAATAAAAGAACTCATATCTCCATGTCCGGGAGGCAAGTTTCTGCGTATTACCCCATGAACCCCAGCAAAGCATAGTGATCACACAGAAGACAATCGCTAATGAATAACTGTTAACTATAAACATAATACAATTTTATTTAGAGAAAGGTTGATGCATCATATAATTTTCAATTATCCCAGCCATCTGTGCAGGAGGCAGTTTTTCGATCAGGCGAAGATGTTTACCTGCGACATCCGGTATCCAGGAGTTAGTACCTTCATTATCGATGATACTGAAAGTGCCCCTTTCCACATCATAATAAGGTTCGTAACCCTTCACCGCCACTAACACAGCCGTATGATCCCAACTCTGTCGTCCATCCGGATCTCCTTCTGCAAAACATTGAGCATAAGTATCCTTCACCGGACTATTATTAATATCGGAAGCCGCCAACTTCTTCCCGGTTAATATAACATCTCCGATCTCAAAACCGCTAAAAATAATTTCCGTAGGCCACTGTTCAGCTACAACTTTAGAGGCCGGTGTATCACAATACACGTTAAACTCACGTCCCTGAGGGAAAAAGCCAGCCATCGACACCAGGCGTTTTACCTTTTTCTCCACCAGTTCTTTTCCCGATAACGGACTATACTCGTCACCGGCAGAGAGTAACAGATCTTTCAGGTTGGTAAAGAAACCAACCGTACAAATCACCACACTATTATCCGGTTGCGAACTCAGTATCTTCCGGTATACCTGAACAGCATCCGGAGCGTCTGATGTTTTCTTTATCTTATGAGGATACTTGGCTGGCAAAACCTCCGTCCATTTTATTTTATGGCCGGAAGTCATAGTTACACCGCCTTCGCTTTTAGGACTTCCAAGCGGAATATCAGGACGGTTGAAATAGGTATTCAGCACATCTATACAAGGTACGACCTGTTCATCATGGTTAGATGACAAGGTTGCGAGTATGTTCACGTAACCACTGTCGGCCAGTGCATACATAACAGCCATTGCTCCCACATCGTCATAATCGGGGCCGAGGTCCGTATCAAAAATAAGACTTACCGGTTGTTTTTCTACCGCCTGCAAATCTTTTTTCGACTTATTGCCGTTACATGAAATAAGAGCGGCAAGCATACAAACTACTAAAAATGATTTCTTCATGGTATTACTATTTATTAATGAACTATCGATAATATTAAAATATATCCACCTCATTCCGGTAAGGGACAGAAGACTGTGCCCCGACACGGGTTACCGAAATTGCTGAAGCTTTACAAGCAAAACGGACAGCTTCCATCTGGTTTCGTCCCTCCGACAAAGCAACGGTCAAAGCTCCGTTAAAAACATCACCCGCTGCGGTTGTGTCTACTGCTTCTACATTCAAGGCGGGCACAAGTTCAACTCCTTCGTCACAATACACTAAAGCACCCTTTGAACCCAGGGTAATTATAACATTCCGGACCCCCATCCCCGAAAGTACACGGGCTACCTCAATGGCCGATTCCTGATCGGTTATCCTGACTCCGGAAATCATTTCTGCTTCTGTTTCGTTCGGGGTTATCATATATAGATGCTTCAACAATGAGGGAGATAACGGGTGTGCAGGTGCCGGATTCAGGATTACCTTTTTATTCTTTCGATAAGCGATTTCCGCCACATATTCTACGGTTTCCATCGGAATCTCCAGTTGCATCAGGACGATATCGGCCTGGTCGATCGCCTCTTCTGCTTTTGCCAGATCGGAAGGTAATAAATTGGCATTCGCACCGGAAGCCACCACGATACAGTTCTCCGCATGCTGGTCTACTGTTATCAATGCTACGCCGGAAGGATGTTCCGAATCAGAAAAGATATAGGAAGTATTAATGCCTTCCTCTTCAAAAAGCATCTGTGACTGATGCCCGAAAATATCACTACCCGTCTTACAAATGAAAGTAACGGAAGCTCCCAGGCGGGCAATGGAAACGGCCTGGTTTGCACCCTTTCCTCCGGGATTCATAAAGAAAGTTCCACCCAGAATGGTTTCTCCCGGACGAGGAAGATGTCCGGCCTTAATAACCATATCCGTATTACTACTACCCACCACAAGGATATTATGACGGTCTAACTGTTCTGTGTTCATATCTATAAAATTTAAAGTCTGCAATGAAGCGATACAAATATAACTTTATAATCTCTATTGTACTATGAATAATTTCTTCTTACAGATAAACCCAAATCGATTATCCGTATCCGGAAATAGCACATAAACAACTATAGAGCAATACTATACAACTAGAAACATCATTCACAAACGATATGTTTATAATTATAGTAACTATAATAGAAAAAGAAGTTTCCTCCCATACATTCTGAAAACTTTGTTTAATTTCGTTGTACGATATAACTCTGGATTTTACAAAGAACAATCCGATACAGATATGAAATACACAAATCCGGATCACCTGATCCTACTTATCCAATCGCTCACGAAAGCGGAAAAACGATATTTCCGCCTATATGCCAATTTGCAAAGCGGTGAAAAGAACTACCTTCTCCTGTTCGACCTGATCAATAAAGGTACTCCCACGGAAGAAAGCTATCAAACAGAGGAACTACTATTCCGTTTTGTCATGGCTTATCCGTTGCCTGCCTATCAAAAGTCACAAAGCAAATTATGGATACAGTTCCAGAAAGAAATCACAAAGATCAGGCAGGATAAATACGAAAAACAATTACTCAAATCATTCGATATACTTTCCTGGATAGAAAGCAGGCTGACCGACAAACCGTTTGCGGAAGTATTAGCTGAAAACAACATATAAAGAAAAAAGCCGTACACGGGATCATCCGTCTACGGCTTTTTTCTTTATATCTTATTCAGCTTAGATACGGATCTTGTGTCCGCTCAATGCATAATAGAAAATCATCAGGTAAGCCGGGAAGCAAATCCAATAAGCCTGCTGCATATTTCCGGATACGTCGGCTAACCAACCGAACAGCAAGGGGAATACAGCTCCACCCACGATAGCCATTACCAACAACGAAGAACCTGTCTTGGTAAACTTACCCAGGTCTTTCATTGCCATCGGCCACAGAGCCGGCCACATCAGCGAGTTGGCCAAACCTAATACGGCTACGAACCAAATTGAGATATTCATCGGAGTCAGGACAATCAGCAAAGAGCTGACCAGACCGATAATCGCACAGATAAACATCGCCCGTTCCTGTGAAATATATTTAGGGATAAAGAATACGCCGACCAGATAACCGATCACCATACCGATCACCGTGTAAGAGGTATACACCTGCGGATCGGGCAGATTCAAAGAGGTCGCGTAGTCTACGATACTAGCCATCGCCAACGTTTCGACACCCACGTAGAACAGTAGTGATACCAGGCCAAGAAGCAAGTGTGGGAACTGCCAGATGCTTGTCTTATTAGCAGCATACGAGGAAGCTGCCGTCTCATCGTTTTCGTCTTCTCCTTCGGCTTTTACTTCAGGCAGCGGAACGAAGGCGACCAGAATGCCCAGCAACACGAAGATACCGGAAATGAAGTAGAACGGAAGCTTGATATCTTCCAGTTTTACATCGCCCAGGTTCAGGAAGATACCCAGGAAGATCGGAGCGATCGCCCAGGCTGCCTTATTGGCAATACCCATCATACTCATACGGGTAGCTGCACTTTCCATCGGGCCTAAGATCGTGATGTACGGATTTACAGCTGCCTGCAACATGGTATTACCGATACCACTGATGAAAGAAGCCAGCAAGAACATAGCAAAGCTCTGATTCTCCGCAGAAGGAATAAACAAATACAATCCCACAGCAAAGAACAAGAAAGAAAGAATCATCGTCTTTTTATATCCGATCGCTTTTATCACCAGTCCGCTGGGATATCCGAATATAATAAAGGTCGAGAAGGTTGCAGCCAATACCAGATAAGACTCAGCTGTTGTCAGATCCAGGGCTGTACGCAGGAACGGAATGATCAATCCGTTAATACCGAGGGCAAATCCGATCATAAAGAACAAGATGCCGATCACCACCAGGGGAAATAGATACCCCTTTGAAGAAGAGTTTGTGTTTTGCATGTTATTTTAATTAACGTTCATAATATTTTAGAAGACAAATGTAAGGATATTTTCGACATAACCATACAAAAGCCGCTTGAAAGCAATCAATTGCTTAAGAATTCACTCGGGCTCATTCCATACTGGTTAGTAAAGCAACGGGTGAAATATTTCGGGTCGTTGAAGCCGACTTCGTAAGCTATTTCCGATACGGAAACCTGTCCGCCGGCCTTTGCATCCATCAGTTCTTTCGCTTTCGTGAGACGGTAAGAACGGATCACTTTCACGGCCGACTGCCCCACCAACGATTGCAGTTTCTTATGAAGCAGGCTTTTGCTCATGTGCATCTTCTCGATCAACTCTGCCACATCGAAAGTGGCGTCCTGATAGTTCTCCTGTATCACCTCCATCAGCTTGTCGAGGAATTTCCGATCCTGCGACTCTTCCTGTATATCGAGCGCCTTTACATCCAGGCTGCTTCCGAAGGCTTTGTGCAGGCGGTTCTTGCTTTCGAGCATGTTATTGATACGGGCTACCAGCAGCTCTGCATCGAAAGGCTTGGCGATGTAGCCGTCGGCCCCGACTTTATATCCTTCGATGCGAACATCCGTCGATGTCTTGGCTGTAAGCAGCAGGACAGGGATGTGGGAGGTCGAGAAATTATTCTTTACCTTCTTACAAAACTCCAGGCCGTCCATAACAGGCATCATAATATCGGAGATTATGAAGTCGGGCAAATACTTCAATGTCTTTTTCAAGGCGAAGTCGCCGTTGGAGGCCTCTATGACCGTAAATTTGTCTTCCAATATCGATTTGATAAAGGCCCGCATGTCGGGATTGTCCTCTGCCACGAGTAACAGCGGTTTGTTCTGATCCACAGGTTCGCGCTCTTCCTCATAATCTTCGGCGGCAGCATCAGCAGTACGGTCGTAAACCTCCGGGGAAACGTAATATTCACTGTTTGTCTCCACATCCATATCGGCGGCAGTCAACGGTAAAACAAGACGGAAGGTAGTGCCGCTCAAAGGATTATTTTTTACCGTGATCGAACCACCCAGCAACTCCACGATCTGTTTGCAGAGGAACAGGCCGATCCCCGTACCACTCTGCCCGTAGACCGGATAGGTGGTCTGATTGTCCGCCTGGTAGAAACGTTCGAAGATCAACGCCTTTACATCATCAGGAATGCCGATTCCGGTATCCCCTACCGAGATATAAAGATATTTACATACCGTTTGCCGTTTATCGGCTGCTTTTCTATCGAGTAAAGCAGCCGATAAACGGATACCTCCGTTGTCAGGAGTAAATTTGACAGCATTCGACAAGAGGTTAATCAATACCTTCCGGATCAGGTCCGGATCGAAGTAGAAACAAGGCTGCATGATCCGGTAGCCCTCATCGATCCGTATGCCGCGCGATTGCGACAGGGCTTTAAACGGCAGGACGATCGACTCGATAAACTCAGTAAAGTTACCCGGTGTCTTGTTCACCTTCATGCTTCCGGCATCCGCCTTACGGAAATCCATCAGTTGGTTGACAAGCGAAAGCAGATATTTGGAATTCTTGCGTACCAACGTCAGCTGATCGATCACTTTCGGGTTCCGGCTGAGCGTCAGCGCCTGTTCGATCGGCCCCAGGATAAGCGTCAGCGGGGTACGAAACTCGTGGGTGATATTAGTGAAGAAATTGATCTTATCCTGCGTAGCCCGTTGAAGCTGGCGGTCGGATTCCTCCAACTCCCTCTTCTGGGTCAATATCTCATCCTTCTGCATTTCGATCTTATGCGTCCGTTCTTCCACCTTCTTTTCCAATAGCTCTTTCTGTCGGCGCAGGTTGGTGATACGCATCTCATTGAAATAATAAAACAGCAGGATAACGATTACCAGCACGGCGGCCAGGAACCATTTCTCTTTATAGAAAGGAGGCGTCACCCGGATATCCAGCTCCGTGACGTGGTCGGACCATTCCCCGGCGGGGTTCGTACATTTCACTCTGAAAGTATAATCCCCGGCAGGCAGGTTCGTGTAACTGGCAAAACGACGGTTCGACTCCACCTCCACCCAATCGGCATCAAACCCTTCCAGCCGGTAAGCGTAACGTATCTTTTCGGGAGACACATAATATAAGCTAGCAAACTCGATCGAGATAGATTTATCCTGCTCTCTCAGGTTCCACTTACCGGAGAGTATACGGGGATTGACAGGTTCATTATACAAACGGCCGCCAATGATCGTCACCTTCAGCTCGGCCGTATCCGATTTACGGATCACCGGGTCGAATATCACAGTCCCTTCCACATTTCCGAACAGCAACTTACCGTCGGAGGTACGCTCGGAAGCTACCCAATAAAACTGGTTACTGGGCAGACCGTCGGTCGTATAATAGGCCGTAGCCCGTTCCGTCTGCGGGCAGAAACTGGTTACGCCCCGGTTGGTGCTTAACCATAAATTACCGGAACCGTCCTCCTCTATCGCATAAATAACATTATCCGAGAGCCCCGATTCAGTCCCGTAGTTTTTAAACATATACTGATTATTCTCCCGTCCGGTCAGCCGAAAAAGGCCATTGCCATAGGTTCCGAGCCAGACCGTCTTGTCGGTAGACTCGAAGATACAGTTGATCTTCTCACGGCGCGACGACTGCCTCTCCGGTGACAACACCCGGCAACGTTCGGATACGATCCTGCCTAACATTACATCCGAGCGGTTCAGGTCGATACAATGAAGCCCCAGTTCCGTTCCTACCCACAAGCGGCGCGAACTATCCAGATAGATACCCGACACAGACGTTATCTGCCGGTTTAGTCCGTCCGGTTCCGAAGTATTCAGCACATGCTTTACCGATCCGGTGGCTTCGTCATAGAAGTCGAGCCCTTTCGATCCGGCAACCCACATACCGTTCCGAACAGGATCATAGACCATCCAGGAAATAAAGTCGCTGATGAACGCCCCCTCTTTGACAAAGGAGGTATTATGTTCAAACACCCCTTCCCTGTCCAGCTTCATCCGGTTGATACCGCCTCCCCAGGTTGCCACCCAGAGATAACCGTCACCCTCGGCTATAAAACAAACCGCATCATGTGATAAAGTAGACGGATTGCCCGGTTGGTGGATGAAATGGTTGAAAGTCTTTTTATCGGCATTCCGCTTGTTCAGTCCGCCTTCAACCGTTCCGATCCATAAAGTGCCCCGACTATCTTCATAAATGGCATTCACCGGATTGGCGGAAAGCGAGGCAGGTTGTTTACTGTCATGACGGTACAGATCAAACATTACCTCCTTGCGGATCATCTTGTTCACTCCCCCTTTTTCCGTCCCGATCCAGAGTATCCCCGTCGGTTCCACATAAAGGGAGTTGACAAAATGATTGTTCAGATGATCCGGGCTACCCGGGTCGCTGGCTATCTGCAGGAAGTTATCCGCCTGTTTATTATAGATGGAAAGGCCTTTATAGGTTGCTACGAACAGGTTACCCTCTTCGTCGAGTGCCATATCTTTTATATAATTCTGTATCAGCGAATGATTGTCTTTCGGGTCGTTCGTGTACAGCCGGCTTTCACCTGACCGGCGGTTATAACACATCAGCCCTGTCCCTCCCCCGATCCAGAGCTTGTCTCCATCCGGACAGAAGGATAACACTTCGCCGAACGGTTGCATTACCTGAGTCAGACTGAAAGTGTTGCCGGACAGATTTTTGACAGTACCGACCTGTCCGTTGGCATATCCGACCCAGACCGTCCCTTCCTCATCCATACAAAGGGCATTCACATTCGCCTCTACACCCTCCTGTATCAGTTCGATTTCGGCCAGATCGTTCCGCTCGTTCAACGAGGCGATAGCCAATCCTTTATTAAATCCGATCCAGATACGTCCCTGGCGGTCTTTCAGGAAAGCATTGATGACAGAGGAAAAGACGGGGTGTGAAACCTGACGGGAATGATTGAAATTACATACTTCCCCGGAAGCCAGATCGATGACGTTAACACCTTCTTCCGTACCTACCCAAAGGTGCTGACGGTCGTCCTCCACCAGGGTACGCACAAAAAGGCTGTTCAGTGCATTCCTGCCTGACTGCGCATCGTAACGGATAAAATCATACCCATCGAAGCGATTCAGTCCGTTCCAGGTAGCGAACCACATGAAACCACGACTATCCTTATAGATATAATCGACGGTATTCTGAGCCAGCCCGTCATCGGCCGTTATATAAGTAAAATTGTATGATTCGGGATTTAACTCCGCATGTCCTCTTATGGACAGGAAAGAGAAAAGAAACAATAGTAAATAGGTGTTTTTCTGTATATTAATGTGGCTCATTACTGTCATGGCTATTTTAAATGACAAAGATACACTATACAAAAGATATTACAAGAGATTGGGGAAAGGAAAAAGATAGTTTTAGAACATATCAGGGAATGTATCAAAACCCCTCAATATCTCGAGTGTAGATATTGAGGGGTTAAAGAAAAATAGTTTTATAGGATATATTACAGCTTTTCTATTTCTTCGGGAGTCAAGCCCGTTGCCTGCGAAATAAGCGGAATAGCCAGACCAAGCTGTTTCATATTTGCTGCAATCTCTTTTTGTTTACGGAGTTCACCTTCCTGACGGCCTTCCTGAATACCTTCCATCCGACCCTCCTGAATGCCTTCCATCCGACCCTCCATTCGGCCCTCCATCCGACCTTCCAAAGCTGCCGTACTGAGCACATCATTTTGTATCATGATCGCATTGATATGTTCGTCGTACGCATAACGCTCTTCGGGAGTCATGTCGTAATAGCGAAGTTTCTCACGCGCCTCGCCTAGTCCGGGAGCAGTAGTATCGGGACGAATACTTCCGGTCTTCAGGTATTCTATCCACTCCTCAAGCGGAGTTACCGCTACCTGGTTGAACTCATTCACACGAATCAGATAGTATTCAGGGAAGACTTCCGACGGAAGTTTGCGTATGATGGCATCTTTCTCTTTGGCGGTTACCTCCAGCCGGTCGCCCGTATGCACGCCTGTGAAGATGTTCTGACCATGATACAGATAGTCGTTTCCCTTACCGATATCGAAATAAAGAATACTTATCGAGTAAATCTTTTTTACTTCATGATAGCTATCGCCCAGCGATATATGCTCGGTGATAGCCTTGGCTACACCATAGAGGATACGTTCCAGATAATAAATCTCACGCGTATTCTGTATCTCTACGATGATGATCTCCCCCTTGCTGTTTTTAGCCTTGATATCTACCCGGTTGAATTTGTCGTCGACAGTCAGTTGATTGCTTTCGCTTTCCAGCAATTCAATGATTTCTACTTTTTCATCCAACAGCACGGTCAACAAACCTTCCAGCACACCGAAATTGGCTTTCTGACGCAATAGCCGTTTGATGGCCCAGTCGAAGCGGATGTAATTATCTTTCATAAGGCAATAGGATTTATACATTTATATTCACATGCAAATATAATCAATCCAAGGCGATTTTATCAGTCCCCGCCTTACTATTTTTTGAAGCAAATCACAATTAGGGATATCTTGGATGAAAATAGACGAAGTTCGTTTAGAACTCTGTTACTAATGAGTGCAAAGGTAACAAAACATATTAAATAGCACTTACTGATAACAAATATTTCATAGCATAGCGATATTTTACCTTGATCAAACGACTCCTATTAAATGCTTTTTATCCCCCTCTGGTGCCATACGAGAATAGATATCACATCCAATCAAACAGCAATTTTTAGGATTTAGACGACATTTCAACCACATTGAATGAATACAAACCTTATATATCATATAGTTTTCCATAGTTCTAAACGAACTAATCTATTTTCCAAAGATATGATAGACAGTATATCAACAAAGCATTTTGTATGCATTAGAGAGGGAAAATCCACCGATTTTCACCCTCTGTTTCTACCCAAACATCAGGGTTTACCCGAACTTATCAACGAACACAACATTTAATAATAATATCATGGCAGAAAAAACAATTCTCACTGTCGACCTGTACGATAACGTACTGACAGAAAAAGCAAACGATTTCTCCGGGAAAGTTGCAATCACCGGTACTATCCATAATTCGGATATTGCCGACCGTATTGTCAAGGCTCGTACCGAGTACCGCCCGGAGACAATTTTGAACATCCTCGGCATGGCCGACGATATTAAAGTGGAAGCCATCGCACAAGGAAAAAGCGTGGTGGACGGTGTAGGCCAATGGTTACTCAATTTCAGCGGACCGTTGGAAGGGGAAACTCCCATCTTCAATGCGGAAATACATAAATTCGGTGTCACTTATACGCCCGGCAAGGCTTTGCTTAGTGGTTTAAAATTATTGGTCCCCAATTTCCGCAAGGCCAAGACAGGCCCGGTTATCAACGGCTTCACCGACTCGACTACCAAGTCTGTCAGCCAGGTATTGACCCCGAATGCTCCGGGTATTATCGCCGGATCAGGACTGTTGCTGAAGGGCGACGATCCGTCGGTAGGCGTTTACTTCACTCCCGACGGAGCCGACAAGACTCCTGTCAAAGTCAGCCTGATCGTATCGAACACGACCTCGCAGATCATTATTCAGATACCGGCTTTAGCCGATGGACAGTATCTGCTGAGTATTACCACGCAGGCAGGTGCCAGCTACACCCTCGTTAAAGAACCGCGTACGTATCAATTCCCTATATTGTTGAGTGTAGGTAGTCAGCCGGGTGGCGGCGAAGATGACCGTCCGGTTATCGAGTAAGCTACTGTCGAGAGGGATATCGAAGCTGTTGTCGACATATCCCTCGACACCATTGTCGACACCTACCTCGATACCGTTGTCGACATCTGTATCGACAGAGGCTTCGACATCGGAGTCGATAACGTTGTCGACATACCCCCAACTAATAAATATTAAAAGAATGAACACAAAGAAATATATAATAAAAACAGTATCAGTATGAGAAACAAGTTACTATTAGTTATCCGCCTCCTCTGTCTGGCGGCTTTTTTATGGATGATGCCCAACGGGATACGGGCACAACAGATCATTACCAGTAGTACATGGGATGGCAGTACAGCTACACAACCGGCAGGTTGGACGCCGGGCAACACAAAATTAGACATCGCTTCAGCCGCCGAACTGGCGTGGGTAGCAAAAACTGTTAACGATGGCACTGTCACCGGCAGTTCCGGTGAAACCGGTTTTGAAGGTTGCAAAATCACTTTAACAGTGGATATCGATTTGGATAACCACAACTGGACACCGATAGGAAATTGGGACGAGTCTTCCCCTAAATATTTTAAAGGTAGTTTCGATGGCGGTTACTCTGTTATTAAAAATTTAGTAGTTGAATATAATCCGGATCAACCATTATATGCCGGACTGTTCGGATTAGTCGGTAACGAGTCGAATAAAACACAATCTATTTCCAACTTAGCCCTGTTTCTAGGCGAGAAGGGAATAAAAGGGTTTCGTTATGCCGGTGGAATTGCGGCTTGTATAAACAGTGTGAGTAACTGTACTGTCGAGATTAAAGATTGCTATGTAGAAGGTAACGGGATAACAGCCTACGAACCGGCAGGAAGCACAGGAACTCCGACCGGAGCATCTGTTGGTGGTATATTGGGTTACGGTTGTAAGAATGAAAATTGTAAAATATCAATTAGTATCGTCTTCGCAGTTATGGATTTTTTAACTGCAGAGACAGAATGTGACAACAATGATGTTTCTGTCGGAGGGATAGCCGGAGAAATAAATGATGCGGGAAGTATTAATTTGTGTTACTCTTTCTGTCCCCGTTTTACAACAATCCAGACTCAGGAAAATACCAAAGCACATCTGGGATGTACGGCAGGTAATGCAACTCCTGACAACGGTCTTTCTGGCAATCTTGCCTTACCTTTTGCCATAAAGACTGAATTAAACCGATATAATAATACCAAAAAGATAAGCATGCCGGATAACTACATCGAGGGTATCGACGGTAAAATAATGACTCCTGAATTACTGGTAGACGATTTTGATA
>NZ_CAJJWO010000081.1 GCF_905196875.1 uncultured Parabacteroides sp. | reverse complement strand
GGCGGGGCACGTCTGGTGAACAATGCCTTCATTAATTATATGGAAGAAGAATATTTAGTCAAATGACACAAGATATAGATTATATGCAAACAGAAAAAACAGCGACTTTGATCTTAGACGACGGAACTGTTTTTCGTGGCTTTTCTTTCGGCTACGAAAAGGAGGTGACCGGCGAAGTAGTTTTCAATACGGCGATGACGGGTTATCCGGAAAGCTTGACCGATCCTTCTTATGCCGGCCAGTTGATGGTGTTAACATATCCGTTGGTGGGTAATTATGGTGTACCGGCCCGCACGTTCGGTGCGGATGGCATAGCCACTTTCATGGAGAGTGAAAAGATCCATGCAGATGCTATAATCGTAAGCGATTACAGTCATGAGTATAGTCATTGGAATGCTGAGGGAAGTCTGGGAAGCTGGTTGAAAGAAGAAAAAATACCGGGAATCTACGGGATCGATACACGTGCCCTGACCAAGAAATTGCGCGAACATGGCGTTATGATGGGAAAGATCGTTATCGGCGATGCAAAGACCGACCTGACGGACTTCGGGCAATACGGAAATGTGAATTACGTAGACAAAGTATCCTGCAAAGAGGTGATCACTTATGGCGAAGGCGAAGGAAAGAAACGGGTTGTTCTGGTAGATTGCGGGGTAAAGCATAACATCATCCGCAGCCTGCTGAAACGGGAGGTGACCGTGATCCGTGTCCCCTGGAACTACGATTTCAATACATTGGAATATGACGGCCTATTCATCAGCAACGGTCCCGGTGACCCGGATACCTGCGATGCAGCCGTTCAGAATATCCGTAAAGCATTGAGTGGCGATAAACCGATCTGTGGTATCTGTATGGGGAACCAGTTGCTGGCCAAGGCCGGTGGAGCTTCTATCTATAAACTGAAGTACGGACATCGCAGCCACAACCAACCGGTGCGTATGGTAGGCACGGAGAAATGTTTCATCACCTCACAGAATCATGGGTATGCGGTGGATAACACAACGCTGGGTACTGATTGGGAACCGCTCTTTATCAATATGAATGATGGTACGAACGAAGGTATCAAACATAAAACGAAACCTTTTTTCTCCTCCCAGTTCCACCCGGAGGCATGTAGCGGGCCGACGGATACAGAGTTTATGTTCGATAAATTCGTAGAACTGTTATAAAGAGAGTACGCAAAGCCTCTTTGCCCGAGTGAGCAACAAGGTGTCACCAACGGCAGCGACACCTTCTAGGTGGAGGCAGCGACAAACCCTCTCTGCCTCCAGAGAGGCAAGCTCGCCAACGTTGGCGAGTCGATGCGCCTAAAAAGTGTTAACAAGAAAAATAAGGTCAATATGAAAGAAGATATAAAGAAAGTCCTGATATTAGGTAGTGGCGCCCTCAAGATCGGTGAAGCGGGCGAGTTCGACTATTCAGGCAGTCAGGCATTGAAAGCCATCAAGGAAGAGGGCATCGAAACGGTGCTTATCAACCCGAATATTGCAACGGTACAAACTTCGGAAGGGGTTGCGGACACGGTTTATTTCCTGCCTGTCACTCCTTTTTTTGTGGAAAAAGTGATCGAAAAGGAACGTCCCGAAGGCATCCTGCTGGCGTTCGGCGGACAGACGGCATTGAACTGCGGGGTGGCGCTCTATCAGAGTGGTGTACTCGAAAAATATAATGTCCGTGTGCTGGGTACTCCGGTGCAGGCCATCATGGATACGGAAGACCGCGAACTGTTCGTTCGCAAGCTCGACGAGATCGATGTAAAGACGATCAAGAGTGAAGCGGTGGAAAATATAGCCGATGCCCGTCGTGCCGCTGCCGAACTGGGATATCCGGTGATTGTGCGTGCCGCTTATGCGTTGGGTGGTCTGGGTTCCGGCTTCTGCGATAATGAAGAAGAGCTGGATGTGCTGGTCGAAAAAGCCTTCTCTTTCTCTCCGCAGGTGCTGGTGGAGAAGAGTCTGAAAGGCTGGAAAGAGGTAGAATACGAAGTGGTGCGCGACCGTTTCGACAACTGTATCACAGTGTGTAACATGGAGAACTTCGACCCGCTGGGTATTCATACCGGCGAGTCTATCGTGATCGCTCCTTCACAGACGCTGACCAATACTGATTATCATAAACTGCGTGAACTGGCTATCCGCATCATCCGCCATATCGGAATCGTGGGAGAGTGTAACGTGCAGTACGCCTACGACCCTGAGTCGGAAGATTACCGGGTGATTGAGGTGAATGCCCGTCTGAGTCGTTCGTCTGCCCTTGCTTCGAAAGCAACCGGTTATCCGCTGGCCTTCGTTGCTGCCAAGTTAGGTCTGGGGTACGGTCTGTTCGACCTGAAGAATTCGGTAACAAAGACGACCAGTGCCTTTTTCGAACCGGCACTCGACTATGTAGTCTGTAAGATACCGCGTTGGGACTTGGGTAAATTCCACGGCGTGGCCCGTGAACTGGGTAGCAGCATGAAATCGGTGGGAGAGGTGATGGCTATCGGCCGTACTTTTGAAGAGGCTATCCAGAAAGGCCTTCGCATGATCGGACAGGGTATGCACGGCTTCGTGGAAAATAAAGAACTGGTGATAGCCGATATCGACAAAGCGTTGAACGAACCGACGGACCGTCGTATCTTCGTAATCAGCAAGGCTTTCCGTGCCGGCTATACGATCGACCAGATCCACGACCTGACAAAGATCGACAAATGGTTCCTTCAGAAACTCCACAATATCATCCGGACAGCCGGGGCCCTGGAAAGCTTCGACAAGATAACCGATATACCTGACGACCTGTTCCGTCTGGCGAAGAAGCAGGGTTTCTCTGACTTTCAGATCGCTCGTGCTATCTTCAAAGAACAGATGGAAGACGGCGAAAAGGCAATCCTCCAGGTGCGGCAGGATCGTAAATATCGGGGCATCCTCCCGGTAGTGAAACAGATCGACACGCTGGCTGCCGAATATCCGGCACAGACCAATTACCTGTACCTGACTTACAGCGGTACGGAAAACGATGTGCAATATTTGGGCGACCATCGCTCCATCGTGGTGCTTGGTTCAGGCGCTTACCGTATCGGTAGCTCGGTAGAATTCGACTGGTGCGGCGTGCAGGCGCTGAATACCATCCGTAAGGAAGGTTGGCGCTCGGTCATGATCAACTACAACCCCGAAACGGTTTCGACCGACTACGATATGTGCGACCGCCTCTACTTCGACGAGTTGACCTTCGAACGTGTGATGGATATCCTCGAACTGGAGAATCCGCACGGTGTGATCGTCTCTACCGGAGGTCAGATTCCGAACAACCTGGCGATGCGTCTGGACGAACAGCATGTCAACATCCTCGGAACATCAGCGAAGAGTATCGACAATGCGGAAGATCGTGAGAAGTTCTCCGCTATGCTCGACCGTATCGGTGTGGATCAGCCGCGCTGGAAAGAGCTGAGTAGCATGGACGATATTAATCAGTTTGTTGAGGAAGTAGGTTTCCCGGTCTTAGTTCGTCCGAGTTATGTATTGAGTGGTGCAGCTATGAATGTCTGCTCCAATCAGGAAGAGCTGGAACGCTTCCTTCAACTGGCGGCCAACGTCAGTAAGAAGCATCCGGTGGTAGTCAGCCAGTTCATCGAACATGCCAAGGAGGTGGAGATGGATGCCGTAGCCGACCACGGCGAGATCGTGATGTATGCGATCAGCGAGCATATCGAGTTTGCAGGAGTCCATTCCGGTGACGCTACGATCCAGTTCCCTGCGCAGAAGTTGTATGTGGAAACGGTTCGCCGTATCAAACGTATCAGCAAGCAGATAGCGAAGGAACTGAATATCTCCGGTCCCTTCAATATCCAGTATCTGGCAAAAGACAACGATATCAAAGTGATCGAATGTAACCTCCGTGCTTCACGTAGCTTCCCGTTTGTAAGTAAGGTCCTGAAGATAAACTTTATCGAGCTGGCTACCCGTATCATGTTGGGCTTGCCTGTCGAAAAACCGCGTAAGAATGCGTTCGACCTCGATTACGTAGGTATCAAAGCCTCTCAGTTCTCCTTCAACCGTTTGCAGAAGGCCGATCCGGTTCTGGGTGTGGATATGGCTTCTACCGGTGAGGTCGGTTGTATCGGTGATGATCTTTCGGAAGCTGTTCTTACCAGTATGTTGGCAGTCGGACAACGTATCCCTGCAAAGAATATCCTATTATCTACCGGAACACCGAAACAGAAAGTAGCGATGCTGGATGCAGCCCGGAAACTTGCTAATAAAGGATATAGCTTATTCGCAACCGGCGGTACACACCGTTTCCTGGAAGAAAATAATATCCCGAGTACGCAGGTTTACTGGCCGAGTGAAGAGGGTAAACAGCCGCAGGCACTCACCATGTTGCATGAAAAGAAGATCGACATGGTAGTCAACATCCCGCGTGACCTTTCAGCTGGTGAGCTGAATAACGGCTACAAAATCCGCCGTGCCGCTACCGACCTGAATGTTCCACTGATCACGAATGCCCGCCTGGCAAGTGCCTTTATCGAAGCGTTCTGTACTTTAAGTATCGACGATATTCAGATCAAGAGTTGGCAGGAGTATAAATAAGCATTTGAATTAATTAAATAACGGGGTGTGTCTGGTATGAATAATACAACGGACACACCTTTTTATTTATAGTACAATGACTGAAACGAGTCAGATTATAAGAATGAATATACCCTGAATATGGTATTTCCCACCGTGATCCGTTCATCTATTTTTGCAGAGACAGAAGGTTAATAATTTAAATGAATAAAAATGAAAAGTAAAGTTTACCTGATAAAGCCTCCGTTAATAATCCTCCTGTTGTTATTTACAGTGGGTTTGAATGCACAAATCATAGTGAAAGGACAAGTGATAAATGGAGAAGATAATACCACTATGCCTTTCGCCACCGTAGTAGAGAAAGGTACTACAAATGGAGTGGCAACTGATGCAGACGGAAACTTCGAACTGACCGTATCTTCTCCTGCCACCTTGTTGGTGGTATCTTCACTCGGATACAAAAACCAGGAAGTAAAAGCCGGAAACGGAGTTCCTCTGCGGATTATTCTTGTTCCCGATTTGCAGCAACTGGATGAAGTAGTTGTAACGGCCCTTGGCATTTCGCGAGAGAAAAAAGCATTATCTTATTCGGTGCAAGACCTGAAAGGAGAGGAACTGACCCGGTCACGGCAGACTAATGCGATCGGTTTGCTTTCCGGTAAGGTTGCAGGTTTGCAGGTGACTACCTCAGGTGGGGCACTGGGTGGGTCGAGTCGTGTATTGGTACGTGGTGTCAGCTCCCTGCTTGGAAATAACCAACCTTTGTATGTGATTGACGGTACACCTATTGACAATGCCGAACTAAGTAGCTCTACAACTGCTGTCGGTTATGGAGATAAAGATTATGGGAATACTGCTGCCGATATTAATCCGGATGATATAGAAAGTATGTCTGTATTGAAAGGTGCCTCGGCTACGGCACTGTATGGTTCCAGAGCCAACAACGGTGTGATCCTGATCACGACTAAAAAAGGTTCCAATAAGAATCGGACGGAAATATCCGTCAGCACTGGAGTGAGTTTTGATACTCAAGCACGCCGGAACTTTCCCGAAATGCAGAAGCTATATGGTGGAGGAGCCAGTAACCAGCAGACCTTCAATCAGGTGATGATCGACGGGCAGACCTATAACGTCCCTGCTTATGCGATCGATGAGAGTTGGGGACCGAGATATAACGGTCAGCAGGTTCTTTCCTGGGAGAATCTCTATCCTGAAAATCCGTCGCTTTATCTGAAGACGAAAGAGTGGAAATACCCGGATCATGATCTGATGTATTTCTTTAAGACCGGTGTCTCGTTCGATAATAATATTTCAGTGCGCGGCGGTAATGATATAACGACTTTCCGTGTATCTTATACGAACCGTACCTCTACCGGTACCACTCCCAATTCTCATTTGCAACGTAATAACCTGAGTGCGGGCGGTAGTGTGAAGCAGGGTGATTTTCTTTTCACTGCTTCGATTAACTACATGAATACGGGAGTGAAAGGTCGTCCCTGGACCGGAACATCCAACCGAAATGTGATGACACAAGCATATTCATGGGGACAGAACCAGGTAGACTATAAAGAACTTTCCGACTACCGTCGTCCGGATGGTTCACAACGATTATGGAATGTAACAGCCTGGAATAACCTGGCTCCCAAATATATCGATAATCCTTACTGGGCCGCCAATATGAGTTACTCAGACGAAAAGCGAAATCGTGTTTACGGTAATGCCGGGATGGAGTGGAATATTATAGACGGATTGAAAGCAACGGCAAAAGTACATGGGGATATTTATACTTATGCCCTGGAGGATAGGATTGCCGTTTACTCCCGTACCACTTCGAAGTATTCAGAAAATATCCAGCGTTTCCAGGAGTTCAATTATGAAGGCATATTGCATTATAATAAAGATGTAAAGGATTTTAGATTTACCACTTTTGCCGGAGTGAACCTGATGTCGCAATGGCGGAATCTCAACAATGCAGAAACGCAGGGTGGACTGATCATCCCCGAGTATTATAACCTGAGCAATGCCGGAAGCGTATCAAATATAGAGAAAACTTACCGGAAAGAGATACGTTCTCTGTTTGGCAGTATCAATGTTGGCTGGAAGAATATGCTTTTCCTCGATGCAACATTCCGTAATGACTGGTCGTCTACGCTACCGGCTGATGATAATTCTTATTTCTATCCTTCTTTTTCCGGTAGTTTCATCTTTTCTGAGTTAAATGCCATGAAAGCATATCCCTGGCTGACTTTTGGAAAGCTACGGTTGGGCTGGGCGCAGGTGGGAAACGACACTGATCCTTACAGTCTGTCACGTGCTTATGAATATACAGGCAGCTCCTTCGCTGGTGTCCCCGGTTATGCACTGGATGTAACATTGAACAATGCACGTCTGAAACCGGAGCTGACTCATTCGGTAGAAGCCGGACTGGAACTGAAGTTCTGGAATAATCGTGCCGGACTGGATTTGACCTACTATAATAACCGGACCAAAAATCAGATCATGCAGGTTCCCCTGGCTGTTTCGAGCGGTTATACCAGTCAGTGGATGAATGCCGGTGAGATCAGTAATAAAGGTGTGGAGTTAGTGGCGACTATTGTTCCTGTCCAAACCCCCGACTTCCAGTGGGAAGCGATATTTAACTGGTCGAAAAATATCAACCGTGTGGAAAAATTGAATGGTGACCTGCAGACGTTACAGATAGCCTCCTCCTTTGTCGATCTGCATGCAACAGTAGGAAGTCCTTACGGAGAGTTGACCGGTTTCAACTATGTGTACGATGCACAGGGTGACCGGGTCGTCAATAGCCAGGGTGTTTATGTGAAGACGGCACAGACCGAGTCGTTGGGAAGTATCCTTCCGGATTGGCTGGGTGGTATGCGTAACAATATCCGTTATAAGAACTTTGATTTCGGTTTTCTGATCGATGTGCGGAGTGGGGGACATTTTTATTCTGTTACACATGAGTACGGTATGTATTCCGGTACGCTTGCTTCTACGGCAACCGGAGGAATACGGGAAAACGGCTTGGTGCTGGAAGGTGTACAGGGGGATGTTACTTTCAATCCGGACGGTTCTTACCTGGTAAGTAACGTTCGTCCGAACGATGTGCAGGTATCGGCTTTCGACTGGGGACGTTCGCATAGCAGCGGAGTGCAGGCACAGAATGTATTCAGCGCTTCATATGTGAAACTGCGAGAGATCAGTGCCGGTTATACCATTCCATTGGCAAACCGCTCGGTGGTGAGAGACTTGCGTGTATCTGCCTTTGCCAACAATGTGTGGACAATATGGAAGGCCAATAAGTATTTCGATCCTGATTTTACACAGAGCTCCGGAAATGTACAGGGACTCGATGGAGGGAATATCCCTTCACCTGTTACCTATGGCTTCACTGTCGGTGCTAAATTTTAACAATCAAACAACAAAGAATTATGAAACGAATCAAATATCATCATATACTCCTTATGGGTTTTGCCATGCTGCTTGCGGCATGCAGCGACTTCGGAGATATAAACAAAGACCCGAACAGCCCTCAGGAAGTCCCGACCCAGTCGCTTATCTCGAATGTAGAGAAAAAGATCATGAATGCTGTTCGTTCCACTACCTTGTCAATAGGTGGAACAGACTTGTATGTACAGTGGTTGGCTAACAATACCTATACGGATGCCGATCGCTACTACTGGTTGAGTACGACCGGTAATACGGTTTGGAGCGATCTTTATCTCGCCCAGAATAACCTTGACGAGATCATCCGGTTGAATACCCATGAAGAGACTCGTCTGCAAGCAGCCGCCAATGGGCTGAATGAAAACCAGATTGCCGCTTCCCGCATCCTAAAAGTCTGGACTTACCAGATCATGACAGATACCTGGGGAGACATCCCTTATAATTCGTATGCAGGAAAGAATCCGGCGTTCGACTCCGGTAAAGCGGAAGAGGGCATCATTTATCCCCAATATGCCACCCAGGAGGATATTTATAAAGATATGTTGAATGAGTTGAAAGAAGCCTCTCTGCAAATAAATGTGGACCAACCCGCCTTTAGACAGGGTGATGCCATCTATAACGGTGACGCTTCGAAATGGCAAAAACTGGCTAACAGCCTGAGCTTGCGTATTGCCAATCGGGTACGTCATAAATTGCAGGAAGCAGATGTACGGATGAAGGAGATTATCAGCAACCCTTCCATATATCCAGTTTTTGAAAGTAACGAGGATAATGCTTCCCTGGCTTACGAAACGTCTGCCCCAAACCAGGCCCCGTTCTATGTGGCCACTATTCTGGCGAACCGTAACGATTATGCAGTGAGCAATGTTTTGGTGGATTTCCTGAAAGGGAAACGGGGATCTTTTACGATCGAAGATCCTCGCCTGGCCGTATTTGCACAGCCGAATATCGATGGCGAATATGTAGGGCAGTCGTATGGATTGGATATGTATACCGCCAGCTTGGTCAATCCTGACAAGGTCAGCAAACCCGGTACTGAAATCTACAAAAGCGATTACCGGGAAGTCCTAATGGAATATTCTGAACTACAATTTATCCTTTCCGAATATAAGAACTGGGATGAACAGTATTATAGGAATGGTATCCGTGCCTCGATGCAGAAATGGGGTGTGTCGGAAACAGCTATCGAAACTTACCTGTCAAACGTTACACCTGCCACTGCCGAAACGGTTCTTACACAAAAGTGGGTAGCCCTGTTGTTGCAGGGAAATGAGGCTTGGTCGGAATATCGTCGTACCGGTTATCCTTCTTTTTTGATTAAAAAAGGGGATGTTGTATGGACTGGAACAGTCGACGGTCAGGAGATTATCAAATCTTTTGAACCGATAGGTATCAATACTGTTCCGTCGCGTCTGCTTTATCCTAATAGTGAAATTCAGCTGAATAAGGAACAATACCAGCAAGCGGTTGCACGTCAGGGAAGCGATTTGTTGACAACGTCGGTTTGGTGGGATAAGTAATTGTAAGTCGAAATCTCAATCAGATTTCCATCCGGGTCTCTCAGGTAAATACTGTCGATCGGACCTTTAGCTCCGGTACGGCGAACAATTCCTTCTTCGATCGGGATGTGTCGGTTATCCAGTTCTGCTTTGATCTCTTTTATATCTCCTTCTGCAATCAGACAGATATCCGCACTCCCGAATTCGGGATTTGCAGCTGCCGGGAGGAATTCTCCTTTCCCTACATGCAGATTTATTTTCTGATCACCGAACCTGACGGCGTAACGATGATTGGAAATGTCTGCTTCCATACCAAGGACAGAAGTGTAGAAAGACATACTTTTTTCTATATCCTTCACCGGGATGACCAGATGGTCGAGGCTTTTTATTCTCATATTGGTAACTGACTTAACTACACAAAAATAACTAATATTTGTTTTCAGGCAAGATTTATAACTTAAAACCTTGTAGTGAGATTTTAACGATTTTGAAGAAGATAACCTGAACAAGGGTGGTTATATTTATGTAATAATTTATCAACCAATATGAAGAAAGGATTATTTATCCCGTGTTATATCAATGCGGTGTATCCTGTTGCTCTAACATAGGCTTTTGTTCTCTGCAAGGTGACAGGGTTCCCTTTCATTGTAATTCCTGAATTATCACCTGATGTTTATGTTATTTATTCGAGAAGATCTAATGAGTCGATATAAGATTCTGTTTTCGGATGAAGTTTCAGTACGATCGCTTCAAAAGGTCGTAATGTGATCTCATCCTTCACATCTATATCGATAGGCTTTTTATAATTGCAGAGAACAACCTCGACCTCTTCCAGCAGAAATCCCGGTAAGGCAATTGCAACCAAAGGTGTAAAGTTGAGGGCTACCAGAAAACGATCGCCTTCACTTTCACGCAGGTAGAGGAATGCTCTGGGATTATTTATATCCAGCAAGGTAAATGTACCATATACCAGGTTTGGATTTTCTTTACGGAAAACGATGACCTTTTTGAAATAATTCAAGATGGAGTCTTTTTCTTTCTCTTCGGAAATAACGTTGAAAGTCTGGTAATCCGGATTTACTTTTATCCAGGGTTTTCCAGTGGTGAATCCGGCATTAGCTGATTTATCCCACTGGAACGGGGTGCGGGCATTATCACGGCCGATTTGTTTCTGTTCTTCCAGGAAGGCCTGTGTATTTCCACCTTCCTTTTCAGTTTTCTTATATCTGTTTTTTGTATCGATGTCGTTGTAATCGTCTATGTTTTCGAAACATATATTACACATCCCTATCTCATCGCCCGCAAACCAGTAAGGTGTGCCGCGCATGGTCAGCAGGAAAGTGGCCAGCATTTTGGCGGATACCGAACGAAACCGGGGATCATTGCTACCGAAACGTGAAATCATACGCGGTTGGTCATGGTTACCCAGATAGATGGAGGGCCAGCCTTTATCCACCGCTTTATCCCATTCGTCGAACATCTTTTTCAGACGGATCAGGCTGTAATCGATACCTGTGTCCGGAAAATCAGGAAGCGATGTGTTCCGGATACGGGCTGCATCAAAATGATAAAGCATATTTAGCTCCTCACGATCCGGATCGACGAATTTGGCAACATCTTCAACCGGTACGGCAGAACCTTCTCCCACACTCATACAATCATAATGGCTTAAAACAGCACGGTTCATTTCATGCAAATAATCATGCAGATGTTGACCTTTTGCATAAAACTCGAATAAACCGGGAAATTGTTTTAAGTCTATTTCGGGGAATGAAACATCTTTTGCAATCAATGAAATAGAATCCATACGGAAGCCATCGATACCTTTGTCAAACCAAAATTTCATTATATCGAAAATCTCACGTCTTACATCTGGGTTCTCCCAGTTGAGATCCGGCTGTTTTCGGGAGAAATAATGAAGATAATAAGAATCTGTCTGCTTATTATAAGCCCAGGCGGTACCGTCTTCATCGAAATAACTGGGACGTAAAGGAGGTTCTCCTTGTTCGGCCGGCCACCAATGATAATAGGTATAATAGGGGTTGGTGCGCGATTTGCGTGCTTCCTCAAACCAGGGATGTTCGTCACTGGTGTGGTTAACTACCAGGTCGAGTACGAGACGAAGGCCCCGTTTATGGATTTCGTGGAGTAGCCTGTCGAAGTCTTCCATGCTACCGAATTCTTTCATGATTTCGTAATAATCGCTGATATCATATCCGTTATCATCGTTGGGAGAGAGGAAGATAGGATTTAGCCAGATCACATCTACCCCCAGGTTTTGTATATAGTCCAGTTTAGTAAGGATACCGGTCAGGTCGCCGATTCCGTCGCCATCACTGTCTTTAAAACTACGGGGATAGATTTGATATATAACGGCCTCTTTCCACCAGGCTCTCTCAGTTGTATCGATCCGTTCGGACGTGTTTTCGCTTGTATGTTTTGACATTTCTCGTTTTATTTTTCCTTATAACAACGGGAAAGGGAACATGGTTTAGTACAGATTTTGCATACTATTTGGAAATATGGAAAAAGTATGCTTATCTTTGTCGCATAATTTTATAAATACTCCGATGAAAATATCTTAAGTAAAGCCGGTTTTCACATAATAGTAGTATACTTTCAGTCCTTAAACTGAAAGCCTTATTTGTTATCCTCCCGGCTTCCAGGTGCCATTCTCGGGCACATCTTTTTAATCCATTTCAGTTTCTAACATTTTTAAAGTAATTAGACTATGTGCATATCAGTGCAGCAGCTTAGCTATATCCATGCGGATAAGGAACCACTATTTCAGAATATTAATTTGACGGTAAATAAAGGAGAACAATTATCATTAGTAGGGAATAACGGTTCCGGTAAATCCACCTTGCTACGTATTATTGAAGGCGGCTTGGAACCCGTTTCCGGTGAGGTCGTTTGTTCTTCCAAACCCTATTATGTGCCCCAACATTTCGGGCAATACGATCAACTAACGGTTACGCAGGCCTTACAGGTAGAACCTAAGATCAAAGCGTTACATGCCATTATTGCAGGTGATGCTTCCGAGGAGAATTTTACGATACTTGATGACGATTGGAATATTGAGGAGCGTAGTCTGGCAGCCCTTTCCTTTTGGGGTTTGGAACATGTACAGCCGGATCAGCCCATGCGCCTGCTCAGTGGCGGGGAGAAGACAAAAGTATTCCTGTCCGGCCTGCAGATCCATTCACCGGAAATTATCCTGATGGATGAACCGACCAATCATCTGGATACCGGAAGCAGAAATAAGTTATACAGCTTTATTGAGTCGAGCCGTGCCACGATGCTTATCGTGAGTCACGACCGGACTTTGTTGAATCTGTTACCTTATACCTGTGAACTGGACAGAAGTAAGATAACTCTGTATGGTGGTAATTATGAATTTTATAAAGAACAAAAGGAACAAGCATTAATAGCCTTACAAAATCAGTTGAATGAAAAAGAAAAAGAGTTGCGTCAGGCAAAAAAAATAGCTCGGGAAACATTGGAGAGGAAGAATAAATCGAGTGTAAGAGGAGAGAAAGCAGCTGTAAAGAAAGGTATCCCCCGGATAATGATGGGAGCTATGAGACAGCATGCTGAACAAAGCACCGTTAAACTAAAGGATGTACATGATGAGAAAATGAGTTCGATCAGTTCTACCATTACGGATATCCAGACCGTTTTACCTGATATGCGACAGATGAAAATCGATTTTAACTCCCCTAATCTTCATATCGGTAAAATACTGGTAACCATTAAAGATATGAACTTTGGATATGGTACGGATCGTTTATGGCCTGAGCTGTTGGATCTGCAGATTAAAAGTGGCGACCGTATCCAGTTTAGCGGTAACAATGGCACGGGGAAAACGACATTACTGAAATTGATTTTGGGTGAATTGGAGCCGACCGACGGTTCTATCGACCGTGCCGATTTCAAATATGTATATATTGACCAGGAATATTCGATCGTGAAGCCCCACCTGACAGTCTTTGAACAGTTGGAGCAATTCAATTTGTTTGCTAAACCGGAACATGAGTTAAAAATGATCCTGAGTCGTTTTCTTTTTCCGGTCGGCACATGGGATAAAACCTGTTTAAAGTTAAGCGGTGGAGAGAAAATGAGGTTGGCTATCTGTTGCTTGATGGTCAGCAATAGCACGCCGGATATTTTTATTTTAGATGAACCGACGAACAATTTGGATATACAGAGTGTTAATATAATAACCGCAGCAATAAAGGACTATCAAGGTACGGTGCTGTTGGTCTCACACGATCTTTATTTTGTGAAAGAAATTAAAATAAACAGGTTCGTTGAACTTTTTTCTTCAAGACCTGTTATTAAGATATAGTGTTTTTCATGGTATTAGAATTAAGTTAGATTAGGTT
This sequence comes from uncultured Parabacteroides sp., assembly GCF_905196875.1. GTDB lineage: Bacteria > Bacteroidota > Bacteroidia > Bacteroidales > Tannerellaceae > Parabacteroides. Next base: position 8,785 of record NZ_CAJJWO010000081.1, on the reverse strand, counting down.
ATCCGTCTTGTTCGTGAGAATAGGGCGGTTTTTTTTATGCCCTATGGTTTGTATTTGGACAAAGTCAGTATCTCCTGTGCATTTTCATTTTTCATCAATGCTTCAAGGCTCGTATTCGTTTCTTTCATATATTGGGTTATGATTTGCAGGCCGACCCAACTTCCGATATTCCCCGGTGCATCGCTTGTCAGGAATTGTGCAGGTATGTCTTCGAAGTATTTCATGGTCGTCATTTGGTCGGGAGTATATAAATGTTTACGCTCTACGATAGCTTTCCATAATTTCGCTTCGTTGTTTTTACACCATTCCCATGCTTCGTTCGTATAACCGAACAGACTGGCCGGTGTCATTTCCGGTAGAGCTAATAGAACCAGATATTTAATCTTACCTTCATAGATCGTACGGTCGAGCAGTACATTTTCTTTTCCTGTAAACGGATATTCGGACATCAGCCAACCTGCTACATAATCGGGAACCACGTGTGACGGCTGCATTTTACGGCGTTGGTAGTCATAAAAGAAATCTTGATACAGAGGGTAATCTTCTCCCATATACTTATCGATAGAGAGCGATAATAAACTATCTCCTACCAATACATTCTGATTGAAACCGGAGACATGCATATATAAAGCCGGGATCTGCATGGCCGGGAAGTTTTCATGTATCCAGGCAAAAGCATTCCCGAGCGACTGTTCCAGTTCTGTTACGGAGTCATATTTCCGAATGGCATCGCTATAAAGACTTTTCAATGTCGGCTCCGAATAAAAGTTCTCAAGCTTCGTAAAGAAACCTGGCATATCCGGTGATTGCATGTTCAGAATACCTTTACCTAGAATTTCAGTCATTTGGGGATACTTGGCCAGTAACTGTTGGTTGAATGTACTGTCGTCCGAATTGATCAGTTGAAACACTTCTTTATCGAAACGATTGATAGGCATCGGGGTGGCAGTAGTAATACTGTTTGCATGACTGTTTTGTCCGCTACAACTGCAAAAACTGACGGTCATAAGGAATGTCAGGAATATTTTGAAGATCATCGTTTATATCTTTATGTTATCTATTTACTTTCTTACCTGTCATTTTAATACGTTAAAAAATGTTGCCCGGTATAGTAATTTCAAATACCCGGTATAGTAATCCGATTTACATGGCATGACAGTGACAAATTGATAAACGGATATTTATCGGTTATATTGTATGGAATGTATCTTATTATTACCTTTGCAACCCTTTTTGAATATCCAATATGCAATTTACAAATAAACAAATTTGGCAGATAACCTATCCTGTACTGGTCAGCTTGCTGATGGAGCACATGATCGGCTTAACAGATACGGCTTACCTGGGACGGGTAGGAGAGGTGGAACTTGGTGCATCGGCACTGGCAGGAGTTTATTATCTGGTGATCTATATGTTGGGGTTCGGCTTTAGTGTCGGAGCGCAGGTATTGATGGCCCGGAGGAATGGCTCGCACGATTATACCCGGATCGGTCCGGTATTTATGCAAGGTACGCTTTTCCTGTTATTACTGGCGGGAGCCTTATTTACCATCTCTCATTTCTATTCTCCTGTCATACTACGGAAGCTGATCGGTTCGGATGATGTGTATCTGGCGACCATGAGTTATATCGATTGGCGTGTTTACGGTTTTTTCTTCTCGTTTATAGCAGTAATGTTCAGGGCTTTTTATGTCGGTATCACCAAGACGAAGATACTAACAGCCAACTCGGTTGTGATGGTACTGACGAATGTAATGCTTAATTATGTCTTGATATTCGGTAAGTTTGGATTTCCGGCATTGGGGATTGCCGGGGCTGCAATCGCTTCTTCTATCTCGGAAGCCGTGTCGGTATTGTTTTTTATTCTTTACACCTGGAAGAAAATCGATTATAAGAAATATGCTATGTTCAGCTTCTCCGGGATCGATTTCCGGATGTTGAAGCAGATATTAAATGTTTCTATCTGGATCATGGTGCAACATGGTATTGCATTTTTAGGTTGGTTTATCTTTTTTGTCGTGATGGAGCATCAGGGGGAACGACCGTTGGCTATTACGAATGTGGTGCGTAGTATATCTTCTTTCCTGTTTATGTTCGTCAATGCTTTTGCTTCCACCTCGAGTTCGCTGGTAAGTAACCTGATCGGTTCAGGGAAATCGGATCAGGTGATGGGATTGTGCGGGCGTATGATTCGTCTCTGCTATTTCTTCGTGTTGCCGATAGGTGCGCTAATAGCTTTATTTCCAGACCTGGTTTTGAGGATATATACAGATAACCCGGACTTGATACAGAGTTCTATTCCTTCGTTATGGGTAATGCTTTCCTCTTATATCCTGGCAGTTCCCGCTTTTATTTATTTCTTCAGTGTGTCGGGAACTGGAAATACACAGTCTGCGTTACTGATCGATATGGCTAGTATATTTGTATATGTAGCTTATACCTATTGGGTCGGTGCCTGGTTAATGGTGGATGTCGCTGTTTGCTGGACAACGGAGTATGCTTATAATGGGATGTTATTGATCTCGTTCTTCTATCTTTGGAAAGGGAATTGGCGGAATAAAAGAATCTGAATATATCTTTTCTTTCATCGTTTTATAAGAACTGTCAGTCGTAGTGAAAGATCGAAGAATACCATCTTGGCATTTACGTTCTGTGTAATGTGCCGTTCTGCTTTGGCCAGTTCTTCCATGATATCGAATACGTTCCTCTCGTTGACGAAAGGAGCGAACTTGACGGCAAATCCTGCTTCATCCATATTCATATAATTCAATTCCGGAGACTGGAAACGGTACATAAAGTTTTCACGGATCAGGTGCTGGCAGTATTGCAGGAAATTTTTTTGCCGTTCGCGTCCGATGCCAGCCAGAATATCTCCCATTACTTTCATCCCTTTTACATTGCGTGCCCAGGAATTACGCATCATCGTTTTAAATTGTTCCAGGTAGAAACTATTCTCTTCACTCAGGCTGATTGCTTCTACGGCTTTCAGGTAATTACCGTTTGCCAAATGCGCGACATGCTTGGCATCGTCTGCTGCCAGTCCAAATTGTGTGACCATAGCAGATGTAATCGCTTCCGGATGGATAGATCGTACATTGATCCGTTGCGCACGTGACAAAATTGTTCCTAATACCTGATCGGGTATTTCCGAAACCATCAGGATAACGGTGTTTAAAGGTGGTTCTTCGATAACCTTCAATAGTTTGTTGGCACAGGTTGGGTGCATTTTTTCCGGTAGCCATACCAATAAGATACGATAGGTCGCTTCATATATTTTCAGATTTAACTTACGTATAATCTCATCGCTTTCCTTTGAATAGATGATAGCCTGGGAATTACCGGCGTCGATGTAATCGAGCCATCCGTCTATATTGAAGTAAGGACGCTCTTTTAGGAAACTGCGCCATTCGGTCAAATAGTCATCGCAGACTTCTTTTTTCTTTTCTTTCTTGGCAACAATAGGAAATACAAAATGTAAATCAGGATGTGCCAGTTCATTGTATTTCAAACAGGAAGGACATGTTCCGCAGCCATCTGTCTCTGTTCGGTGTGTGCAATTCAGGTAACGGGCATAAGCTAATGCCAAAGGAAAAGCTCCTGCTCCTCCCTGTTCCGTAAATAACTGGGCATGAGGTACAACACCCGTTTGTGCTGAATGGATAAGTCGTTTTTTTATTTCTTCCTGACCGATTATATCTTTGAAATACATGAATGTTCCTTTTGTATTGTTAGAACAAAGGTACGAATAATCGGGAAAAATAAGAAGATATCAGTGCGATATACCTTCAGACCAGGTGAATAAAGTATAGGAGAGGTAGATAATCCTTTAATTCTTTGCGTAATATATTTAAAGCTTGTTGGATTCGATAGTCTATTGTTTTACTTGATACTCCAACCTGTTCGGCTATTTCTTTGTAAGTCTTATGCTGGAAACGGTGCATGACAAATGCTTCCCGGTAACTGTCGGGTAATTTGTTGATAGCTTTTTTTAGTAATTCTCTTAGTTCGGTGATCTGATAGTAGTCAGTATCCTGCAACATTTCCTGCATTTGTTCGAAAAATACGGTATCCGCTTTATTCTTTGCTTGTAAACTGGCTATTTTGTTAATAGCCCTGTTATATATTATTTTAAACAGATATTGGCTGAGCGATTTTTCGATAACCAACTCTTTACGGGATTCCCATAACCAGAATAGAACATCCTGTACGATCTCCTCTGAATCTTCTAAAGAAATGAATTTGTGACAGTATGCACATAACATAGGGTAATATTTCCGGAATAGGCAAGAATATGCATTCCTGTCTGACTGACGTAGTGCCGACAGAAGAAAATCCTCATTTTGATATTGCTCTTGAAGTATACTCCTTTTCATGTCTTTATCATATCTCAGAGCAAATATCATAATTTTTTTTGAAAAAAGTCGATTTCTGTTTAGGAACTCATGTTCCGGGACCTGTCATAATAATAAAAAGAGATTTAATGAGTGAAAGAAATATAGATATTATAGAGGAGCTTCTTCCTCGTTATTGTGAAGGTAATGCTTCTGCGGAGGAAAAAGAGATGGTTGAAGCTTGGATCCGTCAATCGGATGAGCATTATAAGATAGCTCAACAGATACAGTTGATTTATTTGGCGACAGACACTATTTCTATAATGGATATAGTGAATACGGACAACGCTTTAAATAAAGTAGATGGTCGTATCCGTAGAAGTCAGTTGAAGGTCTTGTCTATGTGGGGACAGCGGGTGGCTGCAATCTTATTTATACCGTTGTTGATCGCTTACCTGTTGCAAGTACTTATTCCGGAAAAGCAGGATATACGTATGTTGGAAGTACGGACAAATCCGGGAATGATGACCAATCTGACATTACCGGATGGTACGAAGGTAAATTTGAACTCTGAATCTTCGTTGATATATCCGGAAAGATTTGAAGGGAATCTTCGTTCGGTTCGTTTGGAAGGTGAAGCTTTCTTTGAAGTGGTGAAGAATCCGGAAAAACGTTTTATTGTAACTACTCCTCACAATGCCAGAGTAGAAGTATTGGGAACATCTTTTAATATGGAAGCATTTAAGTGGGATTCTATTGTTTCGACAACATTGATCAGTGGAAAAGTCGCTTTTATTACTAAGTCCGGTCAGGTTGATATGAAGCCCGGTGAGAAATTGGTTTACAACATACAGGCAAACCGACCGAGAGTATATCACACAAGTGGAGAAACAGAGACCTCCTGGAAAAATGGAATGATTGTTTTTAAGAAGACTCCTTTTAAAGAAGCGATTCGTATGTTGACGAAAAGGTATAATGTGGAATTTGTAGTATCAAATAATAAATATGTAAACGATCTTTTTACCGGATCCTTTACCGATCATCGATTAGAACAGATATTGGATATATTCAATGCTTCTTCCGGAATAAAGTGGCGCTATCTTCCGAAAGAAAATAAATTGGATAGAAAAAGTAAAGTAGAAATCTATTAAAAACAAAAGCGTATGGCAAACAGTCCCCCTTGAAACGAAAACATTCGGATAAATATTGGCGTATTCATCCGAATGAAAAAATTAAACTGAAAGAAACCTGTTTGGCGACAGGTTCGTATCAAATCATTTTTTTACCTTAAAAGAGTATACAAAGTTATGCAAAAATTATTTATTGCCCAATTGATATGGGTGACAAAGTCACTTGTGTTAACCTTAAAAAAAATCCCATTGGTTATGAAGCTGTTTTTTATCTTTATGATTAGCTCTATTAGCTTACTACATGCCTCTGGTAGTTATGCACAAACAGCAAGGATTAGTTTGGATACTAAAAATCAGACCGTGCAGAATGTGTTGGAGCAAATAGAATCAAAGAGTAATTTTTCTTTTTTTTACAACAATCGTCATGTAGATTTGAATCGTAAAGTATCGGTATCTGTTGATGATGCTGATATATTTAAAGTATTGGACGTTATCTTTTCCGGGACTAATGTCGGTTATTCTGTTGTAGAAAATCGAATCGTATTATCCGTAAAATCGTCGAATCCCGTAATATCCCAGAATAGGAAAAAAATAACGGGAACAGTAGTTGATGCAACAGGTGTACCTATTATTGGAGCCAATGTAATGGTAAAAGGGACGACTAATGGAACGGTAACGGATATGGATGGTCGGTTCTTGTTGGAAACATCCGATGATGCTATTTTGGAGGTGTCTTATATCGGTTATGCAAGCTATGAAACACCCGTTAGTAATAGAACTTCTTTTAATGTTGTTTTGAAGGAAGATCTGAAAACATTGGACGAAGTAGTAGTAGTAGCTTATGGTACTCAGAATAAGAGAAGTGTAACGGGATCTATGGAAACTGTTAAGTTGGATGATCTTTCCGATCTGCCTGTCGGTCAGTTCTCCCAGAAGATGCAGGGACAAGTAACCGGTGTACAGATCAGTCAGGGTTCAGGTAGACCGGGGCAAGGTGTAAGTGTCCGTATCCGTGGTGCTGCTTCTATTTCTACATCCTCTACACCTCTGTATGTTGTCGACGGTTTCCCGATCGTGGGAGATATCAATAACATCAATCCGAACGAAATAGAAAGCATGACGGTCTTGAAAGATGCTGCTGCTACTTCTTTGTATGGTTCGAGAGCGGCCTTCGGTGTTATACTGATAACAACCAAACGGGCAAAGGCCGGAGAAACTAAAGTAAGTGCAAATGCTTATACGGGTATCCAGCAGGTTCCTAAAAACGGGCGTCCGGAATTGATGAATGGTACGGAATGGGCTCAATTCAGAAAAGAACATTATGAAGATATGGGGATAGATGTACCTGATGCCTTCAAGAATCCGTCTCAGTATGGTGAAGGTTACGACTGGTATGATGCGATGTTGCGTACAGCCATGATCGGTGATTATAGTGTATCTGTAAATGCTAGTAAAGGTGACTTTACAAGTTCTGTTGTATTGGGCTATTTCAGACAGGAAGGTGTTGTAAATAATTCTTCTTACAATCGTTTTACAGCACGTGCGAATAATGAATATAAGTTCAATGATAAATTTAAGATTGCCTTTAATATTGCACCGAGCTTTAGTTTCGATGATGCACCTCCCGCCGACGGATTCTTTGGAAGTGGTGGTGGTTTGCTGGATAATGCCAGATTAACACCCCCTATTCTTTCCTGGAAGGATGCAGACGGTTCGTTGCCGGTTACAGTAACGACACCGGGTGTAACCTCATTTGAAACCCCGAACTGGATCCGCTCAGCGAAAGATATTACTAACAAATCTCAATGGAACCGTTTATTGACCAATGGTTATCTGGAATATGAACCGATTAAAGATTTAAAGTTAAAAACAAGTATCAGTGTGGATTTAGGAAATAGTAACACTCATTATTTCCAGCCTTCTACAGCCGGACGTGCTTTTGCTGCGGCTCCAAGTAAGATCAATGCTTATCTGGCTGATAAAACATTCCGGTATTGGTCCTGGCTTTCTGAAAATACAGTATCGTATGCTAAACAATTCGGTGACCATTCATTCGATATTTTAGGCGGTTATACCGTACAGCAATATCGTAGCGATTATTCGGAAATAACAGGATCCAATTTCCCAGACGACCGTATCCAAACGATCAATATGGCTTTGGTTAAAAATAATCCTTCTATGGATATTCAGGAATGGAGTATGATCTCTTATCTGGCTCGTTTGAATTATGATTATAAAGGACGTTATTTATTAAACGCAAGTATCCGTCGTGATGGTTCTTCCCGTTTCGGTAGAAATAATAAATGGGGTAACTTCCCATCTGTTTCTTTAGGCTGGGTAGCCAGTGAAGAAGAATTTATGCAAAAGATAGAACCAATCTCTTTCCTGAAGATTCGTGGTAGTTATGGACTGGTAGGTAATAATAACATAGGAAACTATACACATTATAATGTGGTAAGTAGTGCTAATACCGTATTTGGCGACACATCATCCAGCGGAACAGCTGTAACACAGTTGGGTAATGATAATCTGGGATGGGAAACGACCAAGCAACTGGATTTAGGTGTTGATTTTGGTTTCTTGAATAACCGTATCAATTTCACTTACGATTATTATGATAAACGTACGACCGAACTGCTTTATAACCTGCCGATCCCTCAGGAATCCGGTTTCTCCAGTTTCACAGGTAATGTTGGTAAGTTGAAGTTCTGGGGACATGAATTCTCTTTGGACACCAAAAACCTGGTAGGCGAATTTAAGTGGAATACTAATTTCAATATTGCCTTTAGTGACAATAAGGTGTTGGCTTTGTCAGGAGGTAGTAATCAGATCGTAGCTTATGCGGAACGTGTTTCTACAATAACCAAGGTCGGTGGTCGTATAGGACAGTTCTACGGGCCGATTCAGTTAGGTGTTTATGTCGATCAAAATGATTTCGATCGCTCACCTAAGATGGTGGACTCACAGGTTGGAACTATTAAATTCAAAGATATTAATGGTGATAATGTTATTACATTAACTGATGTAGACGGGGATAAAACAGAAATCGGTAACCCGTTCCCTAAATTCGTATTCGGTTTTACTAATAACTTCTCTTATAAGAATTTTGATTTGTCTATTGTTACTTCCGGAACTTATGGGAATAAAGTATGGGCGAATGAAGAAGGTATTACCAATCTGGATGGTGTTTTTAATGTACTGAAGGCTGTGAAAGACAGATGGCGTTCACCGGAAAACCCGGGTGCCGGATTATATGGTAAATCAACCGGAGCAACGGAACCTGACCGTTCTAATCATTCAAGAAGTGTATATAATGGTAGCCACC
>NZ_CAJJWO010000080.1 GCF_905196875.1 uncultured Parabacteroides sp. | reverse complement strand
CATATATGCAAGGCGGATCCGGAAGGAACGATCGACTTTTGGTATTGTGAAACGGATGACGAAAACACGACCATCTGGGCTCGCTTCGGTACCGCAGATCCCAATAAGGAATGTGTCGAGGTGGTAGCCCGTCCGACCTGTTTCTATCCGGATAAGCAGCAATTGAACTATATCACCATCAAAGGGTTTGAAATGAGCCAGGCGGGTACGAAGTGGGCTTCGCCGACGAATGAGCAGGTGGGGGTAATTGCTACGCACTGGTGTAAAGGTTGGATTATAGAAAATAATATTATCCACGATGCCAAGAGCACAGGCATCACGTTGGGCAAGGAGCGTACAACCGGCGATGGGGTACTTCCTGCTGATGATGCCGATGGAGTGAAGGATGGACATATCTCTTATATAGAAGTCGTATTCAACACAACACGCCATGGCTGGAACAAAGAAACGATCGGTTCTCACATTGTCCGCAACAATACGATTTATAATTGTGAACAAACGGCTATTTGTGGAACGATGGCTGCCTTCAGCGAAATCTATGGTAATCATATCTATAATATTCACGTAAAGGATCAGTATAACGGGTATGAGATTGCCGGGATCAAGTTTCACGGCGCGATCGATGCCGTGATAAAGAACAACCGCATTCATGATTGTACGTCGTATGGTATGTGGTTGGATTGGATGACGCAAGGAACACGGGTGTCCGGTAATTTGATGTATCGTAATTCGACTGATTTGTTTATAGAAGTGAGCCATGGTCCGTATATTGTGGATAATAATCTGTTTCTTTCTTCCCTGTCGCTTTGCCAATCAACGGATGGAGGAGCTTATCTGAATAATCTTTTTGGGGGGAAGTTGACTCTGCAAGCAGACTATACCCGTTTTACCCCTTACCAATTGAACCATTCTACCGAGCTTAAAGGTGTAAGTCCTATAAAACATGGCGACCTGCGTTTTTATAACAATATTTTTGTGGGAGGAGCTGATAAGAAGTTGTATGGCTTGGAGTTTTTGAATGAGGTGAAAGGCATGATTTATGCCGAAGATAACCTGTTCTGTAAAGGTTCACAACCTATGAAAGATAAAGAACAGGGAGTGGTGGATGATGCCTTCGACCCCTCTTTCAAAGTGGAAGAGGTTGCGGATGAAGTGTATATCACATTCGAAGGGGAAACTAAGTTGTCTCGGTTGAAAGGTAAACCGGTCAATACCGGCCGTTTGGGAGTTGCCAAGGTGACGACCTATCCGTTTGAGAATGCAGATGGTACCCCGTTTACATTGGACAAGGATTTCTTGGGAGAAGAGAGATCAACAGTATCTCCTTCTATAGGTCCGTTTGAGATATTATCAGGTAATCGTATCAAAGTTTGGTAATGTTTAGCAAGCAATAATAATCCACTAAATAAGCAGCTATTTGCTATTTTTCATAGTGATAGCTGCTTTTATATTTGTAACTTGAAATATTCATGCCATGAAAAAATAAATCTATGTATATGAAGCGAATTATATTATTTCTCCTGATTGCATTGGGAGGATTTCTTCAACTCAAAGGACAGGAAGTAAATACCTCTGTCGAGAGGGTGTATGTTGTTTTCAAAACACATTTGGATGTCGGGTTTACCGATTTGAGTTCCGTGGTGACCCAGCGGTATGTCAACGAGTTTATACCGAAAGCATTGGATGTGTCGGAAAAGCTACGTGCAGAGAATGCTAGTGAAAAATATGTTTGGACAACAGGGGCGTGGCTGATCTGGAAATATCTCCATACGGCATCGCCCCAGGAAGTGGAACGCCTGGAAGCGGCTATCAAACGGGGGGATATTGTCTGGAATGCAGTTCCTTATACCTACGAATCGGAGTCGATGAACAAGGATTTGTTTGAAACCGGCTTGTTGTTGTCGCATAAGCTGGATGAGAAGTATGGCAAGAAAACGATTGCCGCCAAGATGACGGATGTACCGGGGCATACACGTAGCATTGTGGCTCCGATGAGCCGTGCCGGTATCCGTTTCCTGCATATCGGTGTCAATCCTGCCTGTCCCATTCCCGGCGTGCCGGAATTTTGCCGTTGGAGGGATACGGATGGTAGCGAGTTGATATTGGTTTATCAGCAAGATTACGGTTCAGAGAATATTTTACCCGGTGGCAAGTCGGTCATCTCGATCAACTTTACCGGCGATAATCACGGACCTCATTCGTATGAAAAGGTGAAGGCTATTTATGCCGATTTGCATAAACGTTATCCGAAAGCTCGATTAATAGCCTGTTCTTTCAATGAAATAGCAGAGGAATTGATTGCCAGACAGGATCAGTTGCCGGTAGTTACTTCTGAAATTGGGGATACTTGGATTTATGGTTATGGAAGTGCCCCGATACGCATGGCAAAATTCAGGGTGTTGTCAGAACTTTATTCCAAATGGCTGCGTGAAAAGAAAATAGATAAAAACAGTGATGCGGCACTCGACTTTGCTTTGGAGTTGGGGTTGATAGCCGAACATACGCAGGGAGTTGATGTGAAAACACATCTCCATAATTGGGACAAATACGATATGGATCTTTTCCTCCCCGCCCGTTCCACTGCACCTTTCCAAAAGGCGGAAGTTTCCTGGAAAGAGTTGGACGACTATATTTATAGTGCGATCCAGTATTTGCCTCAGAATTTGCAGGAAGAGGCATTGGCTGAAATGAAAAAGGTCGACCAGGTGGAAGCTCCTTCGTTTACAAAGAAATCGAAAGCGGTCTCTTCTACCCCTTGGCAGGCTGCTGTTTTGAAAAACGGTACGTTGAAGATTGAAGGGTTGTCTTATCAAATGTATGACGCTGCCGATTATCAACGGTATCTGGATAATTACTTGCGTGCCCATTACGGATGGGCTTTGGCGGATATAGGCAAGCCTGGACTGGATAAATCGAAAGCCGTAAGCGTTTCTCTTCCCGCACAGACTATCAAACAGGAGGTGCGTAAAGATAAAAAAGGTATTCGGATAATAAGCGAACTTGTCTTCCCGGAACGTCCGGGAGTCGACCGGCGGGTATATCCGGAGAAGATGTATGTGGACGTGTTGGAATATAAGAACGGAAAGAAGGCAGAGGTCGCGTTGACTATAACAGGCAAACCTGCCGTCCGTTTGCCGGAAGCCTATTGGCTGTCTTTTAATACGGATGATATTCTTTCGATCGTTGCGGAAAAGGTTGGAGAGCGTGTCGATCTGCTCGATGTGGTAGAAAAGGGGAATCGCCAGCAGCATGGAATCGACCGTTATGTAGATCTGGTGACTTCATCTGGGACCATCCGTATATGGAGTGAAGCCGCTTTTCTTGTTAATGTAGGCGAAGCGAAAGGAATAAACTATTCATTGAAATATCCAGCCAAAGAGGGAGGCATTCATTTTAATCTGAGTAATAATCTTTGGAATACAAATTTCTGCATGTGGAACGAGGGCTCGTTGACCTATCGCTTCACAATCGAACAAATCGATTTATAATTGTCTTGTATTAGTTCCATCTGTTCCTTACCATTGAGGAACATGTACAGTTAAATTGAAAATATATAAACTTATGAAACTTGTAAAGAGAATAGAAATACTTTTTTTGTGTGTGATAAGTAGTTTAACCGGTTTTTCTCAAACGAAGCCGGTCTATCAGGATGCAACAAAACCGATGGAAGAACGTATCGAGGATGCCTTGTCCCGTATGACGCTGGAAGAAAAAGTCCGGCTGTTGCATGCCAATGGCGGATACCGCTCGTGGGGTGTTCCCCGTTTGGGAATACCGGATAATAACCCCACGGACGGACCGGTCGGATTGCGTCCGGAAATGGAATGGAGCAATTGGAACAATGCCCATGCAAACAACGATTCCTGTACGGCTTTCCCTTCTATGATTTGCCTGGCTGCGACTTGGAATCCGGAAATGGGTGATTTGTTCGGCAAGGCGTATAGCGAAGAGGCATTGTATCGCAACAAGAATATCATATTAGGACCGGGTGTGAATATCTTCCGCTCGCCCATGAACGGTCGCAACTTTGAGTATATGGGAGAGGATCCTTACTTGGCTTCTAAAATGGCGGTTTCATATATCCAAGGCGTCCAGTCCAATAAGGTGGCAGCTTGTGTGAAACACTTTGCCGTGAACAACCAGGAGGCTAACCGGTATGGAGTCAATACGCTTGTAGACGAACGTACCCTGCATGAAATCTACCTGCCGGCTTTCAAGGCTGCGGTGCAGGAAGGAAAAGTGTGGACCATCATGGGGGCTTACAATAAATATGACGGACAACATTGTTGCCATAACAAATATCTCTTGGATGACATCCTGCGTAAGGAGTGGGGCTTCGATGGGGTGGTTCTTTCTGATTTTGGCGGTACACATGATACGGAAGAGGCTATTTTCAATGGGTTGGACTTAGAGTACGGTACTCGTCTAGGTTCTTCCGAAGCATTCGATAACTATTATTTGGCTGAACCTTACCTGAAACTGATCCGCGAGGGAAAAGTCGGCGAGAAGGAATTGAATGAGAAGGTCAGACGCATCCTGCGCATGATGTACCGGACGAACATGGCTGCCGACCGTCCTTGGGGCACGTTGGCGACACCGGAACATGCCGAAGCGGCTCGCCGGGTAGCGGAAGAGGGAATCGTATTGTTGCAGAACAAGAAGAATGTATTGCCACTGGATGTGTCGAAGTTGAAGCGGATTTTGGTAGTCGGCGAGAATGCTGTCCGGACAACGGCAGACGGGGGCGGTTCGTCTGAGGTGCAGGCAAAATATGAGGTGGTACCGCTCGATGGCATCCGCAACTTGGTGGGCGGACAGGTAGAGGTGGTTTATCAGCCCGGTTACTCGTCTGCGAAAGGGGTATCGGCAGATAGCTTGAAACAGGAAGCCGTCAAGGCAGCAAAAACAGCGGATGTCGTATTGTTCATCGGTGGTATGCTCAAGATAGAAGGACAGGATAGTGAAGGGGCTGACCGGAAGTCGTATGATTTGCCATTCGGTCAGAACGAATTGTTGCCGGAATTGATCGCTGCCAATTCGAACTTGGTTGCAGTGATGATCAGCGGAAACGCCTACGCTATGCCTTGGATCAAAGAGGTGCATACTCTTCTACAGGCGTGGTACGGCGGGATGGAGAGTGGTACAGCCATTGCTTCGGTACTTTTCGGTCGGACGAATCCTTCCGGCAAACTGCCTTTTACCTTTCCGGTCCGTTTGGAAGACAATGCGGCACATGCCATGAATGCTTTTGGCGGAACAAAGGAAGTTGTGTATAAAGAAGGTATTTGGGTTGGTTACCGTTGGACGGAAAAGGAAAAGATCAAACCGCTCTTTGCTTTTGGACACGGGTTGAGTTATACAACGTTCAAGTATGGAAAGATTTCGCTCGACAAGCAGGAGATGGATGAAACAGGCCGGTTGACTGTGACGTTGCCTGTGACGAATACCGGCTCTTGCGAAGGGGCGGAAGTCGTACAATTGTATATTCACGACCAAGAAGCTTCCTTGCCCCGTCCGGTTAAGGAGTTGAAAGGTTTCCGGAAAGTCCATTTGGCACCGGGTGAAACTTGCAACATCTCTTTCACTATTGATAAGGAAGCGTTGAGTTTCTATGATCCAGCCCGGCATGGATGGGTTGCCGAACCAGGGATATTCAAGGTGTTAATAGGCTCTGCCTCGGATGATATAAGGGCTGAGGCTTATTTTCGGGATGAATAAACAATGATATTTAGCGGCAAAGAATATTTTCCCTATCTTTATCCCCCGCTAGCGGCATTATTATGAGTGAGAGTGAAGAAATACGAATGTTTAATCATCTGTTTACGAACTACAAAGGGCGTTTTATCCATTTTGCCAGGACGTATGTGGATGACGAAATGGTGGCGGAGGACATTGTTGTCGAAAGTCTGATGTACTATTGGGAAAACCGTCATAAACTCGAAGCTCATACCCATGTGCTTGCCTACTTACTGACTGTCATCAAACACAAATCTCTGGATTACCTGCGGCAGCAACATATCCGGGAAGACTTTGTCGAGTCCATGCAGGCGCATGAAGCCCGGAAGTTGAATGTGCGTATCGCTACGCTTGAAGCCTGCAACCCCGAACGGATATTTTCCGAAGAGTTGCAGGATTTGGTGAATAAAACCTTATTGACACTTCCGCCCCAGACACGTGATATTTTTACAAGGAGTCGCTACCGTAACCAAAGCCATAAAGAGATAGCTGAAGCGCTGGGCCTTTCGACCAAAGCCGTAGAATTTCACATAACCAAGGCTTTGAAGGTACTTCGGGTTGCTTTGAAAGATTATTTACCGATATTCTTTTTAGGGTTGTAGAAATATATGTATGTTTGTCAGGTTAATAAAATAATACATCTATGAGCCCGGATTTCGATTATAGCCAGTTCCCATATTCTTTTGCCCATTGTTTGAACGGTGAATGCCTTCGGGGAGATAAATGTTTGCGTCGGCAGGTCGCATTGCGCATGCCGAAAGAGCGGAGCGTCGTCCCTGTTGTAAATCCCGCTCACATTGCACCTTCAGGGGAAGATTGCCAGCTTTTCGTTCTCGACCAGCCGGAACAATATGCACGGGGAATCAGCCACCTGCTTGACCGTATTCCGTACAACGATGCCATTGAGATCAAGCAGCGGATGATCGGACATTTCGGGCAGACTGCCTACTACCGCTTTAAGCGGAAAGAGCGTCTTATCAAACCAGCCGAACAAGCCTATATACGGAAACTGTTTCTTAATAGGGGAATAACGGACGACCTTGTCTTTGACGAATACGTGGAATACTACGACTTGCATCGAAAGAAGTAAAATAGGAAAAGTTTTTTGCCCATTTTGGGGAATTTTTCTTCCTGAATATACGGAAATCTATTTTCATAATATATGGAAAAACTGTTTCATAATATATGAAAGTATTGATGCTCTCCGTGCTTGATATCTTCTCTTTCCCAGTCGTATAAAATTTCCTCCAAAAAAGTTCACTTTCCCGTTAGGGATGTTTCCGGCTCAAACGCTTTATATACAGAAAGCGTGAAAAAATGAATAAGGAAACAATCTATAAATACTTTGAAGGTATCGCTTCTACGGAAGAAGAGGAAGCGGTTCATCGTTGGTTGGATGTCTCTCCTGACAACGAAAGAGAGTTGTTGAGGGAACGTGAGTTCTTCGACGCAATGATTCTAGCCGGAGGTACGGGAGAAGAGGTCGAAAGAAAGCGGGGAGTGTCGGCAACGAATGGAAAAACGTTTGTTCGTCCATGGATGCGTGAGATGTTGAAAATAGCGGCGGTGGTTGCCCTGACAGTTTCCTGTGGTTTATATTTTTATGTATTCGAAAAGAAAGAACTGTTAGCTGCCATGAATACGATAATTGTTCCGGCAGGGCAGCGGGTGAACCTAGAGTTGCCGGATGGGACGACTGTTTGGCTGAATGCCCGTTCGGAGATGGTTTATCCAGCTGTTTTCTCCGGTGCGAGACGCGAGGTGAAGTTGGATGGCGAGGGTTACTTTGAAGTAAAGCATGACAGGAAATCACCTTTCGTGGTTCATACGCAGAAATGTGATATAGAAGTATTAGGTACGAAATTCAATGTTGAAGCTTATTCGGATTCGGAAGAGTTTTCTACCTCATTGATGGAGGGCTCCGTGAAAGTAACGGATAATTCGGCAACCTCCGCTTCTGTCCTTCTGAAGCCGTCTCAAGAAGTTCATTTGAAGGATGGAAAGTTGCTTGTTTCGCCGATTGATGATTACAACCATTTTCGTTGGCGGGATGGATTGGTGTGCTTTGACAATGTTGCTTTCCATGAGTTGATGAAACGTTTCGAGAAGTGTTACGGAATATCTGTTGTTATGGAAAACAAGAATCTGGAAGGATATTCATGCAGCGGTAAATTCCGTATCTCCGACGGACTGGATAATGCGTTGCGTATTTTACAGCGAAATGGTAAATATACGTTTGAAAGGAATGAAGACAACTCAATTGTATATATAAAATAAGTCTAACTAAAAATGAAATAGCCTATGGAGTATGAATCTAGTTAATCTTAAATGAAATGCCGACAAGTGTCCCCACACCTACCGGCATCCAATTAACACAATTAAAAATAACTGTATTAACATCTTACAATCACAAAGATATGAATAAAAAATTCTTATCGTGGGCTTTTTATGACAAAACCCAACGGTGTAAACACTTTTTTAGAATCATGAAGATAACCACTCTATTCCTATTCGTGTTAATCTTCTGTCTGCGTGCAGAAAACACAAATTCTCAGAATGTCAGGGTTACTGTAAAACAAAACAATGTAGAACTCAGGAATGTCCTGGGCCTTATAGAAAATCAGACAGACTATTTGTTTGTATATGATAAGTATGTCGATGTAAATCGAAAAGTATCTGTCGACCTGAATAAACGCCCGTTGGAAGAAGTCCTGGGGCAATTATTGGAAGGAACTGGTGTAAAATATACGGTGGATGGTACTTATATCGTTTTATCGTTAAAAAATCAATCGGCAGAAAATGTAAATCCGATCGTTCTGCAAGGGAAAAATATAACTGGTATTGTGAAAGAAGCAAATGGCGAACCGGTTATCGGTGCTAATGTCGTGGAAAAAGGGACTACAAACGGGACGATTACAGATGTCGAAGGGAGATTCTCCCTGAACGTTGCATCCGACGATGCGACGTTACTGATTTCTTATATCGGATATGTCTCGACCGAGATAAAAGTGAAAGGCAAATCGTCAATATCTGTCGTACTGAGGGAAGATAGCGAGGTGCTGGACGAAGTCGTAGTTGTGGGATATGGAACGCAAAAGAAGATCAATTTGACCGGTGCTGTTGCGCAGGTTACACCGGAAGAGATACAGAGTCGTCCGATCACCAATGTGACACAGGCTTTGCAAGGCCTCACGCCGGGTTTGAATATTTCTCCGTCTTCTAAATTCGGAGGTGAAGTTGGTAGTCCGATGGAAATGAATATTCGTGGTGTAGGCTCTTTGACGGAAGGCTCCGGGAACCCGTATGTGTTGGTAGACGGTGTGCCTATGGATTTGTCTCTGGTCAATCCAACCGATATTGAAAGTATTTCTATTTTGAAAGATGCTGCTTCGGCTGCCATCTATGGGGCAAGAGCTGCATATGGTGTTATTCTTGTTACCACCAAGTCTGGATCGGAGGGGGAAAAGTTTACTATCTCCTATAATGCTAACTTCGGGTGGAAGGCACCTACTATGTTGCAGAAGACAGTGAATTCATTAGACTTTGTAACGGCTATGAACCAAGCTTGCGCTAACTCAGGAATCTCGCCGCTTTATACGGACGAAATGGTTGAATTGGTAAAAGAAAATATCGCTAGTGGCGGAACTATGCCGGGAGTTATTCCGGATAGATCGAATCCTCTCCAGTGGGGACAGAATGGAGATACCTACGCCAACACTGACTGGATGGATATCTATTATAAAGACTGGGCTTTCCAAAACAGTCACGATGTTTCAATTGCAGGAAAGAGTGAGAAATCATCTTATTATGCAGGTCTGGGTTACTTGAAGCAGGATGGTCAGTTGAACTTCTTCGATGAGAATTACAGACGATATAATGTGACTGTTAATAACACGACTCAGGTGACGCCATGGTTGAAGTTTAAATTGAATTCGAAATTCGCTTACAGTAAGAACAATCTGCCGGTCGGTTATAGCGGATACGATCGTACCGTAAACTATCATATGATGGCGCGTGCTTATCCGACTTTGCCTGTTTATAATCCGAATGGAGATTTTATGGAATCGAATAGTGTCGCACAAATCCTGAAGGAGGGTGGTTCTGAGAAGCAATCGACCACTACAGCCTATATTACACCGAGCTTCGAGATCAAGGTGATCGATGATTTGAAAATTAACGGTGACTTTACCTATAATTATGTGGGGTTCGATAGAGATACGCATTTTGCAAAAGTGAATGTAGGAAATGTGGACGGTACAACGACTCATCTTCATCATGCTAACAACTTCAATAAAATAGAAGAAGAACAAAAAAGCGTAACTTATACAACAGGTAATCTCTATGCCAATTACATAAAGAACTTTAACAAACATCATTTGGAAGCATTGGTCGGTGGACAGATCGAATACAACAAGACAAAGCGTTTGACAGGATCGAAGCGGGATTTGATAACAGACGATGTGCCGGCAATCGGTACGGCTACCGGTTTGACTGATTTGCAGGATGAACTGTCCGAATGGTCAACGTTAGGTACTTTCGTTCGTTTGAACTATTCGTTCGATGACCGGTATATGCTCTCTTTTAACGGACGGTATGATGGATCTTCCCGTTTCCGCTCAGGTAAACAGTGGGGTTTCTTCCCTTCTTTTTCAGCTGCTTATAACCTACATCGTGAGAAATATTGGGAACCTATCTCTCCATATATCAACACATTTAAACTGAGAGCTTCGTATGGTACGCTGGGTAATCAGGAGGTTCCTAACTATCTGTTCTACGAAACGATACCGGTGAAGACCAATTTGGAGTATATCATAAATGGAGCACGCCCCATCTACACCCAATCGCCCGACCTGGTTAGCTGGAATCTGACATGGGAAGAATCCCGTACATTGAACATTGGTGCGGATATGTCATTTTTAGACAATCGTCTTAGCGGTACTTTCGAATGGTACACCCGTGAAACGGTCAATATGTTCGGTCCGAGTGAAGCTCTTCCTGCCGTGTTAGGTAAGGATGCACCGAAAAAGAATAATGCCTCTTTGCGGACAACTGGTGTCGAATTAAGCTTGACCTGGAAACAGAGGGTAAACAAGGATTTTGGTTATTCTATTACAGGAACTTTGTCTGACAGCTGGACAGAGGTTACGAAGTATAATAATCCGACCGGGATTATTTCAGATAAAACGTATTTCAAAGGACAAAAGCTTGGGGATATTTGGGGATACGAGACCGACCGTTTCTTCACTAGTGAAGAGGATGTTAAGAGTTCGCCCGATCAATCGGCTATCCATGCTAAATGGAATCCGGGAGATATAAAATATAAAGATCTGAATAACGACGGTAAGATCGATTGGGGAGATAACACGGCATCTAATCCGGGTGACAAGAAGGTGATCGGTAACAATACTCCGCGCTTCCTGTACGGACTGACGTTTGCCGGTCAATATAAGGATTTCGATTTTAGTGTCTTTTTCCAAGGTGTTGGAAAGCGGGATGTCTTTATCGGATCTACGACTTATTTCGGTTTCCAGGGTAATAAGTATTTCGATAATGTACATGAACATAATATGGATTACTGGACGGAAAATAATACGAATGCCTTCTTTGCCCGTCCGTATGCAACCGGCGAAGTGGACAAAAATCAACAAGTACAATCCCGTTTCATACAGAATGGTGCCTATTTGCGTCTGAAGAACCTACAGATCGGCTATACGTTGCCGAATGCTTTGTTGCAAGGAGTAGGCATTGAAAAACTCCGCTTCTATTTCAGTGGTGAAAATCTTTTGACCTTCTCGAAATTAATCGATGGTATTGACCCGGAAGCCACTGTTGGCAACTGGGGGGATGCGAAAGCATATCCGATGTCGTTGGTGTGTTCATTTGGTATAAATCTTACTTTTTAATTGTATAAACGTATGAAAAATAAATTATATATATGTGCTTCGATTCTTGCTTCTTTCCTGGTCAGTTGCGATTCATTTCTGGAAAGAGAACCGTTGGACAAGATCAGCAATGAAGTTTATTTCAAGACTTCAAAAGATTTGGAGTTGTATGTCAACCAGTTTTATACGAAATTCCCCGGTTTTGGGGGATTTGGTATCGGTTATCTGGGGGACGACCGTAACAGTGACAATATGGTTTATGAAGATTATGATGTCCGTTTGGCCGGTTATAAAACAGTCTCGGGTAATGCCAATGATGCCGGATGGAAGTGGGAGGATATTCGTTCTGTAAACTATATGTTGGCTAATTTGGGAAATCTGGAAAGTTCTTTTGACGAGAGCAAAGCTTATATTGGCGAAGCCTATTTTTTTCGTTCTTATTTCTACTATTCACTTTTACAGAATTTCGGAGATCTGCCCTGGGTGAACAAGCCCTACGATACAGAATCTGAAGATCTTTATAATCCGCGTATATCTCGCAATATCATTGTCGATTCTATGTTAGTAGACCTGGATAAAGCGATTGACTATATGCCGGAAAAAGCGAATGTAGTCGAAGGACGATTATCAAAAGAAGCTGCTTTGTTGTTCAAATCGCGTGTCGCTTTATATGAAGCCTCCTGGGAGAAGTACCACAATGGAACTAAGTTTGGGGTAGAGAATGCAGATTATAACAACTACTTCCATATTGCTGCAAATGCGGCAAAACAGCTTATGGATATGAATAATTGCGCTTTGTTTACCACTGGCAATCCGAATACCGCCTATTATCAACTGTTCAACAAAACAGATTTCAAAGATAATCCTGAAGTTCTTCTGGCGAGAACCTACTCACTTGTATTGGGCTGGACACATAGAGCACAAAATTATCTTCTTTATAGAGGGTCGAGAACGGGTCTTAGCAAGGAATTAGTGGATGATTATCTTTGTCTGGACGGTAAACCGACTGCTTCCCATCCGGAGTATTCAGACAGTGGGCTACTGAATGTCGTGAAAGACCGCGATCCCCGTCTGGCTCAGACTATGTGGATTCCGGGTGATCTGCGTGTCGGTATAGGAGAAGAACCTTTGTATTTCGATAGACCCTTTATCTATTTGACAGGGGAACAACAGTGTTCAACCGGCTATCAGTTGAAGAAAGGGTCCGATCCTTATACGGTAGATACGGAGAATGCCGAGACAGGAGTTATCGTGTTCCGGTATGCTGAAGCACTGCTGAACTACGCCGAGGCCAAAGCCGAATTGGGCGAACTGACTCAGGATGATGTGGATAAAACCATCAATTTGCTTCGTCAGCGTGTGGGTATGGTTGATCTGAAATTGAATGCTATCACGAATGACCCGAACTGGAAATTTCCGGCAATCTCACCTATACTCAATGAAATACGTCGGGAAAGACGTGTGGAATTTGCTTGCGAAGGTTGTCGTCTTCCGGATCTGATGCGTTGGAGGGCACATGAACTGTTTAGCAATAAACGTCTGAAAGGTTTCTATTTCAACCAATCTGAATTTCCGGAAATGGAACCAGGCAAAGATATTTTGCTGGATAAGAATGGATATGTTGATCCTTATCAGGTTTCTTTGCCAGAAGGATACAAGTTCAACCCCAACCGGGATTATCTGTTGCCGTTGCCGACTACTGAACTGGTTTTGAATAAGAATTTGAAACAGAATCCGGGCTGGTAATAATATTCCTTTGACGCAGAACACGCAGAGTGTCGCAGACTAATTTGTTAATAATCAATAGGGCCTGCGTAACTCTGCGTTTAGTAATTGAATAGAAATAAAACAGATAGAATGAAAAATGCAAGTTTATTGGTGAGTTTGTATATGTTGCTTATGGGGGGGAGCTTTCAAATGGAAGCTCAGCAGGTAAAGCAGATTATACTGCCTCATGAAGCATCTCAACTCTTGAATTTCTCAGCGAAAGAAATTCAGAAGTATATTTATTTAAGAACTAAGCTTTTTGTACCGATTCAACCGGGTGAAACAGAGGATTCTTTTTCAGAGGCGATTCTACTGAGAGATGACAGTCGTTTATCGGATGAGGAATATTCGATTGAAAGGGTTGGTAATAGTTTATATATTAGCGGAGGATCGGATATTGCAGTTTTGTATGGCGTTTATTCGTATGCCGAGTATCTGGGTGTTCGTTTTTCTTTACATGGTGATATCATTCCAGACGAAACTTTTACAGGGCCACTGTTGGATTGCAATGCTGAAAATGTGAAACCGCTGTTTGCGGTAAGAGGCTTATTGCCTTTTCATGATTTTCCGGAAGGGCCTGATTTATGGAATGAGGATATGTATAAGTCTTGTATCACGCAGATGGTAAAGATGAAAATGAATTTTTTTTCATTACATACTTACCCGCATGTCGAGCCGAATGTCTGGATCGGTCTTGCTGAAGATGTTTTGCCTGATGGTAAAGTGACTTGGTCTTATCCTACTACATTGGCAAATACAACTCGTAACGGAGCTTGGGGATATTCGGCAATGAATACCTGCGATTATAGTAGCGGAGCTTCGCAACTATTTGAAGATTCTGTCTATATGAGCCCGATGTTAGGGGATGCGTGGCCCTGGCCGGAAACACAAGAACAGATGAATGCTATTTTTAATAGGACTGGTGAAATGTTGAAAAATGTCTTTTCTTTTGGACATGATTTAGGCGTGAAATCTTGTGTCGGGTTGGAAACACCTTTGTCTGTTCCTAAAGAAGTAGCAGACAGGTTAAAACAAAAAGGGATGGATCCGAAGAGTAGGGAGGCGATAGCTAGTTTATATGAAGGAATCTTTACACGGATAAAGAGGACTCATCCGTTAGATTATTTTTGGTTGTGGACACCGGAAGGGTGGACGTGGGGAACTCCATCCAAAGAGTCGATAGAAAGTACGGTGGAGGATATCAATATTGCCAGGAATGTCTTGGAAAGTCGGTTCGACTCATTGGGATTTGGTGTAAGTGGTTGGGTGTTAGGTCCTCCTGAGGATAAATGTTTATTCGATAGAGTGTTGCCTAAACAAGACTTCCTTTCATCATTAAGCCGTTTGTGTGGTCAGGAACGACTGGATTTGGGATATGCAATGCTACCCAAAGATAGAAGCCGGATTCCTGTTTTATGGCTGGAAGATGATCCGGCGTTAACGACTCCTCAGTTTTGGGTAGGACGTTTGCGCGCGGATCTTGCTGAAAGTTATGGTATTGGATGTGATGGTGTTATTGCCAATTTTTGGAGAACTGGTTCTATCGCTCCAAACTTAATGGCGTATGCACAGGCTTGTTGGTCGCAAGAGGGATGGAATCCTGGTCTGGGGAAACCTTATACTTATGATCAGAAAGCAAAAGGCGATCTTCGGAAAGGAGGGGTAGGTACTAACTTTTTTAAACATATCAAAGGTACGGAAGACCAGTATCTATTCAATACTCAACGATATGATATAGAAGGTTATAAAATCAATATCCCCAACGGGAAATATAAAGTTACATTCTTATTCTGCGAGACAAAATACACTGAAGCTGGAAAACGTATTTTTTCTATTAAAATAGAAGATAAAATTCAGCTTTCTGATATCGATGTGTTTGAAAGAGTTGGAGGTGATACGGTCTGTATCGTTTCTACTCCTGAATTTGAGGTGAATGATTATACTCTTGATATGGAGATGATCCCTGTTGTTGGACCGACATTCTTATCTGCATTCATTATTGAAGGCCGGACAAATGATGTGAATCAAATAAAAGGTGAACCTTACAAACGCTGTATCGACGTCGGTGGCGGATTGTATAAAGATTTCGAAGCCGATTTAAGTGAGTTTGAAAGTAATACTCCACTTGTTCCAAGAGATTTGTCTTCCACTTCTTTTTATGTAGATTATGCATTGGCTATGTTTGGTCCGACTGTTGCATCAAAGGTGGCCGGAATATTCGAGTCGTTAGATGGAACGGTGGGTAATGATGGCTTCCGCGGATTTAAAATGCCTCGTCCTGCAACCTGGATTACCGGACCCGGAGTGATAAATCCTAACGAGAGTAGTTGGGAAGAAGAAGCAGGGAAATATGCTTTTGTCGATACATTATCTATGCTAAGAAATCAAATACAAGGAAAGGGTAATTTGGAGCGTTTTGATTATTGGTTAAACACATTTTGTTATTTGCGGACGATGGGATATTTAAGTTGTCTGCGGGGTGAGTTGGATAACTATATGAAACAATTGCCATCCGTCGATCGACCGGAGCAGGATATCTTTATAAAAGAAAAGATAATTCCTGTCAGAGTAGAACTTTCCCGACAATGGGAGAAGATGATGGGGTATCTGATCAAGACTGTTTCTACGACAGGTGAATTAGGTACGGTCATAAACCTGGAATCGCAAACCCGGAAGACATATAGCTTTTTAAGTAAATATGATTTGGAAATTGAAACTGCTTTAAAGTCAACACTTCCGTCTGAAATCCGATTGTCGGCCCAATACACTTCCGAACCGCGTATGTTCGTATTGAATGAACGGTTGGTTTTGCAAAAAGGAGAGCCCTATGTATTGCAGATGAATGTTTTAGGACATGATAAAATAACGAAGGCTCCGGTATTTAAATATAGGGAGTTAGGGCAAAAGAGATTCCGGGAGAAAAGAATGATCCGTAAATCGGAGGTTGTTTTTGAAGTGTCTGCTCCTGAACTTAAGGATAAGACTATCGAGTATTACATAGAGGCGGAATTTGAAGGTGAAAAACTTTGTTATCCGTCTACTGCCCCGATTCTCAATAGAACCTGGACTCGTTTTTAATTCGACAACAGGTTTTATGACTTGAAATTCTGTTTCCTGAACTCCAGCGGAGAAAATCTTATCACATTGGAGAATGTCTGTGAGAAATATTGAGACTCTTTAAAGCCAAGCTTGTGAGCGATCTGATTTACCTCCATATCTGTGTGGATCAGGGTAATGCATATGATCCTAGCTATTTACAGCATAAAATAAGCAATAATAATCCACAAATAAGACAAGAATTTGCTATTTTTTATAGGTAGGTAGGACTTTATATTTGTAACTGACTTAAATTGTGTCCAACAATAAAGGATGGATCGTATTATGAAAAGGAAATATTTAATATTTGCAGTATTCATTTCATTGGTAGTTGCGGCTTATGGGGAGAATAAGTATGTATTACAATCTCCGGATGGCAGTTTGTCTGTAAAGGTCGGGCAGTCGGATAAAGGTGATCTTATCTATCGCTTTTATGCCGGAGATGAGATGGTAATTGACTCATCCCGTCTGGGATACCGTTTGAAAGACGGCAAGGAATTTCCGGCAACCGGTTGGAGTGTCGCAAAGGAAGAAAAGATGAATGTGGATAGTGAATGGCATCCCGTTTGGGGCAAACGTGCTGTTGTACCTGACAAATATAACCAGCTCACTCTTTTGCTGGAAAATAGGGACAAACAATCCGGAGTAAATTGTTTGACTGTCGAGTTCCGTCTTTACGATGACGGACTGGCTTTCCGTTATCTTATCCCGGAAGGGGTGGATGAAGCAGCCGAGTGTGAATTGACACAATATAATTATGTAGTGGACCCTACTGCCTGGTTTTATAACGGAGAACATGAAAATTATGGACCGATCCTTTTAAGTGAGGTCGATGCGGTTCGTCCGTCGAATGTGACATTGAGAGTTTCTGATAGTTTGTATCTGAATGTACATGAGGCCTGTCTGACAGAGGGTGATCCGTTGCGTCTGGCTTCCCGTAAAGGTGAATGTTCATTTACAGTCGCTTCTTCTCCGGGTGTGTTCAGACAGTTGAAAGGTGGTTTTATTTCAGCTTGGAGGGTTGTCATGGCAGGTAAAACTCCAGGTATGCTGGTGGATAGCCATTTGTTGGAATTGCTGAATCCCGATCCGGCACCGGGTATGGACTTCTCGTGGGTGAAGCCTGGTGTTGCTGTCTGGGACTGGCGTATCGACGGGGCTATATGGGATGGGTTTACCTATTCGATGTCGTATCCTTCCTGGGTAAGAATGGTTGACTTTGCAGCCGAAGAGGGTTTTAAATATTTGGTACTGGATGCTAATTGGTATGGTCCCGAATTTGAATCGGAGTCGGATCCGACCAAAGGAGATAAAGCAAAGGATGTACAACGCCTGTTGGCTTATGGGAAGGAGAAAGGTGTCGGTATATGGCTGTATCTGAATGATGTGGGTGGACGTAAATTCCCGATAGAAGAAACGTTGAAACAGTATGGCGACTGGGGGGCAGCCGGTGTGAAATACGGTTTTATGCGTGGAACTATGGAAGAGAAAAACCTGTGGACACAGAAAATAACAAGACTTTGTGCGGAGAATCATTTGCTGGTCGATTTTCATGACGGTCCGGTTCATCCCTACGGGCAGATGCGTACCTGGCCGAATGCCGTGACACGTGAGTTCTGCCATGCACAGCTGGATGCACACCGTGTATTTACCCCGACAACTTTTTGTACGACCGTGTTTGTCAATATGGTGGCCGGTCCTATAGATATGAATAATGGCATGTTCGATCTTCGCCAAGGCAATACGACTCGTGTTGACGAAAACCAGCCGGTACCGTCTACTTTGGTTTCAGAAGCGGCCCGTACATTAATTGTTTTTTCCGGTGCGACGATCTTACCGGATATTCCGGAGTATTATAAAAAATATCCGGCATTACTCGGTTTTCTTTCTGCACAGAAAATGCCCTGGAAAGAAAGCCGTACACTGGCAGGAGGGATCGGAGAGTATATTGTGATGATGCGGCAGACGGATGATGTGATTCTGGTAGCAGCAGCTACCAATGAATCGGGACGGACAATTGATTTGCCTCTTTCTTTCCTTAATGAAGATTCTTATGATGCTCAGATTATGGAAGACGCCGATGATGCCCACTATCTGACGAATCGCGAGACACTGAAGGTCTCTCAAAAGAAGGTCACAAAATCAGATACTTTGAGATTAAAACTGGCTCCCGGTGGTGGGGCTTGTCTTCTGTTCAGGAAAAGATAATATGCATGAAACATTTCGAAATGCTTTAAAGTTGAATTTATTAAATATGATGTAATGATGATGAATGTATCAAAAGGTGTGTTTACTCTTTTTATTACAATTGTTTTGACTGCTTGCAGTAGTGTACAGATTGAAGGTTCTTGGGTTGAGCCTGTCCCCGGTATGCCTGAAATGGTACAGGGTGTTACGTTAGAGAATGGGGGAAAGGCTACTTCCATCAATATGGCTACCATGCAATACGAGTTTTGGGAGAAAAAAGGAGACAAGCTGGTGTTGTCGGGTAAAAGTATAGGTAACCATCAGACTATTTCTTTTTCGGATACATTGCAGATAGAGGAACTTACGACTGAGAATTTGGTGTTGAAAAAAGGAGATTTAGTAATAAACTACCAGAGACAAAACAAGAGCCAGGGAGGGCTTGTCTGAGTTTTATGAAAGATAAAGTTGCAATAATCAGAAGATATTGCAAAGAAACCATTAAAAAGTCCATTGGTGGGGAAATAAAAGATAGGTTTATTTGTATGCAGAACTAATTATTGGCAATGAATGTCGTTAATTTTAAATTGAATACGATGAAAAAGAGAATAGCTTATTGTTTGTTTGCTTCCGTATTATCTTCTGTGATTTATGCAGATGTTGTTCCATCTACAGTCGATTATGTAGTGCGTCCTCTCTACGGCTACAGGGCAGACGGAAATCCCGGACGTATTGTGACAGTCCGGTTGAAAGGGGAGGAACTGAAAGGCGATTTCTCGGTAGAAGTTATAGCCAGGGGGAAAACCGAAAAGAATCTTTTTGTATTGAATGCGAAAGACTCGGCGGAGGTCGATGTCCTTCTACCTCCGACTGTGCCTGTCGAAAAGAAATCGGAAGTGACTTTTGTGCTCAGTAGTGCCGGTAAAAAGGAAAAGCAGAAGGTGAGTATATCCCCCATGCGCCACTGGAATGTGTATCTGTACAACCACTCACATGTCGATATCGGCTATACGAATACACATAAAAACGTAGAGCGGCTGCATAAGACAAATATCATAGAAGGTGTCAGGCTGGCCGAAGAGACGAAGAATCATCCGGAAGGTTCGCGGTATGTCTGGAACCCGGAGATTGGCTGGCCCCTGGAACGATTGTGGCAGTCGGAACCGGAAAGAAGGGAGGCGCTTGTAGAAGCCGTGAAGAAAGGCCAGCTATGTGTGGATGCCAGCTATCTGAATCTGAATACCAGCACCTGTGCCGATGAGGAGCTGTTCCATGTCTTTAAATTTACCCGTGAGATACAACGCCTGAGCGGAGTGCCCTCGGATGTCTTCCAGCAATTCGATATACCTGGAATTTCCTGGGGACTGATTCCGGTAATGGCCCAGGAAGGTGTGAAATATATCATCTCCTGGCCGAACTCGGATCGGGCCGGAAATGCACATAAGTATGATATGGACGGGAAACCGTTCTGGTGGATCGGGCCGGACGGCGAATCGAAAGTCCTGTTCTTCCAGCCCGGAGGATATGCTAACAGCGGTAGTATGGGAAAAGGAGGAACGACCGGACGTCCCTGGTTCGGACAGCGTGACCCTGAAAAAGTACCGGCAGTGATCCGGACCGGAGAAGCCGATGTCGATTTCACCCGGAAGCTGGCAGAGATGGAAGCGGAAAACTACCCGTACGATTTTGCCGTCTTCTCCTGGACGCTGTGGGACAACTGTCCGTTGGATGCTGATATCCCTTATGCCGTAAAGGCCTGGAACGAGAAATACGCTTACCCGAAAATAAAGATATGCGGCGGTCACGAAATCATGTCGATGATCGAGGAAAAGTATGGCGACCGGTTACCGGTCGTTACTGGCGACTACACCGAATACTGGACGGACGGTCTGGGAACCGCCGCCGGCCTGACTGCCATGAACCGGAATGCCAAGGAAAGACTGTTGCAGGCGGAAACCCTCTGGTCCATGCTGGCCGACGGAACGAAGGCTCCCCGTAACGACTTCGACGAAGCCTGGCGGTACATCCTACTCGGATCGGAACATACCTGGTGCTTCGAAAACCCCACCGAACCTTATTTTCAGGACGCTATCTGGAAAGTAAAACAATCCTATTTCCATGAAGCCGAAGACCGTTCGATAGATATGCTGGACGAATCGCTCGCCCCCGCAACCGATAAATCTGACGGTGCCCTGGGACCGAAGGAGGGCCCGTCGAACGGAGGTATTGCCGTATTCAATACCCATACCTGGCCAAAAAGCGGTGTGATCACCTTATCTCCCAAAGAAAGCCAGAAAGGAGACAAAGTGGTCGGTCCGGATGGTGAGGAGGTTCTTTCGCAACGCCTGTCGTCCGGCGAATTATTGTTTTATGCCTCAGATGTACCGGCTCTGGGTTCTCGTCATTACCGGGTCGTAGAAGGGAAATGCAGCTTGTCCAGCCGTTGCCGGATAAACGGTAACACCCTTGAGAATGAATATCTGACAGTGCGCCTGGACCCGGCGACGGGTAATATCGTTTACCTGACGAAGAACGGTTCGGAATATAACTATGTCAGCCAGGGTGCGAATACATTCTCCTGGCTACCTGCCAATGTCGATGTCCCCCGTGCAGATACGGTACAATCCATCTCTGTTGTCGAGGAAGGACCGCTGGCGGTAGAATTGCGTGTTATCTCGAAAGCGACCGGATGTCGTAGCGTTTCCCGCTCTGTCCGTTTGCAGGCAGGACAACCCTGGGTGGAAATCTCCAATATCGTCGATAAATTACCTTTAGTGGAGAAAGACGGTATTCATTTTGGCTTTGATTTCAACCTGCCTGATTCGAAAACACGTGTCGATATCCCTTGGGGCGTGATGGAAGTGGAAAAAGACCAGTGGCCGCAGGGTAACCGGAACTGGCTGGCGATGCAGCGGTGGCTGGACGTTTCGAATGCCACGCACGGCGTTACCTGGTGTTCGCTGGATGCTCCGTTGTTTGAATATGGCGACAGATATGCCAATATCTCGATGGGCTGGGGCGGACAAGGCAACTGGGTCACCAAGCTGGAACCGAGTTCGACTATCTACTCCTGGGTTATGAATAACCACTGGCATACCAATTTCCCGTTGACGCAGGACGGCCCGGTCCGTTTCCGCTATCGCCTGTACCCGCACGAAGCCTACGATGTGGTGGAAGCCAACCGCTTCGGCCTCGAACAATCACAGCCCCTGGTATATGCAACCGCCGATAAAGCTCCGACAATCAACCCCGTTGTAGCTATCGACAACGAGCGCGTATATACAACGATCCTGAAAAGTACGGACAAAGATAATGAACTGATCGTCCGGCTCCGTTCCCTCTCGGATAAAGAAGAACCGGTAAAACTCTCATTCCCGAAAGCCGCCCCGGCAAGTATCATGATCTGCGAGCGCGAAGAGATTCCTGCGAAGCCGACCGGCGGCGAGTTTACGATGAAGCCTTACGGGCAAATAACATTAAAGCTAAAATATTGAATACGGAAGAATAATAATCTCTATTGTCATAGCTTGAAATTCTGCTTCCTGAACTCCAGCGGTGAAAGCCCCATCACATTGGAGAACGTACGGGAGAAATATTGAGACTCTTTAAAGCCGAGCTTGCGAGCTATCTGATTCACCTTCATATCTGTCCGGATCAGGAGCTTGCAGGCTTTGTCTATTTTCAGGCGGGTGAAATAATCCATAGGGGAATGTCCGATCTCTTTCACGAACTTGCGGTAGAAATACGACTCCGAATACCCGCAAAAGTCGGCGAAGTCGGCGAGCTTCAGGTTCGATTCGATATTATCGTTCATGAAATGTACTACCCGGTTGATGATATTTTCCGAGTACTCCTTCTGCCGGAAACAGTTACGGTAGATATTGATAAACAAGAACGACCCCAGAAAATGAGCGAAGCATAGATTCGCATAATGCATATGATCCATATCCGTACTCTCGTTCAGGGTATTGAACATCTCTTCGAACAAGTCGATCCGCTCCTCTATCCGCGACTGGGCAGAGGGCGGCACATCTGTCGGCTTATCGAAACGGTCGGAGAAAAGAGGGGCCTTGACTCCTCTGAAATGTAGCCAGTAAATGGTCCAGGGATCTGCTTCGTCTGCCCCGTAAGCGTGCGGGATGTTACGTGGTAATATGATGAATTGGTTCGCTTCCAGCATTTTCCGTTTTCCATACAGTTCGACCCAGCCCCGTCCGTCTTTACAATAAATAAACAGATACTCATCGCATCCCTCGGGACGGTTGATGTAGTGATGGGCGGCACGTGCGAAAAAGCCCATTGAATAAAGATAGAGGTCACCTGTCAGAGGACTGTTTTCCATCAGATTGATCATTGGGATCGGTAGATAGATGAAACGTTCGCCGGAAAAACCTAGTTCTACTTTCGCCATAATTCGTAATTATCGATTGAATGCTGTAAAGGAAGCAATAATAATCCACAAAATAGGCAATGATTTGCTATTTTAAGCAAATACTTTTTAGACAGT
This sequence comes from uncultured Parabacteroides sp., assembly GCF_905196875.1. Classification (GTDB taxonomy): domain Bacteria; phylum Bacteroidota; class Bacteroidia; order Bacteroidales; family Tannerellaceae; genus Parabacteroides. The sequence goes on along the minus strand of NZ_CAJJWO010000080.1, from coordinate 172 downwards.
GGTGTTAAGGTATATAGGACTATAGTGATAACCTACTTAGTATAGTAGTGCTAATGTAGGCAACACTATAGTCTTATAATGATTATATATATCCCCTTCTTTTACCCCTTCACCTCGTTCAAAACCTTCAGTAATACCTTACCAGGTTTGAACTTCACGCTGGTGCGTGAAG
>NZ_CAJJWO010000079.1 GCF_905196875.1 uncultured Parabacteroides sp. | reverse complement strand
CGTCCAGTAATATATATAATATAGGTTCGCCGTGTGTAGAAGCACTGACCATTGCCATGAGCAACGGTAATGAGATCCGTATGACGACCGAAAACTGGTCGAAAGACAACGTGTACGTCAAGGAATTGTATGTGAACGGAAAGAAATATAACAAATCGTATCTGACCTACGACGATGTGCAATCCGGTATAACCCTGCATTTCGTTATGAGCGACAAGCCGAATTACAAACGTGCCGTTTCAGCCGATGCCTGTCCGGCTTCTTTGTCTTTACCCGGTAAAACAAAGCTCTATCAGAAACCTGTCAGCAAATAACCTTATTATTGGTAAATAAGTCAATATAACTTTGATATATTGATTGGAAAGGTCTGCGGGACTCTATCAAATGATACTGTCCCGCAGAACTGTTTTTTAGGGGATAACCGTATAATTGTTGATTACATTCTTTTCATAAAACTCCAATGCACATAGATTATCCGCTACGATCTCTATTGCCACCTGTCCGCCTTGCCAGGCATAAATTGAATCGATGAAGCTATCCGTCAGGCGAATAGCTTCTGTCATGTTTAGTTCATTCATCCAGTGTTTGAGATCCTCCAGTTTTTGAAGGGTGACAGGCTGTATGTTGCGTAAACCGGAGAAGGCGATGTCGGAAAGCAGAAGTTCCAGTTCGGTAAGGAGGTTTTTAAGTATCATTCCATTCGATTTTAAGAGTTAGAAATAGAAATTGTCGGTCTCTGAAGCAGTGACGATACTGACCGGGGTCAATGTATCCCGACGTTTCAGGCAAACCATATACCGCTGCTTCGCTTCTGCGTACCGCTGTCCCATCTGTTCCAATCGGCGGATGGCATTCCGGTTCAGCTCGCTGTATGCCAATGAACCTTCTGTTTCGTATTGTTCATCTGCCATCGTGAAGTACAGTTTCTGTTCGGCTGTATTGAAACTCACTTCTGAAAGATGTGTGAACGGGACCAATACCAGTTGCTCCGGCTGCTTCTTGCGGAAATAATCGTACCGTTGTTCGGGGCGTATTATCAGGTCGGATAACTCAGGGATTGCAAGTAAAGTATCCAGACTGCTGATCGTAACCTTGTCGTCTATTTCACATTGTGTCTGCGAGGAGGATGAGAGACGGTTCTGGCTGTTCATTTTGAAATTACGCAAAGTCAGCGTAGATGTCGATAGCCGGGCTAATGAGATGTTGCTGCCCCAGAAACTTTGCATTTCCAGTTGGCGTCGCATATTCTCCGGCGTGACAAGCGTTTGGGTATGCTCATAATAATCAGCCATACTCGAAGTCAGGGTACAGATACTCTGTTTTTCATGGTAGAAGAAATAAGCCGTAATACCGAAATATCCGGAACGGGTCTGCCACGGATAAGCTCCCAGACCTGTAAAATGTCCGAAGGGAGTCGTATAATAATCCGAGCGTGTTCCTTCAATCAGTTTACTGAGCATTTCGTTGTTCTGTGTATTCCGTAAGATCAGTCTGAGTGTGTTATGCAACCTCGACAATGTGGCAAAGGTAGTCAAGGGCTGGAAGCCGACATGCTTGGCGAGCATATTTTCGATGTCGGAAGAGAGTGAACGAAACAAACGTGCCAGATTGCCTATCCCGTATGTCTCCAGGCGGATGGAATATAGTATGGCTGTCTCCGCCTCATTTTCCCCGCAACCGATCAACCCTTTTTCGAATATGCCGGTAATGAAGCAGGAAGCTCCCCGTAAGACATCTATCGTCTCTTCCGTTAGCAGGGACAGTTCGGGTTGGTTGCCGTCGGATTCGGAAGATAATATTCCCTGGCTACTTAGGTATGACAGGATAGCAATCAGTTTGTGTTTGCACAATCCGCTTTCTCCGCATTTGCATACAGAACGATTAAGGCTGTCATCTTTTGGGAAATAGACCGTTGTATTTTCTGTGTTGATGGTCGCTTCGAGCATGTCGCTTTCGATGAAATCAGCCGTCCAACCATCCTGGATAAGACGGAGCGTATCTTCAAATAGCTTTTTACCTGCCTGCTTGCGAAGCTGTGTCAGGTCTGCCTTCTTCAGCTCTTCCCAGTCGTTGGCAGAAGACTGGCTGGGTTCTTTCGCCGCATAATCAGCCGCAATAAGTATTCCCATCAGGATATGCTTGCAGACTGTTTTAGAGGGACAACTACAGAAACTTTGGGATATATTGGGATTCAGGGAGACTGTTATTTCATCCAGCTGAACTTGCAGATGGTCGCCTGCTACGGCTAGTTCGACCTGTCCTGTTGTTTCCAGGTCTTTCAGGGCACGTTTATACAAACCTTTGTTTGCCAGCGTAATCAGGAAGGCTTCGTTGGCGTAGGGGACGAACTGTCCGGCGGATGAATGGCATCCGTCTCCTTTTATGATATAATCTTTCCTATCCATTCGGCTAACTCTTCAGGGGTTATTGCAGCTACATCGGCACCCATACCCGCAATGGTACGGGCGGCTCGGGCATCGTAGCAAGGGGTACCGGAATAGTCGAGTGCAGGCAATACAAACAACTTGCTTCCGGCTTCGATCATGTCGTGGCAGGAACGGAACATATAGCTGTAATTCGCTCCGTCATACAGGTCGCTAACCAGTACCACGATTGTTTTCTGTGGTGCGGTAATCAGTTTCTTTCCGTATTCCAACGCCTTGTGTATGTCGGTCCCGCCGCCCAGCTGTACTTTCATCAGGATACCGACCGGATCGTCGAGGTGCTCGCTCAAATCGACTACCGAGGTGTCGAATATGACCAACTTGACCGAGAGGAACGGCATTTTGGCAAAGATGGAAGCCATGACAGCGGTATAGATCACCGAATCGAGCATACTGCCGCTCTCATCGACCAGGATCACGATATGCCAGGGATTGTAACGGCGTACGTTCTGGTTGAAATAGAGGCGGTCGGGGATGATCGTGCCGTGTTCGGGACTGTAATTCTTCAGATTCTTTTCGATGGTCTGCTTGAAATCGAAGTTCCGGAATATCTTGTAACTTGAATTGGTGTGCGGCAGTTTCTTCCCGTAGAAAGCTTTCCGTACGTTTATTTCCAGTTTCTTCTGGATATCCCGGATGACCTGTTCCACGATCGAGTAAGCCAGTTTACGGACAGGTTCCGGCATCATATTGCGGAATGTCAGAATGTTTTTCAGTAAACCGAGGTTCGGTTCGAGTTGGCTCAGGACGGATTCGTCGGTCAGCAGCTGGGTCAGGTTGTATTTATCCAATGCCTGCTTCTGCATGATCTCGACGGTCTTTTTGGGGAATAACTTCTTTACCCTTCTCAGCCATCCCGGAACAGTCAGTACGGAACCTCCGCGACCTCCCCGATTCGGGAAGTCGTTGCGTATTCCCTGTTCATCGGTATATTCGCGGTTGTAAAGGAAATAAAGTGTGCCGTCCAGTTCTGCATTTTCCGGATCGAGGGGCAGACTGCTTTCTGCAAAGTCACCCAGTATGAGTCGCCAGCGGTTGACTATTTCCTGTTTGTTATTCGGGTTATCCATCATGCGATCCTCCATGTTTTAAGCGCTTCGGCGGCAAGGCTGTCCAGGCGCATGGCTTCTGTTATTTCTTCCTGCGAGACGGTGATGCTTCCTGTTAAGCGGGCTTCCGCTACCTGGTGATATTCCGCTACCTGTTGTCCCAGTCGGCTGATTTCTGCCGGAAGGAAACCGGTAAAGGCATAACGCAGGTTCGGCAGGATAGTGAGGAATGTCTCCTGGTCGGCCTTGGCAATTACCCGGTCTATTGCCTCCAGGATATGCGGGTCGGCAAACAAGATATCGCGGGCAATAAGGAACAGACCGCAGATAAAAGATGCAGCCTGTTCGGGATGCGTGATACTGCTTTCGAGATAAGCCGCTATCTGCTGACAGAAGTCAGCCTGTCCGGTTCGACCTTCTTTATAATGTATAGCGAGGCATAAACCGAAAAGACGGCTGTTGCTGAAACTGTCGTTCAATACTTTCTCTGCGGCAGCGATGAAGGCGGCGGTGTCGAACCAGCCCTTCGCATCCATCGTGAAACTGTAGAGGTTACGCATCTGTTCGCAGATCTCCTGTTCCTCTTCTTCCGTCGTGCTTTTCAGAGAAGGGATCAGTACGACGGCTCCCTTGAATGCGGTCCGTGCCAGCTCGGCAATGACGGGCTGGATATTCCCATCCATCAGCTGTTGCATGTTGGCAAGGTACAACAAGCTGTTGATCAGTTTGCAAAGGTTGATAAAGTTCCCTTCACTTTCTACCACCAGCCGGATAGAATCCTCGTATTGAAGATAGAAACCTTCTATACCCATAACCTGGACGGAGAGGAGCAGTTTCCCCAATTCCTCTGCCGTCATATTATCTTTGAAATTCTTTTCTATCAGCGAATTGCAGACTTGTGATAAGGTAGCCCCGTAGACAGACAGGTCGATCAGACGGGTTTCAACGCCCGTGGCATAGCGGCATATCCATTGCTCCCGCACCAGGTTCTTATTCTTCTGATTCACATAATCGGGACCCGACTGGAGTGTGGCGAAGCCTGTTTCCAGAAACTCCATCTGATGGAGGAAGCGGCTTTTCCTGTAATGAGCCGGGTTCTTGATAATGTCGAGCGTTACTTCCTGTCGCTCGATGGTAGAAGTCTTTAACCGGTGGAGCGAACACAAGGCACGGAACTCACGTACGACGGGAGGGATGCAGTCATTATCTGCAATCTTTCCTGTCCCCATGCCGGAAAGAAGACGATACAGGAAGTCCACCTCGAAAGTCGAGGTGGCATTCAGGTCACCTTTTACGAAACAGCTTCGTACACCGTCCAGCAATTCGTAAACACCTGTACTTTGCTTGCCTCTCAATACGGCCAGTGAGCGTGCCATGTTGAGGGCATTGATCTCGTCGGGCAACGAGATCATCTGTGTCTTACGGGCATACCGGGCTGTCTTGATGATATATTCGAGGACGGTAGATGCGAACGGGTCTTTCTTCTGCTTTTCTATCTTTTCCCAGACTTCCTGGTAGAAAGCCGGAAAAGGCATACCGGCAGCATAGCCGCTTTTGCTGTCTGCTTCCTTGAAAGTATAAGGCATCAGGTAGGAAGCTACATGTTCCCGGTTACAGGTTTTGAGCGATGGCTTTTTGTCCGATTGCAGTGCTTCCATAAGTCCGGAGATATGGAAGGCACCGGCTACTACCAATATCTTTTTATTGTCGGATAGTGCTTTCCGTATCTCTTCTGCCATATAAGTTTCCCGTAGCCGATCTTCTTTCAGGGATATCTCGTTTTCGGACGTTGCCAGACGCATAAAGTAACCGAGGTGGAAGAGGTTGCGGACGAAAGCCTGCGTTTCCAGATTGGCAGCATCCAATTCGAAGCGGCTTTCCCAGAACTCTGCAAAACTCCGGCATCCTGCCTTACGGGCAATCATAGCCGTATAGGTATTTACTTCGTATTCTTTATTTTCGTTGTAATAGAACTGTGTCTGCGGTTCTTCCTCGATCTTGTTTATCAGACGGAGCGCATAAGGCAGGTCGATGAAACGTACCGGCGTATGACTTCGTGACCCTTCACGAATGGCGACCAGTTCCGGCGAATAGGCCAGGAAAGGATAATAAGCACGATACTTTTCTTTTTCCTCGGTTACTTTTCCATCCTTGTCGTCATAGCTGTAGTAGATACAGAAGGGAGGGATCGACTGCTCGTCGGCAATGTAAGGAAGCAGCTCAGCCGAGTCTGCCGGGCCTTCTATCAGGATCAGTTCCGGATGGAAACGCTCGATCGTACGTCGCAGATGCAACGCACAGGCCGGGGAGTGGTGACGTACCGGAAAGTACACCACCTGTCCGTCCATATCGAAACTACCAGTAACGAGGCGGTCTATTTCAGCCAGTTCCGGTTGTCGTAGTATTCCTTCCATTTTCCTCCTTGTCTTTCGGCTTTCAACCGGACCACACCGTTAAAGTAATCTTTCAGCTTGGGCAGATCGTCTTTGTTCTCTTTCATCACGGCACCCAGCAGGTTCTGCACGAGCGAACGCATACAGACTGTCCCGTCCCCGTAATAATAGCCGTCCAGGGCGGACTGGTAATAAACGGATACAGCTTCCGCTGTGCTCATCACACCCGACATCTTTTGTATCTTGGCTTTCTCGAAGGAGGTGCCGTTGCGCAACTCATTGAACGTGGAAGCGAGGATATCTACTACTTCTTCCTGTATTGGCATTTCAAGGCCGTTGGCGGCGAGCATGCCTTCGCACTGGTCGGTGATGATACGGCTTTCGAGTGCCACGCTCCGGATCGGCTCTACGGTCTCGAAGTTGAAACGGCGTTTCAGGGCGCTACTCATTTCGTTGATCCCTTTGTCGCGGGTATTGGCGGTTGCTATCACATTAAAGCCGGAAGAGGCGAAGAGCAGTCCTTCTTCTCCCAGTTCGGGGATGTTCAATACCCGGTCGCTCATGATACTGATCAGGCTGTCCTGTATTTCCAGCGGACAACGGGTGATCTCTTCGAAGCGGGTGATAATGCCCCGTTTCATACCTATGTAAACAGGAGAGGGGACAAGTGCCTCTTTGACCGGACCTTTGGCCAGCAGGAGTGCATAGTTCCAGGAGTATTTGATATTGTCTTCGCTGGTTCCCGCCGTACCTTGTACCGTGTTGGTACTGATACCGCAGATGGCGGCAGAGAGCAGTTCGCTTAACATAGTCTTTGCCGTGCCCGGTTCGCCGACGAGCATAAGACCCCGGTTGCCTGCCAGGGTGATAATGGAGCGTTCCACCAGTGCATCGTCGCCGAAGAACTTCGGGGTGATGGTGATCTGTCGTCCGTCCAGTTCGATCGGTTCCTTCTGTCCGAGGATAAAGGTACGGACTGCGCGTGGGGAGAGTTGCCAGTTGGTGGGTCTGGCTCCCGTATCTTGTTTGCGGAGAGCGGCAAGCTCGTCGGCATACCGCATCTCCATCAAGGTTTTTTGTATTTTGTTATCCATAGATGTTCTTATTCTTCTTTCAATACATCAAAAATACCCAGTACGCTGCAAAGGAAACGGGTGGGAACGCTTTCGGGAGAGAGGATTATCTCGTTCTTCGGCTCGTCGTCGGTCGTTTGGTCTTCTCCCATACGGTACAAAACAATGTCTCCGAGCGTTACGTCGTCATCATACTCCTGTCCCATGTACATGTATTCGAAATTCAGCAGGGCTGCAATATTCAGAAACTTGTCCACGAGGTGATAACAGGTGTAGCTTCCTCCATCCCAGACTTCTCCGCGTACCATGTTGTGCTTCCTGGCAATACCGCTTATCTTTCCTGACTTGACAATCAGACCGTTATAACGCGTGATCTTGTTGCCATTCGTCTCTTTTTCTCCTAAAACAATTATAGGAGCGGTTAGTTGAGTTACAGGCTGTACTATTTCATAATCATCCAGTTGCTCCTTCCAGCCGGCAAGAACATCTTCTTCCAGTTCAATGGGGTGAACGAGTGTGATAGCAGCCTTTTCGGGTAATGTATATTCTTCTTCATCCACCGTATTGAATGTACCGTCTTCCATATAACGGAACGTACCGGTCAGTTTCTCCCCGTCGTACACACCCCATATCAGTCCGGTAGCGAAGCGGTGCATGATCGGGTTTTCCACAAAGAGCGTGTTCCAGGAATCGACCGTCCAGCGGCGCCCGTTCATGAGTACTTTCTCCAAACGGTTGGTCTGCGACTGTACGGTGGCTTTGATTTGTTTCTTTAGTTCGGAAAACTCTTTCTTGGCAGCCGTGGCTTTGACCGTATCGTCGTTTGTTCCGGGAGCTGGCATGGACTTGATTGTCTTTTGTTTCTCATTGTCGAAGATAGACAGCGAGAAGTCGGGCATCAGCGTAACCGTGAAGTTTCGCGGACCGTAATCGAGTATCTTTTCTCCTTCTTTGTTGAAACCCAACGTGGGGACTATCTTGTCGGATAGTTCGTCTTCCGGTATTTCCAGGGCTTTGGCGGCAAACGTAAAGGCGGCTTTTGCCGCATTCTTTACCTGGTTGTTCGGGAACTTGACAGAGATACCGTCGATCATAACCAGGGCTACGCTTCCTCCGTTCATGGCAATGGCATTGACTACAAAGGCAGCAATGGCACCGCGTGATGCTTCGGCCCAGTCTTTCAACTGTGTTTTCAGGCGAAGGATCTGTGTGTCGGAACCGTAGATACAATACGGAACCATGATCATCTTCTTTTTGGCTTCCGCACCGTTCTCTTTCCAGAACTGATAAATATTTTCCATCATCTGTTGGAAGTCGGGGGCATGCAGTTGTTCTACCACTTTATCACAGGCTTTGACCTTATAGGCTTCTTCCAGGCTTAGGTATTCGGAAAGGATATAACGGGTGACGATGGCCGGTGCTTTCTCCGCCATATCGGCAAAGCGGACATCGGTGAACATATCTTCGGGTATCCAGGTGATGAACTTTACATTGTCTTTATCGAAGTTGTCGTTGCAGTATTCGACAACGCTTTCTTTTGTGAAGGTGAAGTCGGCACCGAACTTTCGTTCGTTATCCCAACGCTTGATGATTCGCTTGGCGGTAGCCAGGGCATCCCCTTTCATCTTTGGCCGTTCCGCTTCCAGTAGCGGACGTATTGTTTCTTCGTTGAGGCCGATTAGTTCTTCCGCAGTCTTGCGGAGTATCTTGGATTTATTGGAGAGTATTCCGAGCAACGGGCTGACGTCGCTTATTTTGCAAGTGCCGTAAAGCATGTTGATCCAGTTCTGTGTCTCTTCGGTGGAGAGGCCGCCATTGTTCAGCAAGTCCAGTGCGACGGACTGGTTGGCGATGATATCTTCTTTGTCCAGCGTATCCTGCATCCGGTCGGGATTGTAGACATATGCCCTGAAAGCCTTTTCGTAGGTGAACTGGCTGGAAGTGTCCAGCAGTAGCCGGATACTCTCTTTCGGCGAACAGCCTAACCATTCCTTACGTGTCTTAAGGAAGAAATAAGTTACATATCTCGGATTGTTGATGGTATAGCCTGTGCGAATCTGGATCAGTAAGATGTCGATAAACCGTTTGGATAGTTCCGACCGTTCGTACAACAAAGCCAGCGCTCCGATTAGTAAGACTAGCTTGTTTCTTCTGTATGCCCAAACAAAGTCTTCACAATCCTTCAGAAACTTTTCCCAGGTAGCTTGCGGGGTGGATTCATTCATGGCTGCCGAAATCAGCTTATCGACATTTCCCGATGGATTTTCCTGGAGATTCAGCATGCAACGGGCCTGTAGTTCCTTGCTTGCAGCCAGTTCTTCCGTCCCCTCACCATTCTCTAAGAGGATTGCCAATAAATAAAGGCTGTTTGCCGCTTGTTGGATGGAGGTCGTTTCTGCCAACATACGATAGACATTCATGAACAGCTCCTTGTTCTCTTTATACAATGTGTGAAACAGGGAGGGTTTGTCTATATCGTTATCTTCGGTCAGGACCAGATAGTAATATATATCCAGCGGTGCTTCGATCGATTGCAGGAATGCCGGCATTTTATACGGGGTAAGATGGTAGAATAAGGCACGTGCCGAGATCTTATCTTTGAGGGAGTGGAGCAAACGCACTTTTAACTCGGGGCTGAACTTATAGCTGAAATACAGGATATATGTGAAGTTCGGGCCGGAATATTTGCTGGTTAAAGCCGTCAACACCGGCAGGTAACGGGCATATTTACCGGCATCCTGCTCCAAAAACAGTATCATCAGATATAATGCCAGATACAGTTCGTGGTTGCTGTTTCGTTGCTCCTCCAGTTCTTTGAGCTTGTTGGAAAGAAGTTGGTCGGCAAAAGCTTCCGATTCCGCCGGGCAATATTTAAGCAATGTTTCTGCTATTTCGTATAACTCCGGACCCTGTGCTTTGTGACGGCTTACCGACTCTTGGATTAAGTTCTTGAAGTCGTGCCCGTAGCCGATGCGCAGGCAGATTTCCAATTCGTTTTTCAAGCCCCATTTGTGGATAGGTCCGTCACGGCGTATTTTTGAGATAATGACCAACATGCGGCGTGCCAGTTCGGCATTCTCTCCGTTCAGTTCGTACAGCAGCCAGCCGTCGTAACTGGTGTCTATCTTCGGCCTCGACATAATCATTTCAGGCACCTGGTCGATCTTCCCTTCCAGGTATTCATATACTTTAGGAGTAAAGTCACATTTGTAATATGCTTGCTCATAGCTTCTGGACCATTGTTCGAGCATTTGTTCTTTTGTCATGGTATCTTTAAAGTTTGCTTCGATTTAATATAAAAGCAAATGTATAAAAATATTTTGTAATGCGTTATTTACTCATGCCCATTAGTATTCCTTTCTTCCAGCTTCTCCCGCTCTTTCTTTGTCAGACTCCCAACCACGATCTCATACGATTTCTTCACCAGCTCTTTAATCTTCTGATCCGGCACATCCTGATTGAAATAGACACTGATCCAATACTTCTTGTTCATGTGCCATCCGGGCGTAATGCCTGCATACTGTCCTTGCAGTTCTCCCGATTCATCCGGGTTGCATTTGATACAGCAGAAATCAAAGACCTCGATATTCACAAAGCAAAACCATTTATCCGAAATATAGAAACACAAGACGTCCCGGCTGTACTTATCAGCCACATTGGGAAACGGCATCTTCTCATGAACTCCTTTCAATGAAAGGCAGTATTCTCTGAACTCTTCGATATTCATATCAATATGTCAAGGTAATTTTCATATTCATTTCACATTTGTCTATGCGGGCGATATTTCGTCTGCCTGTGGCGGCAACGAATACACCCTGTGTGTCCGGTATCCCATCTGGATCACTACTCCATCTTTCGTAAACTGTTTCATATCCTCCGCAGCCCGGTAGCGGCTGCAACCGTTCAGCGAGGCATAATCCGTCAGATTGATATACGGATTGTTTTGCAGGAATCGAAGCATCTTATTCTTTCGGTCAGGCAACTGGTTGGAAGTGACGTTTCCCCTTTTTATTTTTAGTGGGCGATCTTTGCTCACCAGACTTCGCAAACGCTTGGAACAGCGGAAGTTCACTCCGTCGGCCCTGGCAAAGAAGACGGTTTTACCCTTTTCGTCTGTTTTATGCAACGTCTTCAAAGCTGGGGAGAAGTGCCCCAACCCTTCCAGTTCCACGCAATACCCGTTCGATAAATTTCGTCCGATGTAAGTGGTCAGCGCTTCTATCGCTCCCTTCACGTCCGCCGAAGTAAGCGAACATGAATCCGATAGGTATTCACAAATCTCTTCCATCCGCATCGTGCCTTTAGAGATAAGACGGGCACACGACTGCTGTTCCTTTCCGCTTGTGTTTGGAGCCTTGTATACCCCGAATTTAATTCTTCCCATGGTAGTTTAATTTTAATACTGATCTGGTTATTATTACCCCGGATCTACCTACGATAGGTACCGTTCGAATCTTATTTCTCTGCCGATGTAAGTTGTCGCCGACACTGTCGTCTATATTGTCGACACTGTCGAAAGCTTTGCCGACGCTGTCGTTTATTTAGCCGACACTGTCGGCAACAACTTTCCTACCTACCAAAGATAATATATATCCCAGGTAAAAGCAAGTAATATGGGGGATAAATGAAACTATCCCGGTGATAATTTTATCTTGTCCGGCTCTTTTGCCGGTTGGCTGGTCAGTTCGTGCGAAAACACTTCTTTTTAGCCCTGATATGTTGCTTCCATTTAAAGCAATCATTTAAATGTAGTATGACGTGGCGGGTTGGCGGCATTAATAATAATCCGGCGACATCCTTCTTCGCCCAAAAATCCAGTAGCCATGCAGACTCGTCCTGTTCTGTCACACCACCCTGTTGTTTGACCTTATCCAGATCTTGTTGTGAAACTTTGCGGAGTAGATCTGTATTAGTGAGGCTGGAAATGATGGAACGGGTTTGTTTGCCGACGGCATTCCGGTAGGCAAGGAGTTCCCGGGTGTTTATCTCTTTACTTAAACGGATGATTTCGTCATCGGAGAGTGCGTTACCTGTGTCGGTAATGGAGACGTTCAATCTTTCTTTCCATGCCGGGCTGAAAACTTCTTGTGTCCTGCCTGCCAATAGGTTCATCGTTAAATCTTCTATCCGGGCTATATGCCATATTACCCATGCTATTGTTTCGTCTTTAGCCGTGGGCATAATACCGTATTCGCCGGGAGTCAGATCGGATAAAAGTATGTCTATTTCGTTCTGACCGGAACCGGAGACTTCCGGCAGATGTAACTCTGCATGGATATCCAGAAAGAGTTCTTTTGCTTTATCGACTGTGTTTTTTGCACGGATGATCTTTGTAAGCTCTTTATGCTTTTCACTTAGTTCTGTTCCGAAATATTTCATGGTATCTTTTGTTTCGCTTTATTTATTATCGCTTGTATTGCCAGTTTGCTTGTAAGCCTCTACCTTTGCAAAGGTAATTAAAATGTAGAAAGCAATGAAGAATATGATTCTGGGAATGTGCGCATTCCTGTCGATACAGATGGCATCAGCACAAACGTTGGAAAAGATGCAGTGGTTCAACGAACCGGAACAATGGGAGATTAAGGATAAGACGTTGTCCATGTTCGTCACCCCGCAGAGCGATTACTGGCGCATATCCCATTATGGGTTTACGGTCGATGATGCGCCTTTCTATTATGCCACTTACGGTGGTGAGTTTGAAGCTAAAGTGAAGATAACGGGTAATTATAAAGAACGTTTCGACCAGGCGGGATTGATGCTCCGGATCGACCACGAGAATTATATCAAGGCGGGTATTGAATTTGTCGACGGTAAATTTAACCTGAGTACGGTCGTTACCCATAAGACCAGCGACTGGAGCGTAATAACACTGGATAAACCTGTCCCTTATATCTGGATCAAGGCTGTCAGACGACTGGACGCCGTCGAAATATTCTACTCCTTCGACGACAAGACCTACACCATGATGCGAAATGCCTGGTTACAGGATAATACGCCGGTAAAGGTCGGCTTTATGGGGGCTTGCCCCGACGGAAAGGGCTTTAATGTGACATTCGAACACTTCGAGGTGAAGCATCTGCCCGATATGCGCCGACTGGAGTGGCTGAAGAAAAATGCGGAATAAAGAGCTAATCGGTTATTCTTATCTTTCGTGATTGGAGAAATATTTCTATATTTGCACCGCTTTAGATAAGAATCAGATAATTTCTATATAAATCAGATTAAGAAATGACAAAGAGCGCATTACAAATTGCAAGAGCAGCTTACCAGCCTAAGGTACCCGCTGCATTGAAAGGTGCTGTAAAAGCCGTTGACGGTGAGTATACACAATCAGTTGCCGATCAGGAAGAAATCAAAGAATTGTTCCCTAACACGTACGGGATGCCGATCGTTACTTTCGAAAAGAGCAGCGAAAAGAAAGAATTGCCTGCTATTAATGTAGGTGTAATCCTGTCTGGTGGTCAGGCTCCTGGTGGTCATAATGTGATTGCAGGTATCTTTGACGGCGTAAAGGCTACAAACAAGGATTCTCGTTTGTATGGTTTTATCCTGGGACCTGGTGGTCTGATCGATCACAAATATATGGAACTGACTGCTGATATTATCGATGAATATCGTAATACTGGTGGTTTCGATATGATCGGTTCCGGCCGTACTAAACTGGAAACAAAAGAACAGTTCGACAAAGGTCTTGAAATCCTGAAAGAACTGGGTATCTCCGCTCTGGTTATTATCGGTGGTGACGACTCAAATACAAATGCTTGCGTATTGGCTGAATATTACAAAGCTATCAACGCAGGTGTACAGGTTATCGGTTGCCCGAAGACTATCGACGGTGACTTGAAGAACGAACAGATCGAAACTTCTTTCGGTTTCGATACTGCTTGTAAAGTTTACTCAGAAGTGATCGGTAATATCCAACGTGACTGTAACTCAGCTCAGAAATACTGGCACTTCATCAAATTGATGGGACGTTCAGCTTCTCATATCGCACTGGAATGTGCTTTGCAGACTCAGCCGAATGTGGCTATCGTTTCAGAAGAAGTTGAAGCTAAGAACATGTCTTTGGACGATATCGTAACGTATGTTGCTGAAATCGTTGCAAAACGTGCAGAAGCTGGTAACAACTTCGGTACTGTATTGATCCCTGAAGGTCTGATCGAATTCGTTCCGGCTATGAAACGTTTGATCGCCGAACTGAACGACTTCCTGGCTAAACACGATGCAGAATTCAAGATGATCAAGAAGAGCGAACAGCGTGCTTATATCATCAGCAAGCTGACAAAAGAAAATTCTGACCTGTATGCTTCTCTGCCGGAAGGCGTTGCACGTCAGCTGTCTTTGGATCGCGACCCGCACGGAAACGTTCAGGTTTCTTTGATCGAAACAGAAAAGCTGCTGTCTGAAATGGTAGGCAAGAAATTGGACGAATGGAAGAAAGCCGGTAAATATAACGGTAAGTTCTCCGCATTGCACCACTTCTTCGGTTACGAAGGCCGTTGTGCTGCTCCGTCTAACTACGATGCTGACTATTGCTATTCTTTAGGTTACACTGCTTCTTGTCTGATCGCTGCCGGTAAGACTGGTTATATGTCATCTGTTCGTAATACGACTGCTCCTGCTGAAAAGTGGATTGCCGGTGGTATTCCTGTAACAATGATGATGAACATGGAAAAACGTCATGGTGAAATGAAGCCGGTTATCCAGAAAGCTTTGGTGAAACTGGACGGTGCTCCTTTCAAGAAGTTCGCTGCTAATCGCGACGAATGGGCGTTGACTACCAGCTACGTTTATCCGGGTCCGATCCAGTACTTCGGTCCGACAGAAGTTTGCGACGAACCGACGAAGACGTTGCAGTTGGAACAGGCTAAATAATTAGTCAGAAAATATAGTATATATAATAGAGGTAAGGCATAGGCTTTACCTCTATTTTTTTAGAAGCGTATTATATACTGACATTGATCGAGTAGTTACTCAGTGGCTCTTCGCCTGCTTGTTTCAGTGCTCTGTTTGCCTTCTTGAGACAAATATCATTAAAGTCTTTTTCCAGGGAGATGAAATTGTGGCGCACATACTTGGAATCTACTGGGGTAATCTTCATCTTTGGAAGGTCAATGTCAATAATATGTTCTTTTAAATCCTTTTTGTTGATACTTCCGGATACATACTGTAGAAATGCAGACAAAGCCATTAGTAAAGTCTGAACTATTGGAAGTGGTACTTTGCGATAATGAAATAAATGGTGGTAAAATGAAATTACCATGGAGCGGGTATTCTCATCGTAGCTTTTTAGCAAAGACTGATATTCCTGATAATCGTCAAGCAAATCGTCGGCTAACTGGTTTTTATCGTACAAAAGGGTTGTAGGAGCAATATTTATCCCGGTTACCTCTTCGAATTTATCGGCAATGAATTCTGCATCTTTATATGTTATATCAGCATTTGTACAATTCTTTTTTACTTGGATGGAGTCGAAAAGTGAATATCCGGTCAATAGAGTATACATTAGCATCGCTCTGCCACATATCGGATGAGCTATCATTGATTGAGAAAGCTGATCAATCTGATTTTGTGTTGTTTCCATATAATAGTTGTTTTATTAATATTAATACGAAAACAATGTACAAAATATAGTTGACTTACGATAGGATTTTCATTAATATATTCATATTATATCGTTTGGTAGCACCGGTAATCAGGAACCAGTCGACGAGCCACCAAATCCCTAATCCGCCTCCTGTGAGAAGTTTACCGATCCCTTTGCCGATGTTTCCGATCAGAAAACGGTCTACTCCAAGCATTCCGAGGAAGATAGAGATAAGTAACACTTTTCCTGGCTTTTTGAAATAAGTTGTTTCCAGAATAATCTCTTTTTCAGGCGTGAGGTTTAATAGCCGATGGATAGGAATTTCATATTCAGGAAATTTACTTTCATTCGCCAGAAGAAATTTATCGACTTTGTTTGCTTCCATATTATTTCGGTCGGTTTGTGAATATGATGCAAAGATACGAATTTCCCGTGTTATTTACAGTCCTTTATGGATATTCCATATCCAATTGAGGATAGTCAGGAGAATAATGGAAGCGAGGATGTATTTGTTCATCAGATGTCGTTCCGCTCTTGTCAGCCAACTTTGGAACTGATCTTTTTTTCGGATAAAATCTATCGTCATGCCCGTAAGATAGATGGCTGTCAGTAGAACGAGTAATAAGCCATACGGATTGACCAGGATGGAGTCGTAGATATTCCCATTTAATAAGATGAGAAGTGCGCGGCGTGTTCCGCAGGCAGGACAGGGATATCCGGTTATTGTGTGGAATATGCAGGGAAATACAGATAATGCATATCCGGCCATTATGATTATGGCAAGATATGCATATTTATTTCTTGTTCCCACAATGAGGGCAGAAGTTAAAACATTAATACGTTTTGCAGCTGTTCCAGATTTTTTCTTTTGGTTGCATCCATGATGAGGAACCAGTCGATAATACACCAGATACCGCAACCTCCTAAAGTGACTAACTTTCCGACACCCAGGCCGACGTCACCGATAAGGAAACGGTCTATGCCGAGCGAACCCAGGAATACGGAAATAATAAGTATTACTGTCGGGTCTTTAAAATCACAAGTTTGCAGATAAATCATTTTGGATTCATCCATAGCGAGTAGGCGGTCTCTTATAATAGATATGTGACTGCTAGGTAGTTTGCTACTGTTTGTCAGGAGGAACAAGTCCACTTTCTGTGCGTCCATAATTTTATAGATTGATTACTAATGACAAATATAGTAAAATTCCGTATCTTTGAACCTGATAATATTAATTAAAACAACACAAGACTATGTTCTCAGGAATTGTAGAAGAAGCTACTCAGGTGGTTGCGCTGAACGCAGATCAGGGAAACCTGCATATCACAATGAAATGTTCGTTTGTAAATGAACTGAAAATTGATCAGAGTGTGGCACATAATGGCGTATGCCTTACGGTTGTAAGTCTGACCGACGATACATATACGGTGACTGCTATTCAGGAAACTTTGGATCGTTCGAATCTTGGTTTACTGAAAGTGGGTGATCTGGTTAATCTTGAACGAAGCATGATGATGAACGGTCGCCTCGACGGTCATATTGTGCAGGGACATGTGGATCAGACTGCTGTATGTAAAGATGTACGCGAGGCGGACGGTAGCTGGTATTATACATTTGAATATACTTTCGACAAGGCAATGGCGCAGCAAGGGTATATGACAGTGGAAAAAGGTTCCGTTTGTGTGAACGGTGTCAGCCTGACTGTCTGCAACTCACAGCAAAATAGCTTTGAAGTGGCTATTATTCCTTATACACATGATAATACGAACTTCTGCCAGATCGAAAAAGGCACTGTTGTCAATCTGGAATTTGATATTGTAGGCAAATACATCAGCAAAATGATGCAGTTCAAATGAAAGATTCCCTCTCATTAGCCAGACAGCACAAAAACGGGCATTTGTCCGGTTTTGTGCTGTCTGCTATTTTACGACACATCTTTTCTTCCACAGATCCATCTTATAATAGATATAAGTGATGACAAATCCAATGGCGATACTGATTCCGATAGCCCACCAGATCCCTTGTCGTCCGTACCATGCGCTTAGCTGGTAGGCGAGTGGGATACGGATCAGCCACAGGCATAGCAAGCTGGTTACCATTGTGAAGATAGTATCTCCTGCTCCTCGAAGTGCACCGTTATATATATTCAGCGCACCGTGCACAATAAAGAATCCTCCTATAATCAGTAAATATTCTTTTCCGATAGCTATTACAGCCTGGTCGCTGGTAAAAGCCCGCATCATTTCTTCTCCGAAAAAATAAATGGCTGTGAATGTAATCAGGCTGAATATGAGATTGACCAGCATGGTAAATCGTAACCCTTTACGTACACGGTCGAAATGGCCGGCTCCGATATTCTGTCCGCAGAAAGCAGCCAGTGCACCCGATAAAGTGAGAACGGCCTGTGTTATGATTGTATCGATTTTACCTGCAGCTCCATAGGCTGTCAGCGTGTCGGTTCCAAAACTATTGACAATTCCAAGCAAGGCAATCAAACCCAGGGCAATTGCACATTGTTGTATACTAGTGGGAAGTCCTATTTTCAATCCTTCCTTAAAGAGTTTCATATCAAATAGCAAGTCTTGTTTTTTGATCGAGAGTAGGGGATGCGTATTATTTACATATCCTAAGGCGATACACATTCCGATTCCTTGTGCGATGACGGTTGCGCGTGCCGCTCCTTCAATTCCCCACTTAAAACCAACGATGAATAATAAATCCAAAACGATATTTAGTACGGTGGTAATAAATATGAAGATCATTGGCCGGACGGATTCGCCTACACCTCTCAATATGGAGATTATACTGTTGAATGTGACGAAGAGAAAAGTTCCTCCGATATATATTCTGAAATAAGCAACAGCATCTGGTATTACTTCCTCCGGTGTGTTGGTCAGGCGGAAAACAGGCTCGGCAAAGATGATCCCGGCTATTGAAAGAGCGATCCCCGCTACGAGCATGAAAATAAAGAAAGAAGAGAAGGCGCGTTGAACTTTATCATATTGCTTTGCTCCGAAAAATTGTGAAACAACAACGGATGTTCCGCTTCCGACTCCGATCACTAATGAAATGATGAAGTAATAAATAAAGAAGGAGGCGGAAACGGCTGCAAGCGCTTCTTTCCCCAGAAATTGTCCGACGATGATGCTGTCGGTTACATTATATAACTGTTGCAGCAGGTTACCGATGAGTAGTGGGAGTGCGAAGCGTACGATCACTTTCCATACCGGACCATGTGTCAGGTCGTGGGTCATAAGTCTTTCAGCAGGATATTATTATTCGCTTTAATCATATCTTCTCTTGTTTTGAGCAAGGTATGCCATTCTTTTGTGAACAGGCAGGAGGTATCGATCTTAAAGTTCTCGGAACCGTATTCATCCATCTTCGTCAACAGGTAACTTACACTGATCTTATTTACATCAATGGCAGGTTGATAGTAGACTACCCGTTCGTCATTTTCGTAATTGACCTCTATAATAATATGAAGTTCGGTAAGCAGATAAAGTATTTCCGTTGTTACCCGGATGGGGATGCGATAATCGTCAGACAGTTCATCGGCGGTATATGGCCTTTCTCCCTTCACAAAGCGTTTTACGATCAGAGAGGCGATCAATAAGGTTAGGAAGTCTTTATATCGTCGGCTGATGTTTTTACTATCTCGTTCAAAACTGAATTTCTTTACATTCTGAGAAGCATAAGATAGTTCTGCTCCAAAGAGGCAGATTAACCAGGATAACTGTAACCATAATAATAATAAAGGTAGGGCTGCGAAACTACCGTAGATAGCATTGTATTTGTTAACCCATATCTGTCCACTGATATAAATGAACTGGAAAAACTGGAAAGCGGAACCTGCCAGTATGCCGGCAACAAGTCCGTTTACAAATTTCACCTTCGTATTGGGGAGTGAAACATACAAGGCTGTGAATACCATTATTGTGATTATGAACGGAGCGATATTCAGGAAGAACTCTACCAAAGGAGTGAAGAACACATAGCTGCTTAAGAATGAGTTTTGCAGCGTAGACATAAATATGGACAAACCGCTTGAAGCCGTCATTAATACCGGTAATATGAGGAATAAAGCCAGGTAATCGGAGATTTTCCGGTGCCATGGACGCGACTTTTGGATTTGCCAGATATCGTTGAATGTATCTTCTATAGATGAAATCAGGTTAATGACTGTGTAGAATAAAAGGATAAGACCGACTCCGATAATGACTCCGCCTTGTGCTTGTGCCAGATATCTTTCTACGAACTTAAAGGCTTCGCTTAACTCTTGTTCTTGTCGGGGAAAATAATCGAATAGTTCCTGCTGTACTGCTTCCTGGAATCCGAAGCCTTTGGCAATACCTAATAATACCGCCAGTAAGGGAACAATAGCCAATAATGTACTGTAAGTAAGAGCGGATGCTTTCGTTTGAAGGTTCTCATTATTGAATCCGCGTATGGCCAGTATGACTGTCTTGATCGTATTTATATATATTTCTTTCAGGCCGCTTACTTCATTTTCTGTAATTCGCCAGATGTCGTAAGTAACAAAATGAATGGTTCGTGTCAGCAAGGCGTTGATCCGTTCTCCCAGAGGCTTTTTTTCAGCAGTCTTTTTATCCGTCTTCTTCTTCATGCTGTGAAATGTAGGGGCAAAGAGTATTTGCCGGATGAATAAAAAAATGCAGCCTGCCTGTAAGCCGGGTCCTGTACTCCGGCCGAAGCTGAAGTGTCTGCCATTTATCTTGTCTTACCGTCACCGGCAAGCTTTAGCGGTCTACCCCCCGGCATCGGACGAGCAATCCTACATACGCCGGTATACATGACCTTACAACCCATAAGGCGTACGGCATCCCGTATTGCTACGGGACCCGGTGAGCTTTTACCTCACCTTTTCACCCTTACCGGACGCGAATCCGGCGGTTATTTTCTGTTACACTACTCTGCCCTTACGAACAGCTTCCCGTTAAGAAGTATGGTGCTCTGTGTTGCCCGGACTTTCCTCACATCCGAAGATGAGCGACAGACCGGCAGGCTGCAATGCGACAAAGATAGGTATTTTAGTTGACAGTTGACAGTTGACGGTTGACAATTTTGTAAGGCTTATCGCTTATTGCATCTATATAATAAGGTAAATATTTATCTGACACCTATCACTAGCCTGCTGCCAATCCAGTTGAACTTTCTGCCGTTCTTACTGTTATATTACTGAAAGCATGACCATTTGGCAGGGGAATGATTGTTAAAAAGGTACTTTGCAATACACAGTACTGTTAAGCGCAGTTAAGCCCGGATAAATCGCCGTTAAAAGTGATAAAAAATCAAAGGCAAATGGAATAATCGCACGTTTTTTGAACTTTCTTTGTCGAAAGAAAAGTGTTAAATTTAAATGTTTGATAAAATCGAAAGAGTATGAAAACAATGTGGAAAAATGTGCTAGGAGTCGTTCTTGTTGCTGCCATCAGTACCGGTGCTGCGGTTGGGACAAGTGCTTATCTGATGAATAAAAAACAACCGGTTTATGTCACTGATTCAATAAATACATTTAATCAGTCTGTCCGGTATGCTGGATTGAATGCAGTGGCTGCTGAAAATACGGATTTTACCAAAGCGGCAGAAAGTACGGTACATGGGGTAGTGCATATTAAAGCTACGACGAATGCTAAACAATATGCTGATGATGGTAGAGGCCAGCAGCAGTATGTTGATCCTTTCGAATACTTCTTCGGATTTGGAGGACGAGGAGGTGGAGGTTTCCAGCGTCCGCAACCACAACCCCGCGTAGGTTCTGGTTCGGGTGTCATTATTTCCACAGATGGATACATTATTACAAATAACCATGTGATCGATGGTGCTGATGAATTGGAAGTCACATTAAATGACAACCGTAAATTCCCGGCAAAATTGATTGGAACCGATCCTACCACGGATATTGCTTTAATAAAAGTAGATGCAAAAGATCTTCCTACTATACCGTTTGGTGATTCTGAAAAACTGAAAGTAGGAGAGTGGGTGTTGGCTGTAGGTAATCCATTCAATTTAACCTCTACTGTTACCGCTGGTATCGTTAGTGCAAAAGGCCGCGGTATTTCTATGGGGGGTGACAGAAGTAAAATTGAATCATTTATCCAGACTGATGCTGCTGTAAATCCAGGTAATAGTGGTGGTGCTTTGGTAAACACAAAAGGTGAACTGATTGGTATCAACACGGCTATTTATTCAGAAACAGGAAACTTTGCCGGATATTCATTTGCCGTACCTATTAGTATTGCAGGTAAAGTGGCAAGCGATTTGAAACAATATGGAACTGTACAGCGTGCTGTTCTTGGTGTTTTGATGATGAGCGTGGGTGATATTGCCGATCAGTTGAGTTATCCCAACCTGGATAGTAAACTGAAAGAGGAGCTGACTGAGTTGAAATCGAAGATCAAAGTGTCTGAAGGAGCTTGTGTATCTGATTTTGCTGATAGAAGTTCTGCTAAAGAAGCCGGTATCGAAAAGGGGGATGTGATCATTGCTGTAAATGGTGCAAAAGTGAAAAATGCAAATGCATTGCAGGAACAGATCAGTAAATATCGCCCTGGTGATAAGGTAGAAGTCACTGTTGATCGTAATGGAAGTAATAAGACATTTACTGTAGAACTTCGTAATGCACAAGGTAGTACATCTGTTGTAAAGAATGCAGGTGATAATAGTGCAGATGTTCTTGGAGCCGCTTTTAAAGCGTTGACGGATAAACAAAAACGTGAACTTGGTGTAAGTTATGGTGTTGAAGTAACCGGATTATTAAAAGGTAAAATGAAAGATGCCGGAATCCAGAAAGGCTTCATTATCATGATTGTTAACGACCAGAAAATATCTACACCTGAACAACTCGAAAAGTTGGTAGATAAAGTATTGAAAGGAAATTCTGATGATCGTTACATCGTTGTGAAAGGTTTTTATCCGAATGGACGTACAAAAGTTTATGCTATTGATCTAGCCGAATAATAAAATAAAGTTATATTCGTCTTATTTGGCGGGAAGATTGTTAAAGGTTTATAATTGGTCGGGTGTAGGGTGCACACGACCAATTTTCTCAATAAAAATAATATTATCTTTGCACCCTGATATTTCTCAATTAAAAACATTGGATGAGACAGTTAAAGATTACAAAGTCCATTACCAATCGCGAAAGTGCTTCGCTTGATAAGTATCTTCAGGAAATAGGCCGCGAAGATCTTATTACAGTTGAAGAAGAAGTAGAATTGGCACAGGCAATCAAAAGAGGAGACCGTAGAGCATTGGAGAAATTAACCAGAGCGAATCTGCGTTTCGTCGTTTCTGTGGCAAAGCAATATCAAAATCAGGGGCTTAGTTTGCCTGACCTTATTAATGAAGGTAACCTGGGATTGATAAAAGCTGCCGAGAAGTTTGATGAAACGAGAGGGTTTAAGTTTATTTCTTATGCCGTATGGTGGATTCGTCAGTCTATCCTGCAGGCTTTGGCAGAACAGTCAAGAATTGTTCGTCTTCCGTTGAATCAGGTTGGCTCGCTGAATAAGATCAGTAAAGCTTTCTCTAAATTCGAACAGGAAAACGAACGTCGACCATCTCCCGAAGAACTTGCAGACGAGCTGGATATTCCTGTAGATAAGATTTCAGATACTCTAAAGGTGTCCGGAAGACATATCTCAGTAGATGCTCCGTTCGTAGAGGGCGAAGACAATAGTCTTTTGGATGTGCTTGTGAACGACGACGCTCCTATCGCTGACCGATCGTTGATGAACGAGTCACTGGCTAAAGAAATTGATCGAGCACTTGCTACACTGACCGAAAGAGAATGTGAAATAATCAAAATGTTTTTCGGTATAGGCTGTCAGGAAATGACATTGGAAGAGATTGGCGACAAATTTGGCCTCACTAGAGAGCGCGTCCGCCAGATCAAGGAAAAAGCAATTAGAAGGTTAAGACAAGGAACACGTAGCAAGCTCCTCAAATCGTATTTAGGTTAACCTCGGGTAAAACCAAAGAGGTAAACAAAGCTCCATATCCGGAAGGGTAAGGGGCTTTTGTTTTTTTATATCTTCCATCCTTTTAGGTATTCTGTTTCTCGCGTACATAATATAAGTAGTAATAATAATCGTAAAGTAGGGAGTACTCGCTTTGATATTTTTTTCATCTTGTAACGTGCAGTCGTTCAGAAATATAGTCTCCTGGTTGTGGCATTGCTGAAAAAATAAAGTGATAAAAGTTTGGAGTGTATGTTTTATAACACTACTTTTGCATC
>NZ_CAJJWO010000078.1 GCF_905196875.1 uncultured Parabacteroides sp. | reverse complement strand
GAGACTCAAAACAAATGAAAGGAATCAATCGTAAGGTTGGTTCCTTTTTGGGTTTAACACCCTCCTTACTTTCTCAGAGGGGAAAAATGAATCTATTTCTTCTTACGAATTAACTTCTTTCCTATAATAATCTATCATCTTTCCCGTTTTAATATACATTGAGAATGAATGTATAATTATGAGCAGTATATATGATTCCCGGCAACGGTTGAAATATCTTTTTATCTTAATAGCCACATTGATCGCAATTGTTTCGGTGTTTGTATCTGACCAAATCGTAAAAAGTTTGGCGCAGGAAGAGCGTCAGAAGGTTGAAATCTGGGCAGAGGCGCAACGTATGATTGCTTCTGAAACAAATGGCTCCAATATGGCACTTATCCTGAAGATTATACAGAGTAATACAACTATTCCTGTGTTATGGTGTAACGAGAAGGACAGTGTAATGGATCAAAAGAATATTGAACTTCCCGAAAAAGATCTCGATCGGTTTTTGAAAACAAAAGTACGGGAGTTTAAAAGTAAGAATCCCCCGATCCTGATCGATATGCAGGATGGGACTTTCCAATATCTTTATTACGACGACTCGATCATCTTAAAAAGACTTCTTATTTACCCTTATGCACAGTTGGCGGTTGTCTTTATTTTTATTCTGATCGCTTTTCTGGCATTGGCGAGTACGAAGAAAGCCGAACAAAATAAAGTATGGGTTGGATTGTCGAAGGAAACAGCCCATCAGTTGGGTACTCCGATTTCTTCTTTGATCGCCTGGGTAGAATATCTTCGAACGAAGGAGATCGATCCTTCTCTGTTGAGTGAGATGGAAAAGGATGTAAAGCGTTTAGAGATGATAGCGGAGCGTTTTTCAAAGATCGGATCGAATCCGGACCCTGTACCTGTCAATATCAGTAACTCCATTCAAATGGCCTTAAATTATATGGAAACGCGTATTTCGTCCAAGGTCAGGATATATACCCATCTTCCGGAGAGTCCGGTATTGGTTTTGATGAATGATTCTTTGTTTGCCTGGGTTATTGAGAATCTGACTAAAAATGCAGTGGATGCAATGGAAGGTCAGGGAGAAATAACTTTCCAGGTGGAAGAGCGCGAAAAGACTGTTCGGATCGACATTACCGATTCGGGAAAAGGCATTCCTAAATCGAAATATAAGACCGTGTTTAATCCGGGGTATACAACCAAGAAACGCG
The DNA here is from genome assembly GCF_905196875.1 of uncultured Parabacteroides sp. GTDB lineage: Bacteria > Bacteroidota > Bacteroidia > Bacteroidales > Tannerellaceae > Parabacteroides. The sequence continues at coordinate 22,738 of NZ_CAJJWO010000078.1, read as the reverse complement.
GATGGGGACTAGGTTTGTCGCTGGTCAAGCGTATCATTGAATCCTATCATGGCGGTAAGATATTCGTGAAGAGCTCAGAGGTCGGTAAAGGCACCACATTTCGTATAGAGCTTCGTAAATATAGAGGCTAAATAATTCAATAATAAAAAATAACTGTAAAGGTATTGCATTTGTGTTTAGTTTTTTCGTACCTTTGCAAGGTTTTTACACTAAAAGGCTTTGGGGAAATTTAAATTATATAACGTAGATTTGAAAAATCTCACTCCAGGAGTACACGAATTCGAGTATTTACTGGAGAACAAGTTTTTTGTGGACATTGACGGAGACGAGGTCCAGAAGGGTAAAGTCAAGGTTCACCTGACGGTGAAACGTACGTCAGTGGCTTTTGAAATGAACTTTCAGATTGAAGGTGTAGCGATCGTTCCTTGCGACAGATGTCTGGACGATATGGAGATTCCGATCGATACCCATAATCGCTTGGTTGTGAAATTCGGCAAAGAATATGCTGAAGAAAGCGACGAGGTAGTAGTAATACCTGAAGAGGAAGGTGCCATCAATCTGGCATGGTTCCTTTATGAGTTTATTGCATTGGCAGTACCGATGAAGCATGTTCATGCTCCGGGAAAATGCAATAAAGCTATGTCGTCGAAGCTCAAGAAGCACACATCCAGAAGCACAGATGATGGAGATGATGATTACGAAGAAGAAGAAGTGGACGATGTTTCCATGGATGATGACGTAAGCGCTAATTCTGATCCTCGCTGGGATGCCCTGAAAGGTTTAATAGAGAATGATAACAATTAAATAAATTAAAACATGGCACATCCTAAAAGAAGACAAGGTAAGACAAGAACAGCCAAGAGAAGAACTCATGACAAGGCTGTCACTCCAACAATGGCTATTTGCCCGAACTGCGGCGCATGGCATATTTATCACACTGTATGTGGCGAATGTGGCTACTACAGAGGTAAGTTAGCTATCGTAAAAGAAGCAGCTGTGTAAGTTTGTCACTATCATATTGATTTTGATAAACGAAAGAAATAGCCCTAAAAGTATTTTTAGGGCTAATTTTTTAATTGGGATAGTCTCTATTATTTTTTAAGTTATGGATAAATTAAATGCGGTTATAACAGGTGTAGGAGGATACGTTCCCGAAGATGTGTTGACAAATGAAGATATTTCTAAATTGGTCGATACAACGGATGAATGGATCATGACACGTGTTGGTATCAAAGAACGCAGAATATTGAAAGGTGAAGGGGTAGGAACCTCTTACATGGGCATTCGCGCTGTGAAGCAATTGCTCGAAAAGACGCAAGTAAATCCTGAAGAGATTGAAGTGATCCTGACTGCAACGACAACAGCTGACCATCATTTCCCTACAACTTCTTCAATCATCGCTTATCATACCGGGTGCAAGAATGCAATGACATTCGATTTGCAGGGAGCTTGTGCCGGATTTCTGTATGGGTTGGAGACTGGAGCGAACTATATTCGTTCGGGACGTTACAAGAAAGTAATCGTAGTTGCAGGTGATAAGATGACCTCAATTACCGATTATCAGGACCGTTCAACCTGTCCTTTGTTTGGTGATGCCTGTGGTGCTGTCTTGTTGGAACCGACGACGGAAGAAATCGGTGTTCTGGATACGATTTTGCGTACGGATGGAGTAGGTTATTCCCACTTGATTATGAAGTCTGGTGGTTCGGCTTATCCTTCCAGCCACGAAACAGTGGATAATCGCGAACATTTCGTTCTGCAGGATGGTAAATACGTATTCAAATATGCTGTTTCGTATATGGCCGATGTGGCAGCAGAGATAGCAGAAAAAAATAATTTGACTCACGACGATATTACCTGGATCGTACCCCATCAGGCTAATTTGCGTATTATTGATGCAACGGCCAAACGTTTGGGTGTGGATATGAACAAAGTAATGATCAATATCCAGAAGTACGGTAATACAAGTGCCGGAACAATTCCTATCTGCCTTTGGGAGTGGGAAGACAAACTGAAGAAAGGAGACAATTTGATCCTTGCTGCGTTTGGTGCAGGCTTTACCTGGGGTGCAATTTATCTTAAATGGGGTTATGATGGAAAACAAGCATAAGTCCGGTTTTGTTAATATCGTAGGTAATCCAAATGTAGGTAAATCTACGCTGATGAACCGTTTGGTAGGGGAGCGTATCTCTATCATTACGTCGAAGGCGCAGACTACCCGTCATCGTATCATGGGGATTGTGAATACCGACGATATGCAGATCGTGTATTCAGACACGCCGGGAGTTCTGCATCCGAATTATAAGTTGCAGGAATCTATGCTAAACTTTTCAGAGTCGGCATTAGGTGATGCCGACGTGTTACTCTATGTGACTGATGTCGTTGAGACAATCGATAAAAACGAAGAATTCCTGCAACGGGTGAAGACGGTCGAATGTCCGGTACTTCTGTTGATCAATAAGATCGACACAAGCAATCAGGGAGACCTTGAAAAGCTAGTAGCCCACTGGAAAGAGATTCTTCCGAAAGCAGAGATCATACCGATTTCAGCGCTTTCAAATTTTAATATTGATTATGTAAAGCAAAGGGTGGAGGCGTTGATGCCCGACTCTCCTCCTTATTTTGAGAAAGACGCGCTTACTGATAAGCCGGCCCGCTTCTTCGTTACGGAGATCATTCGCGAGAAGATACTCCTATATTATCAGAAGGAGATACCGTATGCGGTAGAGGTCGTTGTAGAGCTGTTCAAGGAAGAAGAAGAAATGATTCATATCAAGGCGCTCATTATAGTGGAACGGGATTCCCAAAAAGGGATTATCATCGGGCATAAGGGACAGGCACTGAAAAAAGTAGGCGCCATGGCCCGTAAGGATATTGAACGCTTTTTTGAGAAGAAGGTATTCCTGGAAATGTTTGTCAAAGTAGAGAAAGACTGGCGTAACAGGGATAACTTATTGAAGAATTTTGGTTATCAGCTGGATTAATAACAGCATACAGAAAAGAGATTTATGGGAAATATTGTAGCAATAGTTGGTAGGCCCAACGTAGGAAAGTCCACCCTGTTCAATCGTTTGACACAATCGCGTCAGGCTATTGTTAACGACGAAGCAGGGACAACCCGCGACCGCCAGTACGGTAAAGTAGACTGGATCGGTAGAGAGTTTTCGCTGATCGATACCGGTGGATGGGTAATTAATTCGGATGATGTTTTTGAAGAAGAGATAAATAAGCAGGTACAGGTCGCTCTCGACGAGGCCGACGTGATCTTGTTTGTTGTGGATGTACTGAATGGAATTACAGACCTCGATGTTGAAGTTGCCAAGATACTACGCCGTAATAAAAAACCGGTCATTGTAGTTGCAAACAAAGCGGATAACTTTGAGATGCATGCCGCTTCGGCCGAATTCTATTCATTCGGTTTGGGTGATCCTTTCTGTGTATCGGCTATCAACGGGTCTAACTCCGGCGACTTGCTGGACAAGATTGTCGAGATCCTTCCGGAAGACAAGAATGAAGAATTAGAAGAAGAGTTGCCCCGCATTGCCGTTATCGGTCGTCCGAACGCGGGTAAGTCGTCCCTGATCAATGCCTTTATCGGCGAAGAACGTCATATCGTAACAGATATTGCCGGTACGACACGCGACTCGATCTATACCAAGTACAATAAGTTCGGTTTAAATTTCTATCTGGTCGATACGGCCGGTATCCGTAAAAAGGGTAAGGTGAATGAAGACCTGGAATATTATTCAGTGATCCGTTCGATACGCGCCATTGAAAATGCAGATGTCTGTGTGCTGATGGTAGATGCAACGCGGGGTATCGAAAGTCAGGACCTGAACATTTTCTCCCTGGTTCAGAAGAATAAGAAAGGTTTGGTTGTTTGTGTAAACAAATGGGACCTGGTAGAGGATAAGAGCCAGAAGGTGATCGACAGCTATACGAATGCGATTCGCGAACGCCTGGCACCGTTTACCGACTTTCCTATCCTGTTTATCTCGGCACTGACGAAACAACGTATCTTGAAGGTGCTTGAAACAGCAAAGGAAGTATACGACAACCGTAAGAAACGTATCCCGACCGCGAAACTGAACGAGATCATGTTGCCGATCATTGAGAACTATCCGCCTCCAGCATGGAAAGGAAAGTATATCAAGATCAAATACATCACTCAGTTGCCAGCCGGACAGGTTCCGTCATTTGTATTCTTTGCCAACTTGCCGCAGTGGATTAAGGAACCTTACAAACGCTTCCTCGAAAACAAAATCCGCGATAACTGGGATTTCACAGGGACGCCGATTAATATATTTATTCGGGAGAAATAAGATAATAAAAAAGAGATGCTACTGTGACATCTCTTTTTTTTATGGGAATTCTTTTTTATAAAACTTATTTGAAGTGATCTTTCGAGGGTATTGAGAGGTTACTTTCACTTATTGGAGTCTTCTTTCTTTTTAGATAATTGTTTCAAAAGATATTCCACATTAATAAAATGTCGGGTGTATTCTGCATGCATCTTTCTTACAACCGAACTGTCAGATGCCATTTGTGCAAGGAATTGTAAATGCTTACCCAAAGAAGCATTCATATCTAATCGTTCTTTCTTTTGGATAGAATCCTGTACGGAAATGCTCGCTACGAAAATAGGCGGGATTTCCCGTCTACTGAATATTTAACGAAATGCACGGCAAATATACGATAATAATTAAAGCCAGTAATGAAAGAATGTAATATTTATAGACAAAAGCCGGTGTGTCATTTTGATCGACACACCGGCTTCCTATTATTCTTTTTGAAAGTAATTTATCAATACGAATTCAGCAACTTATTCAATTCATTCACCATCTCGGTTGCCGACTTCTGTGTCTCGGCCAACCCTTCCGGCGTGAACATGGCAACCGTCTTATTCAGCTTATCCAGCTTGCCGCCTTTCAACTCTTCGCGAAGGATACGGATCTTTTCGGCATCCTGAAGACCTTCCACCAGACGTTCGAAACGGATCGAGCTACGCGGGCCCGGATAGATACTATACGTGTCGCCGGCAGCCCAGGTACGGAAACGGGAGTCGCGTAGCGGGTCTGCTGTCCAACTGTTGACAGCCCAACGCAGATAACCATCGTAACCTCCGGCAACAGCGTGCAGGATTGTCCACGGTGCTTCTGCCGGATCGGAGAAGGTAAACGTATTCGGGAAAGCTTCTGAGCAGCAAGTGTAAACGGTACTGATCTGGCCTTTGCGATCGCGTTCGGCTTTCACATCTTCAGGGAATTTGTGGCCGTACGGGATACTCAGGTAGTAAAGGTCGCCTTGTATTTCTTTATGATAATTACCCGCCAGCGTGATCTTGAACTCAGGATCGGCGGCTTTGATCACCTTGATTGCTTCCTGCATCGCTTCCATCGGACGTTCGTCCATAGAGATAGCAGTCTTCTCAAACCAACCTTTTTCACGCAGGTGGCGGGAGAAATCTTTCAGGAAAGAGCCCCAGTAGTCGGCATAAGCAGCATCGCCCGGTTTGGCTTCGATGAACTGGACGCGGTTGGTTGCCTGGTCGAAATAGTCGAAGCTAAGCGCCCACGGGATCATGGTGTAGCAACTGATCAGGTCGGTGATGCCTATGTCGTGAAGCATAAATTCCACCCATTTGTCGAATACCGTATAATCGAACTCCCAGCTACCGTCCATCTTCTTCATGCGGAATACCATGCTGTCGTAATGATCTTCCGTCTGTCCGGCCCAGGGCTTGTACATGATACTGGTGGTGATGGCACGCTGTCCGGCGTTCGCCAACATTTTCATGACCGGACGCATCAGGTCGAAATGTTCTTTGCTCCAAAGGGGAACGTTGTAGTAACGGGCTACAGAGTATGGGTTCTGCCACAGATCCAGATGGAATTTCCAGTCTTTCGGTTCCGGTAGCGTACGGTTCAATACATCTATCTCTACCTGTAATTTCATCGGTTGGAAATTCTTTCCTTCAACAGTCAGAGTCCCTTTATATTTTCCGGCACGTGCATCCGACGGTACCCATACGTTCATCCAGATTGGCTGTGTAGTGCGGGCGGCGATGTCGCGTATCTTTACAATGTCCAATACGTCGGCAACGACCGAAGAGTCCCATTCCGCTTTGTTTTCACGATGTCCGCAACCGCCTTTACGGTCTTTGTTCAGCTCGTCGGTCATGACGTAGCGCACGAAGTTCGTTGTGATGGCAGACGACGGGATGACGGCAGAACCGTTTTTCAGGTCGCTGACTGTGATGGTTGCATCCGACAGGTCGTTGGTTGTCCACAACACAGCCTGTGCATTGACACGTTCGCCTTTCCAGGCTTTGCTTTGCCAGCGGGAGTTCTTGGTTACTTGGGGAATGCTCAGCTTCGGGTAACGTACGTCGGTACTGGCCCAGCTTAGTTGCGTCGGAGTTGTTATTTTATTCCATACAGCCTCACTATCGTGTGGCTTGGTGTCGGTCAGTTCTGTGTAATCTGTAATACGATTATTGGCAGATTGCTGTGCATAACAAACCGGGCCGAGCGTGAGCAAGGCGCAGAGGATAAGAGAGTTTTTCATGTATATACTGTTTAAAAAGTTTTATCGGGGATAAAGATATAAAAATTATACGATCCTGTTATAATGGCAGAACAATAAATTGCCGTTGTCGTCATACAGGTGCATGCCGTTCCCCTCGCAGTATCTGAACATTTTACAGTCGGCGCATTGGCCTTTGCGTGTCCATTCGCGGTTGCGGTAAGGCTTGAATTCGTTATTCCATATATCTATGAATTTGTCTTTGTAGATATTCCCCTGATGGAAATTGGCGCGGATACTCGGACAGCCCGAAATGGTACCGTCGGCCAATACGGAAGCCGTATTGATCCCGGCGTTGCACTGGAAGATCGAGTCGCGCACTTCGGCTTCATAATTACCCAAGAATCCCTCGCAACCGTAGCTGACGTGGATTTGTCCTTCTTTGCGGCAATAACGGATAAAGTTCAGCATCCAGGTGAACTGCTCGTTACTGAGTTGCAGTTCGGGTACTTCGGCAGCCCGTCCGACAGGAAAGATGGTGAACAGGCGCCATCTTTTTACACCCATTTCGACCAGAAACTCTTTGAATAGTTTCAGGTCTTTGAAGTTCTGCTGGTTCACACAGGTAACTACGTCCCAGACAATTTCTTTTTCTTCTGCCAGCATACAGATGGCGTTTACCGCATTCTCAAAGCTCTTCGGATGGCGTCGCAACCAGTTGTGCGCTTCCTCGAAACCATCGAGACTGATCGTTGCTGAGTGCAGGCCGGAAGCCAGTAACGAGTCCAGTCGTTCGCGCGTCATTAATAATCCGTTGGAGACGATGCCCCAGGGATAACCCCGGCGGTACAGTTCCATACCGCATACTTCGATATCTTTGCGGACGAGGGCTTCCCCTCCGGTGAATATCACCAGTACTTTATTTGGTTCTACATAGGGAGTGATATCGTCTACCACTTTCAGAAAATCTTCCATCGGCATATCTTTCATGCCGGCTGATACGTGGCAGTCGCTACCGCAATGGCGGCAGGAAGCGTTGCAGCGAAGCGTACATTCCCAAAAAAGTGTGCGTAGTTCGTGTAGCTTGGCCCGGTTTTTCCGGATACTGCGGAAGAGTTCCAGGGCGATGCGTTTACGAAATCCGGGACGTTTATCCATTATAATGTTCTCCTTTTCTATTTACGAGTATATGCAAAGATATTAAATATTATTCATGCGTCCCAATCGTTATCCAAATAATAGAGGGGAGTCTTGTTTCAGTCGGAGACCAAAGGATTTCTTTTCATCGTAATGGTGACTTCTTTCTTGGCATTACCAGCATACCAGTTACCATCTCCTCCTTTCAGATCTTCCTTTTTGAAGGCTACTTCAGTTACAGTATCTTCGAATAAGCCGCCGTTCGCTTCTCCGTCGATGTCTTTGGTGGCTATTTTGAATGTGATGTCTTCCCCGAAAGAACCGACTTCAAGCTGTTTGTTAAATTCTCCGGTACTGTTAGTTAATAGTGTGTCGCGATACACGTACAGGTCTTCTTCGTTGTCTGCATCCGGTGCGGGGATGATGACTTGCATATCGGGAATAGCTGTCCCTTTTTCGTTGACAACCTTTCCTTTTATTTCGTAAGTCGCATAGGGGCTACCGTATTCATCTACAGGACTGCAGGATGTATGTGAAAATCCTAAAAGCGTGAGTAACCCTGCCAATATCTTATTGGAGACGGATAGGTAAAAATGAACTGTTTTATCCATAATGTATTTGTTTATTACTATATCTATTAGATGCAAAGATCATGCGAAACGTTGCACCTCCTGTTTTTTATGACTAACTTGCGCGCCAAATCCAATCGAAATAAATAAACATGAAAGATTTCCTGCGTATAATAAGGCGTTTTGTGCCTCCCTACAAGAAATATATGGTATTGAATATTGTGTTCAATATATTATCAGCCATACTCAATCTTTTCTCTTTTGCCTTGATAATTCCCATACTTAATATACTTTTCAAATTAAACGATGATGTTTACAGCTACAAAGACTGGGTGTTTGATCCCTGGACATGGGAAAGCTGGAAAGGTACTCCCGAATTGATTAAAAATAATTTCTTTTGGTTCGTAAGCGATATGATCGAGAAAGATGGAGGATCGTTTACTTTGATTATCTTAGGTGTTTTTCTGATGGTTGCTACCTTCCTGAAGGTAGCAACCATGTATTTAGCCTTTTACACTATGATACCTATCCGTACGGGAGTTGTAAGGGATATACGCAACCAAATCAATAAGAAAATCACCGAATTGTCTTTAGGTTTCTTCTCCGAAGAACGTAAAGGGGATATCATAGCCCGTGTATCCGGTGACGTTAATGAGGTGGAAGCGTCTATCATGAGTTCACTCGATATGTTGTTTAAGAACCCCATTCTGATTATCATCTATCTGATCGGTATGATCGTAATCAGTTGGCAACTGACGGTATTTGTCCTGATCCTGCTTCCTGTTGCTGGATATATCATGGGACAGGTGGGAAAGAAGCTAAAACGCAAATCCCTGGAAGGCCAGCAAATGTGGGGTGGTCTGATGAGCCAGATCGAAGAGACGTTGGGCGGTTTACGTATTATCAAGGCTTTTAATGCCGAGAAGAAGATACAGATACGTTTTGAGAATAGCAACGATCAGTTCCGTCGCATGACCAACCGTATTTACCGCCGCCAGCAGATGGCTCATCCGATGAGTGAGTTTCTGGGTACAGCAACCATTGCGATCGTACTTTGGTATGGTGGTACGCTTATCCTGAGCAACAATAGCTCCATAGATGCTTCGACCTTCATCTATTACCTGGTTATTTTCTACAGTATCATAAATCCGGCAAAAGATTTGAGTAAATCGGTCTATGCGATCCAGAAAGGGTTGGCTTCTATGGACCGTATCGATAAGATACTAAAGGCGGAGAGCGATATAAAAGACCCGGCGGAGCCAAAGAAGATCGAACTGAAAAAACATATCAAATATAATAAAGTCAGGTTTAAGTACCAGCACGATTGGGTATTGAAGGGGATTGACCTGACTATTCCCAAAGGGAAGACGGTGGCTCTTGTGGGCCAATCCGGTTCGGGTAAGAGTACATTGGTAGACCTGCTCCCTCGTTTCTATGACGTTACCGAAGGTTCCGTAACCATTGATGATATAGATATTCGTGATGCCTCCCTCTACGACCTCCGTAGCCTGATGGGGAATGTGAACCAGGAAGCGATTCTCTTTAACGATACTTTTTTCAATAATATCTCTTTCGGTGTGGAAGGAGCTACGCTGGAACAGGTACAGGAAGCTGCCCGCATAGCGAACGCCCATGAATTTATCATGGCCAGCGAAGAAGGCTATAATACGAATATCGGTGACCGTGGCGGAAAACTGTCCGGTGGACAGCGCCAACGTATCAGTATTGCCCGTGCGATCCTGAAGAACCCGCCGATCCTGATCCTGGACGAAGCGACGTCGGCCCTGGATACCGAGTCGGAACGCCTGGTGCAGGATGCCCTCGAGAACCTGATGCGTAACAGAACGACCGTGGTGATAGCCCACCGTCTCTCTACCATCCGCAATGCCGATGAGATCTGTGTGATGCATGAAGGAGAAATCGTGGAACGCGGCCGTCATGAAGAGTTGTTAGCATTGAACGGTTATTATAAGAGACTATGTGATATGCAAAGTTTCTGATCCGGTTTAAAAGACATATTTTATTTATAATACTATGAACTCAATTCGATTAAAGGAGATAGGGCGAAAAATTTTCCGTCCCTATATCGTTGCCTCATTACTTTTGTTGGCAGCCTGCGATATGCCGGGCGTAAAAACCGGTAATAAACTCGCTTATCATTTTGATGAACCAGCCCGTATCTGGGAAGAAACATTACCTTTGGGTAATGGACGGTTGGGTATGATGCCCGATGGTGGTGTCAGTAAGGAGAACATCCTATTGAACGAAATTTCCATGTGGTCGGGAAGTAAACAGGATACGGATAACCCGCAGGCAGTCATGTCGCTGACTGCTATTCGCCGTCTGCTTTTCGAAGGCCGTAACGATGAAGCGCAGGAACTGATGTACCGCACATTTGTTTGTGGCGGAGCCGGTAGCGGACAGGGCCAGGGAGCGAAAGTGGCTTATGGCAGTTACCAATTATTGGGAAACCTGGTACTGGATTATACGTATAATAACGAGGCTGACTCTATCGCCGCCTACCGTCGTGAGCTCGATCTGAACAATGCTATTGCTTCGACCTCTTTCCGCAAAGGGAAAGTGAATTATAGCCGTGAAGCTTTTACCTCTTTCTCCGGCGACCTGGGTATCATCCATCTACAGGCAGACGCTGATAAAGCATTGAACTTCCGGATAGGGATGAACCGTCCGGAATATTATTCCGTATCGACCGACGGTAAAGACCTCTTGATGAAAGGACAGTTGTTCGACGGTGTGGATACGCTCGAAATGAAAGGAATCAAATATGAAGCACGTGTACGGGTCGTCCTGCCTAAAGGCGGTTCCCTTACGGCAGAAGACAGTTCGCTGAGTGTTCAGAATGCTTCCGAAGCGATCTTGTTGGTCAGTATGGCTACAAGCTATAAGAATGAAGGTTTTGCCGATCAGCTATTTTCGCTGTTGGCTGAATCCGAAAGAAAAGATTATTCGACATTAAGAAAAGAACATATCAATGCTTACCGCACTTTATTCGACCGGGTGGATCTGGATCTGGGACGTACCGAAAAGGATAATCTGCCGATCGATAAGCGTTTGCAGGCATTTCAGGAAGACCATAACGATCCGTCCCTGGGAGCCCTTTATTTTCAGTTCGGTCGTTATCTATTGATCTCGTCGACCCGTCCGGGTTCGTTGCCTCCCAACCTGCAAGGGTTATGGTGTAACACGATCGATACGCCCTGGAACGGTGACTACCATTTGAACATTAATTTTCAGATGAATCACTGGCCGGCAGAAGTGACCAATTTGTCCGAACTGCATATGCCGATGATCGAATGGACAAAGCAACAGGTAGCCAGTGGCGAGCAAACAGCCAAAGTATTCTATAACGCCCGTGGCTGGGTGACGCATATTCTGGGTAATGTATGGGAATTTACCGCACCGGGCGAACATCCCTCGTGGGGCGCAACCAATACTTCTGCAGCCTGGCTCTGTGAACATCTGTTCACTCATTATCAATACACCAAAGATAAAGAATATCTGAAAGAGGTCTATCCGGTGATGAAAGGGGCGGCTCTTTTCTTTACCGATATGCTGGTACGTGATCCGCGGAACAACTATCTGGTGACTGCTCCGACCACTTCCCCGGAAAATGGCTATCGCATGCCGAACGGCAGTGTCGTAAGTATCTGTGCCGGTTCGACCATGGATAATCAGATTGTACGGGAACTGTTTACCAACACGATAGAAGCAGCTACCATACTGGGTGTCGATTCTGCATTTTGCAAGGAACTGGCCGATAAACGTTCGCGCCTGATACCGACAACGATCGGAAAAGACGGACGTATCCTGGAATGGCTCGAACCCTATGAGGAGGCAGAACCCACTCATCGTCATGTATCCCACCTATATGGCCTTTATCCGGGGAATGAGATTTCTTTGGAACATACACCGGAATTGGCGGAAGCTGCCCGTAAAACCCTTGAAGTGCGTGGCGATAAGAGCACAGGCTGGTCTATGGCCTGGAAGATTAATTTCTGGGCTCGTCTGCACGATGGCGACCATGCCTATAAGTTGCTGGTAGACTTGCTTCGTCCCTGTGTGGAAAAGACGACCAATATGGTCAATGGCGGTGGATCTTATCCGAACTTGTTCTGTGCACATCCCCCGTTCCAGATCGATGGTAATTACGGTGGTTGTGCAGGCATAGCCGAGATGCTGGTACAGAGCCAGACCGGACGTATCGAATTGCTCCCGGCATTACCTTCAGCCTGGCAGACCGGTAGTTTTAAAGGCCTGAAAGTACAGGGAGGAGGCGAAGTCTCCGCCAAATGGGCAGAAGGACAGTTGACGGAAGCCGGACTGAAAGCGGTTGTTCCCGGTACATTCAGTATCAAGTTGCCGGCTTATTCGGAAAATATGAGTATCAAGATGAATCAGAAAGCTGTTTCTCTGCCTGTTATCGACGGCATGCTGACCGTCGATATGAACGAAGGCGATTCATTGTCGTTGCAGTTTTAGAACAAAGGAATCTTATAAACAAACCCTACAGAAAGGCGTCCGGTGTTCTCAGAGAAGGCATCGAGCGCCTTTGCTCTTTCTGTCAGGCTGTATGCCCGTCCGGTGCCGCTGAGGAAGAGGTGCAGGTTGTCGTCGCCCATCGGATAGAACTCGACTCCTCCCTGATATCCCCAGGCGGTACGGTATCTGCCCGATTCGTAGGGGCCGTTGGCTTTGTAAACGGAAGCCGTTTCATACATTCCTTTGACGAAAATATTCCATTTGGGGTGGATACTGTAATTCAGGCGGGCCACCAGTGAGAGGTAACCGGTATTGGCGATGCATGCACCGGTTTCTTCATCTTCCGGTTCGAATTGTTCGGCGAGGACACCGACGGGATCGGATTTGCCGCGTGTGTACATCACGTCGAAGTATCCCAGGAACTTACCTGATTCTACCTGTTGTCCGGCCCAGGCCATCCACATCCATTCCCCTTTGGCCTGTTGTCCGGCTGTAACAGAGTAGCGGAGGGATAACAACTCGTCCAGATAACTGCTGTTCCATCCGAGGTTATAGAAAGAGGGGGATTTGCTGCGGTTATCGTTGCCGTTGGTTACCTGGAAGCAGACTTCCTGTGTCTCTGTCGGTTCATAGCTGATACCAACGCCGGTGAAATAGCAATCCATCCACTCGTTCATATCGCTGTAATCGTATATCTTATAGGCATACTCGTCGTATTCGAAGCCTCCCCAGGCGGCATCCTGTTTACCGGCTGTCACAGAGAACTTATCCGATAACCGGAAGTTTACCCAGGCATTTTCGATATAGGAGCCGAAGCCGTTGGCGCGTACCCATTCGTTCTGGTAACAGAGTACCTGACGGTAAGCATATGAAAGCCAGGGGGTAACTGTCCCGGTAGCTTCTACTTTGAAGTTGTTTAGTAGGAACCGGTCGCGTTCGGCCTCTCCGGAAAGTGCTTCATTGTAAGATCCATGCGTCTCCAACGACAGCTTAAAGACTTCCGTTTTATTGGGAATCAGTGTTTGAGAAGTAGCAGTTAAAGCAGTTCCTGACAGAAGGGCTGACAGGCAAAGTACTGTTAGTCGTTTCATGAATCTTTTGTGTTTACATTTCGGAGTGCAAAGATATAAAGAAAGGACTAATAGGCAATATATTCCGTACTGTCATAATTTTTCAGGAAGATACTTTGTCCCCATACCTGGGTACGGGGACAAAGACTTTTTTACCTATTTGAGATAAAATGAAGTGACTACGCTTCCATGATCGGAAGGCCAGCCCACAGGGTGGTGAGTCAATGCTTCCGAATGATATGGAATTAGCTTATCTCCTTTGTAGTAGATATAATCGATCCGCTGAGGCAGGCAACTTATCTTTTTAGCTCCCAGATTGATGAGTGGTGACCAAGTCGCTCCCTGGTTCAACAGAACGTCCGGATAAAGATAACGGAAGCTATCGGTGAAGCCTTCATCGATGACCTGTTTCGATACTTCCAGTTTGGCGAATGCTCCCTGATGGGCCGGTCGGGCTTGCTCGTTCCAATCCAGGTGAGAGTCGCAATTGAAATCGCCGACCAGTATGACCGGTGTTTCTGCCGACTGTGCGGTATGCGGTGCCATTTGTTTCAGGATTTCTTTGATTTCCGGCAAACGGGTCTGTGCTTCATCTTTTTCGTATCTCTTTACCGCCTCTTTTCCTTTGTTCAGATCGGCAACGTCGGGCAGGTAATGGAGCCAGATGTCGTAGAAGGCGATTTGCTGTTCATTATTCAACTGGATAAGTGCCCCTCCCGAATTGAATGAACGGAACAGTCGGATCGTTTCATCTATCGGATAACGGCTCATAATACTTAGATTGGAGCTGATCAGGTAGAAATAATAGCCGAGAGAGTCTGCAATGATAGCACCGGAACCATATGTTTCGATCAACCCGATTACATCCGCATTCTCTTTTTTCAGGACGTCTATGACACGGTTTACGCCGACCTGCTTGCCGAATCGTCTTCCGCCATGCCATATATTCCAGACCTGTACTTTCAACTGGTCGGGTCGGTAAGACGGATACAAGGGAGATAGCGGAAAGAACTGTCCGTAACTTTCCCGCACTTCCGGACTACTGACCGGGCGATTCCACATCTTTACCTCGTCTATTTTCCCGTTGAAGGCCATCCATTCGCCCCGACACTCCCAATCCTGCTCCTCGTCGCTTCCTCCCACGATGGTGCGGAATTTACTTTCGAGCGACTGGAGTCCTTCCGTCTGATAGATCGCGACATTGCGGCCGTCCAGATACATCCATACTTCTTCTTTCTCCTTATCTACGGAAACTGTCAGCTGATGCCATTTCCCGTCGTTAATGGCCTGACGTCCGGCTGTCGGCTGATAGCTGTAACTGTTCTTCCCGTCGTTCAGGCTCAGATACCAGGCCCCGTTCTCCTGCGTTCCGATGCACCAGCCTGTCGGGTCGGCAGTCGTTGCATTCGTCATGATCGGTGTACCTAACGGAGCACCGGGTTTCGTTTTTACCCAGACTTGCAGGGTGAACGAACGGTCTGCAGCAAAAGACGGACGCTCTTCAGTCGTCAGGGAGAGAGGAATACGGTAAGCCACTTCGTCTGTCAGGTCGAGGGCTTTCCCTTTTAACCCTTCACTGTAGGAAGAGGTGTGCACCAGAAAAAGGGAGGAGGAATCCCGGGTTGCAATTTCTGCCATCCGGATAGCTTCCGTCTGCGGATTGTCGAAAGACTGATAGTAGACCAGCCCCTGTTCGGGGCTTTGGGCTACTATGTTTGAGCAAAAGGCAATCATCGATATGCCTGTGATCAGTTTGTTGAACATAAATGATTGTGTTTAATATCCTTCATTCTGGGGAAGAAGGTTGCTGTTTAGTGTTATTTCACTTGTCGGTACTCCAAACAGAGAATGCCAGTTATGAACGTTGCGAGCTGCCTCTTTGGGATAATAAGGTTCAGAGAACAGGAATTCGATATCATCCAGATGAGTGACAGCCTTGATCGCACTTTCCAGTGTTCCGGTACGGGACAGGTCGAATTTACGATGTCCTTCGAAGCAGAGTTCCAAAGCGCGTTCTTTCAGGATGACGGTTCTTAGGTCGCTTTGTGAAAGTCCTTTCAGTTCCCAGCCTGGATTGACGGTATTGTCTTTGTTCGTATAGGCACGTTTTCTGACTTCGTTGATGTAGGTGAATGCTTCTCCTGTGTTACCCAGTTCATTGGTTGCTTCGGCATACATCAGTAGGACGTCCGACCAGCGCAGGATCGGGAAGTTGAGCGAAGTGCCCGAACGGTCCGGACGACGGTTGTTCACGTCGCAGAACTTAACGATATAAGGCATGCGGACAATCTCGCCTTTGTATTTGATACCTGCACCCAGATGCTTGGCCGAGGTGCCCGATCCGTCTATCAGTTCTTTGTATTTGGATTCGGAAGCCAGGCGGAAATTGAAACTCCAACGGTTATCGTTGCCGGTATCGTACCATTGATCTTCTTTCGGAACATAATATGAAGCGAAAGGCAGTAACGGAGCGATGGCACTACCATTATTATAGGGGCTGTCGTCGTCTTCCGTAAAATCGCCGTAGCAGGTTGTTTGTGCTGCGGACTCTTTTTTCTCGATCAATGACTGGATAGCCAGGAGACTTTCTTTGCTGTTGTTGTATTTCGAATCGAATACATCGGCATACTGGCTCAGTAATCCGCGCTTCCCTTCAGAATAAAGAGTTTTGCAGAGTTCGGCACATTTGCCGTACTCTTTTTCGAAAAGGTAGACTTTCGCCATCATGCCGATCGCCGTACTGCGGCTGATACGTCCGGCATCACTACTGCTGTATTCATCGAATTCGGGCAGATTGTCGGCTGCATATTGCATATCCGTCAATACGACTTCTTTTCTGATCTGACCGGCAGGTGTACGGGACAGGTGAAGCAGCGAATTCAGATCTTCGGCCGGTTCCGTAATAAGCGGTAGATCTCCGAAAAAGTTTGTCAGGTGGAAATAGAGAAATCCCCTGATGAACCGGGCTTCGGCCAGCAAACGTTCCTTGCCTGCATGTTTGAACAAGGAAGCATCCATATTCTCAATACTGGCAATCGACAGGTTGGCATTCCGGATATATTTGTAGCTGTCGCGCCATACCCACCAGATACGTTGTGCAGAGGCATCGTGTGTGTAAGTCGCTATCGGGTCGAGTGTCGGCCAGTTATCGCTGGGAGAGCGGGTTCCCAGGTCGGTGCCGAACTCCATGACCATCATGGCCTGGCGAGTGTATATATTTGCGTCTCCCAGAGCGTTGTAAAGGTCATTGATGTTCGATAAGGCGTTTTCCTCGTCGGTAAAGAAGTTACTACCGGCCACATTGCCTCTCGGATCTTCATCCAATAATCCGGAACAGGCATTGGTGATGAACAGGATAAATAGAAGCAGAAGAATATTATACTTTTTCATGTTTCAATCTTTTAATCAGGTTTACAAAGTGAATTTTAATCCGATGGAGAATGAACGGTTCATCGGGTATTGTCCCCAGTCGTATCCTTTCAGTATCGGACTGGTGGAATAGAGGCTTACTTCAGGATCATATCCGCGGTAATTGCAGATATTGAACAGGTTGTTACCGGTAGCATAGACTCTGGCAGAAGACAGACCTACATATTCCAACAGGTTGCGGGGCAAGTCGTAGGCCAGCGTCAAAGAGGCCAGACGGAGGAAACTGCCGTTTTCCACGAAGCGTGAGTCGACCGAATAAATATAGCCGTTTCCCGGACGTGCCACGTTCGTATTCGGATTTTCCGGTGTCCATATCTTTTCTGCGAGATCGCGGTAGCAGTTTACACTGGCATTACCGGGCAGGAAGTAGGCACTGTTCAGGTTCATCACGTCGTTCCCTACGGAATATTGGAAGAATGCGTTCAGAGAAATACCTTTATAAGTGAAAGTCGTTCCCAGTCCTCCGAAGAAGTCGGGATTTGCATTACCGATTACCGTGGAGTTGTTCGGGTCATCCGGAATATCTTTGAATTTCGGATCTCCCGGACGGGATGAAAGATTGCCGGCATCGATATCCTGCTGGGTCAGAACTCCTTCGTATACCTGTCCGTAGAACAGACCGATCGGCGATCCTACTTTCAGGATGCTGCTATAATAGCCACCCCAGTGTTCTCCTACCGGTTTTTCCTGGTCAGGGCCGAGGCTAAGAACCTTGCTCCGGTTAGTCGAAATATTGAAGTTCATATCCCATTGGAAATCTTTCTTATTGATAAGCGTAGCATTCAATGATAATTCGACTCCCCGGTTGGAGAGCGATCCCAAGTTTTGTAACTGGGTGGATTGTCCGATGTAAGAGGGGACGGATATTTCCCATAACAGATCGCTGGTCTTTTTGTGATAATAGTCGAGCGAACCGGTCAGGATGGAATTAAAGAAAGAGAAATCGACACCGACATCGAACTGGTCTGTCTTCTCCCAGGTAAGGTCTTTGCTAGGTACCTTGCTGGGGGTATAAGTCACGACCTCCTGACCTCCCAGGATCGTACTTCCGGATGAGAAAAGCGACTGGGTGGAATAAATGTCGATCGCCTGGTTGCCGACACGACCGTAACTAAGACGTAGTTTGAGGTCGTTTACAACCTGCTGGCTTTTCATGAACTCTTCTTCCGTGATTCTCCAACCAACGGATGCGGAGGGGAAAAATGCCCATTTGTTACCCGGAGAGAAACGGGATGATCCGTCGTAACGTGCTACGACAGTCAACAGGTAACGGTTGTCGTATGAGTAATTGACACGTCCCAGCCAGGACATATATCCCCAGTTATGATAGCCGGATTTGACGGAGTTTTTCAACTGGGCGGAATTAAGGTCGTAGAAACCTGTGATGTCGTTGGCAAAGTTGGATACTTCGGTCGATAGGCCTTTGTCGTAGCCTTTCTGTGCCGTGAAACCTGCCAGGGCGGTGATGGAGTGTACTCCTTTTTTCAAAGCATAAGTCAATGTATGTTCCGTCAGCAAATCCTGTGTCTGCAAGGTGGTTGCTTTGGCACTGTTCGTCTTTTCCTGATAAGAGCCTTTACGGGGTGAGAAATAATCTTCACGCCAGTAGTTCCATTTGATACCTAATGTAGAGCGCCAGGTAAAATGTTCTCCTATTTTGAATTGCAGGTAAGAGTTGTTCAGGACGTAATAGGTGTTTTTCTCGTCGGTGGGTAAAAGGGATTCCGATAATGGATTTCTGCCGAGCGGACGGCTGGGATCGGTATAGTTGTATGAACCGTCCGGATTGAACGCCGTACCGATAGGCGACATGCCGATACCATATACTGCCAGTGAATAGTCACTAGGAAGTGTGGAAATATCATTGTATTCCTTTGACAGGCTTACAGTTGTACCCAGGCTGAACCACGGTTTCACTTCCGCGTCCACATTCGTGCGTAAAGTCGTACGGTTAAAACCGGAACCAACCATAATACCATCCTGATCGAAATGGTTCAGTGAAATCAGGTATTTGATTTTTTCGGTACCACCGCTACTGGACAGGTTGACATTGTATACAGGGGCTGTGCGGAACAGCTCATCTTGCCAGTCTACTCCTGTTACCTTGGACGGATCTTCATAAGGTACCGTCGTGCCGTTCATCGCTGCGATCTTATTAAGATAAGAAGCATATTCGCTGGTAGAAAGCAGGTCCAGCTTTTTAGGCAGTTTCTGCCAGCCGTAAGAGGCTTCTACGTCGAACTGAGCTTTACCTTCTTTCCCTCGCTTGGTCGTGATCAGAATAACACCGTTGGAACCACGGGCACCGTAGATGGCGGTGGAAGTTGCATCTTTTAATACTTCGATGGATTCGATGTCATTCGGATTCAGAGAGTTCAGGTCGCCTGCATCGATGAAACCGTCGATAACATACAGCGGTTCGTTGCTTGCCGAAAGCGAGTTGCCTCCACGAATACGGATGGAGGAAGATGCTCCCGGTGTACCGTTCGACTGAACCACCTGCATACCGGCTACCCGGCCGCGTAATAACTGGTCGACACGGGGAACAGGCTGTTCCGCCAATTCTTTTCCGCGTACGGAAGTGATGGCGCTGATCAGGTCCGATTTCTTTTGTGTACCGTATCCAACGACAACGACTTCTTCCAGATTTTGTGTATCTTCCGTCATTTTAATGGAAAGGGTCGTTTGTGTGCCTGCCTTTATCTGTAAAGGGTTATAACCGATATAACTGATCTCCAGGATATCGTCGGGAGTGGCCTGAAGGGTGAATTTGCCGTCCAGGTCTGTAACAGTTCCGTTCGTAGTCCCTTTGACCATGATGTTGGCACCAATGATCGGTTCCCCTTTTTCATCGGTGACGGTACCGCTTATTATCCCGGACTGGCGGGATGATTGAGCCGGTTGAGGTGCTTTCTCCGGTTTGATGATAATGTGTTTGTTCTTGATCTCATATTTCAGACCTTTTCCTTTCAACACTTTGTTTAGCACATCGTTGATAGATTCGCTGCTCATTTGCAGACTTACTTTTTGCCGGGTGTCGACATCTCCGGTCTCAAAGAAAAAAATGTAATCGCTCTGTTTCCTGATCGTTTCGAATGCTTCCTTCAGGGTTGCATTCTGCAGATTCAACGTGATCTTTTGATTTTGTGGTAATGCTGCAAATGTTTGCTGGATACTGGCTGTAAAGAGTATCAAACATAACAGGGCTACCTGAAGCCGGGAACAAACAATTAGCGTGATTTTTCTTTCTTTATAAAGAATGTTTTCCATACTTTTGTAATGTGATTAGAATTTAATTATTAAGTTTTAATGAACTCGTGAGTCGGGAAATGGTGCGAACATTTTCCGGCTCTTTTTTTGTGCTTTTCTCTTTCCTTTTCTGGTTCTCCTTTCTTTATGGGGTTATCTACTGTTTTAATATATCTCAATAATATTGTTACTGCGTCTGTATGTGAATTTCTCACTGGATGACATGATTGTCAGGATGTCGTCGAGTGTGTCCGTGTTGCGGAACTCACCAAAGAAACGAAGTTGACGGCGTTCGGGATTGCGGAAGATAAATGTCACGTCGAAAGCTTTTTCCAGTTGCCCGGCAATTTCGTCGAAACTGATCTCATTGAAGAAATGGGCTCCTGTGGTCCATTGACAGATTGCGTCCGTGGAGACTTTCCTGACTTCCGTTTTCCCCGTCAGTTTATTGTATATGGCTTGCTGTTGAGGCACCATGACAACGGAGTTGGAAGGAGCTGCTTTATCGATCATATTCACGGAACCTTCCGCCAGAGTTACGGCGATTTCCTGTTCATCGGAATAGGCTTTGACATTGAATTTTGTTCCCAACACCTTTACATCGATCTCTTTGGCATTGACGATGAAGGGTAGCTTTTCGTTGCGGGCAACTTCAAAATAACCTTCCCCTTCCAGCGTAACCTGCCGGTTCTTTTGAGAAAATCCGGGTTGGCAACTGAATTTACTGCCGGCATTCAACCAGACGATAGTTCCGTCTTCCAGCTGGAGACGGCTGCGTGAACCGAGTGGAACTTCGATGGTACGCACCATTGCCTGATCGTCCTGCCGGTCGGATCGGTCGAACAGATACAATCCGGCACTTCCCAGGAAAACTCCGATCAGCAGGGAGGCTGCGATTTGGGTATATTTCCGTAAAAACAGTTGTTTAGGCTTTTGCAATCCGGCCTGTTCTGCAAAACGGCGGAATACGGCTTCGTTCTTTCTTTTTTTCTTATGGTGTATATCATACGAAGATAACCACAATTCAGTCATCTCATAATAGTATTTTTTATGAGACTCGTTGTCGGCTACCCAACGGCTAAGCTCTTTCTCCTGTTCTCGGGAAAGTGACCGGTTCAGGTAACCGGTAATCAGCTCGTCGTAGTATTCTTGTTGTCTTTTCTGATCCATTTTTTCTGTTTCTTATCCTAAAGACAATAAACAGGTGGAGCCAGGGTAGTGGAAAGTGAACTTTTTTTCAAAAAAAATAATCAGGCAGCAGTTAATCAGAAAAGCAAGGAGGATAAATATCCTTTCATACGGCTGCGAAGAGTGGATAGAGCCTGTTTGATATGGTATTTGACAGTATTGACGGATATGCCGACTTTATCGGCTATTTCATCGTAACCCAGTTCTTCGATCCGGCTGAAAATAAAAACCTGCCGGGTTTCGCGAGGCAGTTTATCTATCTCTTGGAGTATTTGTTCACTGAGTTCTTTTTCCAGCAGATGTCCCAGCGGATATTCGTCGGAGAGGAACAGGCCCTGAAGGATCGCCTCCGGATATTCTTCATAATCATCGATACTGATTTCCCGGTCTGCGAATATTTTCTTTTGGTAGTTGAGTGCATAGTTACGTACACAACAAACCAGATAAGCTTGCAGGGAAGAAGTAATATTGAGTGATGCACGTGTTTCCCATATATGGGATAATACGTCCCCGACAATGGTATCGGCTACCGTATCATCCCTTACATATTGACAGGCAATACGGAATAGAAGATGATAATAGTTGTCAAATAAAGTACGGTAAGCTTTACTTTCCCCACTTCTTAACCCGTCTATTAATTCTGTTTCATGAATCTCCACGATAGTATTGTAGATGTTGCTCCCTTTCCAGACTACAATATTACGAGATAGAAACGTAAAACACAAATCTTATTTATGTCTATTTTAATTTTCTGTCTTCCCGATATGCTTCATCACCTTGGCATCCAGATAGAAGATCAGTTCTTCAGCTATATTTGTGCAATGGTCGCCGAAACGTTCCATCTTGCGGATCACGCCAGCCATGTAAAGACCTACCAGGGCACTTCCCGGATGTTTCTCTATATAGTCGGCAATGATCTTTGTCGAGTTATGGTTGATCTCGTCGATCAGGTTATCTTTGAGGAAAATGCGGGATGCTATTTCCGAGCTTTCTTTTTCGAATGCTTCCTGGCTGAGAGTTAGCATGCTGAGCAATTCTTTCAGCATTTCTTCCACCCGTGTTTCTTTTATC
>NZ_CAJJWO010000077.1 GCF_905196875.1 uncultured Parabacteroides sp. | reverse complement strand
TGGGAGAGTAGATAGCCGCCGTTTTAGAGTCAGAGACTCAAAACAAATGAAAGGAGTTAGTCGAAGGGCTGACTCCTTTTTTTGTTTTAGATAAATCCTTTATCTTTGTCCAAAAATCAATGCTTTATGATCAAGTCTTATATTTTATTTGTTTTTCTTTTTATCTCCTCCATTCTTTCTGCTCAGAAGGGTATTAGTTATACCGTAGAAAGAGATATTCCTTATCGGGTCACGGGCACCCCATATGGCCTGGAACGCTGTAAACTGGATCTTTATTATCCGGAAAATATGAAAGATTTTGGTACAGTCGTTTGGTTTCATGGAGGCGGTTTGTCCGGTGGAGGTAAATTTATTCCGGAAGAGTTGAAGAATTGTGGTTTGGCTGTTGTGGCTGTTAACTACCGGTTGTTGCCTAAATGTAATATTAAAGATTGTATCGACGATGCTGCTGCTGCGGTTGCCTGGACTTTTAAAACGATAGAGAAATATGGTGGTAGTCGTGGCCGGATTTTTGTTTCCGGACATTCTGCGGGTGGTTATCTGACAAATATGATCGGTCTGGATAAAAAATGGTTACAAGTTTATGGTGTGGATGCTGACTCTATTGCTGCATTGATCCCTTTCAGTGGGCATGCTATCAGCCATTTTGCTTATCGGGAATCTTTAGGGATGAAGGAGACGCAGCCAAGTATCGACGAATATGCGCCGCTTTACTATGTTCGTCCGGATGCTCCTCCTTTAATCATCGTTTCAGGTGATCGTGAAATGGAAATGTTAGGACGCTATGAAGAGAATGCTTATTTCTGGAGAATGATGAAAGTAGCCGGACATAAAGAGACATATATTTATGAATTGGATGGCTATGATCACGGATCGATGGCTACACCGGCTTTTCATATACTAAAGAATCATGTGAAAAGGATTTTGGAAAAACATTGAGAAGGAAAGAAACCTTGTCCCCGTACTCCAGACGGAAACAAGGTTTTATTATTCGAAACGAACTGCGGTTCCGGCAGCCGTAACCATCAGCATACTTCCGCTTCCTCCTACTGTTTCATAATCGAGATCGACCGCAATAACGGCATTGGCTCCCATGCGTGCTGCCTGTTGGCTCATTTCTTCCAGGGCTGTATCTTTGGCTTCACGTAAGACACTCTCATAGGAACCCGCGCGTCCGCCTACTATATCGCGTATTCCGGCAAAAAAATCTTTGAATACGTTTGCTCCTATGATTGTTTCACCGGAAACGATCCCATAGTATTGAGCGATCTTTTTCCCTTCGATGTTGTTTGTTGTTGTTAATAACATAGCTTTCTTTTTTTATTGTTGACGACAAATATATTTATTCTATTGGATATCTTGTCCGGTTTGGGAAAAATAAAACGGGCGGAGCCTCTATTTTCTATGGAAGCTCTGCCCGTTCTTAATCGGATGTCTACCGGATACGAACCGGTAGACATTGTTTTTTATGGATGTGTATTGGTCATTTCGAATACCAACTTACCACCTTTCACCATATCGGTATGTGAGAAGAATGGGGTATCGAGAACCTTACCGTTTAATGTCACTTCTTTGATATATTTATTCTCCGGACTGTTATTCTTAACCAGGATCTCAAATATGCCACCTTTTACGTGAATTAAGGCACGATCTACCATCGGACGGCCCAATGTGTAAACCGGAATACCCGGAGCAACCTGATAGAAGCCCAAAGCGCTCATTACGTACCATGCCGACATCTGTCCGCAATCTTCGTTCCCAATAATACCGTCCGGTTTATTTGTATAGAATTCGCGCATGATATAATCCAGACGTTCTTGTCCTTTCCAGGGGGAGTCTGTCCAGTTATATAGATAAGCCATGTGGTGGCTCGGTTCATTACCATGCGCATACTGACCGATCAATCCGGTGATATCGCCGGAAGCATGTTCGCCGTCAACTTGTGAGGAAGTCGTAAATAATGTATCCAGACGTGTTTCCAGTTCATTTTTACCACCGATCGTAGCGATAAAATTATCCATATCATGCGGTGCGAAGAAACTCCACTGGAAGGCATTTCCTTCTGTATAATCACTTCTCATGTGAGCGGAGTAACGCGGATTGAATGGAGTACGGAAAGAACCGTCACTCATGATCGGACGCATCATCTTTGTTTCCGGATCCAGATAACGTTTGTAGTATTCTCCTTTGGCTGCATACGCTTTAGCCAGTGAGTCAAGTCCTGCTTTAGCAGCGATCTGTGAAATACACCAATCTTCGTAAGCCATTTCCAATCCCCATGAAACAGATTCGGGAACCGAGTCGGCCGGAACGAATCCATATTTTTCTTTATAATACGGATGGCGGGTGATCAGATCGAGTTCGCGTGTACCTTTGAACTTCTCTGCCAGATCTTCACGGTAAACGGAGGGACGGGCACCGGCTTCCGCCCATGTTTTCAGATGACCATCAGCCAGATCTTTACTAACCAGGTCAGCCAGAACGGATACGGCAGGATAGCCTACCATACAACCTGTATAACTGGAAGCCAGCGGCCATTTTGGTAGAATACCACCTTCTTTATATCCCTGTACCAATACTTTTCCCCAGTCGGCAGCCAGATCCGGATTGATGATCGTCATCAACGGATGTAAAGCACGGAAGGTATCCCATAAAGAGAATACGGAATAGTTCGTATAACCCGGTTCTGCTTTATGTACCTTTTTATCCATACCCAGATAACGGTCGTCTACATCCTGATAAGCGAACGGAGCGATCATTGTATGATATAGAGCTGTGTAGAAATTGACCATTACAGTAGGATCAGCCTGAATTTCGATCGCATTCAGTGCGTCGTTCCATATTTCAGCTGATTTAATGCGGGTTGCTTCGAAATCCCAGCCGGGAAGTTCTGCTTCGAGGTTCTTTTCAGCCCCTTCCGTATCTACCATAGAAAGTGCAACCTTTACATATAGAGGTTCAGATTTTTCTGGAAATTTATAATGGAATTTCAAATCTTCGGCAGTATTGATACGCAGGAATAGAGAGTCCTGGCGAAGCTTGCCGCCAATATATTGGTAGATTGTTTCGATCGGTTCGGAGAAGGTGATCCGGTATGAAACCGAATGGAAATGTGCCCAACCCTGGGTGCGGACCGTTCCCTCCACAGTTGAGTCGTTTACGAACAGATAGTTGTTATCTACCAGTTTATGTCCCCAGTTCGGTTGCAGGATATGTCCCAGATCCAGCATAACGCGACGGTCTTTGGGGTTATCGTAAGTATATTTGTGGAAACCAACCTTGTCTGTACTTGTCAACTCTACATTCACACCGAAATTATCCAGACGTACGGCATAGAATCCCGGAGTCGCTTTTTCTGTGTCTTTATTGAAAAGGCCGACCGGTTTGATCGAGTCGCTACCCGAGAAAGGCAGTAGAGCTACATCTCCCAGATCTCCGATACCTGTTCCTGAGAGGTGTGTGTGGCTGAAGCCATAGATTTCCCTGTCATCGTAATGATAACCGCTACTGGCATCCCAGCCCATGATATGCGTATCCGGGCTTACCTGTACCATCGCGAAGGGGCGGGTGGCACCGGGGAAGGTATGTCCATGGAATCCGGTTCCGATGAACGGATCAACATACTTGATTTCATCGCTTAGTAAGCCACTGTTGGGAGCAGGTTTACACCCTGCCAGCAAGCAAAGAACAGCAGCCTGGAAGAATAAGATTGTCTTTTTCACTGTTTATCTATTGATTTAGTTTGAATATATGCGGATTTACTGTTTTTATTTTGAACTGCTACAAATATAATGAAAAAGAACCATATAGAGGCCTTTTTCTATAATCTGATAAAAAAGTGACAAAAAATTGCAACCTTTTGTGGTGGGTACTCGTCTAATATAAAAGAGATGAGAACAGACGAATTCATAACAAGGATATTGCCTTTAAAAGACAACCTGTTGCGGGTTGCTTTCAGGATTACCGGAAATGCTGAGCGTTCCGAGCAAATCGTTCAGGATGTAATGCTGAAGGTCTGGGGAGAGCGGGCGGCGTGGATTGTAATAGAAGATATTCCTTCTTACTGCCTGATGGTAACCCGTAACCTGGCACTGGAAGCGATCAATTTGCAGAAGATGCGGGCGGAAAGTTTTACTGTCAGATAAACTACAAACACGACAAATATGGATTACAACCGTATTAAAATATTGTTGGATAAATATTGGGAATGTGCCACCACTATTGAAGAAGAACGCGAACTACGACACTTTTTTTCGGCGGAAACGTTGCCGCCCGAGTTGCGTCCTTACAAAGCGTGGTTTCTGACTCCGGAAGCAGAGACTCTTCCCCCGTTAGGAAAAGAGTTTGACCTGAAGGTGCTGCAACGGATAGCCAGGGAAAAAAGACAACGTCACCTTCGTCTTTTTTATTCTTTTTCGGCCCTGATCACCTTTCTTTTTGTCCTTTTGTTTATTCTGATACTGACCTCTTCGTTTATGATTGAAAATTGCTGTGTTTAGTATATTCAGGTTTTGTATATCGTCTGAAGTAGTAAAAATGTAGATCATATATGACACCGGTAGAGCCTTGCAGACTTGTTCTGCAAGGCTCTTTCTGTTACCTTTGCCGAAAAATTATAATTATGTTCACGGTAATCGGAATTATGTTCGGCGGTATAGCTATAGGATACCTGTTGCGTAAAGTGGAGTTTTTACAAAAAATAGGTAGACCTATTTCCTATACAATTTTGCTTCTGTTGTTCCTGTTGGGAATTTCGGTAGGAGCCAATGAGGCTATAATAAATAATCTTACTACACTAGGAGGGCAGGCTTTCCTGATCGCTCTGGCAGGAACAGGCGGGAGTGTATTGGCAGCCTGGGGCGTGTATCATTTCTTTTTTAAGGAAAGGGGGAGAGAATGAAAGGGAGTCTGATCGTTGTTGCTTTCTTTGCACTCGGGTGTATCCTGGGATGTAGCGGTTATCTGCCGGAGGTAATTGTAAAAAATGATATCACTATATATGTGCTTTATTTATTGATGTTTCAGGTTGGGTTAAGCATTGGAAGTGATAAGAAACTGAAAGATATATTATGTAGTATCCGTCCGAAGTTATTGCTGGTGCCTTTGGCTACAATTATCGGGACGCTGACGGCTTCCGCTTTGATCAGTTTGGTGATTACCAAATGGAGTATGTTCGACTGTCTGGCTGTCGGTAGCGGATTTGCTTATTACTCGTTGTCGTCTATCTTAATAACGGAGTTGAAAGAAGCTTCACTGGGTGTACAGATGGCTACGGAATTAGGGACGATTGCGTTGATGGCTAATATTATCCGTGAGATTATGGCTTTGCTCGGTGCACCTTTGTTTGTCAAGTATTTCGGAAGACTGGCCCCTATCTGTGCCGGAGGAGCGACGACGATGGATACAACATTACCGATTATTACCCGTTATTCTGGAAAGGATCTGGTATTCGTTTCTATCTTCCATGGTATTCTGGTCGATTTTACGGTACCGTTCTTTGTCTCTTTTTTCTGTTCAATGTGAATATGATAGTCAATAAAAGATAGCATAATAACCTGTATGAGAAACTTATTGATTGCTATATTGCTGTTTGTTTCGTGCTGTGCAGCCGGACAGCCGGGGCGAAGACTGGATAAGCTGGGGGATAACGAAATGATCCCAGCCGGGCAGGCTGCATTTTACGGCGATTTCATCCAACGTCTGAAAAAGTTTAAGAGTGGCGGTTATCCCCAGGATATCCGGATAATCAATATTGAGACGAATGAAGTACTTCTCTTCAGGGTAAAGTCTACCTTTAAGACCTCCAAGGAAAATCCGTTTTGTTACCTGATCGAACCGGGTACGTATGCGATCCTGAATTATTGGTGGACGGAAAGCAAATGGTATGGTGGAAAATCCTATATGGAGCCCATCTATAAAGGAGAAGATTCTATCCTGGAGACGGAACGGAAGATAAAGAACAAGGAACAACGCCCGGACGAACTGGTCCTGTTTAAATTTACCGTTGCCCCGAATACGCTGAATTATGTCGGTACCTGGCATTTCGAACAATCCCCCGTTCGTTTTACTGATGATAAGGAACAAGCCGACGATAGGATGAAAGATAAATATAAAAAGCTGGACTTTTCGTCTTCCCGCATAGCAATACCCGATTAAAGCACTCAGCTATAAATAAAGGAGCGGATCAAATCAGAGCCATAAAACAGGCTATTGAATTGATCCGCTTTTTATATGTCAGGTATTTATTTCTTTACCGTCTGCAACATCACTTTCACTGCTTCTTCCAGCTGATGATCTTCACCCTTCAACTGAGACTCCGGTGTGTTGTAGATTTCGATATCTGGTTGTAGTTCATGGTTCTCCAGGTAATTACCTTGCATATCCTGAACACCTACCTGAGGAATACCGAATACGATAGACGGGTCGATCTGTGACTCCCACCAAACGGCGGTCATAGTTCCCGGTACCGGAGTGCCGATCAGTTTGCCGATGCCTAATGTTTTGTATACCCAGGGGAAACCATGTGCATTCGAATAGTTATCTTCGCAAACCAATACACAAGAGGGCTTTAGCCATTTGTTATACGGATCGCTGCCGATATATTGCCCGCGCGGCATGAAACGCTGATACTCTTTACCACTTAGCAGAGTTGCCAGGTCGTCATGCAGCCAGCCGCCACCATTATGACGGGTATCGACAATCACCGCTTCCTTGTTGCGGCAACGTCCAAGTAATTCAGAGTAAACTTCACGGAAACTTTCGCTGTTCATACCTTTGACATGTACGTAGCCGATCTTTCCCCCCGAGAGTTCATCCACTTTCTTGCGGCAGTTTTCTACCCAGCGTTTGTACAACAAGTTCGATTGTTCGCCATAGGAAATGGGTTTTACCTGTTCTTCAAAATGTTCTTTAGTAGTCGGGTTATAGATGGACAATAACACTTTCTTTCCGGCTTTACCGCTTAGCAACGGATAATAATCTTCTCCGTTCTTAATCGATTTTTCATTAATTTTCTCAATGATACAACCCGGTTTGATCTTTGTATCGGCTAGTGTCAAGGGGCCTTTGGCTATGATCTCGGCAATCTTCAAACCGTCGCCGTTGTAGCTATTGTCATAGAATGCACCCAGGCAAGCCGTTGCCGGAGCAGAGGAAGACGGGCGGAAACGGGCGCCTGTATGCGAACCGTTTAATTCGCCGAGCAGTTCAGACAACATCTCCTGAAAATCGTAATTGTTGTTGATATGCGGTAGATAGCGGGCATAAGCTTTTTTGTATCCGTCCCAATCGATTCCGTGAAGTGTCGGGTCGTAGAATTTATCTTCTACCTGACGCCATATATGATTGAAGATATATTCGCGTTCCTGAGGTGCACGATAAGAAAATTCGGCTTTAAAAGGTATATCTTTTGTCTTGCTATCTTTGATCTCAACCTTTTTTAGTTTGCCATCGGATACAAGGAATAGATTTTCGCCCTTCTTATCGGTAAACATTCTGCCTCCACCGACTTCTTTGATCAATAACTTGGTCGTATTCTCCTTGAAGTTGCGTTCCCATAGGTCATAACCTTTTTCAAAAGAAGCACAATAATAAAGTTTGTCGCCTTTCGGTGTCAGTACGGCATCACCCAGGTTCGATGAGTTGATGGTCAGACGGATGACACGGTCTTTGCGGTTTTCAAGATCGAACTTCAGCGGTTCTACCGGTTTATCCTTGTCGTCTTTCTTGTCTTTATCATCTTTCTTTTTGTCATCTTTTTTCGCTTTGGACTCTTTTTTATCATCCTTTTTGTCCTCCTCCTTATCTTTGTCTTCGTCTTCGACCAGTGCGAGTTCTTCTTTACTCAGGCGGAATTTATCGTAGGCTTCGCCGTCGAAGAACATAATATAAGTATCGTCCTGTGCTCCCCAACTACCATGACTGCGGTAACCGGCCCGATCGGACGACCAAATCATGGCTTTACCATCAAGTACCCATTTCGGATTGCTGTCTGAATAACCACTTTCTGTCAGGTTGGTAATATCTCTGCTGCCATCCGCTTTTACCAGTGCGATGTCTTTATTATTCCATCCGCCGATTGCAATATATTCCACCAGAAACCATTTACTATCGGGCGACCATTGATAAGTCTGGTCTCCATCACTATATGAATAATTGTATTTGCCATCCAGCACTGTGCGTGCCTGTTTGCTTTTCAGATTGATTACGCGCAAAGTCGTACGATCTTCCAGAAAGGCAACTTCTTTACCGTCGGGCGAATAAGCCGGTTGGAAAGATGTCTTATCTGTTACAACGAGCGGCTCTTCCTTTATCTCTTGTGCATAGGTAAAATACTTATCATCCTTGCGAGCCAGGCTACTTTGATAGATACCCCATGTCTCGCCCCGTTCGGCCGAGTAAACCAGCGAACGCCCGTCGGGACTGAAGTCTATATCACGCTCTTGCTGCGGTGTATCGGTGATCTGACGAGTGGTTTCAAATTCAACGGAGGTAACATAAACATCGCCTCTCACGATAAAGGCAACTTCTTTTCCATTCGGAGAAACAGCGATACTGGTCGCACCATTCGACATCAGGCGATGGATCAAATCGTTCTCCGTCTGGTCTGAAATGATACTTACCTTTACTTTTGAAGGCTGTCCGCCTTCTTTGACCGTATATATTTCACCATCATAGCCATAGCAGAGTATTCCATTATTATCGGAAGTCAGGAAACGGACAGGATGTGTTGTATGATTGGTAATTTGCTTGTCGCTTTTTCCGGTCAGGTCGTTTTTAAAGATATTGAAACTGCCTTTTTCTTCACTCAGATAATAAAAAGCTTTTCCATCGGCTGTCCAGACCGGGTTACGGTCTTCACCACGGAAGGTTGTTATCTTTTTAAATGTACGGTCTTTATCGAGTGAGCACAACCAGATATCGCGTGTGATGGAAGACTGGTGATGCTTACGCCACGGATCTTCATAACCTTTGATATCATTATATAAAATTTTGTCACCATCTTTATTCACCGACAGGTTTTGCATGGCCAGCGAAGAGAATAATACCGGACGTCCACCTTCCGTACTAACCTGATAGATCTGTGAGAATGTACCGGAAGGGAACTGGCTATCCTTTGCATCCTGCTGTATGGAAGCCGAGTAAAGGATCTCATTATTACTACTGAATGTCTCCGGATATTCGTTTGTCGAATGAGTTGTTAGCTGTTTTGGTACTCCCCCGTCTTTATCCATAATAAAGACATCGAAATTCCCGTTACGATCGGAAGCAAATGCGATCCGGTTGCCGTCGGGCGACCATACAGGGCGTGTATCATGAGCCGGATGTGTTGTTAATTGGGTGGCTTTACCACCGGATACCGGAACGGTATAAATATCTCCTTTATACGTAAACGCAATGGTTTCACCATTCGGAGATATTGCAGGATAACGCATCCATAAAGGATCATTATCGGCCAGCACATTTGCAGAAAATAATAGTGCTGATGTAAGGATAAATAGATATTTCATGCTTTGGGTTTTTTATGGCTATAAAGGTACGGGGAATAATAATAAGTCGGAAAATAAATGTTTATAACTTTTTACCTATATTTGTATTGATATAAAATGAACTTTATTTTATTACTAATAAATATCTACAAAATGAAAAAGTATGTAGCAGAAATGGTCGGGACGATGGTACTTGTCCTGATGGGTTGCGGTAGCGCAGTATTTGCAGGTACCGCTCAACCTTTTGCAGCGGTTGGAACGTTGGGGGTAGCTTTCGCCTTCGGATTGGCGGTTCTTGCAATGGTGTACACGATCGGTAAGATTTCAGGATGTCATATCAATCCTGCTATCACACTGGGTATGTTGATTTCCAAAAAGATTTCCGGAAAAGATGCAGGTATGTATATGGTATTCCAGGTGGTCGGTGCGATTATCGGATCATCTATTCTTTATATACTGGCAAAAGATTCCGGTTCTGCCACGACACTAACCGGAGCTAACGGGTATCAGAATCTTATTCCGGCTTTTGTTGCCGAAACGGTATTTACATTTATCTTCCTGTTAGTTGTTTTAGGTTCCACATCTAAAGGAGCAAACACTAAGTTTGCCGGTATCGCTATCGGTCTGGCGCTGGTATTGATCCATATTGTTTGTATCCCTATTACAGGTACATCGGTAAATCCTGCTCGTAGTATCGGCCCGGCTTTGTTCCAGGGTGGTGAAGCTCTCTCACAATTATGGTTATTCATCGTTGCACCTTTCCTTGGAGCGGCTATCGCTGCTTTAGTATGGAAAGGAATTGATACGGAAGAAACGTAATCTTTTGTTACTACATTATATAATTAATTCCCGGGGCACGGCTTCCGGGATTTTTTTTGCTATATTTGAGCAGTTTAATTCTCTGTTTACTTAATTCTGATTCAGGTTATGGGAAATAAAAGTGTCGATCGAAGAAACTTTCTGAAGCTCTCGACAGTAGCGGGAGCCGGTTTATTATTAGCTCCGGATGCCTTGGCATCTGTTTCGGGAGTGAAAGAAAATAAAGTTGCAAAAATCCCTATGCGTCCTTTAGGTAAAACAGGAGTCGAACTACCTATCCTCAGTATGGGAGTCGATCGCCCTGATAGTAATAATGTATTGCGTGCCGCTTTTAATTCCGGGATTATCCATTTCGATACGGCTCACCGGTACCAGAACGGACGGAATGAAGAAATGATCGGTAATTTTTTCAATGGTAAGCCGCGTAGTTCCTGCTTTATTGCAACCAAAGTCATGTTCGATTATCCGTTGAGGGATGATTTCGAACAGGATTTGCTCGGTAAACTCGAAATCAGTTTGAAACGTCTTAAAATGGATCATGTCGATCTCTTCTATACCCATTCCGTCAGTACAGCAGAAAAGATACAGGACAAACGTATTCTCGCTATCCTACAAAAGATCAAGGCTGAAGGTAAAACCCGCTTTGTCGGTTTCTCTTCCCACGATCAGAAACCGGAACTGATCGATGCTGCCATCGAAACCGATATTTACGATGTGGCCTTGATCAGTTATAATTTCAAGATGAAGAATATAAAGGAAACAGACGAAGCGATCGAACGGGGTGTGAAGGCCGGAATGGGCTTTATTGCCATGAAGACGATGGCTGGGGGGACGGAAGATGCAGATGGAAAGAAAAAGATCAACGGCCGCGCTTGTCTGAAATGGATCTGGCAGAATAAGAATATCACGACTGTTATTCCCGGTCTCACCAATTATGACCACCTGGACGAGTGCCTGGCTGCTGCGTATGATATGGAACTGACGCAGGATGAAAATAATTATTTGCTGGCATTATGTGATAAGGAGTCTTTATATTGTCAACAATGCGGTAAATGTCGTGCACAGTGCCCTGAGCAATTACCTATACCTGATATTATGCGTGCCTATATGTATGCCTACGGTTATAAACATGCCCAACAATCGAAAGAGACATTACTTGATCTGGGAGTGAAGCAGGATATGTGTACGGATTGCGATTTTTGCCTGGTGGACTGTCCTTCCGGCTTCGATGTTTCAAAGAAGATCGCGTCGATTGCTCCCCTTCTGCAAGTACCGGATGAGTTCCTTACTTGATATATTTTATATCCATGCATTTTGTCATTCTCTTTTTTTACCTTTGCCCATAGACTAAACTAATATAACATGAACAAGAAACTTATTCTTTCCTTGCTCGCTTTAGCCGGAGTACCTGCCCTGATGATGGCAGCGGACGACGCACGCCTGTTGCGTTTCCCGGCTACAAACGGTAACGAGATTGTATTTTCGTATGCCGGAGATTTGTATAAAGTTCCGGCAACAGGTGGGGAGGCCCAACGCTTGACTTCACATGTCGGTTATGAAATGTTCCCCCGTTTCTCACCGGATGGTAAAACAATCGCATTTACCGGACAGTATGACGGAAATACGGAAGTATTCACTATGCCCTCTACCGGAGGTGAGCCCTTACGTGTGACTTATACTGCAACAAACAAGCGTGATGATCTGGGCGACCGTATGGGGCCGAACAACATCGTAATGACCTGGACTCCCGATGGCAGTCGTATTGTTTATCGCAACCGTATCAGTGACGGTTTCTCTGGCAAACTCTATACAGTAGATAAGGAGGGCGGGTTGTCTGATGTAATCCCATTGCCTGAAGGTGGCTTCTGTAGCTATTCTCCGGATGGGAAAAAGCTGGCATATAATCGTGTAATGCGTGAATTCCGTACCTGGAAGTATTATAAAGGTGGGATGGCCGACGATATCTGGATCTATGACCCAGAAAAGAAATCGGTGGAAAACATTACGGATAATGTAGCCCAGGATATTATCCCGATGTGGATCGGTGATGAAATATTCTATATTTCCGACCGCGACCGTACGATGAATATATTTGTGTACAACACAAAAACGAAGCAAACGAGTAAAGTGACCGACTTTACCGAATACGATGTTAAGTTCCCCAGTGCAAACGGGAATACGATTGTATTTGAGAACGGCGGTTATATCTATAAGATGGATGCCACGTCCAAAAAACCGGAAAAGGTAAATATCGAACTGACTTCCGATAATATATATGCCCGTAGCGAGATAAAAGATGGTTCCGGGTATATTACAGAAGCCAGTATTTCCCCTGATGGCGAACGTATCGTTGTTACATCCCGCGGCGAAGTCTTCAATCTGCCTGTCGATAAAGGAGTAACAAAGAATATCAC
This sequence comes from uncultured Parabacteroides sp., assembly GCF_905196875.1. Taxonomy (GTDB): domain Bacteria; phylum Bacteroidota; class Bacteroidia; order Bacteroidales; family Tannerellaceae; genus Parabacteroides. The sequence goes on along the minus strand of NZ_CAJJWO010000077.1, from coordinate 12,289 downwards.
CCGCTCTCCGGGACAGCACGACCGTGAAGCACAATGGTCGCCCGACGGTAAGCTGATCGCTTATATCTCTGACGGAACCGGTGAGACGGAACTGTATTTGCAGGAGGCAACAGGAAGCGAACCTGTGCAGTTGACTAAGAATAACGATACCTATATCCGCTCTTTCGAATGGAGTCCGGATTCAAAGACAATTGTTTATACCGATCGTAAAAACCGCATCAACCTGCTGAATGTAGCCACAAAACAGGTAACTGTAGCCGTGCAGGATCCGATGGCTGAAATAAGAGATGTTACATTCTCTCCGGATAGCAAGTGGCTTACTTATTCCCGTCCGGCTAATAACGAACATAATATTATCTATGTTTATGATATTGCCGGAAAGAAAGAATATCCGGTAACAGATAAGTGGTATGACTCCGGATCTCCGGTCTTCAGCAGCGACGGTAAATATCTGATATTCTCTTCCGCCCGCGATTTCAATCCTACTTATGGCTCACTGGAATGGAACCATGTTTATAATAATATGGGTGGTGTTTATCTGGCCCTGTTATCTAAAGATACTCCTTCTCCTTTCCTGGAAAAGGATGCAAAAGTAGCAATCAAAGAAGATAATGCGAAGAAAGAAGAATCGAAGAAAGAGGTAAAGAAAGAAACAGCTTCTGAAACACCGGCTATCAAGATCGATCTGGAAGGTATTTCCGAACGTATTATTCAGCTTCCGTTGGCTGGTTCACGTTATGGTAATTTCTATAGCGATGGAAATAAAGTGTATTATTGGGGACGTGGAGGAACGAAAGTCTATGATCTGGATAAACAGAAAGAAGATGTTGTTGCCGACGGTGCTTCCATGTCTGTTACTCCCGGTAGTAAAAAGGCTCTTTTCTACAAAGGTGAACAACTTTATGTAACTGATATCCCTTCAGGGAAAGCGGATCTGAGTGAAGCAGTCAACCTGTCGAATATGAAGATCACTACCGATTATCCGAAAGAATGGGCCCAGATCTTCGATGAGGCCTGGCGTGCCTACCGGGATGGATTCTATGTAGAGAATATGCATGGAGTAGACTGGAAAGCGATTAAAGAAAAATATGCGGTCCTGCTTCCGTATGTAAAGACACGTTTGGATCTGAACTATGTGATCGGTGAAATGATCGGTGAATTGAATTGCGGCCATGCCTATGTGAACCCCGGTGAACTGGATCGTCCCCAGCGTATACAGACCGGTTTACTCGGTGCTGAAATATCCCGTGACAAGAGCGGTTTCTTCCGTCTGGAAAAGATCCTTCCGGGAGCTTCGTGGAGCAAAGACCTGCGTTCACCGCTTACAGAGCCGGGTATCGAAGCAAAAGCAGGCGAGTTTATTGTCGCTATCGATGGTATTCCGACCAACAGAGTGAAAGATATGTATTCTTTATTGGTCGGTAAAGCCGGTGTACCCACCGAGCTTTCGCTGAACAGTAAACCACAACTAGCTGGAGCCCGTAAGATCGTGATCAGCCCGCTTGCCGAAGAATATTCTTTGTACCATTATAACTGGATACAGGATAATATCAAGAAGGTAGACAAAGCAACGAATGGTCGTGTCGGATACATCTATATCCCGGATATGGGTGTGGAAGGTCTGAACGAGTTCTCCCGTTATTTCTATCCCCAGTTGGATAAAGAAGGTCTGATCATCGACGACCGTGCCAATGGAGGTGGTAATGTTTCCCCGATGATCCTCGAACGCTTGTCACGTGAACCGTACCGTCTGACCATGCGCCGTGGCTCCAATCATATCGGAACAGTTCCCGACGCTGTACAGGTAGGCCCGAAAGTTTGCCTTATCAACAAATATTCCGCTTCCGACGGCGACTTGTTCCCGTGGGGCTTCCGTGCTCTGGGCTTAGGCAAACTGATCGGTACCCGCACCTGGGGTGGTATTGTCGGTATCAGTGGCCCGCTGCCTTATATGGACGGAACCGATATCCGTGTGCCGTTCTTCACCAGTTATGACCCGAAGACCGGCCAGTGGATCATCGAAAACCACGGTGTCGACCCGGATATCCTGATCGATAACGATCCGGTTAAGGAATGGAACGGTGAAGACCAGCAGCTGAACAAGGCTATCGAAGAGGTTATGAAGGATCTTCAGAACCGTAAGCCATTGGCTCCGATACCGGCTCCGAGGGATTTCAGTAAGTAAATAAAAGTATATATGCTTTTCTTTAAAAGGTTGCATGCTTTATGAAAATAGCATGTAACCTTTTTTATTTTTTGTGCTTTCATTTAATAATTCTTTTACCTTTGCAAAGTAACTACATACGTTATGGATAAGGAATCACATCACATCTATAATCTTAAAAGGGGAGATATCACATCTTTTGAATACCTGTATAATTGTTGGAGTGGCAAGCTATACAATTTTGTAATGCGTATATCCCAGGGTGATACTTATCTGGCCGAAGAGATCGTTCAGTCCGTATTTATTAAGGTATGGGAAGGCAGAGACCAGGTCGATGCCGACAAGTCGTTCGGTGCTTATATCTGCACTATCGCCAAAAATCAACTGGTCAACATTTATCAACACCGGATGCTCGAACAACTTTATCAGGCAAAAATAAAAACATCCGAACCCATAGAGAATACAACAGAGAAAGAAGTCGATTATCATTTATTGGAAGAATATATCGGATCTTTGATAGAGCAACTGCCTCCTGCGCGTAAAGAAATATTTGTGTTGAGTCGTCGTAAGTTGTTGACAAATAAAGAAATTGCAGCAAAGCTCAATCTATCTGAAAATACCGTCGAGTCGCAGTTGACCAAAGCAATCGCTTTCCTCCGTACCAAGATAGATCGTCATTATAATATCTCTATCCCCTTGCTCCTTTTTTTATTTATTGACTAATAAAAGTTAAAACCAGAAGTGCGGGTAACGGATTTTATTCCGTCACCTGTATACCTAATAGACACAATAAAATGGAAAAGACAGATTACATACAATTATTCGATAAGTTCCTGCAGAAGCAGGCTACTCCGGAAGAGGTGCAGACACTTATCCAATGGCTGAAAAGCGAAGGTTCGTTTCAGGATTGGGCGGAAGAAGAGTGGGACATGGCTTCTTCTACAATGGATGCCCGCTTGCAACAAAAATTGCTGGGACAGATAAAGGAGAAGATCGGCCGTGAGAAAGTAGAAGAGCTATCCGTGAAAGAAAATAAACAGCGTAGCCTCTATTCATGGATTACCCGTGTAGCTGCCGTTGCCATATTATTGTTGTTGACCGGTCTGTCTGTCTATTATTATGCCATGAATCAACTGGTCATGGAAGATATGATTGTTTCGGTGGAAAAAGGGCAGAAAGCGAATGTGGTATTGCCTGATGGTTCCAAGGTATGGGTGAATTCAGATTCCAAACTATCTTATGGCAGTCGCTTCAATCAAAAGGAAAGAGTCCTTTCCTTGGAAGGAGAAGCCTACTTTGAAGTGGCACCCGATAAGGATCGTCCTTTTATTGTGGAGACGAAAGAAATGGCAGTCCGTGCCCTGGGTACCAGCTTTAATGTGAAATCGTATGAGGAAGAAAAAGATGCTTCGACCGTATTACGGACAGGAAAAGTGGAAGTAACGACCGACTTGGATTGTCTTGTCTTAAATCCTAACGAGAGAATCGTTTTCAATAAACAAACAAGGCACATGGAGAAAAGCAGTGTGGATAATGCGGTGGATTACATCAACTGGAAGTACAATGAATTGACCTTCAATGGTGAAACCTTCGAGAGCATAGCCCATACGTTGGAACGGTATTATAATACCCGGATTATATTCGAATCGGAATCGCTGAAGAAATACCGGTTTACCGGAACCCCCGGTAATACGAGTCTGGAAAGTATTTTGCAGATATTTTCTCTCACTTCTCCTTTAGTATATGAAGTAAAGGATAGTGTGATCGTCTTGCGGGAGAATATGAAAGAGAAGGCTTATTATGAGAAAGCATTGAAATAGCAATAAATAATACCATGTTTAATATTTAATCTTTTATCGATATGAAAAATACAGGATAAACTTATATCAAAAAGAATGGGACAATGCAAGGCATCATCCCATCCCGTAGTTCATAAACCGCACTTGGGATCTTGCAAATATCAAGTGCAATTATAAATACCATTAAGTCTACAAAATTATGAGAATTTTATTAACCAGGGCATATTATGCCCTTAAAAAACGGCAATTTAAGTCAATTAAATTAATCTTACTTATATTGTTGATCTCCCCGTCATTACTGGCTCAGGTTACGATAACCCTGAAAAATCAATCTATCCGTCAGGCATTAAAAGAGATAGAGCGTTTAAGCGACTATAAGTTCTTTTACAATAATGATTTATCCAGCCTGGATAAAGTCGTTTCCCTGTCTGCTAAAGACGAAAGCATAGAGTCTGTTATGAGCAAACTTCTTGCCGGTACGGATATTTCCTACAAACAGGATAATAACAACCTGATTGTCCTTACCTTAAAAGCGACCTCTCCGAAACAGTCTGCCAACGACCTGAAAATAAAAGGAACCGTTGTCGATGAGACTAACCAGCCGGTCATTGGTGCTAATATTGTTGTTGAAGGAACCACAAACGGTACTATTACCGACCTGGACGGAAACTTCTCTTTGCAGGTTCCCGAAAAGGCAGAACTGCGTATCTCGTATATCGGTTATCTGGACCAGAAAGTAAAGGTCGGAAATAATACGACATTACACATCGTTTTGAAGGAAGACACACAAACATTGGATGAAGTTGTCGTAGTCGGTTACGGAACGATGAAGAAAAGCGATATTACCGGTTCGGTCGCTTCTGTTAGATTAGGAGATCTGAAAGAAGGAGCCAATACTTCAGTTGATCAGATGCTTTTGGGTAAGACGGCCGGTGTAAACGTTGTACAGAGTAGTGGTGAACCTGGTGGTGGTTTCTCTGTGAACATCCGTGGGGCAAGTTCTATTAATGGTGGTGTTTCTCCATTGTATGTAATTGACGGTGTGCCTATCGATAACTCTCGCCCTGTTTCACAGGGTTCCATTGTGGGGTTTAGTGATAGCAGAAGTCCGAGAAATCCGATGTCGTCTATTAACCCTGCCGATATTGAATCTCTTGAAATTCTGAAAGATGCATCTGCTACCGCTATTTACGGCTCAAGAGGTGCGAATGGCGTTATCTTGATTACGACAAAGAGCGGAAAAGCAGAAAAGATGAAGGTCAGTTATTCCGGTTCTATCGGGATTCAGAGTCCTTCAAATAAGCTGAATCTGTTGAGTGCTGCTGATTACAAAAGAGTATTGAATGAAATTATCGATGCAGGGGGCGATAGTGAAGCGAATCGGGTTGGAGATATTGCAAATGGTGGTATCGGTACAGACTGGCAGGATGAAGTAACTCAAAAAAATGCAATTACTCATGAGCATCAATTATCTTTTTCCGGAGGTAACAGTAAAACTTTTTACTACACTTCATTCAATTATGTAAATCAGGAAGGTATTGTAAAGAATACCAGTTTTGAAAGATTGGGAGCCAGGTTGAATTTGAAATCCGATATTAATGAGAAATTAAAGATTGGTATGAATGTTACCGGTTCTTACATGAAAGATCATTTTGTTGCAAATGGATTTGGTGTAAATGAAAATGCAGGTGTGATGTATACTGCTTATAATTATGATCCAACAATACCCGTTAAAGATGAGGAAGGCAATTATGCAACATCACCTATCTTGACGCTAGATAACCCGCTTGCATTGGATGAAGGAATGACTTCTTATTCTGATACATATAGGATTTTAGCTTCAGCATTTGGGGAGTATTATATTACTAAAGATTTATTTCTAAGATTGAATCTGGGTACTGACTTTATGAATGAAAGTAGAAAAAACTTTGTATCGAGTCTTACTCAGCAAGGTCGTTTTTATGGAGGTATCGGGTCGAATCAGAATTCAGAAAAAAGTAACTATATAGTAGAAGGTACTGCTAATTACAATAAAACAATAAAGAAACATAGTTTTGGGGCATTGGCGGGAGTCTCTTATCAACGTTATGTTACAAGTTATTTGAATAACAGAGCAGCTGATTTTCCGAATGAGTCATTAGGTGCTGAGAACCTGAATCTGGGAAATCAGGAGACCTTCAGAATGCAAAACTCTGTGACTGGTAACAGATTGGCTTCTTATATAGGTCGTGCAAATTATTCTTTTGATGATAGATATTTAGCTACGGTAACTTTTAGAGCAGATGGTTCTTCGCGTTTTGGTAAGAATAATAAATTTGGTTATTTCCCTTCTGCCGCTTTGGCATGGAGAATCTCTAATGAGTCTTTCCTGAAAGGTGTTGATCAACTCTCTTCATTAAAACTTCGTTTGGGTTGGGGTAGAACCGGAAATCAGGAGATCGGAGATTACCCGGCATTAAGTACTTATCAGTCGGCTGGTTCTGCAATATGGGATGGTAAACAAGTCGTTGGTACTGGGCCTGCTAAAATTCCTAATCCGGATTTGAAGTGGGAGACAACCGACCAAGTCAATTTGGGTCTTGATTTCGGCGTATTCAATAACCGTATTAACGGTGGAATTGATTATTTCTGGAAGAAAACTACAGATATGCTTTTGCAGTTACCTGTTCCTCAGTCGACCGGCTATAACAGTATTTTATCGAATATTGGAAGAATTGATAATAAAGGTATTGAACTTTTCTTGAACACAGTTAATATCGATACTCGTGATTTTAAATGGGAATCAAATATCACATTTACTTCTATGAGAAATAAAGTAAAAGATTTAGGTGGTATCGATGAAATTATTATTGGTGCAGGTTATACCCATGTTGAACAAGTTGCAATTCGTAAACCCGGTTTACCATTAAATTCTTATTATGGATGGGAAGTAGCTGGTGTTTGGCAGGAAGGTGATGATTTCAGTAAAATGAAAGAAGATTATAAACCTGGTGATCTGAAATATGTAGATCAGAACCATGATGGTGTTATTAACGATGCAGATAGAGTGGTGCTTGGTGATTCTTTCCCGGATTTTCAGTGGTCTTTTGGTAATACATTTACCTATAAAAACTTTGATTTGTATGTCTTCTTTGAAGGCGTTCAGGGAGTAGATATGTTGAATGGTAATTTAATAGATAGTTATTTTCCTATTAATTTCCGGCGAAATAAATTTGCTGAACCTTATTTAAATAGATGGACTCCGGAAAACCCTACAAATGAATATCCATCATTTGTAGATCCACTAAAACAAGGACGTAAAGTAGTTAATTCCCGTACATTGTCAGATGCATCGTATGTGAGACTTAAAACGATCCGTTTGAGTTATACATTGCCTAAATTTAATAGCCTGATTCAGTCACTGCAATTGTATGTAACAGCGGAAAATTTATTTACGATTACTGATTATGTTGGATTAGATCCTGCGATTAATCCAAATAGTAACTCTAATTTCCGAATGGATTTTAACGCATACCCAAGTGCCAGAACTTTCATTTTCGGAGCAAAAATTGATTTTTAAAGAATAATAAAAAGATAAGTATATGAAATCAATAAATAATATAGCAGTTTATCTGTTTTCTTTATGTGGGCTACTCTCCCTACAGGGATGTGAAGGCATTCTGGAAGAACCTGTCAGATCAGAATTTACAGAAAGTACTTTACTGGCAACAAAATCAGGTATTGAATCTGTTTTAGCTGATGCATATTCCAAAGATGGAGGAAGTCGAAATATTGTGAAAAGAGGAGAAATGACTACTGATATTTTGTGGCAATCCGGCGGTGGTGAAAATGGAACAGCTGTACCTTTGATCAACTTTCGTTGGGACTCCTCCAGTACATTAGAAGCTTTTGACTGGATGAATCATTGGGAAGAGATCAGGAATGCAAATATAGTATTAGCCAATGCTCCTAATGCTTCCGGATTTAACAGTGAAGAGGATCGAAATGGTTTGTTGGCAGAAGCACGATTTATCAGAATATGGGCCTATTATCAATTATGGGATCAGTTTGGTCCGGTACCTATACGGAAAAGTTTGGATGATCCTCTTGAATTACCCCGTGCAACAGATGAAGAATTCAAAGAGTTTATGGAGTCCGAGTTGAAAGCCCTTATTCCTGATCTTTATGAAACAGGAAAGCAGCCGGCTTACGGACGAGCTCATAGAGGTGCTGCTCAGACATTGCTTTGTATCTGGTATTTGAATACGCATCAGTGGCAAAATTGTGCAGATATGGCAAAAGAAGTAATGTCAAGTAATAAGTTTGCTCTGTGTCCGGATTATAATAAAATGTTCGCTTTGGAAAACGAAAAGAATGAAGAGTTTATTTGGGTTAAAACTTATTTGGCCAATAGTGCCAGTGTCAATATTCTCTTAGCAACGAATTTACCTTGGGACTATTATAAAGGCCTTGATGGTGGTATGGAAGGAGTTATTAATGAAAAATGGTCGAATTTTGCTTCCCAATATCGTTTTTATGATGATTTTTATTACAGTTTTGCTCCTGAAGATCAACGCAAAGGAAGGGTTTTAACTAAATATGAAGATTCAAAAGGTAAAGTTGTAGATTTGCTTGTTGATTATAAAGATGCTACCCGAGGAATGAAATTCCCGCCGGACCCGAATGCTTCAGCCAACAATCATGGTAATGACTTTCCTTATTTCAGGTATGCAGATATTTTATTGGCCAGAGCGGAGGCTTTGAATGAGTTGAATGGTCCTAACCAAGAGTCTGTCGATTTGGTGAATCAGATTAGACATAGAGCAGGCTTGGGGAACGTTGCTTTATCCGATTTTCATTCAAAAGATGCATTTGTAGATCAACTAATGAATGAAAGAAAATGGGAATTCTGGAATGAAGGTAAGCGGAGAAGAGACCTGATCCGTACCAATAGGTTTATCAAATGTGCGCATGATCGTGGAATTACTAATGCACAAGATTTCCATGTTTGGTTTCCTATACCCCAGTCAGCTATCGATGCAAGTTCATTACTGAAACAAAACGATGGCTATTAAGCCTAATGTTAGTTTAAAATGAAGTATTGTTTATACACATGTTTGGCTTTGGCTGGTTGGGCAGCAACTTCTGTGTCTGCCCAATCGACAAAGCCGAATATTGTCCTGATCATTACCGATCAGCAGCGGGCAGATCTTTGTGGCCGTGAAGGTTTTCCTTTACCTGTTACTCCTTATGCAGATTCGTTAGCATCTCAATCTGTGTGGTTCAATAAAGCTTATACGGCGGCACCGGCAAGTGCGCCGGCTCGTTGTTCTTTATTATCCGGAAGATATCCTAGTGCGACTCATGTACGGACTAATCATAATATTCCTGATGCATATTATGAAAAAGATATGCTGGATATGTTCAAAGAGAACGGATACCGTACAGCTTTGATTGGTAAAAATCATACCTATCGAAAAGCGGATGAGGCATTCGATTATTTCATCGGTTATGGGCACAGAGGAAAAGATAAACCCGAAACAGAAGACGAAAAAGCATTGGCACGTTTCCTTAATAATGAAGTTCCGGGGCATTATCTGAAACCAGCTCCGATTTCAGTGGAGCAACAACAGCCTTATCAGATTGTGAGCTATGCTTTGGAATGGATTCAACAACAGAAAGATTCTCCTTTCTTTATCCAGGTATCTATTCCTGAACCCCATACTCCTTCCCAGGTATGTGATCCTTATTTCTCAATGTTCCCGTCTGAAGATTTACCTCCGCTTTTGACATCTCGTAAAGATTTGGAAAAGAAAGGTGAAAAATACATGGCTTTGGCAGCGTTGGAGGATAAAGCCTGTCCGAATTTACAACAACAGATTCCTCTGCTAAGGAGTGTCTATTTAGGTATGGTTCGCATGATTGATGATCAGATGAAGCGATTGGTTGAGGGCATAAAATCGTATGGTTTGGATGACAATACGCTATTTATTATCCTTTCTGATCATGGAGACTATTGTGGTGAATACGGACTTATTCGTAAAGGGTCGGGAGTCGCTGAATCGCTTACTCGTATTCCTATGATTTGGGCCGGATACGGTATTAAACCGCAAAATAAACCGATGGATGCACATGTCTCGATTGTTGACATATTTCCTACATTATGTAGTGTTGTCGGGGCAGAGATCCCTGTCGGGGTACAAGGACGTAGCCTTTGGCCGATGCTGAAAGGAGAAGATTATCCTCGTGAAGAATTTTCCAGTATTATGGTGGAACAAGGATACGGGGGGGAAGACTTTACGATGGAAGAATCTCTCACCTTTGAGGAAGCCGGAAGTTGTAGAACAGACGTAGAAGGTAGTTTTGACGGTCTTAATCCCTGGACACAAAGCGGCTCCTTGCGGATGGTGCGAAAAGGCGACTGGAAGTTGGCTATGGACAATAACGGACGGGGAGAGCTGTATAATCTGAAAGAAGATCCTTCCGAAATAAATAACCTGTTCGGTGATAAAAAATATATATCCGAACAACTTGATTTGCTGAAAGAATTACTAACTTGGAACATTCGTTTGCAAGATCCCCTACCTGTTCCGCGCAGACAATATCCTTTCAAACGAAATCCTTATAATTATCATAGAAGTATACCATGAATAAAGCAATCTTATTATTAACAGCCTGTGGTGGTCTGATCCATACAATGGATGCGACAGCCCAGAAACAGAAGCCCAACATCGTCATTATCTATACGGACGATATGGGAATAGGAGATCTGTCATGCTATAATAGTGGGTGGGTGAGTACCCCTAATATAGATAAGCTCGCTTCACAAGGGTTGAAGTTCAATCACTATTACACCTCTTCCCCGGTCAGCTCTCCGTCCCGTGTAGGTCTGACTACCGGGATGTTCCCGACAGAATGGGGGATAAATACCTTTCTGCACGAACGGAAAGGGAATGCCGATTGCGAACAGTGCGACTACCTGGATAGCAATGCGCCAACGATGGCCAAATCACTGAAAGCTGCCGGTTACGCAACCGCGCATATCGGGAAATGGCACATGGGTGGCGGACGTGATGTAGACGATGCACCTCAGATACCGAAATATGGTTTCGATGAATATGTGACGACTTATGAAGGCCCCGATCCTGATCCGCTGATTACAGCCTCGAATTGGATCTGGAGTGAAAAAGACAGCATCCAGCGTTGGGATCGTACAGCCTACTTCGTTGATAAGACATTGGATTATCTGGCCCGTCATAAAGATAGCCCTTGCTTTATCAACCTTTGGCCGGACGATATGCACGATCCGTGGATTCCGTCATCCGGTTTCTATCCAATTTCTGAAACCTGGGCAACCCGCAACAACTTCGTTGCTGTGCTCACCCAATACGACAAACAGATCGGACGTTTGATGGAAGGGCTCGAACGGTTGGGAATAAGTGAAAATACCTTGGTAATCTTTTCCAGTGATAATGGTGCATTGCCGACGTTTGACAATGCACGCACCAACGGTCTTCGTGGCTCGAAGAACAGTATCTACGAAGGTGGCGTTAATATGCCTTTTATTATCAGCTGGCCCGGAACGATCAAAGCAGGAGAAACAGATAACGAGAGTGTGATCAATGCTGTTGACCTCTACCCCTCTTTGTGCCGCATCGCAGGAGCAGAGCTGATCGCAGGTTTCGAATACAGTGGTGAAGATATGAGCCAGGCTCTGTTAGGAATAAAACCTCAGAAGCGAAGCAAAGATATGATGTGGGATTTCGGACGTAACAAATATTTCAATAAGCCCCAGAAAAAACAGCGTAGCCCGCACTTAGGTATCCGCCGGGACAATTGGAAGTTATTGGTCGACTCAGATGGGAAGAATATCGAACTTTTCGATATTGTGATAGACCCGCACGAAACGACCGATTTATCGGCTAAACACCCAGAACTTTGTTCGGAGTTGAGTAAGAAGGTGATCGACTGGTACTTTACCAAAAGGAAAGTGCGAACGAAATAGGCTAGTATCAATCAATATATAACTGTTATATGAATAAAAATATTTTGAAATTAGGCTATCTGGGAGCTATGGCGACATTGGCTCCCAGCCTGTCTGCCCAGCAGGACACCCGTCCGAATATCCTTGTGATCCTGGCGGATGATATGGGATTCTCAGACCTGGGATGTTATGGAGGTGAGATTCATACGCCCAACCTGGATAAGCTGGCGGAGGAAGGTCTGCGTTTTACCCACTTTTATAATACGAGCCGTAGTTGTCCGACCCGTGCTTCCCTGTTGACTGGGCTTTATCAACATCAGGCAGGTATCGGACGTATGACCTTCGACGATAATCAACCAGGGT
>NZ_CAJJWO010000076.1 GCF_905196875.1 uncultured Parabacteroides sp. | reverse complement strand
TCTGTCTTCTTTCTCTCACGTCCTCCGTCACGCAGACGTAAGGCATGTGTTGCATATTCATATAAATAGCCATTGGGATCATAGGCTATCAATGTTGGCCATGATTGGCGAGATAGGTTGGAAAATAATCCGTCGGTCAGCTGAACCGGCTTTTCATAATCAGTTTGGGTAAAGCGAATATTATAGTTCAAATTAATATGCTTCGTTAACTGTGAAGTTACTTTCAGATTTGTAGCAATACGCTCATTCGAATCCGGATCTAATTTCATAAAACCGCTTTGTCCTAGATAATTTGCAGAGGCATACATCTGAACCTTTTCACTACCTCCCGAAACACTCAGATTATGTTCATGGGCAAATGTCTGTTTTTTAAAGATCAGATTGATCCAGTCCGTATTTCCATACCCGTAATCGTACAGGTCGTTCCATTGCGAAGGATTATTCGGATTCGGGTCAATACCTCCTCCTATCTTTCCATCGATAAAGTCACGTATCTTTTGCATACGTTCGGGAGAGAAATGTCCGTTCTTGCCGGCATTATTTGCTGCTTCATTATAATACGTAGCAAAGGTGTATGAATCGACTGTCTCCGGCATATTGATCGCATTATTCCAGCGGAAAGAGTTATTGTAATTCACGGAAAGTTTACCTGACTTACCTTTCTTTGTCGTGATCAGAATAACACCGAAGGGAGCTCTTGAACCATAAATAGAAGAAGCTGCTGCATCCTTCAGTACGGAAACAGATTCGATATCCTGAGGATTCAAACGGTTTATATCTCCTTCCATCCCGTCGATCAAAACCAGCGGACTGGCATCAGAACCTTCACCGATTGTTCCTGTACCACGAATATTCATATCCGGGGCTTGATCCAGATATCCTTTACTCTGCTGAATATTCAATCCGGGCATTACTCCCTGCAAAGCCTGTGCCGCATTCGACACAGAGCGTCCTTCAAATGCTTTCGAATCGACATTGGCTACAGCTCCTGTCAGGTTTACCTTTTTCTGGGTACCGAAACCTACTACTACTACTTCATCAAGCGTCTGAGAATCTTCGCGTAATGTTACCTGTAGAGAGGTTTTGTTTCCAACAGGAATAGACTGACTCAAATAACCGATATAGGATATTTCCAGGATAGCATTATCGGGTACATCCAATGAAAATCGGCCATCTATATCTGTTATGATTCCATTAGTGGTACCCTTTTGTACAACATTAGCCCCAATAACAGGAAAACCTGCATCGTCAACTACCGTACCGGATATTTTCTTCATTTTCTGCTGACTTACATCACTGTTCAACCCAGTTGCAACTGGGTTGAACAGATCATGATCTGTTCCGGCATAAACATAACTAGAGAAAGGACCTGCGCTCAATAAAGCTGCAATAAATAAGTATCCCCCTCGTTTCCAAACACACATTTTTTTGTTTTCCATAATAATAATGTTTTAATGAAAACTACTTTACAGAATGCTTTGATTTAATAAATATTTACGATCACAAAGTAAGTTATGATCTCATTATCAGAGGGTATAATAAGGACAGCAAGAACTTTTAAATTCGGAACGGATTATTCAAAAATGTATCAAAATAGGAACTGAGAGAAGAAGCTTCTTGTTATAGTAACAATAATAACATAAATGTATTATTTTAACCGGGAAATTTACTAATGTAAAAAAGACTATAAGAAGCCTGTCTGATAAATAAGAAGATGTGCCAATAGGTAGTATATATGGATAAAAAAAGCGACAGAGTATATTTTAGAATAATATATAAAACTATAAGAGTATAAAAAATATAAGGTTGTTGCATCTGACTGCAACAACCTTATACCTATAATGAATATGATTGGTTATAATGTAAACTCTCCCTCCAGCCGGATATCATCCGAGGCGGCTCCAATCATGACTTTGAAGTCACCGGGTTCTACTACCTGTTTCATTTCCATATTATAAAGAGATAATTCCTCTTCACCTAATGCAAATGTTACCTTCTTGCTTTCGCCTTTCTTCAGGGCTATACGTTCGAAAGCTTTCAACAGGATCGGAGATTGGGAGACGGAAGCTACTTTGTCGCAGATATAAAGCTGAACGACTTCTTCACCGTCACGGTCGCCGGTATTGGTAACCGTACAGCTTACTGTTTGCAGAATCTCTTTTCCATCGCCTTTCTGCATTTCCAGTTGGCCGTAAGCAAATTTGGTGTAGCTTAAACCATAGCCAAATGCATAAAGAGGCGTTCCTTCTTCTTCCACATAAGCACGTTGTTTGCCTTGTGAATAGAACAAAGGTAACTGACCCTCGCTACGGGGAACGGATACCGGCATACGTCCGGCAGGATTATAATCGCCAAATAAAACATCGGCAACAGCTGCACCACCCTGTTCACCGGGATACCAGGCAGTAAGCAATGCATGTGCTTTCTCTGAAGCCAGGTTCATATTCAATGTACGTCCCTGGATATAAATAACGACCAACGGTTTGCCTGTGGCTGCCACTGCCTTCAACAACTTTTCCTGATCACCCAACAGACGCAAAGTACTACGGTCGTACCCTTCACCACAATCCATATCTGACAGGATCTGGTTTCCATCGTTAGAAACATCTGCCGCACCGGTTCCTATATATTTGGTCTTAAAGTCACGGGCACTGGAACCACCTACAACCAAAACAACTGCATCTGCTGCACGGGCAGCCTCTACGGCTGCCGGGATATTGCTTGCTGTCGTATCGCGAATTGCACAACCTTTTACATAATTTACTTTCGTAGAAGGAGAAACTGCTTTCCGTATGCCGTCTAATACCGTAACGATCTCTTCACGTTCTTGGGGAGCCGTATAGTCGCCCAGCTGGTTATACATCATATCGGCATTCGGACCGATCACGGCAATGCTTCCGATATTCTTCTTCAGAGGTAATACTCCGTCGTTCTTTAACAGGACAATACCTTCACGAGCTACCTCACGAGCCAGTTCCTTATGTGCTTCCGAACGTACCAGCTGCTTCGCCTGTTCCGGAGAAACATATGGATTCTCGAACAATCCCATGCGGAACTTCAAACGGAGAACGTTGGCTACTGCCCTGTCGAGATCATCCATGGTGACAGAACCTTCTTCAAAGGCTTTCTGTAAGTTCTTGCCATACGCATTTCCACCCAGATCCATATCGAGACCGGCTTTCAGTGCCAGGACTGCTGCTTCCTTATTATCTTTTGCTACCCTTGCTCCTACAATTCCTTCGATACTTGTCAGATCTGAATAGACAAATCCTTTAAATCCCCACTGATCACGTAATACGTCGGTCAATAAATACTTATTGGAAGTACAAGGCACTCCGTCGATAGAATTGTAAGAGGTCATGATCGTTCCTACTCCTTCTTCTACCGCTTTCTTGAAAGGGGGAAGATAATCGGAAAAAAGCTGGCGCATACCGACATTGGCACGTGCACCGTTGTGCCCGGCTTCGGGAATACCGTAAGCGGCAAAATGCTTTAATGTAGAGAAAAGATGCTTACCGTCATTCTGGTTATCTCCTTGCATCCCTTTCATAAAGGCTACACCCAGATTAGATGTCAATACAGGATCTTCACCGAAAGTTTCTTCCATGCGCGACCAACGCGGTTCACGGGCAATATCCAGTACCGGACCGTAACCGATGTTAGCTCCCTGTGAACGGGCTTCCAAAGCAATTGCCTCTCCCATCCGGTACATTAACTCTGCATTCCAGGTGCTTGCCTGCGACAGGGAAGTCGGAAAGACCGTGGTACCGATTGCCATGTGTCCGTGCGGACATTCTTCGGCAAATAAGACGGGAATTCCCAGTCGGGTTTCTTCTACTGCATATTTCTGCAAAGCATTCAATGCTTTTGCCGACAGTTCGGGATTGAGGCCTGTCTCCAATGTCTTTTGTGTCCAGGGATCGGCACGGAGAACTGCCCAGAAAGAACCGATAGGCATTGCCTTCATCCGTTCTTTATAAAGGTCGGAGGCTATAACACCATCGTTTGTTTTCGTATACATTTCCCAACCCAGCGGACAGCATAGCTGACCGACTTTTTCTTCGATGGTCATACGTCCTACCAGGTCTTTTACTCTATCTTCGACAGGTGCCGTAGCCTGTTTATATAACGGCTGCTGAGCTATAGCCTGTCCCGCAAAAGCAACAAGGCCGATCAGTAAAGATGTTGTTTTACTCATATAACTATATAGTTGTTTTATTTAAGAGATTGTAAACTGTAAAGCTATCGGTTCATTCTTTAATCCTTTCGGAAGAGTAACCTTTACTTTGCCGTTTTTGCTGGTGTATTTCACGGTCTTGTTTCCTTTCAGCATTTTCACCTTGCCTGTTGGGATATTTCCGCTCCATTCGATCGTTTTAGGCAGATTCTCACCTTCCGGCAAAGCATAAACGGCATATAAGGTCTTACCGTCTTTATCCGCAGTAAACCAAACATTGCCATCATTATAAACCGGAGTGATACGGGTATTATAGATCGCTTTCCCGTTCGTTCTCAACCATTCGCCGATAACATGCAGACGTTCAGCCACCGCATCTTCGATAGTTCCCTGCGGAGTCGGGCCTACACCTAATAACAGACAACCGCCTTTTGCCGTAATCTCAGCCAAAAGACCGATCACTTTAGTCGGCGACTTATAAGGGGCATTGGGAACCCAACCCCAGTCATTACTCAATGTAATACAGCTTTCCCACGGATTATTCAACTGTGTTTCAGGGATACTGCGTTCCGGAGTCTGATAGTTTTCATTTCTTCCGCGGATCGTACGGTCGACAGAGATCAACCCCGGTTGTGTGGAGGTACGCACCTTTGTCAACAGTTTATCCAGATTGACGTCATCACCGGTCACCCAGCCACCATCTAACCAAAGGATATCAAAGTTGCCATAATCGGTCATCAGTTCATTCAACTGGTTATAAGTGAAATTCTGATAGTTTTTCCACCAGTCCGGATGATTCTCTTTTTTATAATTCTGGCGACGGTTGGCAGTTGCAAAATAAGGATTCCAGAACCATTCGCAATGCCAGTCCGGTTTAGAAAAATAACATCCGATCATAAAGTCTTTCTGCCGGAAAGCATCGAACACGTGACGTGCTACATCTTTTTTCGGATCAGTACTGAAAGGACCGTTTGCGATGGAGAAGTCCGTAAATTTTGAATCGAACATACAGAAACCATCGTGATGCTTCGTCGTAAAGATCATATATTTCATTCCTGCATCCTGCATGATATCCGCCCATTTGGCGGGATCGAACTGTGTCGGGTTTAAAGAGTCCTTCAAACCGTAATACCACTTCTTGTATTCATCGTAGGTCATATCTTTCTTGCGGGAGATCCAGTCTACGTCCTCGGAACAGATGGACCATGACTCTACAATACCGGGAACAGAATATAGTCCCCAATGAAACAAAACACCGAATTTCTGATCTTGCCATTTATCCAGTTTATCCAAAACCTTTTGATCTTTAGGCCATTCATAGTCGGTTGAACGTTCGTGAACAAAACCTTGTACCTGTTGGGCGTTTACATTCATAGTCAAAACGGCTCCTGCCAGGCAGCCGAATAGTGTTTTCAAGATTTTCATAAAATCATCGTTTTAATTATTGTACAATATTAATTTTCCGTTTAAGTCAAACCTCTGGTGGCATTAGAAAATCAGGACAATATTACAGATAATATCTCAAATGTCAAAATGTAGCAATGACAATATGTAACAAAAAAATGCATGGGCCTCTCCGACCCATGCATCTGTCAATCAATAACTCTAACTATTTTTACAAAAGAATCTTTCATACTATCCGAACTTTAAGATTAACTATTCGTCTTTATATCGATCCACTGTCCTTTCCGTGTTTCAATCGTATAAATACCAGCTTCCTCTGTTACATCGCCTTCATTTCCGGTGATAGAGATTTTACTATCGCCGGCCGGGAAAGCAATGCGCAACGTACCGCCCTGCTCAGGATAGACACGGAGTTTTACGATCTTGCCGTCTCTCTTCTCAGCCGATACGAGGAAGGCTCCCATGGCACGCAGGTTATCGAACGAAACATCCGACCAGTCGGCAGGGATAGCCGGGAATACACGAACGATCCCGGTATGACTTTGAAGCAACATTTCCTGAATACCGGAAGCAAAAGCAAAGTTACCTTCCAAAGTAAACGGACGGTAAGTAAATTTCGATTTGCCGCTCTTTGTCTGGTCACCGTTAACATGGAATGTATTGCGGAGACAGAAACATTCGGCAAACGTACGTAGTTCGTCGGCCGCTCCTTCACCATCAAAGGCACGGGCTTTCATATTTCCGAACCAACTGTAAGAATAGCCGGTCCAGTAATCGGGACCATAGTCTTGCAATTTCTTCAAAGTTGCCTTTATGATCTTTTGGGATTTCTCACCCTGGCTCCAGTCGAGCATACCCAACGGATGGATAGCCATCGCATGGGAGAAGTGGCGGTGAGACTGATCGTACGGGAAACCTTTGGCAAAAGTCAAAGCACCTTCTTTATCCAGATCGTAATCAGGAAGCTGGTCGTTCAACTCTTTCCAGTGTGCTGATTCTTCCGACAGATTCAACTCGGATGCCAGTTCGGATGCCGCACTGAAAGCAAAATGCATCAAAGCCAAATCATAGTTCGTCATATCTTTAAACCAAGCATTGATCGAATTATCGAATATCTCGGGGCTCGAACTCATCACCAGCTTACGAACACCGTTGGCATCGACCACAGATATTTGCTCCAGAAAAACTGCCACATCCTTTAGGAACGGATAAGTACGGTCCTTCAGGAATTCACGGTCGGCAGAATATTTCCAGTGAAGATAGAAATGCTGGGCCAGCCAGGCACTGACTGTCTGCGACATGGAATATTGTATCCATCCTCCCATCGGCACACCCAACAGGGTACATACGCCGGGGATATTCATTCCGTCTTTTTCAAAATATTCTTTTGTATACTTTTTATATACATCCCGCTGGTTCCACAATGTATTCAGATAGCCCATACCTTCCGTCAGGTGGTTGCCTGTATAGGCTGGCCAGTAGCTAAGTTGTGTGTTCAGATCGTGATGATAATCGCCTTTCCAGGGGGGAAGTTTTCCGTTATCGGCTGTCCATACTGCCTGTAAAGAGATTGGATAGGAGTTCTCACGGCTGGCAGAACCGAACTTATACATTTCGTTATCGTATTGTTTCTGTAAAACCGGATCGGGAAGGGTTATGGATGACTGTGCCCAGTAACTTTTCCAGAAGTCCATATGAGTCTGGTAATCCCGGCCGATACCACGTGTCATCGCTTCCCTGGTCTTTTCTGTAGCCTTATCCGTTCCCAGGGAAGATGTCACGCTCCATACACCGCAAAGAGTATTTCCTTTTTGTTCCCAGCGTACATTTACATCATAGGAGAAGCCATTCCAGCCTTCCTGATGATAGGTTATCTGGTTAGGCTCCACATCGATAGTGCCCTGTTTATAACCCAAACGACGCAAGTCCTGTCCGGCTACGGAATCACCGATCTTGGCATCACCGGTACTATATTGAGGAGCGATCAGCGCCGGTGTTACTGCTGCCGGCAGATTCTCGAAGACGAACCAACCGACAGGTTCGGTTGCATGAACAAATGTCCTCAGCGTTACCCCGTTATCCCAGCTTGCCTCACAAAGGGCATTGTTCAGATAAAGGTGTACAGCGGAAGGAGATCCCAGTTGTTCCAAAGAGAATTCCAGGGCAGCTCCCGGTATCTTGGAAGGGGCAGGCTGCTGCTCATACGGCCAGTCGTATTTTTGTTGGACCGGAAGATAGTCTTTTTTCTTCACCTGCTCACACACCCAGGCGAAACGGTTGTTCGGTCCGGAGATACTGTCCATCGGACGAAGATCCCAGAGATCGGTCCGGTCGAGTGACAGGCGTAAAGCTGAGTCGCGTTGCCATACCAGGGTTCCCACAGTTGCATTTCCCAAAGGCATTCCTTCATCCCAGGTGGTCGCCAAACCGGAGAAATGTAAATCACTTTCAGAAGGAGTAACAGGTAAATTACTTCTTCCACTGCTACAAGCTATCAATAGCCATAGACTTGATACTAACAATAAGTTTTTTATCATAATATATTAAATGCTAATCATACAAATGTAGAAAATAAAACAAAATCCGATATCTCCATTCCTGCCTTATTTACAGGGATATCGGATTATGCAAAACATTCTCCTGATTTTGTATACTTGCTTCCTACTCTTCCATCAAAGCAATCTTGGATATTATCAAATCGGGACCTCCTTTCACTTTTGCCTTCAGGACGAGTTGCCCGTCATTCGAGTCTTCCCGCATCACATGCAGTTTGATCCAGGTTTCATCCTCTTTCTGTTTTCCCAATTCATAGTCGCGCCCTTCAAAGATAATATGACCGGTACGTCCTTTCTTATCCTTGTCGGAGAAACAAACATATAAGGAGCCAATGATACCCGAAGGGCAATCGATTGTCAATGCCAATTCCTCGCCTTGCCAGGCCGGTGTGACTGTATAAGTTGTCTTTTTACGGGTTTCTTCCTTCTCCGGAACAGCACAGTCAATGTACAATAACGCATTACTGAACTCTCCGGTAACGGTGCTCTTCAGCGGCTCTACATAAGTAAACATCTTCTGTAAAGAAACAATGTCCCTTTCGTAGGCAGGGTTGAAATCGGTTGAATTCATATAATGCAGGATACTGCTTTTCAGTTGGCGGGCTACCGGATTCGATTCGTCTTTCAGATCAAAACCGCAAACCAGCAGTTTTCCTTTGCCGACCTTCAGTTCAAAGATAGATGCCAGTTTGTTGTTACGGTGGAAATCGTCGACAGGCTGTGCGATCGGCTTATAGTCCTCCGGATAGTCATTTATGTAGAAAGCACGGGCATCTTTATAGATAGACTGCCATTGCCAGTCGCTATGCGATTCGGTCGGGAATCGGGCAAAGAGCGGATGTTTGTCGCGAACGATCATCCCGATTGTATTCTTTCCCTGACCAGGGAAAAAGGTGAGCGACCAATACAAAGGATAGAAACTGATCTTATCGCAAGTCTCTTCGGTACCCAGAGCAGCCGCCTGTAATAAGACTTTTTCTCCTTTTTCCAACCGCTTCAGGCATTCGGTATCCATCTGGTCGGTGACGTAAACCGTTCCGGTTTCTACCTTTTCACTTGCAGGGAATACCCATATGTTCCATGTATTCACTATGGCTTCGTTTTGCAGACCGACTTCGACAACCAACTGCTGTGCTGTTGTCACGGCAGACAAGTTACAAGTAATTTGACCGGCTATTTCCGAGCTACCGGCCGAAAACAGATGAGTTGCCGTACGGCCGGAAGCGATCAGGTTACTTTGTCCGTCTTTAATTTTCCAGTACAAGCCATCGTTCAGGTCAACCGATCCGTAATGAGCTAACTGAATGTCGGCTGTAAAAGGTTCGTCGTTGGTCCAGACATATTTCGGGATACGCAATAACGGAACCGTACTATCGTGATGAGAACGGAACTGTTCGGGCGTAGTAATCTTTTTACTGTCGTAGAAAACATCCAGCCAACCGATCAATGCTTCCCCTTGTCCCTGATAATCCTGCATGCTGAGCAATTGGATGCCGGCACAGGAGGGCGTACGTAAAAACGATTCTATCTCATACTTATACATAATCTGGTTGAGTGCGCCCGATGCAGCAACAAACTCTTCGTTCTGCTCCTCGATCTTGTTCTTACGTGCCTGTTCGCGGAACTCCTCGAAGTTGCGCGCTTTCAGGACACCTTTATATTTCTTTATCTCACTCCACCGGGGATAGACGGGCCACTGTCCGATCTCATGGGACAGAACGGGGATAGCAGACTTTGAATAAACTTCTTCAAAATCCCAGGCGGTAGAAGCGCCTCCCTTCAATCCGCGGGCACTTCCCAGGCCGTCGATATAATGGGTAGCCATATACTGATCGACCGGCATGATCTTACGGGCGGTAGAAACTGAATAGAGGCGGCGGGAATCCTTTTCCTTCAATGGTTTCATCCACGACTCCATCACCTCGAAATCAGAATTACCCAACTCATTACCGATACATTGCATCACAAAAGAAGGATGATTGCCGTAAGCATCGATCATGCGCGATAACTCCTGTTGCACATAGCGGTCTGCCGAAGGATTCTTACCTAATCCCTGCGGATATCCTTTGGTATTCATTTCCGGCCTGTCTTTCTGTTCGGAAGACATCCACCAGTCGATCCAGATGGTTTCGGCCTGGATATAAATACCGAGACGGTCGGCAGCAACGAAAGCGGCTTCGGGCGGGCACCAGGAATGGAAACGTACATGGTTCAATCCATAGTCCTTATAGATGCGGAAAATCTTTTCCCAATCTTCCACCTTGCAGGACGGATAACCCGTCAGGGGGAAATGCACACAGTCGAGATTGCCACGCAGAAAAACCGGTTTCCCGTTTATCAGTATCTTCGACCGGGAGTGAGATACTTCACGGAAACCGAACTCAATTTCGCGGCTGTCGAACTGCTTCTTTTTATCTTCCAGGGTAACTTTCAGTACGTACAGATTGGGAGTGATATCATTCCAAAGACGGATATTCTCCGGCATGGTCGCTTCAAAATCCAGGATGTTCAATCCTTTCTGCAACAATTGTTCGGTTGTCCGGGTATAAACGACGGCACCGTCTTCCCGATCGGTCAGCTGCCAGGTGATGCGGACAGGTACTTTCCGTGACGACTCGTTGATAAGCGTATCCCTTACCAGCAAGGTGCAGGGGCCGTCGGTCGTACGGGTAAACACCTGCGGATTGGAGAAGCGAACCGGATCGGATGCCACCAGACGGATACGTCCCACCGCCCCATTCCATATACTTTGCGTATATTCGGAATAGACATGTCCTTTATCCCCGATATTATAAATCATATCATTATTGATACGGATGGTCAGCTGATGTTTGCCGGGAGCCAAATATCCCAGGTCATGCCAGTGCGGAGTGGACAAAGCATCCTGCACGGATATCTCCTTTCCGTCCAGAAAGACGCGCGATTCCCATAAGACACGTTCCAGTTCCACCCGGATGTGTTTCCCGTTCCATTCGGAAGGAATTTCTATTTCCTTCGAATACCATGCCGGGCCGTAATATTTATAAGCCCGCGTCAGGATACCGAAATCCGAACCGGAAGTCTTCTCTCCATAACCGGCCTCATCCGTTGTTCCGGGCAGCGCGATACGATCGGAGAAAGCGGCACTCTGCCAGTTTTCTTTCAATCCTTTGTCTTCCGGATCGAGCCTGAACTGCCAAGTTCCGCTCAGAGATTCCACTTGCTGGGTGTGCACATAGCAATTATTAGTTACATTCGATTGACTATAGCCTGTTATGACAAAGCTTATAGCAACAAATAATAAAATGAGTTTTCTCATGGTATTGTCTTCTGTGATATTTAGAGCACAAAATAAGAGTTTTTGATCTGAATAACAAATAGACTAATAAAGGCTGAAGATGGATAATCTTTCGAACGACGGTCATTCCACTCTAAGCGTTATTGTCCCGCCAATCGTATCGCCTGCTTTCAGGGGTTTTCTGAACGGGGCATAATAGCTGCTCAGGAACATTTCATTGCCGGCTGTTACGAAATCGGCAACAAGGAAACGGATCCTGTCTTTTTCCAGCCATGAACGCCAGTGTTGTTGGCCGTTGGAAGCTGCTGTTACCTTACTTCCGGAAGGGGCAACAAGTCCGGCATACCAGATGTTACGGCGGGTAGAACGGAAATCATTGCTTCCCAATTCGTTATAATCCAGACTCCATGACCAGGTAGGTTCTACCCGCGGATCAATATGTGAAGGCAAGCCGGAATAGAACAGGTCGGCCTCTCCTACCGGACGGCTGATATGATCTTCAGGATATACACTCCACAGGCCGTCACGACGCCAGAAGGTTTTATTGAAAGAAGCCGGAGCTTCGAATACCAATCCCCACTGACGAGGGTTGACATCGGCTGATGCATCGAACGAATACGTGACGGATAGCTTTCCACCTGCGTTTATATGCAACTGATAACCACCTTCAAACTCCTTATAACTACCTTTTACGGAGATCACCACATCGTCGCCAACCTTTGCCGCCTCTATTTCAGACACCTTCCACTCCGTGCAGATGTCGTTAAACAAAGGTGTGTTTGCATTATGATTCGGATAACAACCGCCACCATTCAACGGAAGCGCCATCAGCCACGGGCCACCATTCAGAATTTCCTCTTTGCCTTGTTTCAGGGAAAGGATTTGTCCGGTGGTACGATCTACTTCACAGGTGAAGTTCTTACCGGTAATATGGTATTTATCGTTACTTTTCTTAAGTTGCGTGGCAGCCGAAGCCAGTTCCGGCAACTCATTCTGTACCTGTTTTCCAACAGGAATGATATATTCGTCTGCTATAAAACCGCGCGGATCGGTAAACGACAGATAAAGTTCGTTTGCCTGCTGCGGATCAGCGACCGGAATGCGTATCTGTCCGGTTTGTCCGGGTTCGATGGAAGCGAAAGAGATACCTTGTTCGTTGCCGTACTTCCAGCTGATCTGCAATTCGTTGAAGTCGGTATAAGTATACCGGTTTTCCAGGTCGACAGTCAGTTCACGGGCAGGAGACAACTTTTCCGTATGTATGCGGATCGGACTGTATATCTTCTTCATATCATAATATTCCGGTTTAGGACGACGCCAGCCGTCGATCGGTCCCCAGGGGCCATAGCCCACCGCATCCCCGTTCGGCAACTGGAAGATATCGTCGATACCCGACCAGATAGAACCGCCCAGTACTCCGGCTGTCTTATACATATTATCCCATGTCGGAGACAAAGCCAGGGCCCAGTCGCTACGTACGCCGGGATCTGTCACCAGTTCGCTCCGGTTGTAGACATTGAGGTGGCAGTATTCACCATAAATCATCGGGCGTTCACTTTCAGCCGCCACCTTGTAACCGTTCGGCCCCGGATAATGGATATTGGCTATCGGAGCCGTGCTTCCCTGATTATTAAAACCGCCGTATGCCTGATCGTGGAAAGTATGCGGACGAGTCGGGTCGGCTTTCTTCACATAGACTTCCACCTGTGCAAATTCTTCGTTCCAGTACGACTCGTTTGCCATCGACCAGAAGATAACAGACGGATGGTTGCGATAGAACTGGATCGTTTCCATATTCGACTGAAGGACATAGGGATAATATTTACTATCGCGGTAATTCAACGTCTTCCAGTTTTCGTTAGCATGGTGCCCGATCCAGCAAACAGGCGCTTCCACTTCCACGAACATACCCAGTTCGTCGCAAAAGTCCAGCAGTTCTTCACAGGGTGGATAATGCGAGGTACGGATAAAGTTACAGTTTGCAGCCCGGTAGAGTTCCACATCCTTCTGCTCCAGTTCGGGAGTCAAGACACGTCCAGTCAGCGGATGGGCTTCGTGGTGGCAGACACCTCTTAGTTTAACGGCTTTTCCGTTCACCAGCAATTGGTTGCCTTTAACTTCCACTTCACGGAAACCGAAACGTTTTTCGATCTGTTCCGTAGTAGCGTCAGCAGTGCCCAGTTCAACCTTCATCGTATATAAATGCGGATGTTCGTTATCCCATTTCCGAGGATTAGCGACCTTGCCGTTCAGCCATCCTGTCCAGGTTTCCCCCGGAGCCAGTTGCGGTATCGACTGATCCAACACTACCGGCAGTCCGGTAATCGACAGGCGTGCAGCTACGTTCTTTTCCGCTTTCTTTCCGGCATTCGTAACGGCCAGATAGACTTTCAGGTCTGCATCTTCATACCGGTCGTCCAGGTCGGTCACGATACGCAGGTCGGAAATATGTACATCGGGTACGGCAAACAAAGTCACTTTACGGGTTATCCCGCCTATCTGGTGAGCGGCATACTGCGTCAGGCTACCCAGCATATCGGCCAGTGATTCACTACGAACCTTCAGTGCTAATCTGTTTTCGCCCTGTTGCAAAGCGCCGGTCGCATCCAGCTCGAACGCAGTCATACCTCCCATATGAGAACCTATCTCTTTCCCGTTCAGCCAGACTACGCATTCGCTGGATACGCCGTCGAAACGTAGTTTTACTTGCTTCCCTTTCCAGTCTGCGGGTAAAGTAAATGTCGTCTGATAACCGCCAAAGCCGGCAGAGTCTACCTTAAATCCCTGCATCGACCACTGTCCGGGAACGACAATCGGGTCCCAACTTTCATCACCTGTCGCTTTACTGGTATAAAAATCAGCTTTCGGAGACGGATTGAACAACCAGGTTCCATTCAGCGAGAGTACCGGATTGTACACGCCCGGAATGCTGTAAGGAATGGTTGCATATACGGGCAGATGTTCTTCGGCATCCACATCCGTATCGATTTTATAGGTCTGTGTATTCACCAGTGCCTGCTTTTGTTCGCCTTCAAACGGGATCGGCTTTTTGGGATTCGATGAGTAAAGATTCAGTTCCGATACCAGGGCGTTCGGCCCTTTCAACACTTCAAATATCAGAACCAGCTGGCCATAGGCAAATGCTTTCTTCGGCAGGTCGATCTTATAGCGTTGTTCCTTCCCGGCTTCCAAGGTAACAGGAGCCTGCACTTCGTTTCCATCGGCCACAATTCGCTGCTCGCGTTCGCTATCGGACAGATAGACAACTTCCAACTGATAATCGGCCTGTATATCCATACGGTCGAAAGCATAGATAACCGTTCCGCCGAAATTACATGTTTTTGCTGCTACGCTACCGTCTATCCCGTCGGGCATCGTATAGTTATCCCCTTTTACCAGAAACGGCTGTTTACCGTTTACACCGCAATCGTTTGTTGCCACCTGGTGCAACTTAGTCGTTTGGGCATTCATTGTTACGATGAAAAGTAACAGAATCAGAGTACTCAGGACAGGCTTTCTACACCTGGATTGTTTAAGGTTATTCATTCTTTTTCCATTTAATTTATTCTACTGCAATATTACGAAGTTCCGGCCAATCCTTCCTTATAAGAAGAGAACCGATTGAAAGAACTGAGGGAACAAATAGAAAAGAAAAGTGGACAAAACGGAACCTTCCCTATCAAATATAGGAGAACGTTAATGATTTGCTTATTTGAGGAAAGACTATTTTCTTTGTAATGTGAAAATGAAAACAGCTAAAAAGAAGACTTTTACATTCCCGCTATATCTACAGATACTTCTGGGAATGCTCGCAGGAATAGGGATAGGTATTATCGCAGTTTACACAAACGGAGAAAAGTTCGTTCAGGATTGGATACGCCCCTGGGGACAGATATTCATCCGCCTGCTACAACTGATTGCTATTCCATTGGTCTTTATTTCCTTGGTTAAAGGTGTTACGGGGCTTAACGATATAAAAAAATTCTCCCGTCTCGGGGGGAAAACCATCCTTATTTATATCGGGACAACATTCGTTGCCGTCGTATTAGGCCTTTTCCTCGGACTGATCGTACAACCGGGAAAGTTAGTAAACCGCGAGCAGGTTGCCCATATGCAGGATAGCTATAAAACGATTGTTGAAGAAAAAAAGCAAGCCGCCGAAATGACACAGAACCAGGGGCCGCTTGCCTTTCTTTACGATATCATTCCTAATAATATAGTAAGTGCCACTGCCGACAATTCGAAAATGCTGCAAGTGATCTTCTTCGCTGTATTCTTCGGTATCGCCGCCCTGACCATTGCCCCAGACAAGGTTACTCCGGTCATAAAGTTATTTGACGGACTAAACGACATCATATTGAGGATGGTAGATTATATCATCAAATTCGCTCCCTGGGGAGTGGCTGCCCTGATGGCCGGACTGGTTACCGACTTCGGGGGTGATACAAGCATATTCAGCGCACTGGCGGTGTATGCCTTGACGGTTATCGGCGGTATGTTTATACTGGCCTTGATATTCTACCCGTCACTGATTCATTTCTTTACAAAGATACATATCCGTGATTTTATCCGTGCCATGTATCCGGTTCAGCTGTTCGCTTTCAGCACCAGCAGCAGTGCCGCCACCCTACCCCTCACACTTGAAACCGTAGAGCGCGAACTGAAAGTATCCGAAGAAGTCAGTTCATTCGTCCTGCCTGTCGGGACGACGATCAATATGGACGGGACGAGCTGTTATCAGTCCATCGCGATCCTGTTCATAGCCCAGGTACTGGGAATAGACCTCAGTATTTCCCAGTTGCTGATCATTGTAGCAATGACCATCTTGTCTTCTATCGGGACTCCCGCCATTCCGGGCGGAAGCTATGTGATCCTGACGATGGTACTGACCTCTGTCGGTATCCCCGCCGAAGGGCTGGCTCTGATTCTGGGTATCGACCGTCCGTTGGATATGTTGCGCACAGCCGTAAATGTAACGGGTGATGCTACCGTTGCATCTATTGTAGACAAGTAAAAAGCTATAAAACCCCTGTATTCCATTAATTAATGGCCTTATTTCACAAAAAAGATATATTTATTAAATAATAATGGAGAACTATAGTGCATTATCCAAATACTTTCCGTTCCTTTGCACCGCGATCAACAAGAGGTTTGAAAGTATATCGAACGTCTGTTGCCGCTATTATTAATTTTTTTATTTTTATATTTATGAACATGTATGTTGGAAACCTTAGCTATAACGTTAGGGAATCAGATTTGAAAGAAGTTATGGAAGAGTACGGAACAGTTGATTCTGTAAAATTAATTATCGACCGTGACACAAGAAGATCTAAAGGTTTTGCTTTTGTTGAAATGCCTGACAATGCTGAAGCACAGAAAGCTATCAACGAATTGAACGGTGCAGAATATGCAGGCCGTGCAATGGTAGTGAAAGAAGCACTTCCCAGAAATTAATCGACTGACATTATTTTAATATATATCAGTATAAAGGATACTCAGAAATGGGTATCCTTTTGTTTTGTATATAATCTCTCTTATCCAGAATAATAATACAATTAATGGCCTTATTTCATAATAATAATATATTATCGAATAATAATCAGGAAGTATAGTGTTTTATCCAATTTGTTTCCGTTCCTTTGCATTACGAACAATAAGAGATTTATTTCGATCTGATTTTCATATGTATCTCCTCAGTTATAAACATTGAGCATTTCCATCTCTAATTAAGACCCTCCTAAAGTTTTATTGTCGAATTATTAATTTTTTATATTTATATTATGAACATGTATGTTGGAAACCTCAGTTACAATATTGGGGAATCAGATTTGAGAGAAGTTATGGAAGAGTATGGAACAGTTGATTCTGTAAAACTTATTGTTGACCGTGACACAAGAAGATCTAAAGGTTTTGCCTTTATTGAAATGCCCGAAACTGCGGAAGCTGAAAAAGCGATCAAAGAATTAAATGGCGCTGAATATGCAGGCCGTGCAATGGTAGTAAAAGAAGCACTTCCCAGAAATTAATTGACTGACATTATTTAATTATATCAGTATGAAGGATACTCCACTAGAGTATCCTTTTTTCGTTTTATACCTTCACCCAATCGTTAGCCATCACACATGAAAATGGAATGGTATAGACTATCTTTCATACCCAATAGTGTCCCATTTCAGGAAATCCCAATAAAATGGGACACTATTAGACCGTCCCAAATTTCCTTTTTTTATTGGAACAACTATCTTTGTGAGCCGAATAAAAATAGAGATAATGGTTAATATTCATGTACTATGTACCGAAATACTGCTTGATGCGATAGGATTGGTTATGGGATCGATAGTCCTGAGACACGCTTCCGATAACAAAATGCAAAGAGCATGGGGTATACTCTCAATTACTTTATCTATATTATTGTTG
Organism: uncultured Parabacteroides sp.; assembly: GCF_905196875.1. Classification (GTDB taxonomy): domain Bacteria; phylum Bacteroidota; class Bacteroidia; order Bacteroidales; family Tannerellaceae; genus Parabacteroides. The sequence goes on along the minus strand of NZ_CAJJWO010000076.1, from coordinate 7,321 downwards.
CTTGACAATATCGAATGGATTTATCTGTATGGAAAAGGGGGTGACGGACTACCTGACCGGGCTGTATTATTACTAGATCATCTGTCGATATGGCACATGGTACGCACCGTCATATTTTTCCAGTTTTTTTCATTGTTCCCTCTTGCTTCCCTGAAACCGGGGTGGTTGACATTGTCACGAATCACGAACTTTTGTATACCGATTATACTTATTACGTGTATTGCCTGCTGCTATCAGTTATTTAACGGCCAGTACACAAAACTGGATTCTTTCCACGATATTCTGAAATACTCCGACAAGCCGGATGTAAAATTAAGGATAATACTTTTTATTGTCAGTGTCATCACTCCGTCCGTCAACTTTTTGTTTCTGTTCCTGAAACGCTGGATACCTATCCGTCGTAAACAGAACCGTTCCACTATTATTTATATGAGTTGTTTCGGTATTATCATGTCGGGATATATATGGTTGATGCTAGGGACAACGGGACTGAGCTTTAATTTATTCGGATATCTGGTCATCGTACCTTTACTCTGCCTGAATATTCTTTATTTACGAAATGAAAACCCGCTGTCGCTTCCTCCTGATCCGGTTGAACAACTGCAATCAGAAGAGGTCGAAGCTGTACGGGATATCGAAATATCTATCACGACACTTGAACTGAGCAAGCAGTTGCAAGCACTGATGAAGAACCAGAAACCATTCATCGATCCGGAATATTCCTTGTTGAACTTGCTGAACGATCTGGAGACTAACGAACATAGGCTCACCAACGTTCTTCGTTATAATGGATTTTCTGGTTTCAGGGAGTATATTAATTTCATACGACTCCAGTATTTCAAGGAACAGGCAGCATTAGAAAAAAACTGTACGGTAAAAGAACTTATGTTCAAATGTGGATTCACTTCGCGTTCCAGTTTTTACCGGTATTTCTCGAGTATCGAAAAAATGTCTCCTACAGAATATCTGGAGAAGCTGAAAGGATAAGTCTTATCATTGTATAATCTGACAAACAGTATAGTATATGCTACATAACTATATCCTGTTATTACCATTTTTTGTCTGCCTTTTCTGGGCATTGACCTTATTCGGTAATGGGAAAAGAAACGTATGTCTACAAAATAGATGGATTGTATGTACTTTGTTGATTGCTGCCAACGCCTTAATATGGGGCCTTCGCTTTGGAAATGAAGAAAATTCCGGTTACACTCATACAACCGAGATTCCTGAAGTATTCTTTACTGGTATACAAATTACCGGTTTAGCGGCTTATATTTTCATTTATCTGATCCACCGTAAATGTCGTCTTTATAAATTAAACACGGATATAAAATACAAATATATTAATACGAAGTATCTTATTCTGTCCGGTATATTCCTTTCTGCCCTCATTTCCTTTATAGCAGAAGCGGGAGATCACCTGTCTTTTATTCATAATCCGGTTATAATATCTTTATTACTAATTATTTGGACAGGTATTTTCTATTATCTGGGATATGATATATACCACATAGAATATAAGGTTGAACTGTCGGAGCATAAATCAAATGTTGACCCTATAAACAAGAATGAAAACGAGACGGATATTTCTCAAAAATCTCATTACAAACTTCTCCCCAGATTCAATCAAATCATCGATGAAGAAAAAATATTTCTGCAACATAACCTCCATATAGAAAAGGTCGCCTGGATGCTCAAAACAAACCGGACCTATATTTCGAGGCTTATCAACCAGGAATATCAATGTAGCTTTTCTGATTTTATCAACCAGAAACGTATCGGGTTTGCGCAAGAACTAATCCACTTCCATCCGGAGTTGACGCAGGAGCAGATTGCTGAAAAAGTTGGTTTTACGCATGCATCCAGCTTCAGCCGTGCTTTCAAACAACAGGTTGGACAAACTTTCAGAGAATGGTACAAGAATAATCAGAAAAAAAGCCCCCCATTCGAAGAGGAATAGGGTAATCGGTTTCTTATTTGGACTTTAAACTGTTTACTGGGTTTGCATTGGCTGCCCGCCAGCTCTGGAATGTAACCGTACCAATGTCTGATAATTAGACATTATTGTCAAATTATCAGACATTGAAACCTCAATATATAGAAGCCTTTTATTCCGTCTTCATGCTATCTACCGGATTGGAGTTTGCCACATGCCAGTTCTGGAAGGTAACGGTTATAAAAGTAATGGCCGATATGATGATAAAAGAGAGCAAGAATACCCATAAATACATTGGAGTGCGGTAAGCAAAGTTTTCCAGCCAGCGGTACATGCCATAGAAAGCGACCGGCGCGGCTAAGATAAAACAAACGACAAGAATGGCCAGATAGCCTTTGTTGAACATAAACAATATCTGGGAAGTGGACGATCCCAATACTTTACGGACAGCCACCTCTTTCCGGCGGTATTCACTTTCGAATACAACCAGGCCGAATACACCGACAACGGAGATAAAGATTGCAATAACACTGAACAGGGTGATCAGATTACTGATCTTCAATTCCCTTTCATAGGTCTGCTGCAGGATCTCATCATAGAAGGTTGTTTTGAAAGGATAAATCGGATCTATCTTAGTTAAACAGGCTTGCACATGTTTCATGGCTGCCCGCAAGTCGCTCCCTGCCTTCACTTTTACGTAGGCGGCTGCATAATATTTACTGTCGACCTCCTGTCCCCATCTGTATTTACCCCATACGTAAAAAGTCATCGGAGATACTTCATTACGGAAAGATGCGAATTTGACGTTCGAAATGAAACCGACAATCTCATCACCATCGATCTTCTCTCCCAGTTCCAGATTATACATCTCGCGGGCTTTCTCATTAAAAATATAGCAGCCGTTCTCTTTCAAATCATCTTCGGGACGGAAATCACGACCACTCTTCACCTCGATTCCCATCACATGCAAGAAAGAAGGAGAAACAGGGATGCACTGGAAATTGATATCCTGGTCTTTATACATGCGTCCCCATCCCATATAAAAGTCACGGCTGGACAGAACCTGTTCCGCATAAGTTATATCTTCTATTCCGGAAAACGACTTCACCTCGCTGGTCAGGACGCTCTGGTTTTTATTGACTTTGCTGTTCAATTCGATCACGATCAATTCGTCCTTATCGTATCCCAAAGGAGTATTTTGCATATACCGGTTCTGCAGATACATGAACAGGGAACTGATAATCAGGATAAATGAAGCGACAAACTGGATACTCACCAGTGCGCTTCGAAGTACGCGCCCCTTCGGGGACAAACCAAAACTGCCCTTCAATACCAATGCCGGCGGGAAAGAAGTGATGTAGCAGGCAGGATAGATACCAGCCAATACACCTACCGCCACCGCAATAACAGCCGTAGTCATAATGAGAACCGACTGCACCGAAAAGGACATGTCGGCATCTACCAGGGATGCTACAAAAGTATGTCCGGCAACAAACAGCAAACCCAGTGAAATAAGATAAGCCACTATACTTACAATGACAGCTTCTACCAACAAGCTCGTCCGAAGCACGCTATCAGGACTTCCCAATACTTTCTGCGTATTAATACTCTTGATACGCATCGGAGTCAAAGCGGTACTGAAATTAGTAAAGTTGATACCGGCAATCAACAGGATGACAAAAGCGATCGCAAACAGAACATGCATTGTCTGCCGGCTGGCTTTCGGCATGGAGTCGAAAGAAACATTCGTCAGGAAATGCAACTTAGGTAGCGGCGTCAAATGCAAGTCGATGCCGTCTTTCCCCCATTTGAAATCTTTCCCGAATTGCTGGGAGGCATCGAAATTCTTTTTGAAGTTATCTTTAACAACTTCCATGTTGGAAGGATCGTCCAGACGGAAGAAAAAGAAATAATTCTGGTTGCCATACTCATTGTAATTTTCTTTATCGGGCATTTGCCGGTAAATAATATTCCGAACAGACGAGTTACGGGGGAAGTCTTTAAAGACACCGCTGATCGTTGCCAGCGTATTTTCGGATTCCGCGCTCATCAGCCGCTTACCTATGGCCGATTCACTTCCGAATAAGCGGCGTGCCATACTTTCAGGAATTATAGCTGTTTCCGGTTGATCGAGCGCCGTCTCATTCCCTTCCACCATATCAAAATGGAAGACACGGGTAATTCCGGATGTCGTATTTACAACGGGATCCTTGAAGTTCTGCCTTTCTCCTCCCTGCTCCACGCTATAAAACAACTCGGAATTCCAGGACGACATGATCATTCCGGCTTTCACATGCGGGGATGATTCCGTGAATCCCCTTGCAAACGGACGGCTGATAACCGCACTCATATTCCCCTGAAAATCCATATCCATTCGATAGATCGAATTGGCTTCCGGCTGGCAGGAGTCGAATGTGTAGTCATAATTCACCTGCATCATTATCACCATAAAGGCGGTAAAAGCGATGCTTAATCCTAATACGTTCAGAAGTGTCGCCATCTTGAAACGGCGAAGTACGCTGATGAAGTTCCTTAAAATAGTTTTCATATACACCAAGATTATTATTCCGATTTAAGGTTGTCTGTCAAAACAACTCTATCAATAGAAACGTAATAATTTATGGGACGTTGCATATCAATTATTCTATTTTTATACTTTCTGCCGGATTTTCACTGGCTGTATTCCAATTCTGGAAAGTAACAGCCAGAAGAGTGATTATAGAAACCATGATAAAAGCAACGGCATACACCCACCAATACAACGGTATTTTATAGGCAAAATAAGTCATCCATTGCTTCATCACATAATAGGCAACAGGCGTTGCCAGGATAAAACACAAGACAAGAATACGCAAATACACCTTATTGAACATGACCAATATCTGGGAAGTAGTGGCCCCATGTACTTTCCGTAAAGCTATTTCTTTCCGCTTATATTCACTTTCAAAAATAACCAATCCCAAAACCCCCACAATAGATATAAATACAGCAACCAAACTAAAAAGCGAGATCAACCAACCTATACTCAACTCCCGTTTATAGAGATTGTTTAGTATCGTATCATAAAACGTTATTTCTACTGGAAAATCCTTATCTATCGAAGTCAATACCTGGCCAATAGAAGCAATAGCTCTCCGGATATCAGCCCCGCTTTTTATTTTTATATATGCATACCTCGGATGGAGATCCTTCTCGGTCGGAACATAAAAAGCCATAGGAGCCACATTCGTGCGAAAAGAGGCATATTTTATATCATCAATAAAACCGGCAATCACCGCAGGCGGTACGTCGACATAAGCATTTCCGGTAATATACTCACCTGAAACAAGATCATATTGCAACCGCGCCGTTTCATTAAAAATGTAAGATCCACCCGCCGTACTCGCATCCTCCCGAAGAAAACCACGCCCAGATATAATCGGAATATTCATTACCTGAAGGAAATTCGGAGCAACAGTGAATAACTTAAATGTCAGATCATTATCCCTGTATCCACGCCCGTATGTCGTGAATTCATCCCCACCTGACAATAAATCCTGGGCAAAAGACACATCCTGTATGTTCGATTCATTCTTTAACCGGTTTTCTAATGTGCCCGTATTATTCATCAGAGTCCCGTTTAATTCGATTATAGCGATCTGATCCTTATCGAAACCTAAAGAGGAAGCAACCATATAACGATTCTGCAAATAGATAAACAAGGCTGTTATAATCAATGCAAAGGAGATAATAAACTGAAAGGAAACGAGAAGACTCCTTAACCTCTTCCCCGAAGGCGTCAGGCCGTATGAACCTTTCAATACTAAAGCCGGAGGAAAAGAGGTGATTCGCCAAGCCGGATATAGTCCGGCCAAAAGTCCTACGATTATGGCTAAAACACCGGTTAATATTAATAGAGGAATATTGGCTGCCAAGGCCATATCAGAGTTTATCATGTTTGCCAGCCAGGTATTCGCCATTCCCCTGACAATAAACAGTGAAATAACAAAAGAGAGCAGGCAAATCACTACCGCCTCCACCAGCATGGCATAACGTAATACCTTATCCGACCCTCCTAATACCTTTTGGGTATTGATACTACGGATACGCATCGGTACCAGCGCATTGCTGAAATTCGTAAAATTGATCCCGGCAATTAAGACGATCAATATAGCAACCGTGAACAAAACCAACACTAAATTGCGATTGCCCTTATCCTTCAGGGAGTCGAACAGCGAATCTGCTTCATAATAAATATCCTGCAACTCCGTCAACCGTATGTCGCACATCTCCCAGTTATAATCCTCCCTGTCCAAACCAGCTTTAAAATCGGTTATTATTTGGCCAGCAGCCTTCGGATCATCCAGTAAAACATATAACTGATAACCACGATTCCACCAATTATCAATATTTTCTCTCTGCCCGATCCGCCTGTACACAGCATTCTGTACAACCGAATTTCTGGGAAAATCCTTATATACCCCTCCCACCGTGAACGACATATTATCCCCTGTCAATTGTTTTCCGACAGCCTGGCCATTCCGGAAGAACTTCTGAGCCTCGCTTTCCGATATCAATACCGTACCCGGATTATCAATACTTCCGGCACTTCCCTCAATCATATCAAAACTAAAGATATCCGCATATTCCGGAGTTATAGCATTAACCGGGCACCAGAAACTTACCTCCTCATTTCCTTTCTCCACTTTCAATGTCAACTGGCTTCCCCAGGAGAAAAGCAAAGCCCCTTTGTCTATATGAGGGGAAGAAAGGGTAAAGGCTTCTGCAAACGGACGAGCCAATACTACATTATTTCCGGACTCCGGGAAATAGAGACCTACCCGAAAGATACGTTCCGCATTCTTCTGATACCGGTCAAATCCCCAATCATATTGTAACTGGATCATCAGGATTATAAAGGCTGCAAAGGCAATACTCAATCCCATTACATTCAATAGAGTCGCTATCTTAAATCGACGGACAATACCTAACAGGTTTCTAATAATAGTTTTCATAATCGTATTTTATTTCTTTATAATCCCAATACTATTTCATATCACTCACTCTTGATGCTGAACACCGGATTCTCTCTGGCTGCCCGCCAATTCTGGAAAGTCACCGTAATGATCGTAATCAGAGAAACCAAGAGGAAAGCAAGAATAAACACCCACCAATAAACAGGTGTCTTGTACATAAAATTCTCCAGCCATTTATTGATTGCATAAAAAGCAACCGGAGCAGCCAAAATAAAACAGATACATAATATATATATGTATGTTTTATTAAACATCACAAGGATCTCGGAGGTAGTCGAGCCCATTACTTTTCGTATGCCGATCTCCTTCTTCCTGTACTGACTGTCGAATACCACCAGGCCGAATACACCGACCATCGAAATAAACACCG
>NZ_CAJJWO010000075.1 GCF_905196875.1 uncultured Parabacteroides sp. | reverse complement strand
TAGATAACCTGATCTGTTTTATGTTACAGAAGAAAATGGCGGATATACATCCCCTGGTAACTATTTTCGGTGTGATCATCGGTCTGTCCTTATTCGGATTTATGGGAGTGATCTTCGGGCCGCTTCTGATCTCAGTATTCATGCTCTGCTTCAATATGTTCAAGAAAGAATACCTGCATGGCAGGAGTGATACCGCAGTCGATTAATACTATTCATATCCCTTTCTAATCTCTTAATAAAACAAAAAAAGAGAACTCTCTTATCCATGTTACCGGTGGGTAACTTACTTTTGTGACCAGTTGGTAACAAAGTAATAGCATATGGAAAAAGAAGAAGTTATAGTAAGAACGAGTAAAAATAGGGAATTGACAGAGTTTGCCTTGTTGAATGCTGTCAATACCTTGATAGAGGATGAGGGTTTCGAGAATTTAGGCGTCAATGCGGTAGCAGCCAAAGCCGGAGTTTCAAAGATGCTGATATACCGTTATTTTGACTCGCTGGACGGATTGATCGCTGCTTATATTCAGAAATATGACTACTGGATCAACCTGGAGCCGGAACTGCCGGATACGGAACACCTGGGAGATTTTATAAAGGAACTTTTCCATAATCAAATCAGAATGCTCCGTAATGATTATACTTTACGGCGGTTATACCGTTGGGAACTTTCCGCTAAGAATAAGGTAATAAAAGAACTGAGGGAAAGACGGGAAGCCAAAGGTATGTGGCTGGTGGGTGCCGTAAGCCGGTTGACAAACAGGCCGGAGTCGGAAATCTCAATCATGGCGACTATCCTTTCTGCTTCTATCAGTTACCTGGTGCTGTTGGAAGAGACTTGTCCGGTATATAACGGCATCAAGTTACAATCTGAAGACGGTTGGGAACAACTTGAGAATGGCCTGGATAAAATAATAGATAACTGGATAAATAACGGAAACCATGAATAAAACAACCATCCTGGCAGGTCTCGGAGCTGTTTTATTGACCTGCTGCTCCTGCAATAACGATTTAGTGGAATATGAGAACAACGATTTGAAGATAACGGTCGAGAAAGGAGACTCCTGGCTACACGACTTTCCTTTGTTCCTGGGCATAAGTAAAAAGAATCCACCGCAGATCGCTATCTGGTTGGAGGATACGAAAGGGAATTATCTTTCCACCGTATATGTCACCCATAAGATAGCCACGCAAACTTGGCTGGCATCCGGTAAGAACAGAAGAAAAGAGGCTCTGCCGCATTGGTGCTATTCCCGCGGAGTAAAATATGAAGACGGCCTTTATCTGCCGACAAAGAAATCCCCATTTACCGACGGTCTCACCGGTGCAACTCCCCATTCGGGCTTTGATGTAAAGGTACATCCCGGCAATGAACTTAAACAATTCAGAGTCAAAATAGAGATCAACCACTCTACCGACTTTAACGACAACTTCCCGAAGTCGGCAAAAGAAGGAGACAGCAACTACTCCGGAGGAAAAGAAGGAAGCGGACAACCTGCCGTTATTTATGCGGCAGACATAGACCTGACATCCGGCCGGAAAGAATATACCGCAGCACTGATCGGTCATAGTTCGGCAGATGGTAGCGACGGAGCTATCTATCCGGATACCTCTTCTCTCACTACCGCTTTACAGATCATTAAACAGATAACAATAACAGTACAGCCATGAAACCATTCATATTCTTCAGTCTCTTGCTGTTGATCCCTTTCCTGTCGAAGGGACAGGAGAAAAACAAGCCGGTCTGTTATCAGGTAACAGTCGGTACGGGTATCCCTATGAGTACTCCTTCTACGGTTCCGCTCTTTTTGCAGGGAGAAATCCTGTATGCTTTCAACAGTCGTTTGATGGTTGGGGCCGGAACTGGTTTTTCACTTTATGATAGAGAAGTCCTGATCCCGTTGTTTGCCGTTGTACGGTATAATCTTATAAAGCCGGTCCGGATCACTCCTTATCTGGATTGTAGTGCCGGATATTCTTTTGCCTCTTCGGGAGATGTGAACGGCGGCTTTTGTCTTTCTCCGGCCATAGGTGTGCAGACCTCTTTGTTTTCAAAGTATACGGTTTTGCTGGCTTTGGGATATGAGATGCAGGAACTGGATCGTCTGAAAGAATACACAACCTCCTCTTTCGTCTCTTCCTATCAGGAATCCCTGAGTCATCATAGCCTTTCCTTAAAGGTTGGAGTTGTTTTTTGAACTTTATTAAACTCATTTTCTCTTTTGTAAAAGAAAACAAACGTACCTTTGTTTATCTAAACGATAAAGATGTATGAGAAGAAGAAATAATTGGCAGATCATCAAAGGCCAGCCACTAACGGAATTCGATAAAAAGATACTCTATCTCCAGAATAAAGGTCATTTGGTTCCTTCCCGAAAACTGATTAAAACAGAAGAACAGATCGAAGGCATTCGCAGAAGCGGAGTCGTAAACTCAGGTATCCTTGATTTGGTCGCAAAAGAGATCAAGGCAGGAATGTCGACGGCCCAGATCGACAAGCTGGTGTACGATTATACGACGGATCACGGTGCCATTCCAGCTCCGTTGAACTTTGAAGGTTTTCCGAAGAGCGTATGTACTTCGATCAATGAAGTCGTTTGTCATGGTATACCCAGCGAAAAGGAGATACTGAAGGAAGGTGATATTATTAACGTAGATGTATCTACTATCCTGGACGGCTATTTTTCGGATGCATCCCGTATGTTTATGATCGGTAAAGTCTCTCCGGAGAAAGAAAAGTTGGTTCGGGTGGCAAAAGAATGCCTGGAAGTCGGAATGAAAGCAGCCAAACCGTTTGGTTACGTAGGTGATATCGGACATGCCGTTCAGAAGCATGCCGAGAAGAATGGTTTCTCTGTTGTCCGCGATTTATGTGGTCATGGAGTCGGGCTAGAGTTTCACGAAGAACCGGAAGTTGCCCATTTCGGCCGTAAAGGAACCGGTATGCTTCTGGTTCCGGGCATGGTTTTTACCATCGAGCCGATGATCAATATGGGAACTTATCGCGTCTACATCGCTGAAGAAGACGGATGGACGGTAATAACGGACGACGAACTCCCTTCTGCACAGTGGGAACATACCTTTGTAATGAAGGAGGATGGGCTGGAAATATTATCGGATTAATCATACAGGGTTCGGTGATTGAATATTCACTGAACCCTGCTGTTATTCATGCGAAATTATTTATCAGAACAATGATCCTTGCATTTGCTGGGTTGTAAATAATCCCATTCCTGAAGTTTGTCATTGAGTAGACGGAATCGGTACAGTCCGTCCTGCATATCGGAATATCCGAGTGTTTCCCGATAGCCTTGATGTGTTTGTTTGACTTCCAGTCTTTTATAAGTATTCCCCATAATATGTATAATCTCCAGTTTACTCATTCCCAGTTCAACTTTCTGAATATTATTATCTGCTGCTATTGCATTTGATAAAGTTGCTCCGCAGGAAGTAAACAGGCAGACCGAAAGGCCTGCTAATAGTATGTATTTAATTATATTCATAGAGCGTTCGTTTTTATCTATTGATTTTTAAGCTCGTGATAAACTATGCGCAATATACGATTATTCCCTGATAGATCGAATAAAGAACGTTTATTAATTAACAATAGATATTCTTTTCCCTCAGTCAGCCTTTATGCCTTCATATGCTATTGTATTTGACTGATTATTTGTAGTATACGAAATGAATGCGCTTTCAGTTTCGGGCTCATTCGGCCTTCATTCTTGCCTTCAGAGTTTTTATTTGTGCTTATTGAGTCGATTGAATAGATAGGATAAAATAGCTATGTTCCGATGATAAAGTATTGTAGCATAGCTTAATTAAGCTCTTTCCATAGGATAACTAACCTCTTAAGTCCCTTATATTAACCTCTTTTCTTCTGACTTTTAATAAAGTAAGGCAATTGTTGCAAAGATGTAAGGTGTGGTTTGCAAATATGTAAGGCTTGCCTTTCTTTTGTGTAAGGTGATATTTTTGCAAGGGAAATAACTGACATAAATGTTTAATAGTCCTTAAGAAAGAGTTTAATAGTCCTATGGAAAAACTTTACATGTAAGCTGAAGTATAAAAAAGGCAACACATATAATAAATGTGTTGCCTTATGCACGGAAGGAGAGGCTCGAACTCCCGACACCTGGTTTTGGAGACCAGTGCTCTACCAACTGAGCTACTTCCGTATTGCGGGTGCAAAGGTAGCTTTTTGTTTTTAATATGCAAGGCTTTTTGAAGAAAAGTGAAAATAATAATTTCTTACATGATAAAATTCAAGGAAAACAGATCAATCGAAGTTTCTTTTTCTATCTTTGGAAACAATAGAATTGATAGTTAAATCTATACTGTAAAACAATCAACGAAGCATGAAAAACGAATTAGAAATGAACTCAAACCTTTTGGTGGAGTTTCTGCAAAAACCTTCTTCCCAATTTACAAAAGCGGACATTATTTCTTTTATCCGTGAGAAGGGAATCAAAATGGTAAACTTTATGTATCCGGCAGGCGATGGCCGGTTGAAAACATTGAATTTTGTTATAAATAATGCTGCCTACCTTGATGCAATTCTAACCTGCGGCGAACGTGTGGACGGTTCGAGCCTGTTCTCCTTTATTGAAGCGGGTAGCAGCGACTTGTATGTGATACCCCGTTTCCGGACGGCTTTTGTCGATCCTTTTGCCGAACTGCCGACGGTAAGTATGCTCTGCTCTTTCTTCAATAAAGATGGGGAACCGCTGGAAAGCTCACCGGAATATACCTTGCATAAGGCAAGTAAAGCTTTTACCAAAGTGACCGGAATGGAGTTTGAAGCTATGGGCGAACTGGAGTATTATGTTATTGCGGAGGAAGAAGAACTCTTTCCGGCAACCGACCAGCGTGGCTATCATGAATCAGGGCCTTTTGCCAAGTTCAACGAGTTCCGCACTCAGTGTATGCATTATATCTCGCAGGCTGGCGGACAGATCAAGTACGGTCATTCCGAAGTAGGCAATTTTACTTTGAACGGAAAGATATACGAACAGAATGAAATAGAGTTCCTCCCAACAAGGGTGGAAGATGCTGCCGATCAGCTTGTTATTGCTAAATGGATTATTCGTAACCTGGCTTACAATTATGGATTGGATATTACTTTTGCTCCGAAGATAACGGTAGGTAAGGCAGGATCAGGCTTACATATCCACATGCGTATCATGAAAGAAGGTAAAAATCAAATGTTGAAGGATGGGGTATTGTCGGAAACGGCCCGTAAAGCGATTGCCGGCATGATGCAGTTGGCTTCTTCCATTACCGCTTTCGGTAATACGAATCCCACTTCTTATTTCCGTTTGGTTCCTCATCAGGAAGCTCCTACGAATATTTGCTGGGGCGATCGTAATCGCTCTGTGCTGGTTCGTGTTCCGCTGGGGTGGGCTGCCAAGAAAGATATGTGTTCGCTCGCTAATCCGTTGGAACAGGACAGCCATTACGATACGACACAGAAGCAAACCGTAGAGATGCGTTCGCCGGATGGTTCGGCCGACCTGTATCAACTACTTGCCGGACTGGCGGTTGCCTGCCGCTATGGTTTTGAAATAGAGAATGCCCTGGAGATTGCAGAAAAGACGTATGTCAACGTCAATATCCATCAGGAAGAAAATAAAGACCGCTTAAATACATTAGACCAATTGCCTGACAGTTGTGCCGCTTCAGCCGAACGTTTGCAGAAACAACGGGCAATCTTTGAAAAGTACAATGTTTTTAGTCCGAGTATGATCGACGGCATCATTAAAAAGCTTCAGTCATATAACGACTTCTCCTTGCGCGATGACCTGAAGAATGATCCGGAGGGGATGATCCGTTTGGTGAACATGTATTTTCATTGCGGATAATAGATAGAGTATGAAAAAGACTTTGCTTTTTATCCTGTCGGTTGTCGGTTTAATCCTGTCGGCCAGTGGTAATGCACAGGAAAAGCCGGACTCTGTCCGTGTCTTATTTATCGGTAACAGTTTTACTCATGTAAACGATGTGCCGAAGACGGTTCAGCAGATAGCGGCTTCGCAGGGAATGAATATGGCTTATACACAGTTTACTCCCGGCGGTTATTATCTGGCGGGCCATGTGAAAAACGACGATCTGATCCGAACAATCAAACAAGGAGGATGGGATTACGTAGTCATTCAGGAGCAAAGTGCTGCTCCTGCGATGCCTACAGAGGTCGTGCTGCGGAATACTTATCCGGCTGCCCGTACCCTTGACAGTCTGGTGCTAGCTTACAACCGGAATGCTAAAGTCATTTTCTATATGACCTGGGGACATAAAGACGGCTGCCAGGAGGAAGTATCCGATTATCCGCTGATCTATACCTACAACGGTATGCAGGATCGCCTGAAGATCAGTTATCTCGAAATGGCTTACCGGAATAATGCCTGGTGTGCTCCCGTCGGGATGGCCTGGCAGCGGGTTCGAAACGAGCGTCCCGATTATGTGCTCTATGCGCCCGACCGTAGCCATCCTTCTCCGCTAGGTAGTTATCTGGCTTCGAATGTCATATTTACGACTATCTACCGCCAGCCGTATCAGACAAAGGAGATCATGGACTTTTCGCCTGAGCAGGCCGAATATATTCAGCAGGTTGCCCAGCAGACGGTGTTCGGGAATTTGAAATTACTGAATATAGAGAAGTAAGAGATTCATAGGTCTTTTGTATATTGAAAGAAATTAAGTCCATCGGCCATTAGAAACCGATGGGCTTATTTTATAACATTTCCAACCCTTCGAACATCTGTTTGTAAACCGCCGCTTTCTCTTCCAGCGGCTTTGGATAGGCGCGGGAAGAGGAGGGCATACGATATAATCTGAATGTCCGGTCTAATAAAGCAAATGTTGAATATGAGCCGACCTTGGGTTCCTCAGTAGGAGGGAGGACGGACAGGAGAGTATCCATTGCTTTCTGACCGGTTACGACAATCGCTTTACACTCCGGAATCTGCGACAATACCTCTTCCGGATCGATTGGCTTGATTACTTGCAGGAAATTGTCGGAAGCATTGTTTTTCAGACGGATGATCTCGACAGCCGTATCACCGATACCAATACCTTTTTCCCTGCAAAACAGCCTGGCCTTTTCTTCACTGAAAGCTTTCTTTGTTTCCAGAAAATACTCTTTATTATTGTAGAACAGTAATCCCAGTATGCGCCACATATCGTTTTGGATATTCGGGTAATAGAAGTTCATCGACCAACGTTGCATGGGAGGCGGGAAGCTGCCCAACATAAGCAATTGAGTCTGTTCGGGTAGAAAGAATCCCAGCGGATGTAATTCTGATACCATTGGCTTTTGCTGTTTATCTTTTAATAGTCTGTTGTTTTTTACGATGCATTTCTTCGGCGAAAGCATCGTATCCAATGGCTTGTATTCTTCTGATACAGGCCGGTCGATCTGAGCGGAACAGGACGGCAAAGACTTTACCTATGAAATTATTGAACTTCTTACATTCATCGATTGAACTGATCGTGCAGTCTGCACAACTCTTATAATTATGTTCTATATTACACGACCGTATTTTACACCAGTCCGCTTTCGTATTTGCTTTACATCCGGGACATTGGCCTTTAACAAATTTACGGCAAGCTCCGCAATAGAGTCCGCAGGCAGCAACGTGTTCCACATTCGGTTGATAGGTTAGATTTTCCATCTGAGAAATGAATTAAGATGATTATTTATCTTTTACGGAAATACCGATCATGACGGTCGTTCCGTCGATATTATTCCATACAGAATGAGGAATACTTCCTTTTACCAGAAACGACTCGTTGGCGTTCAGTATTTTTACTTCGCCTCCGAGCTCGATTCGTGCCTGTCCGTTAGTCACGATGAACAGATGATTGTGCTCATGTGTATGCAATGAAGTTGGTCCACCACCTCCTTTTTCCAGATAGGCAATGGAGCCATCGATAATTTCCCCACAATCGGTAAATAATTTCTTTGCCAGGAAATGAATGTGATCGGGAGGGGTGATAAACTCTTTCATAGGATTATTTTACTGATTCTTCCCATTCACCGGGTTTAAAACCTACCAGCACCTGATTTTCGCTTACCAGTAAAGGACGTTTGATCAACTTGCCGTCGGATGCCAACAGTTCGATCTGCTCCTTGTCGCTCATCGCAGGCAGTTTATCTTTCAATTGCATCGCTTTATAGACTAGACCGCTAGTATTAAAGAAACTTTTCAAAGGAAGCTCGCTCCGTTCAATCCATTCGATCAGCTCTTCAACAGAAGGGCTCTGATCGATTATATGGCGGTCGTCGTAAGAAACCTTATGCTCATCCAACCATTTTTTTGCATTCCGGCAAGTGCTGCATTTCGGATATTCTAAAAAGAGATATTTCATATCGGTCGATTTTTATTTGTCTTTCTTTCGTTGGTTCTTTGCATCTTCTTTGGCAAGAAGGACTACATTGTAAACAAAATCAGTCATCCATTCTTCTGAGTAACCGAGTGTTTCTTTGTATTTACGGATACTCCAGGCTGTTTTTTGTACGCTTACTTCTTTCCATTCCGAACGGGTCACAATCTCGTGGATCGTTTTGGCGGTTTGATTGTATAGCAACTTTTTTACCAGCATGGAGAAACGGAACTTCCATTGCATCAGGTTGTCCAGCAAAGAAAACAGATCGTTACAGAATCCCTGGAAAAGGAAAAAGTACGATTTGATATCGTTTTGCGACTTGCAGTTCTTTTTGACTGATGCATCGATCTCTTTAAAGAAGCTTTCTTTTATACCGTAATCTTGCATCAGGATCTTGCGGACACGTGATTTTTCGGCAATACCTGGTTTGTTATTTTGAGTCGGGATCTTCAACATCCGTTTGAAAAGCGCCATATCCGACAACATATTGATGTTGGTTATACCTAGTTGCACAGCCATTACAGCCTGATAATAAACGCGGATCAGAGAAACGAACTCTTCAACGGAGCCCTTTGAGGAGGCTTCTGTTTCTTCTTTCTCTTTCTTAAAAAGTTTAGAAATTATGTTCATGTGTATTTGTTATAAATAATTACGGGGACAAATATAGTAAAACTTGTCCCCGTTTCAGTAATTCTATTCAATTCTCTCGACTGTTATTTCCGGAAATTCTTCCATAAACAGGAGTAATTTGTTGTCATCCATGCTTTTCTTGGCTTTTATGACTATCGTAACGACATAGGTGTCGGCATTCGAATGATTGACTTTTTCCATTTGATAGGAGACGAGCATATAGCCTCTGTCACTCAGTACCCGGGTAACCTTTTGTATAATGTCTTTCTCAGCAGTCGAAAAGATGATCATCGAACTTTTCATCCCCAGGCTTTTAAAAATGAAACTTAATAGCTCCAGACCGATTAAAGTCAGTATTGTTGCTGCTACACCGACACCATACATTCCGGCTCCGATGGCTAGTCCAATTCCGGCTGTAGCCCAGATGCCTGCGGCTGTTGTCAGTCCGCGAACAAACTGTTTCTGAATAATAATCGTTCCTGCTCCGATAAAACCGATACCACTTACTACCTGCGCCGCAACACGGCTGGGATCGAGGGAAACACTGTTTTCCTGTATGATTTGCTGGAAACCGTACTGAGAAACAATCATGATGAGAGCACTACCTAATGAGACCAGGAAATGCGTACGATATCCGGCTTCTTTTGCCCTGTATTCCCGGTCGAGACCAACTACTGCTCCCAGAAGACCTGCGATAAATAATCTGAGTATGAAATCCCATAACATAATTGTATCCTCCTTTTGTTTATAACCCCAGTACTACGTTCTGGATAATATAGACTCCGGCCCCTGCCAGATATCCTAGGAGTGCAAGTAACGAAATATTTTTGAGATACCAAATGAAATTGATACGTTCCAGCCCCATCACTACAACTCCGGCAGCAGATCCGATAATCAGCATACTACCTCCAACGCCGGCACAATAGGCTAAAAACTGCCAGAAGACTCCATCCTGAACAAAGTTTGCCATATAAACAGGATCGGCAGCTGATGTGATCATAGCTTCAGTTGCCACCGGATACATGCCGATTGCACCGGCAACCAAAGGAACATTGTCCACGATAGCTGATAATGTCCCGATAATCAAGTTTACTGCATATACATTACCCACTGTATCATCTAGCCATAAGGCGAAATTGGAGAGGACGCCACTACAACGTAAAGCATCTACAGCCAATAAAATCCCAAGAAAGAATAATAAGGTAGCTCCGTCTATGCGGCGAACTATTTTTGATAAACGGAGTTTTATATCTTCGTTTACGATATTCCGTCTATACATTAATTCTGTATATACCCACAAAATACCGACCCCCATTAAGATACCCATGAAGGGGGGGAGGTGGGTGACTGTCTTAAAAATAGGTACGAATACAAGGCAGAATACACCGAGAATTAATATCGAAAGTTTTTCTTTATTCTTCAGTTCTTTGAGTAGTTCGTCATTTTCACTGTAAGTAAATGCGTCGGGAGGTGTTACCTTTCCGTGCAGGAAGCGCATCATGATCAAAACTGGTACTGCTGCAGAAACTAAACTAGGCAGGATGAGATGGGGAATGGTAGAAGATGAAGAAATATTGCCTCTAACCCATAACATGATTGTAGTGCCGTCGCCGATAGGAGACCAGGCACCGCCACTGTTGGCTGCAATGATAATGACACTACCAAATACCCAACGTTCTTTATAGTTGCCTAATAATTTTCGCATCAACATAACCATAACGATTGAAGTGGTAAGGTTATCAAGTATGGCAGACATGAAAAAAGTGATACAGGCGACTAATACCAGTAATTTTCTTTTTTGGTTTGTCTTAATGCGGTTAGTGATGAACATAAAACCTCCGTGAGCATCGATCAGTTCAACTGTAATCATTGCTCCTATCAGGAAGATAAGTGTTTCTGCAATTTCCCCGATACTGTCCAATACCTGATGTTCAACGACAAAGCGGGTGCTTTGTTCTACGAAAGGGAGAGCAGCTATGCCAGGATGCGAGTTCAGAAACTCTTTAAAGGCTTCGGCAGAAGCAATTGGAATAAGATCAGGTGCCCCGAAGGTATATAAAACCCAAAGTATAGTCCCGGTGAGTAGGGCTGTTCCGGCTTTGTTTACTTTTAGTGGATGTTCTAAAGCTATACATAGATACCCGACTAAAAAAACAAAAATCATCACTGTTAACATGGCTGTTTTTTCTTTTTCTTTTTAAAATTAGTTAATAGTCGCAAAAGTAAGAATAATATAGGATTAACACTCATTTTTAGTGAAATGTTTTCATCAATGAGAACTATTATAAAATAGATGGGAATAAATTAGTTTCAGGTGGTAGCTGTTTTATATTATGCAACAAGTCTATTATGATATAAATTATATGTGGGTTGAAAAAATGAAAGGTATTACCCGAAAAAGGTAATACCTTAAAATAACTGTGAGCGGTAAGCGAGACTCGAACTCGTGACCCTTAGCTTGGGAAGCTAATGCTCTACCAACTGAGCTACTACCGCGTTAGACTATGCAAAAGTATGTAAATCTTTTCTTTTTTAGTACCTTTGGAGCAAAAAATATTTTGTCAGATATGAAAAAAGAAAAGCTTACGCTGATTAAAGTAGGTGGAAAGATCGTGGAAGAAGAAGAAACTTTGCAAAGTTTGCTTCGTGATTTCTCTCAGATTGAAGGATTTAAAGCGTTGGTGCATGGTGGCGGCCGTTCTGCAACCAAACTGGCCGGTCAATTAGGTATCGAAAGCAAGATGATTAACGGACGCAGGGTGACAGATGCTGAAACATTGAAAGTGGTCACTATGGTATACGGTGGTTTGGTCAATAAAAATATTGTTGCGGGTTTGCAGGCATTAAATGTAAACGCACTTGGCTTAACCGGTGCGGATATGAACCTGATGCGCTCGGCTAAACGCCCGGTAGCCGAGGTTGATTATGGCTTTGTGGGAGACGTAAAAGAGGTGAATGCTGATCTGCTGGCCTCTCTTATCCATCAGGGAATTGTTCCGGTGTTGGCTCCTCTTACCCATGATAAACAAGGACATATGTTGAATACCAATGCCGATACTATTGCAGGTGAAGCGGCAAAGGCATTAGCTAAACATTTTGATGTGACGCTGGTATTTTGCTTTGAAAAGAAAGGTGTGTTGAAAGACGAAAATGATGACGAAAGTGTTATTCCGGAAATTGATCGTACAACCTTTGAGCAATTGGTAGAACAAGGGATTATACAAGGGGGAATGATTCCGAAGCTCGAAAATTCATTTCAGGCGATAGATGCAGGAGTTAAGGAAATCATCATAACTCAGGCTTCTGAAATCCATTTAGGTAAAGGAACAAAAGTCTCTTGAAAAAGAAGAGAGGAAAGTCTGTAAAAACTTTCCTCTTTCCTTTTATTACAAGTTATTACAAGCTTCTGACTTTTACGTTGCGGAACCAGATAAATGAGTCACCGTGTTTTCCTTGCAGACCTATATAGCCCTTTGTCGGTAATTCAGCAAAAGGCTTGGGTAGCCAGCTGGGAATTTCACTTCCATCGGGATTTACTTTGCCCGAGGTCCATTTGCTCATATCCATTTCTGTTACTTTTTTACCATTTAAAATAACAGTGATGCGTTGTCCGGCACATTTTATGCGCATATGGTTCCATTCTCCGGGCTTCTTTACAATTTTATCTTTATTTGCCCCAAGGTGGCCGTAAATGGCACCACATTTTTCATAAGGTTTTCCATTTCCCCATTTTTCGCAATGATCGTCGGCGATTTGTATTTCTACTGAATTAGGGATCCAGTCTTTAGTGTCGGTACAATAAATGACAACGCCGCTATTTGTTCCTACATCTGTTTTGAAATCCAGATCCAGCTCAAAGTTTTCATATTCGGTTTTGGTCCATATAGACTCGTCTTGCACAGCTGTAAGTACGCCATCAGTTATACTCCAGATCTCCGGATTATAACTGGCGTCCGATAGATTTGTTCCGAATAGAGGCTGCCATTTGTTTTTATCGGCTGCAGAAACATTGAGTGTGCTGATAATTCCCAGCAAAAGAATTGAGAAATAAAAGAATCGTTTCATGTTATTGGATTTTAATATAAAAAATTAGAAATCCAAAGATAGATATTCTCTTCTAAACTATATGATGAAATCTTACTAAATTCAATAATGGTTTTTGATTGATAGTAAAATGCTCTCTTTTGTGTAAAAAATAAATGATTGGATTGCTGTTTTGTTTTATTTTATTATTTTTGTCTCGTAAAGGTGGGTAGTCTATCAGGCTGAATTAAATGGAATAGAACATAATACAATAAAATATATTGGATTGGAATTTATTAAGTTGAGTTGGGAAATTACAGGCATTATAATAACTAATTTGTAAGAATTTTATAGACATACCACGCCTGTATATATATAAGGGATTGCTCGTGATGAGTAATCCCTTTTTCTTTCTTGTTGATATGTTTAAGTTTTTAAAGAATCTGTTTACCTTTGGGCGTGTAAATAAAAGACGATGAAAGGGAATAAGACAATAGTTAGTCTGCATAATGTAGTTACCCGTTTGCCGGAACTTCGTTTTGCAGAGCCGTTTAGCTGGTCAGTCAAAGAGGGGGAACAATGGGCTATAATAGGTCCGAACGGTTCGGGGAAAACTTTGATTGCGGACATGATGCAGCGTAAGTTTGCTTTAAAAGAGGGCGAAATAACTTTTGGATATGACGATAAAGTAAGTAATCTTGTTAAGAGCATAGCTTTCAAAGATATCTATTCATTGGCGGATTGCCGGAATACATATTATCAGCAACGTTGGCATTCGACGGAAACAGATGAGGTTCCGACGATAGAGGAAATCCTGGAAGAGTATGCCGGTATGGAAAATCTTCGTCAGATACTTTCTTTCTTTGCTATAGAAGATTTACTACCCAAGCGATTGATCTTTTTGTCTAGTGGAGAACTGCGTAAATTCCTGATTGTCCGTTCGCTCTTAACGCGACCTCGCATTCTGATACTCGATAATCCGTTTATAGGTCTGGATGCCTCTTCAAGAGGTGTTCTGATCGACTTGTTACAGCAGATGACAAAACTGGAAAATGTACAGGTTATTTTGCTCCTGTCTAACCCGGATGATATACCGGAAATGATTACGCATATTTTACCTGTACATAACCGAATGGCATTTACTCCGGAAACGCGTGCAGACTTCATGGTACATACGGATTTACTTACCCATCTTTTCCCGGATCACTTTTCAGGAGTCTCATTACCTGTATCGGAAAAAACTCCTTCCACTCATGATGTTACTTTCCGTATGGAACGTGTTTCTATTAAATATGGAGCCAGAACCATTCTGAAAGAACTCGACTGGGAAGTACGAAATGGAGAAAAATGGGCTTTGTTTGGCCCTAATGGAGCTGGAAAGTCCACTTTATTGAGTTTAATTTATGCGGATAATCCTCAGTCTTATGCAAATACATTATATTTGTTCGACCGGAAGCGAGGGTCGGGAGAAAGTATCTGGGACATAAAAAAGCGGATAGGTTATGTTTCTCCCGAAATGCATCTGTTTTATATGGAGAATGTACCGGTATTGAACATTGTCGGTTCCGGATTTTTCGATTCGATCGGATTATATCGCAAATGTACAGCCGGACAGGAGGCAATAGCTCTGGAGTGGATGCATGTCTTTGGTATCGAGACATTAAAAGGCCGCTCCTTTCTGACATTATCATCGGGTGAACAGCGGTTGGCTTTGTTGGCTCGCGCATTTGTAAAAGATCCGGATTTAATCATATTAGATGAACCTTTACACGGCCTCGATATCAGTAACAAGAAGAAGGCTGCACGGATAATAGAACAGTTCTGTTCACGGCCGGGTAAAACGTTGATCTATGTCACTCATTATCCACATGAGCTTCCGCAATGTGTGGATAAACATTTTGAATTAATTAAACATACTTAAAACCACAATACCATGAAATTGAAAGTCATAGCATTTTGGCTGCTCATATTTATAGCTTTGTTTGCCTTTTTGCAGGCGTATAGTAAATTCCATTTTTACTTTATCGAACAAAGTCAGTTGTTTCAGTTAACCTGGGAGTATATTTCGGGTAAACTAATGTTACCGGGCGGATTAGCTTTGGTTTTGTCTGAATTTCTGGTTCAGTTTTTTATATTGCCATATACCGGCGCAGCCATTGTTGCCGGATTGTTGGTTGTTACCGGACTTACGGTTCGTGCCCTTGTGCATCGCATTGTTCCGGCTACGAATCTGTTTTTGCTTTATTTGGTTCCGGTTATTTTGGTGATGTTCCTCCATTTTGATTTTAACTATCTGGTTTATGGTACGGTTGCATTGGATATAATGCTTTTTGTGTTGTATTTGTGTTTGCGTATATCGAACAACACATGGCGGATAGGGGTAGAGGTGTTGTCGACATTCGTTTTATACGGATTGGTAGGGGCGGCGGCTTTCCTGTTTTCGATATTGGTGGTTATTTATGAGTTGTTCAATAAAACGCCCAAAGGATATTGGGGATTCTTGTCTCTCTTTTCGGCTGTTTTATGCGGAGTTTGTAGCGTTTATTTTTCTGCCGTAGGAGAATATCGTTTTGCTTTTCTGCCGGATGCTTATTATCATACGGCTTTGGAACCGAAATCCGTAATCTATTATCCGTGGATAGCGCTTCCCGTTATTCTGGTTATTGCATTTTGGTTGAAACGCAGGCAGAGAGAGGCCGGTAGAAAGCTTTTAATTGCAGGGGGTGTTCTACAGCTGGCCCTGCTGTTTCTGATATGCTGGTGGGGAATACCTGAATACGGAGACAAGAAATCGGCCAAAGTGAAAGAACTGGATTATTATGCCAGAACGGAGCAATGGAACAATATTATAGAAGCAAGTAACGGACGGCTTACCAATTATCTGAATATGTGTTATCTGAATCTGGCATTAGCACAGAAAGGGGAGTTGGCAGAACGGGTTTTTAGCTTTGATCAGAAAGGCCCGTTGGGCTTGCAGGTGGCTTGGAACCGGACGGAGCAGATTTCGGTACTGTTAAGTGATATTGCTTTTGCTATGGGTAATTCGGCCTCGTCGCAGGAGATGGCTTTTGAAGCTTTCGCTACTGCCATAGGGGAAGGAAATCCGCGTGCCCTGAAAAGGTTGGTGCAGACGAATCTTATCTATGGTGAATACCTGGTAGCGGAAAAGTATATCCGTATTTTAGAAAATACTTGCTGCTACGATGTATGGGCAAACAGCCAGCGTAAGTTTTTATATAACGATGCCGAAGTGGAGAAAGATCCTGTTTTAGGGCCGAGACGTAGAAGTCTGCCTCAGGAAAATTATCTTTCGGAGATAAACGGTGTTGAAAATGATTTACTGATGATTGCTGAAGCGAATCCGGCAAACAGAAATGCCATCCAATACCTCGGTGTCTTTTATCTGATGTCTAAAGATATGGAGAGTTTTAAGAAAATGGTGGAGTCCTGTTATGGAACGGATGTGCTGCCAGCATTGCCTAAATCGTTTCAGGAAGCTGTGATCACTTTGTCGGAGGCCGAACCCGACTATTGGAAGCGTTTTAATATATCTCCTTCGGTTGTTCTGCGTTTTGCAGAATATAAAAAACAGGTTTTGGCAAACAGGAGCAATGCTAATGCGCTACCCGGATTGATGAGAAGAGCCTATGGAGATACGTATTGGTTTTATTTTATGTTTAAATAATCGGATGAATATGAAGGGAAATTGTAAATATATTGTGTTGTTGGCCTTGTTTATGTCTTGTTCGGATTCAGTTCAGATTAACAATAAACTAACTGAAAAACCTGTAATCGATCCGGATTATACAGAGGTGACTATCCCGGCAAATATTGCTCCGCTGAACTTCTCTCTGACGACTCCGTATGAGGATGCTCGTGTTGTCTTATCTTCGGCTGACCGGAAAGTAGAAGTGAAAGCTAAAGGTGGGCAGTTTGTAATTCCGGTTTCCGAATGGAAGAAGCTGTTACAGTCGGCGAGCGGCAATGCAGTGGATGTAACCATACAGGCAAAAGATAATGGTCAGTGGGTTGAATATGCCCCTTTTAAATTATATGTGGCAACAGAGCCCATCGATCCTTATATCGCCTATCGTTTAATTGCTCCCGGGTATACCTTGTGGAATAAGATGGGGCTTTATCAGCGTAATCTTGAAAACTATACGGAAACAGCCATCATTGAAAATAAGATGAGTGGTCGGAATTGTGTGAATTGCCATTCTTTTTGTATGCAGAATCCGGACAAGATGCTTTTCCATATGCGTGAAACATATCCCGGAACCATACTGGTTGACGGCGATAAAATAGAAAAGCTGAATACAAAAACGGAACAGACTATTTCTTCATTGGTATATCCTTCCTGGCATCCGTCAGGAAAGTATGTTGCATTTTCTGTAAACAATACCAAGCAGGGATTCCATGTGAATGACAGGAACCGGATCGAAGTGTTTGATGAGGCTTCGGATGTTGTAGTGTATGATGTGGAGAAGCATGAGATAGTGACTGCCGGAAAGTTATTTTCAAAGGATGCTTTTGAAACTTTCCCGACCTTTTCTCCGGATGGAAAAACGCTTTATTTCTGTACTGCCCCGGCACGTCCTATTCCGGAAGAGTTTTCCGAGATCAAATATAACTTGTGCTCTATTGCTTTCGATCCGGATACCCGGAGTTTCGGATCTGTAGTCGATACATTATATAATGCGAATACCGCAGGGCAGAGTGCTTCTTTTCCTCGCGTATCTCCTGATGGAAAGCATTTGATGTACACAGTCTCCGGATATGGGAATTTCTCCATCTGGCATAAGGATGCAGATTTGTATATGGCTGACCTTACAACGAAGGAAAGTGCCCCGATGGATATATTAAACAGCGATGATGTGGAAAGCTATCATTCCTGGAGTAGTAATAGCCGTTGGGTTATATTTAGCAGTCGACGGATAGACGGATTATATACCCGTCCATATATCGCTTATATCGATGCCGATGGAAAAGCCGGCAAACCATTTTTGTTACCTCAGAAAGATACCGGGTTTTACGACCGTTTTATGATGTCATATAATATTCCGGAGTTTATTACCGGAAAGGTGAAAGTAGGAGGAAGGGTATTAGGATTAAAGGCGAAAGAAGATAAAGGTATAGATGTGAAGTTTGCTAAATAAAAAATACGATGATCGTATAAGCGTTTATATGATCATCGTATATTAGTTTATACGGTTGTCGTATGTGAGTATATACGGTGACCGTATAACTGTTTATATGATCACCGTATTGAATTCAGTTTATCGGCTACCGCCTGCCCACCAAACAGGTTCTGTGTAGACATATTGTCCATCACCAAAAGCTGTTTTAACAGCCGGGTTGGCTAATACATCATCAGCACCGTAACCGAAACGGTAAGGGAATTTATTGCTATTCAGCGGATTTTTTAATTCAATGAAATTTTCTCCGGCACCTTTTAAACGACGGTAATCGTTATATGCTTCAACTGACTCTCCTGAGCCACCGAAAAATGCTAAGTATTTCTGTATCATTGTCTCTTTCAGTGGGTTTGCATCAAATAAAGGTTTGACGCTCTTATCGAAATAAGCTTCTGCCACCTCCTTGTTCAGATTATTTTCACCACCAACCCAATTGTCAGCAGCATCCGCAATTGCATTTCCAAGGTTTACTATTGCTGCACTAATAGCTTCCTTCAGAGCTACTTCTGCTTCTTTAGTTCTCCCTAATCGACAAAGAGCTTCTGCTTCCAGGAATTTTACTTCATGGTAGCTAATCAAAAGAGTCGGAGTCGTAATTGCCCATGATGGCATAGACATTCCGTATGTATTCTGTACTTCATCAGGAGTTCCATTAGGAGCGGCTACTATATCTTCAATGTTTGTCGCTTGTACACCCCCTTCTCCATAAACGATATACCCTGTCGGGTCTGGTTCTAGAAATGCTTGAGGAGATCTCGGATCGTTTCTTTCTGCAAATTTATCAATTAAACTCTTACTGGCAGCAAGACTATTACGGCTGTAACTGAATCCCCATAAAGGATTTACCTGTGAATCTCCATTGTAGATGCTTAATTTACATTCTTCATTTGCAGATTGGAAAGATTTACTTACATAAGTAAGAATATCATTGAGATCTTTCGTTTTGTCATTGCTTCTATTAAGTAGACGCATTGTATAACGGGCTTTTAATGCATATGCAGCCTTGTACCATGAACTGGCTTTACCTGAATATATATAATCTTTGCTTCCTACAGCCCCTGATGGTCCGGCATCTACTGCATTACCTCCATCTAAAAGAGCGATAGCTTCATCCAGATTCTTATTAATTTCGGCATAAATAGATTCCTGTGTCTCAATTTTGGGTTGCATAAACGCAGGCGTTCCATTCTCATTTAATATGCCGGTTTCACTAAATGGAGTATCACCAAAAAGGTCGGTAACGATAGCTCCATTGTATGCAAGATAAATTCTGGCAATAGCTTCTGTTACGACATTTCCAATTTCAGAAGGATCTTCCTGACATTTTTTGATTGCTATTTTTGCATTTTTAATATCGGAGTAAACGCTCCCCCAAGTATTATTATATGTAGTAGCAATTGTTGGCTCGCCAATACGTGTTTCGGCTCTATATAGCTGATTGCTAATACCTACTTCATGCTCTATGTAAACGGAAGAGTAAAGTGAGAAATCTCCGCCTACAATACTAAATCCGGTATTGACACCTAGGTCTGTGATCAAAAATTTAGCAGGAACATCTTGTGGATTGTTGGGGTTTTCATTCACCTTATCCATCGCATCCTCAGTACAAGACGTTATACTAAATGCTGTCAGAAAAGAAATAGCTAACAGCTTTACAATCGATTTATATTTTTTCATTGTTCTGTACTAATTAAAATTTAACATTGACACCAAAACCGTAACTTGCAGTTTGAGGCATAGAATAATCTTCAAATGCACCGGCCATATTGTTATTTCCCTGACTTGCTTCAGGATCCAAATCCGGTAGTTGAGACCAAATAAGGATATTACGAGCAAATACGTTTAGGTTGATAGTCATCCATTGCTTTTCGAAGATTGGATAGCTGACAGCTATTTCGCGAAGTTTAATGAATGAATTGTCATAAATAGAAGATTCGTCAATATTATTCAAGACACTATAATAATTTTGTTGTGCTGCAGATCCGGTAATAGGAGTGTTATTTTTTGTTCCGTCTTCTTTATAACCATCGAAAATGATTGTTCCTTCACGATTTTCCGTTCTTTTACTTACACCGTAATAATCTGCCAAACCAGCTGTTCTACTATACATTTGGCCACCTTGCTTCCAGTCAAGAACTGCACTAACAGTAGCTTTCCACAGACGTAAAGTCGTATTGAAACCTAAGATAAAATCCGGAGATACTTTACCAATAACCTGTGCTTCACCGGCAATAGGAAGACCGTCTGCATCAACCAAGCGATTGCCATTTGCGTCTCTCTTGAATCCAACGCCATAAATTACAGGGAATTTTTCATTAGCAGCTGCACGTACTTGAGGAGTAACATAGCCACCTAATTGGATATTTTCAACACCAGGAGCCAGTTCATCTACATAGTTGACCATTCTAGTCCAGTTGAAACCAAAATCCCAATTGATGTTTTTGGTTCTGATCGGATTAAAAGATAAAGTTATTTCGTGAGTATTTGTGTGAAGTCGACCACCATTTGTTAACAACTTGCTTGCTCCTGTTGAAGCAGCAAGAGGTACCTCGAAAATCTGATCTTTTACATTCTGACGTGAATAGGTATAATTAAATGTAATTAAATTATTCAGGAAGTTCACATCACCACCGAGTTCGTAAGAACGTGTATTCTGAGGTTTCAAATTCGAATCATAGATTCTGTAATAAGGAGTAAAACCGTTACTTCCGTTTATTGGATACAAAATCGGTGTCAATGAATAGAAACCACCACCATATACAGGAACGGAGTAAAAATTCTGAACATAGTCTCCGGCTTGTCCGACTTCAGCGTAAGAAGCTCTGATCTTTGCGTAATTAACAATGTCATTCTTTAAAGATTCTAGTTCTGTCAGGATAAACCCGGCTGAAACTGAAGGGTAGAAGAATGAACGGTTTTTTCTGGGCATGTTTGAAACATAATCCTGACGTCCGGTTACAGTCAAATAAAGCATGTTCTTATAAGAAGCAGAAACGTTACCGAAGAATCCTACAGTACGATTTTTCCACTTCTCGGAAGAAGTTGTCTGAGTTGTTGCATTATCAATATGATTCCATCCAGGGAAATTGTACCCCGTTCCGTATTCATAATATTTACCTCTGTTACTTTGGATTACTTCGTTACCAATGACGGCATTTAAATTCCAATCTTTATTGATGTTCCAGTCGTAATTAACAGTCAATAGCGAGTTATATGTTGCATTAGTCCAACCGTAATTCTCTATTTGTCCTTTACCTCCGCCAGTATAACTACCATATCCGTAGCTATCGACATAGTCTGTAGTATAAGAGTCAACACCAAACATATACTTGACATTTAAAGTATGGTTGGTTGTTCCGAACTTAGTTTTATAGTTTGCATAGGTATTACCAAAGAAACGATTGGTATTTTCTGTAAATTTATTATTTTCAGTAGCCCAATATGAATTATCAAAAGCACCACGGAATGAATTCTGAGTATATGGATCACCTTTTACATGTGATGGAATTCCTGCTAAATCATAGCTGGGAGGTGCCGAATATACAATTCTTAATAGACCGTTACCGGAAGTAGCCGCTTTATCGATCGCTGTGGTGATATAGTTACCAACAAATCCAGCTGTCCAGTTTTCTGTCAATTTTGTTTCTGCGCTCACTTTTGCATTATATCTGTCCATACCCGTATTTGGAATGATACCATCCTGATGAGTATTTCCTAAAGAGACTGAATATGAACTTTTATCCAGTGCTTGAGCAATATTTATAGAGTTACTCCAAGTGACTCCTGTCTCAAAGAAATCCTTTGCATTATTGTAAGCTTGCGGAGTAGTCCAAGGATCCAGACCTGCGGCAGCACGTTGCGGAACATAATATTTCCCCTCGTGTTTACCAAATTGCTGAGTATACTGATTATCTGTATTACCTCCATAACCGGGATCGTTTGCTAAATCAGAGATTTTGGGACCCCATGATAAGCTGGTAGTTGGATTATATTTAGCCATGGAACTACCTTGTGCATAGGTTGTTTGGAATTCTGGAAGGCGACCTATCACATCAAAACTAACGTTTGATGAAAAGCTCACCTGAGGTTTTCCTTTAACCATGTTTTTACCACTTTTCGTTGTAATAACGATTACACCGTTGGATGCACGGATACCGTACAAAGCGGATGCAGCCTGACCTTTCAGAATATTGATACTTTCAATATCATTAGGGTCGATGTCTACAGCACGGTTGGCAAAGTCGGCTCCACTTACACTACCGTTGTTTTGAATATCAGTGTCGACGTCCGGAGTACTTGTAACCGGCATACCGTCAATGACATATAGCGGAGTGTTGTCACCTGAAAATGAACGGGCACCACGAATCGTGATCTGTGAAGATGCACCCGGCATACCGCTAGATGGTTTGATTTCCAGACCGGAGACTTTTCCTTGTAAAGCTCCAGCTAAGTTAGAGTTTGCAGCTTGAGTTAGTTTTTCAGCTTTAACATCCTGTACTGCATAACCCAATGCTTTTTTGTCACGAGAAATACCCATGGCAGTAACCACTACTTCTTCAATATTCTGTGTATCAGACTTTAGCAGAATATTTGTCACAGGTTTAATAGCAACTTCCTGGCTTTCCATACCCACGTAAGAAACTACCAGAGTCTTTGCAGAACTACGTTGTCTCACAATGCACTGATTAACAATACATTACATCAAATAAAAGAAACTAATATTAGATTTTATCTGATCTTTCCTACAGGTCACTTTTAGCCGCAATCATCTCATAACGAACAACTTAATAACACATCGATAAAATAAGGCAGAATGTAAATAGATCAAATATATCACTTACATTCTACCTTATTTTATTGTTTATTTGTTATTTAAAACCTGATAAAAAGTCTATTTAAACCGTTGTAAAAACTTCCGAATCGGTATCTGTTTTATTCCTTCAAAAGAGACACCTTCAACCTCATCCATTGTGATAACCATTTTGGGATAATTATCTTTTATAGCTAAAAGGTTGCCAAATTCACGTCCATGAGTCATTGTAGGTAAGGCTATACACTTTAAATTCGATATAGCGTCCGCTTAAGTATGTAGCCAGTTCACCGGAAAGCATGTTCGCATTACCACCTGTACAATATATATCATAACTTCCTTCTGCAAAAAAATGACGTAATGCTTTCTCAAAGCTTATGATATCCTGCACTTCATCAATAAATAAAAACATTTATCAGCAAGATTCTTACGCTGCAATGTTACATATTGTATCAGATCTGAATAATCTTTTAAACTATCGAATTCAAATAATTCTTTATTGATATAAATAAGGTCTGCCGAAGGATATGACAAACGTATATCGTCCATCAACTGGAAAATAAGAAAACTTTTCCCAACACGGCGTTGTCCGGTCAGGACCTTTATCATTTGTGTGTTTACAAATGGCTTGATACGATCAAGATATAATTCTCTTTTATAAAATTCCGGTGTTCTCATTTTATTTCTTATAAGAAACAGTGATAACAATATATATACTTAAAATATAAACTTTATCTCTACTATATAAGATCGTAATTAACTATCGAAATGCGGTCGTATAAATATTTTTCAACCAGTACTCGAAAACAGGATCTTGTATTTCTATTTTGTTACCTGGAAGAATATCGATTAAATCTTTTTCTAATGTAGCTTTTTTTAAATTCTTGATATTCGCAGATGTTCCTAATTTATATTTGGTCAATACTTCTTTAGATGAAAAGTTAACAACACCGTCTGCTACAGCTAATAAAAAGTTTATCTGCTTGGAGCTTAACGTGTCTATTATATTGGCAAACAAAAGACTTAATTGGCCTGTCAACCCCCAAAAAGATTCGTTGATTATGGCTTCTGTGCAAATCTTTTGGGTTCTGAGCCAAACCTGCTGGCTTAACTGTTGAACATAATATGGATGATCTTTTACCTTGGCAGCTATGTTATTACATAAATCCTCAGATATGCTTTTACCTGTGTCTGTAAAACGTGTAGAAATAAAGGAAGCCCAATCGGCTCTACCTATTTTGTGTAAAAACAGGATATCTCCGAATTTATAAAAAGGCATACTGTAATCATTAAAAATATCCAGTAACATATGCCGTTTGCTTCCATAGAGGCAATAGCAGACAGATGTCTGTTTTTGCCAATGTGCACGTAATTTGCGTTGAAAGGCCAAAGGGTCTTCATATTCGTTGATATTCTGAAATTCGTCGATACATACGATTATTTTTTTCCCGGTATCATTCGCTATGGTTTGCGGCAAATCCAGTATCTCATCATAAGTTAATTTATTATCCTTGAAAGTTATGCCAAATGAAAGTTCATAAGTCTGACTTGTGTCTGATAATGAAATAATTGGAGCCAACTTCCCCAAGTATTTTTTTACACCGGATACAAATTCTTCCCAAGCGGAAGTCGATACTTTTAGCAGTGCATTGGCATAAGCAATATAAAATTCTTCTTCTGTCCGGCAATTAAAAATATCAACATGGCAGACATAATAATCCTTACTTGAATTCAATAATAACTGTGCCGTTTTATTGACTAAAGAGGTTTTCCCCCAACGTCGGGGAGATATTATGACTGTATTAACCAGACTGTTAAAATTCTGAGTAAGCAGCTTAACTTCCTGTTCCCTGTCGGTGAAATTTTCTTTGTCTGCTATACGTCCGTATACAAATGGAGTATTCATATTACTTCTTTTTTTTGATTAGAACAAAAGTAACAGAAAAATATCTAATTAACTAATTTGAAATTGATCGATTTCAAATTAGTTAATTAGATACAGCCTTTTTCCCAAAAAGTATCCTGTATGCGGGCTGATTGCCCTAATGTATTTTGGGTTACTATGCATACTAATTTTAATTAGTACGGCGCAGGGCAAACGCATTAGGAATAAAAGGTAAAAGCCCCATTTAATAATTGGTGTAG
>NZ_CAJJWO010000074.1 GCF_905196875.1 uncultured Parabacteroides sp. | reverse complement strand
AGAGCATCTGCCTTACAAGCAGAGGGTCGGCGGTTCGAATCCGTCAACGCCCACCAAAAGAAAAGTCCGTTAGTCGAATGATTAACGGACTTTTTTTATTATATCATATTTTATACATCATCTTCTTTTTGCCAACGGCACAGAGATAAACCGATCTAGCGAGAACTTACCCGGCCCGGTTATATACATCAGTATAAATACTACCAGATAAATAAAGGCAAGCTCTTTTACCGCGAACGCATCATTCCCATGGATAACGAAAAACGCCATACACATGGTAAAGATCATCGGGATCATAGCCAACCGGTATAAGGCACCGAAGATAAATCCTATCGAGCAGGCCAGTTCGCCAAAGATAGCAAGTCCCAGTGAAACCTGACTACCAACCCCCAATGGGTCAGGAAATACGGCAGACATCTCCGAATAGTTAGTCCATTTCTGGATACCATGAGATAACAACAATCCTCCGAAAAGGATACGCAACGCCAATAACAACAGTGAAATAGTTGTTCCGTCCGGTTTAGACGGGAATAAAAATCTGTATATCGCCAACATATTATCTAGTTTTTACATAAGATTAATAACTTATATATAAAACAATGGAAGTAAAGAAATGTTCATAGCTTCCATTCCTTGTAACCTAATAGTTTTCTAACTACAAAGCAACTAGCTCCTAACTCGAAAGTACTTTTGTTTTATATTTTTGACCTAGGCCAAAAACGTTTACCACCTAGGTTGAAAACGTTTGCCACCTTGCTCGAAAACCTTTACTACCCAGGTCAAAATATTAAAAGATAAGGAGCTTTATATTAGTAAACAGGTATTTCATGATTACTAATAAAAGAGTTTATAACTAAGATAAACAAGTCTTGCATTGCTATTCCAAAAACATTCCGTATGTTTGTATTGCTAAACTACATTGTTGTATGTCAACATCGCAGAGCGCGATTAATGCTCGATTTTAATGAGGGCCTTTTTAGGCCCCATTAATTCCCCCTTTTTGCAAAAACGAAAAGGGAATATATTGTTTAAGGCGGTTGCCTTTCCCGACATTTTTCTCATGCTCTACGGAGTTGACGATAATGTAGTTTAGCGACATGGGAAATGGCAGCCGTTCTTTTTCTGCCTAAAAGCTAAACTACATTATCGTATGAAATCTATTTTATTAATCGTATCAAGCCGCCGAAGCAGGAAACTTCTTACATCAATTAAAAAGGAAGGAGCTCTATTATGACTGTCGAAGGAATTAAGCTAACACCATTATTGATTAAGAGTATCAAAATGTATCAAGAGAATCCGGACGTATTGAATCATCAATTGGAAACTTTTGATAAAGTTATACATCTTCTCGCTATATACGGAGAAAACGCTGAGCCTAACGATGCAGCCAGTATCATAAAGATTATATCTGATCTTTGCTACTTCAAAACGATATTCCAGAGGTTTAGCGGGGAAGGTGAAAATATATCTACTTAATTATTTGAATTAACTCTTGTACATAACCAAACGATTATGTATATTTGCATTATCAGATAACGAGTATTAATGTTAACCAAACTAATATGAATGATATTCAAAAATTGGAATTCAAGATCGCTCAAGTTGAAGCCCGTATATATACCTGGAAACGAAAGGTCACTATACTTGAAATTGATCCTTACACAGATGAAATCGAAACCGACAAAATGTTAGATGAGATTTCAAAGCTGAAATATCGAATTGAAGAATTAAAAAAGAAAAAGTAATACTTTCCCTTCCCGGAGGGAATTTAAACCTATGTAATATGAGAACTTTAAAAGAAGACCTGAATAAGATGGATAGCCTTACCGGAGAGGAACTAGATTTATTCCTGACCGATATGAAAGCCTACTACACTTCACCGGAAGATAAAGAAGCTATCCGCAAACATCTGTTAGAAGAACTTGACAGCATCAAGTCGGAAATAGCAGATATTGGCAAGGCAATCACGATAAAAGAACAACTAAAAGACATTTCCGAAGTTGTTTCCCTCTCGTATATTGCAAAAAAATATTTTGGCAAAAGCCGTGCTTGGTTATATCAGCGTATTAACGGTAACTCCATTAGAGGACAAGTGTATTCACTTAGCCCGGAAGAAATCGACATACTAAACTTTGCGCTACGCGATATCAGTAACAAAATAGGTTCACTGTCCATCAAATGTTGATGGACTAAAATAAAGCAGAAAGGCGACACCTTGTAAAAGTGTGTCGCCTTTCTGCTTTATATACCGCTTAATGTGACCCGGGAGGGATTCAAACCCTCGACCTTCAGAACCGGAATCTGACGCTCTATTCACTAAGCTACCAGGCCAAAGACGGTGCAAAAGTAAATATAATATCGCAGGAAAGCAAATGTAGCGGCTAAGAGTTTTTACAATCTTTCTTTTTCTGTTGTATAACACATGTTTTGATATTTTGCAATCATCATCGCCACATATCCTGCCATTTTGCAAATAAAAAAGGCCTCTGCATTGCTATTTTACCATTAATCATTATCTTTGCCACGCATATTTTACAAACACAAAGCACAACAAGTATATGAGCTATTTAATTAAACCTGCAGGATATAAAGCTTTGCTTAACCTATCCCAGACAGAAATGGGAATTAAGAAAATCAAAGACTTTTTCCAGCAAAACCTATCTTCCGAACTACGGCTGCGCCGCGTTACGGCACCTTTGTTCGTTCTTAAAGGTATGGGGATCAACGATGATCTGAACGGAACCGAACGTGCCGTGACCTTCCCGATCAAAGACCTGAACGACTCGAAAGCCGAAATCGTACATTCACTGGCCAAGTGGAAACGTCTTACCCTGGCCGACTATAATATTGAAGAAGGCTACGGAATCTATACCGATATGAACGCTATCCGTTCGGACGAAGAACTGGGCAACCTCCATTCACTGTATGTAGACCAGTGGGACTGGGAACGGGTTATGAGCCCAAGCGAACGGAATGTCGAATACCTGAAAGAGGTCGTACGCCGCATCTACGCAGCTATGGTACGTACAGAATACCTGGTTTACGAAATGTTCCCGAATATCAGACCGGCACTTCCCCAGCAGATTCATTTCATCCATTCTGAGGATTTGTTACAAAAATATCCTACCTTTACACCGAAAGAACGGGAAGACGCTATTTGCAAGGAATACGGAGCCGTATTTATTATCGGCATCGGATGTAAACTGAGCAACGGAGAGAAGCATGACGGACGTGCCCCGGACTACGACGACTGGTCGACTGTGGCAGAAAATGGCCAGACAGGTCTGAACGGCGATTTGCTGGTTTGGGACGATGTGTTGAACCGCTCGTTGGAATTATCGTCCATGGGTATCCGTGTGGATAAAGAAGCTTTGGAACGTCAACTTAAGATCTCTAACGCCGAAGAAAAGAGAGAACTCTACTTCCACAAACGCCTGTTGAACGGAGAACTACCTCAAAGTATCGGCGGTGGTATCGGACAAAGCCGTCTGTGTATGTTCTATCTGCGCAAAGCTCATATCGGAGAGATACAGGCAAGTATCTGGCCGGAAGAGATGCGTCAGGAAGCCCGTGCAGCAGGAATGCACTTGATATAATATAAAACTATGGATGTAAAGATCGAAGAAAGCTGGAAAGAACGGTTAGCTCCTGAATTTGAGAAAAGTTATTTTAATGAGCTGATCAACTTTGTAAAACAGGAATACCGTCAGGGAGCCGTATATCCTCCCGGACCTTATATCTTTAATGCTTTTGAACATTGCCCGTTTGAAAAGGTAAAAGTAGTTATACTGGGACAGGACCCTTATCACGAACCGGGACAAGCGCATGGGCTTTGTTTCTCGGTGCAGGATGGAACACCCTTTCCTCCTTCACTGATCAATATATTCAAAGAAATAGAAAGCGACCTGGGTAAACCGATGCCCAACAGCGGTAATCTGTTGCGCTGGGCTGACCAGGGCGTGTTATTACTTAACGCAACACTGACGGTTCGTGCACATCAGGCCGGTTCACACCAGAACAGAGGATGGGAGGCTTTTACCGACGCTGTCATCCACAAACTGGCCGAAGAACGCAGCCATATCGTTTATATCCTCTGGGGATCATACGCACAACGGAAAGGAGCTTTCATCGATGCTTCACGCAATATGATATTGAAGTCAGCACACCCTTCCCCCCTTTCAGCTTATCGCGGCTTCTTCGGGAATAAGCATTTCAGTAAAGCGAATGATTACCTGATAGCGACAGGTCAGACACCTATCGAATGGTAGAAGGCTTACAGAATAAAACGAAAGGGCGATGAATAGTTTTTCATCGCCCTTTCGTTTTATCTATATTATATGTATCAATACCAACTTTGTCCTTCGCGTACATTACTACTCTGGTTATACTTCAGGTCTTTCAACAGGGAAGAACTTACAGCGATAGAGAAGGTATACGATTTATACGGCCCTACCGGTACAAAACTTGCAGACATCTGGAAACAGTGCAGATTACGGGTGACATTACAAGTCATGAACGAGATCTTGTTATTGTCGAAGTCGTAAGTGGCATTGAAGTTAAAACTCCAGTTCTTGGTCGGCTGGATATTTCCGTTAAAACTCAATGCATGCGTCAGTTTGTATTTATACTCCAACCTGTTGGGATCAAAATCTCCGTAACGCAACTGCATGCTGTAATTGAATGACAAGCTCCATGGAATCTTAGTAATCAGATAGCCATCCGAGTCATACTCGCCGGTATCTTTCTTCTTTCCACGCAGACGACCACCCTCCTTCTCTTCCGGTGTGTTGGCATTATCGGGATTCTCGGCTGTCAGATCTTCGAGTTCGCCATCGCCGATATTTTCTTCGGGTATGTTGCTGTCGGTTCCACCTCCGAACCATTTCTTAAAGGTATCGTTATTGAAGGTATAAGAGAAGCTGGTTCCGGTATTACGCAAACGGCCGATACCTTTTCCTGCTTTCCAACGTGGAATATCTACCCGGACAGGATTACCCCTACCGTCTGCCTTGTAAGTATAGGTATCAAAGGTTCCGTTCAGGTTCAAGGTATAGCTTTTCGAGAACTTAAGACGTAAACCGACAGACAGGTCACTCCATTTGAAGGAGTCGGCAGCCATATTATAACTCATTCCCAACGAAAGCTTATCGATCAGGCTAATCTTACGGAAGCCGGTAGTGTCACGATCGGATTTGATTTTCATTTCGACATTGTTATCCAACGTAAAGTTCAAGCTTCCCTGCTTTCCATTAGGGATAGAACCGTTATGGGCGAAAGGAGAATAGATATAATCGATCGGATCGCCGTTGGCATCGATATACTGGTAATGATCGTAGAAACCGAAAATACTTCCCCCAAAGTCGGGAGCTGCGCTAATGCTGACAGACGGCTCAAAACGGTGACGGATCATCTGTACCTTATCTCCCAGGAAAGGAAGCGGTTTATAGAAACCATATAAGGTTGTTGAAGCAGATACAGATGCGTTATAATTGTAGATACGGTAAAACCCATAGGTCGTATCACGGTTTACCAGACTGTTCAATTTCGGGTCGAACTGTTTCGTAATCTTACTTGTATACCAGCTTTCCTTATAATTAAACGAAGGAGAAATGTTGATATATTTAAATGCCGTAAAGGTGGCACTGACCGGAATACTATGTTCCATCGAGTTCTTCCAGTCCTTGATAAGATTTGACTTGAACAATAAGTTCTCCTTTGTTGTGATGCTATTCTTGAAATAGCCGGAATAACTCATCGAGATCTTTTCATACCAACGTTCTTTCCCGATAGGGTTCTTACGCTTGAACGGGAAGATACGGCTCAATGTGATTGTCAGGTTAGGCAAGGTGACAGCGATGGACGAGTCCCTGGATGACTGGTTGACATTCATTGTTGCCGAAAGAGAAAGCGGGTTATTCGGAAAACGTTGTGTTATATTGATACTCGAACCTTTTGTATTCGAGATAGCATCCGTGTTATTCGCATTTAAGAAACCGTTCGCTTTATTACGGTCGAAACTACTGGTCGAGAAGTTCACACTGGCGGAGAAAGTCCGGTACGGATTTGCTTTCGGGTCTTGCGAGTGTGTCCAGTTTAACCGGAAGTCTTTATTCAAACTATAGTCGGGAAGCCCTTTATCACCAAACTTCGTTACCTGATAAGCGGCATTGAAATTACCGGAGAACAGGTATCTTTTCCTATAAGAGGATTGCGCCTGAAGCCCCCATGAACCTTTGGTATATATCTCACCGGTAACAGCCAGGTCGATATAATCGCTTAAGGCAAAATAATATCCTCCGTCACGCAAACCGAACCCACGATTGGAGTCGTCGGTATACGTCGGCATAATCACACCGGATGAATAAGTACTCGAGAAAGGGAAGAAGCAAAAAGGCAATCCGATCGGATATAGCGGTACGTCTTCAATAACCATATAAACAGGGCCGGTAACGATATTCTTTTTAGGCCGGACCTTAGCTTTGGTCATCTGAATATAGAAGTGAGGATGATCGTGTTCATCGCAGGTCGTATATTTACCGCCTACCATATTCAATACATCATCGTCCATCTTCTTTGTGCGCCCGGCAGTTACATACCCTTCTCCTTGCTGGGTAATCACATCGGTGATATATCCTTTCCGGGTCGTAAAATTATAGCGCATCGTCTTCGATTCATACTCCTGGTCGCCATCCTTAAATAAAGGATAACCGAACTCGTCACCGATCGAATCGAGACCGAACTTCGCGAATACCAGACTGCTGTCCATATTCATCTCGATCACTTCCGCCTGTAGTCCGATTTGCTGGTACTTGACATCGCCTTCACCGTACAGATAAGCCCAGTTACCTGCAGTCATTACGATAGAGTCTTTAGCCTGGTAAGCCACAGGAGCATCCAGGCCGGTCTGCTTCTTTGGAACAGTATCAGAAGCTAAGACTGTACTGTCGGTCGCAACAGGGACTATGGTATCCCCAACAACAGCCAACACAGTATCCGTCGGGGCAACCAGCTCCTGCGAATACATCATCAAAGCCCCGGCGAGGAAATATAATAGGATAATTAAGCCTCTGTATTTCATTAATTAAGTTGACAGATGACAGATGATAGTTGACACGTGAAAGCGAAAGATTGAAAAGTAAGAATAAGAATTATCTTAATCATCAAACTGTCAACTGTCATCTGTCAACTATCAACTGAATTGTTACAGCATGCAAATGTATAACAAATTAATGAGCCCTTCCGCTTTTATTCCCCTAAAAAGAGTTTACACCAGTTATCAAAACGTATAACGGTCTCCTCGCCATACTTTACAAGACCTTGTTTTACCTTCTCGACCGGCTTCTCTTTATCCAGCTTCGTCTTACTATAAAATTTGTCGGCGAAGCAAATCAATTGCTCTTCCAACGAAACGGGCACCATGACCCGGTGAGGCAACGGAAGATGTCTTTCTTCTATCATTTCCAGGGTGATACCGGTTCCTGTATGCCGTTCGCATACCAGGGCATGACGCGGGAAACCTTCTTTCCGCATCAGGTCGGCTCCTAAATAGCCATGACAGATGTATTCGGCAGAACCGTGGCAATCTATCTCCGGTGCATTACACAAGAATATACCGATGTCGTGAAGCATGGCTGCTTCTTCTATAAACGGAATATCGAGCTCCATTTCCGGATGCAGACGGGCAAGACCCAACGCTTTGTCTGCCACGCTACGGCTATGTGTTACTAAAATATGCCAGGCATCCGACTCTGCCGGATAATACTTTGAAATAATATCAAGAGGATTCATTTTTATTTACACTTTACATTCAGATCGCAAAGATACATAATTTACTCTTTGACATCCTCAAATATTTCCCTTGAGATCAGTGCTTGCTTCTCCCTGTCACAATTTTGTTTCATGCTAGTGAAACAGTTGTTCCATCAGGGTGAAACAGTTGTTTCACTAGCATGAAACAAAATTATCCACGGCTACCCAGACTATCTTCGTCGGGATTAATTTCGCGTACTGCTTCTTTTACTTCCTGCTTTGTAACCTTCCCATCGGTAGCCACCTGCTGTACCGGATAACGTTCATCTTTACGATCCAATACCAGAGCTTCTGTCTTTGCTTTGTCCTTGATTTTAGGTAATCTCGTTGCCATATAATTATTTATTAATGTTTATGTCATTTCAACAGAACAAAGAAGCGGATAGTTCATCCGAAACATGTTAAATCTAAACACTTTTAATTCTTTCCATAGCTTTAATGATACGAACATTTGCTACTTTTGCACCCAAGATTTATTAGGAAACAGATTATGAAAACAGTTTTCAGACTTACACTTTGGCTACTAGGCATGATGTTTTTGCCCGAAATTCAGGCTACTACTCCACAGGCACCCTTGATACTCGGTGCCGAACGATTAGACGTAGTGACCCGCCTGTTGCAGGATAAACAAGTCGGGCTGGTTGTTAACCAAACTTCTATCCTCGAGAAACAACAGAAACATCTGCTGGATGCCTTACTGGAAAAAGGTATCCGGGTAAAAAAGGTATTCGCCCCCGAACATGGTTTCAGAGGTACGGCTGATGCCGGAGCCGATATAAAAGACAGTCGCGATCAGAAAACGGGTATTCCTATCGTTTCCATCTACGGAAAAAACAAAAAGCCGACGGCCGAACAGCTGCAGGGACTGGATGTGGTCGTATTCGACATACAGGATGTGGGAGTGCGCTTCTATACCTATATAAGTACTATGCATTATGTAATGGAGGCATGTGCTGAAAACGGAGTAGAATTTATTGTGCTCGACCGGCCCAACCCGAATGATTTTGTAGACGGACCGATCCGCAAAAAAGGATTCGAGTCATTTGTCGGTGTAGATCCTCTTCCTATATTACACGGCCTGACGGTTGGCGAACTGGCCTGGATGATAAACAGCGAAGGATGGCTGAAAAGTTCACCCGACAGTTGCAAGCTGCATATTGTCAAGATGGAGAACTGGCGACATGGAGATCCTTACTGGTTACCGGTCAAGCCCTCTCCCAACCTGCCTAACGACCAGTCGATCCGCCTCTATCCCTCGCTCTGTTTCTTCGAAGCTACAAATATCAGCATCGGACGTGGTACTTATTACCCATTCCAGGTAATCGGTTTTCCGGACAGGAAGTACGGGGACTTCTCTTTTACTCCGGTATCGCTTCCCGGGTTCGATACCAATCCCCTGCAAAAAGACAAAGAGTGTTACGGTATAGACCTCCGGGAATATCCCTTTGAAGGTGGCCTGAGCCTACGCTTCTTCCTCGACTTCTATAATAAAGCCGGAAAAGACCAGGCCTTCTTCTTCTCACGACCTCAATGGTTCGACTTACTGGCAGGTACCAAAGAACTCAGGTACCAAATAGTGAGAGGATTAGCGGAAGATGAAATACGGGAAAGCTGGAAAACGGAACTGGACAGTTACAAACAGATGAGAAAGAAATATCTGCTTTATCCGGATTATCCTGCAAAAAAATAACTATTTATCAACAACCGTTGATTTTGTTCACCTTTTAATTATCTTTGCGTGCAATTACAGAAAAATATACGCAGTGTTATACACGGCCGACCGGACCGAAGTATAACATTGTGCATTATATAAGCGAACTAATAGAAAAGGGTAGAGTTGTTTAACAGGATATATTTCTTGAAAAATTTTATACAAATATCGATTTTCCTTCTTTTATTCATCCCGATGACAAAGGCAGGAGTATTAAAAGCACATACGGATGAGGCTTTATACAAAATATTGGTAATACACTCCTATACAGAAGACCTTGTTGCTTACTCCAAATTCAGCAACCTGATTTCAGATAAGCTCGAAAAAAAGAATATCAACACTGATGTCCGTACATTCTACCTGGACAGTGAACGCTACAATGAAGCAGAAGAAAATGCCAGAATGTATCAATTTCTCGACTCGATCCAGCAATGGAATCCTGATATCATATTAGTAAATGACGACCAGGCCACTTATACATTGATGGCATGTAACCATCCTTTCGGAAAAGCAAAGCCTGTTGTTTTTTCGGGAGTAAACTTTCCCAATTACCCTCTATTGGAGCAACACCCTAACTTCTGCGGATTCCTGGATAAGCCGGATTACATCACAACAATCGAGCTCATAGAAAAACTATACGGTCCCTCTAATATACTTTTCTTCAAACATGCCCGATTTATGGGGAGGGAGTCTTTCAGGACTATTCAGGAGGAAGTGAGAGGTACAGGCAGAACCATACGAATCGGCTTATTTCATCAAAAGAAAAATGAATATCCTGAAGATATCTGTCCGGGCGAACCGGGTAAGTCGATCTTGTACACCACGGAAACAGCTTTTCTCTCGGCAAAAGGGTTATTGGCTATCTTCCAGAGCAAACCATACACTGCTTGCCTGCAAATCATACTCGACTTCGATGTATTAACGATCGGACGTCTGGCTAATGTCCCCAATTTTACCGTCATCAACAACGGCTTTAATGATAGTAAAGGTATTACAGGCGGTTATTTCACCACGCTGGAAATACAAACCGATATCGTATCCGAAAGAGCTGCAGCAATTATCAACGGGAAGAAACCTTCAGACTTTCCTCTGGAAGAGAGCCCGAAAGTTTATGCCTTCGACTGGAACGAGATGCAGCGTTTCAATATAAAAACGAGTGAACTACCGGCCGGCAGCATCATTTATAACCAACCGTTCTATGAACGTTATCATAAGACCATGATAATAGGAGGCATTTTCTTCCTGGTACTCGTCATTTATGTCATTACCCAATTATTCTACTTATACAGAAACGAATACAAGCGCAAACGGCAAATACAGACAAACCTGATAAAAGAAAGACGCTTCCTGCGGCTTGCCATGGAGGGAGGAAACACCTATGCCTGGCGACTGGAAAACGGAGTCTTCATTTTTGAAAACGATTTCTTTATTGCCAATCAGATCATACCGCGTAAAATGCCGCTTGACGAATTATTATCCTTAACACATCCGGACGACCAGGAACATCTGAGTAGCCATATCCGGGATATAAACTCCGGGGTATGGGAAGAAACGACCATTCAATGCCGTTTTAATTTCAGTGGGAAAGGATATAGCTGGTGGGAATTGCGTTACAATCACGGAGAAGATAAATCAGAATCCGATCAAACCGTAATAGGCCTTTGCCTGAATATACAGTCTTTCAAGGAGAAAGAACAAAAACTCATCATCCTGCAGGAGAAAGCAGAAGAAGCCAATAAGATGAAATCGGCTTTCCTTGCTAATATGAGCCATGAAATAAGAACCCCTTTGAATGCCATTGTCGGCTTCTCGAACCTTTTACAGGAAGAAACGGATCTGGGAGAAGAAGAAAAAGAATTGTTCAAAGACACAATCAACAAAAACAGCAATCTATTATTGAAACTGATCAACGACATCCTGGAACTATCACGCATCGAGTCGGGCCGTATGAGTTTCACTTTCGAGACGTTCAAACTGAATGACCTGATAGAAGAAATCTACCAGACACATCATCTGCTGATCCCTGCACATATCCACTTTATAAAAGACATTCCGGAAGTTTCCGTAGAGGTATATGCAGACCGTTTCCGGCTTACCCAGGTGATCACTAACTTTATCAACAATGCCGTCAAATTTACGAAGAACGGATACATCAAGTTGGGATACAACTATAACCAGAATGAGAAGCAGGTGTATATCTACGTGGAAGATACAGGTATCGGCATGTCGGAAAGTGCTCTCGATAAAGTATTCGAACGATTCTACAAACAGGATGAATTCGCGCAAGGTACCGGTCTCGGACTCTCCATCTGCAAGACCATAGCCGGACGGCTGAAAGGAGATGTCCTGGTCAGCTCCATGGAAGGCAAAGGCAGTCGCTT
This sequence comes from uncultured Parabacteroides sp., assembly GCF_905196875.1. Lineage (GTDB taxonomy): Bacteria > Bacteroidota > Bacteroidia > Bacteroidales > Tannerellaceae > Parabacteroides. Next base: position 13,288 of record NZ_CAJJWO010000074.1, on the reverse strand, counting down.
CACGCTGAAAATGCCCGCTAAACAGATATAAAAAAGAAAGGCGGCCCCATTAGAAAAATATCTCTCGCAATATTACAACTACTCCCAAAACCACAGAAAAGTAAAACTTACACAATACACGTCAACAGATATAAACAAATAACTAAAAATGTAAAAACCTATTTCACTCATAAAACTCAACAAAACAATCACCAAACAAATACAAACTAAACGTACGATGTAAATATCTTAACTTTAAGATATATCTAAAACTCTCTCTGAAGATTGCTTTTTAGTAAAAAAAGGGTAGAAAACTATTCTGAAATTAACCCCAGTTCATAGAGAACCATGGTTATTATTTTGCAAATATTATAAAATAATTCAATATATAATGCGCAAAATTAAACTTTTATTTCACATAATCTATTATCGACAAAAAATAAAAGCTGATAGATAGTACTTTTTCTTAGAAAAACTTAGATCGCGAGCCTAATACACCATAGTTCTCTATGAACTAATTAAAACTAGTATTATATGGCAACAACAGAACACGAAGATGATTTCACTTTTAACGTGACCTATCAGGCTAATCGCCCAATAAAAGACCTCTGCCAACTATCGGAAAACTCCAAAATAGAATTGTTTTTTTATCTATTACATAATTAATAACAAACTAAAAACGCACATTATGCTAAAAAACTTCAAGCCGATTGGTTTACTGTTGTTTGCAGGCATTTTATGTTCTCCTGAGAGCATGAATGCAGACATAACACCAACTAAACCGAGCGCAAGCATTTCCCAACAAGCCGGGAAAGTGACAGGAATAGTAGAAGATGAATTCGGCCCCGTGGCTGGAGCTTCTGTTATTGTGAAAGGAACCACAAACGGTATTATCACCGACATAAACGGTAATTTTACCTTAGAGGGTGTTAAAAGTGGAAGTATCATCCAGATCTCCTTTGTGGGCTATACCATGCAGGAAATCAAGTACACAGGACAACCTTCTATTAATGTTAAGTTAATAGAGGATTCACAGGCTTTGGATGAAGTAGTTGTAACCGGTTTCAGCGGAGTCCAGAAAACAAAAACATTGACAGCCGCCGCCGTAAACGTAAAAATCGAATCAATTGCCAAGCTACCAGTAACCTCGCCGAGCGATGGATTGGGCGGCCGTGTATCCGGTATTATTTCACAAGCACGCTCCGGCGCACCTGGTGAAACATCCAAGATCTGGATCCGTGGTGGTAGTAACATCTTGTATGTAATCGACGATGTAGTGATGGAAACCAGCCAGGGCGAAGTGTTCTTTAACCGTCTCCGTCCGGACGACATTGCTTCTATGAGTATTTTAAAAGATGCTTCTGCAACAGCTGTATATGGGCCACGTGCAAGCGATGGTGTTGTTGTTGTAACCACTAAAAAAGGACAGGAAGGACAGTTGGAAATATCAGTAAGCCAGAAAATGACTATGATGACTCCTTCTTACAGACCCAAAGCCATGAGTACCTGGGATTATGTAAATAAGAAAAACGAGTTGTACGCCGCCAGTATGGCTGAAAACCCTGCATTCAACACAACAGAAATGTCCAAATACTACATGGGATACTTAAATTCGCAAGGTCATAGCCGCCAGGAAATCACCGACATGGTCAATCAGAAATACGATTTAGGATATTCTCTCGACGCCATAAACGATTTGTTCAATCCGTTTGTAACACAAGGGAAAGATATTGAGAACTATTATGGAGACTATGATGCTTGGGACTTTTTCAATCATACACAACCAATGACCCAAACAAATCTGAGCGTACGTGGAGGTTCCGAAAGAGTAAGATATTACTCCAGTTTGGGTTACATGAAACAATCCGGTATCAGCGATACCTACGATTACGAGCAGTATAATGCAATCGTCAATACTGACGCTTACCTGCTAAAAGACAAGAGCCTGAAGTTTACGTTAAACCTAAATGGGGTTATGTCCAAAAAGAAGCAACCGCAAGGTGGAGACGGTATCTTCAACTCCGTCCTGATTGAAGGAAGCGAAATGCATAATCAGCCACAAAACTGGACAACCGGTTTGGATAAATCCGGCGGATTAGACTCCCGTTTGCGCACCGGATTCAACAATACAGATGATTATCGTCTGCAAAGTAATATCGGTTTAAAATGGAGCTTGCCATGGGTGGAAGGATTATCGGTTAGCGGAAGTGTCAACTTCAACTACAGTAACTCAATGAACAAAACGTTCTCTCATCCGGAAGTAGGCGTATATTCCAGTCCGTATGCAACTCAGGAAAGCAGCTATAATCCGAGTAATGCCAATTTATCACAGACATGGGATAATTACTCTTTGACTACCGGTATCCTACAGGCAGATTACAGCCGTTCTTTCGGCAAGCACAATCTGTCAGCCATGATCAACTATACGAGCCAGAAACGTAGAACCAACTCAACAATGGCAAAAGCTTATGGTTATCCAACTATCTACAACCCACAAATCGAAGCCGGAGCTTCAATGCAAGAAATGAAGGGAACAGAAGGCCTTTGGGGTTCTTCTTCATTCGTAGGCCGTGTCACTTACGATTATGACAGCAAGTATCTGTTACAATTAAGTGCCAACTACAACGGTTCGTTATGTTATCACCCGGATAAACGTTGGGGATTCTTTTATGCGGCATCTGCCGGTTGGATGCTAACGGAAGAAGAGTTCATCAAAGATATCATTAACAATGATATAATCAACTCGTTTAAAATCCGCGCCGGTTACGGTATCGTTGGTCAGGAACTCTCCAGTCCTTTTAGTTATATGAATCAATACGGATTATATAAAAGCAATGATAAAGCTCAAAATATCCTGTTGGGGGAAAATATGGCTTCCAATTCAGTCTGGACCGAAACGAATGTATCCAGTAACCTGACTTGGGGTGAATCACAGCAGATCAGTGGTGGTGTCGACTTCGGCTTCTTCAAAGATCGTCTGACCGGTTCATTCGACACCTATCTGTACCTGAATAAAGGAGAAGAAATAGATATGAATCCAGAATTGACTTACACTTCGGTTTTAGGCTTACCCAATACCCCGAAAATGAATGCTCCTTATGTAACAAATCACAAAGGCGGTGTTGAGTTCTCACTGAACTGGAGTGATCGGATCGGAGACTTCACCTACAGAGTCGGAGGAAACTATACGTATTGGCAACAGGTTGCAGTAAGACATGCAACAAAGGATGAAAGCTACTATTACCCTAACTTAAACAATTTAGGAAAAAATGATGTACAGCCAACATACAGTGCTTCCTGGCAAACAAACGGGCTGTTTACCTCATATGAAGATATGTATAATTCATATCTCCACTTCACCCGCAACCATACGTTAGGGACATTCCGCATGCAAGATATCAACGGCGACGGCGTACTGAACGGTGGCGACCAGGTGATAGAAGAAAGAGGGGGTACGGTTCCTCAGTCACTTTACGGTATCACCTTAGGTTTAGGATGGAAAGAATTCAGTTTTGAAATCTTTTTACAGGGAGCCGGTAATGTAACCGGTGATGTCACTTCACCTGCCCGTTCGCAACAAGACTACTATTGGAATTATGGTAAATATCTGTTTCCTGAATCATATACTCCCAGCAATCCCATTACGAATAAACTTCCGCTGCCGACCAACTCAACTTACGGATGGGGTTACAACTATGTCGATGCCTGGGTGTACGATGCTTCTTACCTGAAACTAAAAAACATCAGTGTCAGCTACGACCTGAAACGCCGGGTTCTTAAAAACGTAAGCTTCATCAAAGGGCTGAATGTTAACTTTATTGCCAATAATGTTTGTACCTGGGTAAAGAAAAGTAACCCGTTCCATAACCTGACGGATCCGGAGTATTTGCCGGCAAATTCGATTTGGGGAGGTAATAAACTGGGTAGTTATCCTACTCAACGTTCATTCACACTGAGTGCTACATTAACATTGTAAACACATTAGAACATAAACAAAATGAAGAAATTAAATATATTAGCTTTATTCGCTGCGGTTTGCCTCTCCAGTTGCGATCCGCTGGGGATCGAACCGACAACCAGTGTATTCGAAGATCAATTCTGGGGGAATGCACAGTTATCGCGTACTTTCGTCAACCAATTCTATTTATGGAGCCCGGCGGGAGCCAATCAGGCTTTCCAAAGTGAACAATGGTCAGATAATGCCTGTGGTAATATCGACCGCGACCAGAATACATTCCGTCAATACAGCTATAATAACAGAGAGTATGACGAGATGAGTAGTATCACAAGTTTAGTTGGAGCCCCCTGGGATAACGGATATAAGAAAATCCGTCAAACTAATCTGGCCATCGAACGGATTCCTAACGTGCCTAACATCACAGAAGAAGAGATGAGTCAATTATTGGCAGAAAGTTATGCATTCCGTGGATTGTTCTACGCTGACATGGAAAGATACTGGGGTATCCTACCGATTATCACCAACTCAATGACTATTTTCGATGAAACAATGCTTCCTCAAAACGGTCGCGAAGAAGTATTCGACCAAATTCTGGCTGATTACGACAAATCATTGGAGTTGTTTGGTAAAGTAACAGCTAAACCGGCATTGGGATTGCTCAACATCGATGCCGTACAAGTATTGAAATCACGTACAGCATTGACAGCCGCTTGTGCTGCAGAAGCCTCCGCTAAAGGATTGTATGATAAATTAGCAGGAGCAGCCCAAAGCAAAGCTCTTTACAAATTCACTAAAGATGCGAGACATTACTATCAGATGGCCTATGACGCTGCAAAAGCTGTTTTAGGCAAATATGAATTGGATCCGGATTATGCCAAATTGTTTAACACATCCAGTGGCCACACATCAGTAGAATCCATCTGGCCTGTCATGTTTAATGAGGCAAACAGGTCTGGTTTCAATCCCGGTAACTATTCACATCCTGTTTCCTGGGCAAAAATGTATGGTGGTACAACCGACTTTGCTCCGGATTGGGACGGTGGCCGCGGAGGGGCATATCCGACTCAAGAATTGGTTGACTGTTATTATCAGAAAGATAAGGCTACCGGTAAATGGACTCAATGGTGGAAAACAAGTCAGGCAAAAGAATTGGGAGTAACTCAAAATTCCCTAGGCCAATTGACCGCCACCAGTGAAAATTATCTGGATATGTATAAAGACAGGGATAAACGTTTCTATGCGACCATTCTTTACGACAGTTCTTATTATGCAGGTTCTGAAAATGAAAGATATCTGATCCGTACCTGGATCGACTACTCGGAACCGACTAAAACGGAAAAGTATAGTGCGTTAGGGACTTACTACAAACATACTGAGAAATTAGATATTACCGGAGGTGCACAATCGACTGTAACAAGTTATTACGCAGCCAAATATACAATCGGTCGTTTCAATGAAAACGGAACTGTCAACTATACGCAATCTTCAGCTTCCTACTTCATGGTTCGCTATGCAGAAGCCTTGTTAAACTATGCAGAAGCAGCTTATAAACTCGGAGGAAAAGAAGGGGAAGTATTAAACGCAGTTAATCAGATTCGTAACCGTGCAGGACTTGATAACTTCGAAGCCTCTGTAGTTGGTCACGACCTTTGGGAAGAATATAAATTGCAACGCCGTATAGAATTTGCGTTCGAAGTACCGGGGCATCGTTATTTCGACCTCATTAGGTGGGGAGAATCAGAAGGTAAAACTGTGATCGAAGAGTTGAACAAAAATACCAGCGGTATGTTTATTTTCCGAAAAGGTATTGAAAGTGAGCTGGTTGAGCTTAGCGGACATTTAGCACCAAGTACCGATCCAAAATATTTCACTCCTTACTTTGAAGTCCGCCCGGTCGATGCCAGTGTCTATTATGATCGTAAGTTTAACGATGCCGTATATTACAAATTACCATTCTCACGATCTACACTGGAAATAAATGACAATTTCGTTCAAAATCCGGGCTGGGAAAACAGAAGTTATCAATAATCATTTTATCAAAAAACAAAAGTATGAAAATCAAAAATATATTATTAGCAATAACACTCGGCTTAACCACTTTGTCCGGCTGTCAGAGCGGGATAGTCTGGGATGAAGTACCCGAATCGGTATATTCAGAACTCGACCTGGGAACAGGCCTGGTGAGAAATCGCCCTCGCGAACTTTTCGTAAATAAAGTATGGCAAATCAATTACGGAAAAGGACAATGGCTGGACAATTATATTGCCAGATCGTTACTCAGCTCTTTTGAAACCGGAATGGAGTATGTCAACAATACCGGATCGAATGTCACAATCTTGAATAAGACATTGGCTCCGGGAGAAAAGATGGAGGTAAAAAACACGTTGGAAATTGTAGATGACAGTTCCGCACCGGAAGGGAAAAAATACATTGCGCATGTATTTTCTTTCGATAAAGTGGGTTATCATACCCCCAACAAAGGACATGCTTTTATACAATCGGCATTCGATAACGAAACAGTGAAACCATATGCTTATTTCGAAAAAATAGAAAGTGAAGCAGTCGGAGCAAAAGAAGATATGTTTCGCTATGTCGTTATGCCTGTTAAACAAAATGAAATGGTGCTGGAGTTTATTATGGAAGATCTTTATGCTTGTAAAGTCGACCCTGTTAACGGAGCCCCACGATTAGGGACTCCCGGCGATTATACCAAGCCACAGCAGTACATGGTAACCAACACAGCTATCCGACCGGACGGCGCACCGGAATACAAACGTTTATACGAAGTTCGAGTGCACTTGCTGGAAGTGACAGCCGAAGAAGCTAAGGAAAAGACTTCATATTCTTTGTAATAAGTCAACATAACTAAAGAAAGTAGTGGAGAGTAAAAAAACACCACCACTACTTTCTGTCAATTTTCGACCTCATTATTCCCAGACACAATATGAAATATACCTTGATTCTATTTATCATTTTCTTTGGGGTATCAAATCTTTTTGCACAAGATAGATATTCCCCATACTTATTCCCGGAATTTACAGATTCATATATTTACTATAAAGACGGAAGAGTATTCCAGGTTCCTGCAAACTATGACCTGTTTGATAACAAGTTTGTTTTTATAGATAAAGACAATGAGAAAAAAGAATTCTCAAACCCGGATATGATCGTTTCAATAAAAGTCGGCTCCAAAACTTTTATCCCTATATCAGGAAATGAAGTTGCAGAAATAATACAGTCACTCCCTCGAATATTAGTTCAATACATCGGAAACAAACGGATCAAAAAAGATCTGACTTATGGAGGCAAGACAGAAACAGCGTCTGTAGATAGTTATTCCAATCTTATCTATGGGACAGATAACAATGAGAAAAATACAGTTCTGGTTAAGATTGATTATCAGTTTTATGTTGAGATAAACAAACGATTAAAACGATTTTCAACAGAAAAACAATTCTTAAAAATATTCCCCAAACACAAAGCCCAGCTCAAACAATACATTGATGATTATAAGATAGATTTTTACTCAATTGGCGGAGTTACTAAATTATGCAACTATGCTCTATCTTTAAACTGAAAAGAGGTGGTCTCCTTCAACAGGGCCACCTCTCCTATTATACAATGTTACTTATTTCTTTTGAATAACCATCAACTTCCCATTATCTGTTCCATAGAGGGCTATTGTATTCACAGGTTTTGCCTCTCCTTCAGCCTGGAAACGCACCACCTTATTCAATGCATCCAGAAACTCCTGCTCACCTTTCATGTCAGGACAAGCCATACGGGTGGTAGCAACCTGCGGAAACTTGATGATGTTTTTCTGTGCATCCGTATACTCGATGTTACCGTTCATACGGTTACAGCCGGCGTTACCGGATAGATGTTTACGGGCAACATCGATCACAATCAACTGTTTGCTGTCCGCCGGGTCCAGTTTCTTCCCGTTCAGTTCTACGACACTCCATTCACCGTCGAGATCGGAAAAGGAGGCTACAACCGCCTTCTGGGATTTACAGGAAGCAAATACGGCAATACCTACCACAGCCAGACAGAGAAATAAATACTTCTTCATCTTTGATTAGTTTTTAGACAGAACTAACAACACATTACCATCTTTATCGACCAGCGTCATTTCGCTCTCCGAACTACCGGCTTTTACTGCACTTACATTAACCATAGCCTGCATGATAGCATCTTCCGTCGTCATATCCGGACAAGCCATCATCGTAGCTGCTCCCGGAGCGATCGTGATCGCTGAAACATCATTTGCATCCAATGTAACAGTGGTATTGAACATATTGCAACCGGCATTACCGTGCAACTTATTCTGCGCCATATCAAATTCCATATATGGAGGTAATCCTTCTTTCAAGATCTTTTCGCCTTTTACTTCAATTACATTCCATTTACCCTCCAGTTTCTTAGCATCTGTTTTGGCTTCAGAACAAGAAATCATCATTCCCAATACCATCGGGAGCATTAATACATAAAAAATTACTCTTTTCATAATCTATACTATTTGTTATATCACTTACAGGAATAAGACGTCAAATACGTGCAAATTGTTCCGCAAAAGTAAGCTATTTAGTCAACATTAACAAATGGATACAAATCATGCGAATGTACCACTTTATATTTTCCGTAAGTTTGCAGCTTGATGGATAAACAATAAAAGAGGATATAATGAAGGGAATCAACATTGCACCTATTTTGATCTTATTATTCATACTAGGTCTCTCCTGTAAAAACACACCCAAACAAACCGAAGAAGAAGTCAACAGCGAATGGATCGACAGCCAGCAACGCGTCTATCAATATGGCGTATGTATAGATACATTGGACGTGAAAGACTATAAGATGAAGAACGGCGACAACCCGGCTTCTATTTTTTCCAGCCTGGGCTTTTCTGCTTTGATGGCAGACAGTATCAGTCGGTCGTCTGTTGAAGTTCTCGATCCGACCAAACTACAGGCGGGTATGCATTACTACACATTCACAATGCAGGACAGTACGGCACAGATCCGTTACATCGCTTTCGCCAAGTCGCGGACAGATTACGCTGTGATCGACCTTACCGGCGACACTATACGTGCCTACGAATTCAATAAACCGATCACCTTAAAAAGGCACTATGTGGAAGGTACGCTGAACTCCTCGCTATGGAACGTTCTCCAGTCAAATGGGGTGAACCCGTTGCTGGCAATCAATATAGCCGATGTCTTTGCCTGGCAGATAGACTTCTACGACGTAAAAGAGGGTGACTCGTTCCGTGTACTGTACGATATAGCTTATATCGATGACACGACTGCATTAAATATAAACGGTATCCAGGGAGCTGTATTCAACCACCAGGGGAAAGACTTCGTTGCCATTCCTTTTACCCAGGACAGCGTATTCGAATATTTCGATCAGGAAGGGAACAGTCTACGCAAGGCTTTCCTGAAAGCACCGTTAGATATATTCCGCATAACTTCACGCTTCACCAATGCTCGTTTTCACCCGATATTGAAACGTTACCGTGCGCATCATGGAGTCGATTATGCTGCTCCTGTCGGAACACCGGTAAAAAGTATCGGAGCCGGAACGGTTATTGCCAAAGGTTATCAGAATGGCGGCGGGAACTTCCTGAAAGTAAAGCATAACTCGGTATATACTACCACTTATATGCACCTAAGTAAGTTCGCCAAGGGCATACAGGTCGGAAGTCATGTACAACAGGGAGAAGTGATCGCTTATGTAGGTTCTACCGGGCTGTCGACAGGTCCTCACCTGGACTTCCGCGTACACAAAAACGGAGAGCCAATCAACCCGTTGAATATGGAGGCTCCTCCTTCACTGCCGGTCAAACCTGAGCTACGCGATAGCTTTATGATTGTAAAACAACAGATGTTTGCCGAACTCGATAGTCTACAGATGCTTATCCGGAAGTAAAGCGATACCTGTCGGTTTCACCCCCGATAACTATTGCTTTTAATCAGAATTATGTTACATTTGTGAACATGATAAATTCAGTGGCTTATGAAATTTCTTGGTAATATCATTTGGTTAATTTTCGGAGGACTGGTTACCAGTATCGAGTATCTGATCTCAAGCCTGTTATTAATGGTCACCATCATTGGTATACCATTCGGACTACAGACGTTAAAACTGGCTTTACTGGCCTTATGGCCCTTCGGTAGCACAGTCACGGACAACGGTAATTCCGGAGGCTGCCTTTGCATCATTATGAACATACTTTGGATCATACTGGGAGGTTTCTGGATCTGCCTGACCCACTTGGGATTCGGTCTTTTATTGTGTATCACGATAATCGGTATCCCCTGGGGAAGACAACATTTCAAGATGGCAGCTCTTGCGCTGACTCCATTCGGTAAGAATATTAATTAATCCAACACAGAATAACTTTGCCGGGCTTCGGCCCGGCTGCAAGCATTAAAATGCCACCATTCGTAAGGGATCGTACGAAAACCGGCATTCTTCATTATCCGGCGGAGTAAACGCCGGTTATCAAACTCTTCACGGGTTATCTTTTCAGAGGCCAGCAGGGCCTCTTCATGGTTGGTGTGGGCCTCTTCCCCAAAGAAATCAAAAGGACTTCCCATAGGCAAAGGCTGATCTGTTTTATCCAGGATCGTGACATCCACTGCCATTCCGTAATTATGCAACCCTCCACCGTTGGAAGGATTACTCACATAATTTACTTTATCAGTACCACGAACCAGACTCCACATCTTCCGTTGCACAGACATCGGACGAGCGGCATCATATACCACCAGCGTAAGTTCCGGGTGTTCTTTCTTAAGCAAATGTTGAGCTGCAACCAATTTTTGGGCAGCATCGGGATGCAACCAGGCACGGGTAATACCGGAATAAACCGCTTCCCCTATAAAATTGTCGGAGGTAGCATAAACGAGCTGTACACAGATAGTCGAATCCCACACGGACACATCCACCATCCCTTTATTTTGCAACCAGACATCCAGATCCTCTGCCCTGCTATGCAAACAAGAAAGCAGCAACAGAAATAAAAAGATATGCCGGACTTGTCTCATATTCCCTCCTTAGTCGATAGAGATTTGTTCTACTTCTATCGGATTATTCAAAAAGACAGAGGCAGCATCCGAAAACTTCCCAGCCGATTCTGTGGTCAGAAAGCGACATTCACCATGGCGGGTCAACTTCCGATCCATTTCAGGATGTCTTTTCAAATAATCAATCAGGCTCGCCGCTACGTATTCTCCTTGTGCGAAGACAGTAATTCCGGAGGGTAGATATTGATTGATCTTCCCGATCAATAATGGGTAATGCGTGCACCCCAATACCAGCGTATCAATCTGTGAGTCGAGGGAAAGGATATGATCCAAATGCTTTTTCACAAAATAATCGGCACCGGGAGAATCAAACTCGTTATTTTCAACCAGAGGAGCCCACATCGGACAGGCTTCGCCGGTTACTTTTATATGAGGAAACATCTTCTCTATTTCAAGAGAATAAGATTGGGAAGAGATTGTGCCTGCGGTTCCCAGTATCCCGATATGCTTCGTCGAACTGACCCGATCCATCATTTCGACGGTCGGACGTATTACGCCCAGTACACGACGTGTGGGATCAACCACCGGCAGATCACGTTGCTGAATGGTACGCAACGCTTTTGCTGAAGCCGTATTACAGGCCAGAATAACCAGTTGGCAGCCTTCAGCGAATAATTTCATCACCGCCTGCCGGGTAAAGCGGTATACCACCTCGAACGAACGCGGCCCATAAGGAGCCCGGGCATTGTCTCCCAGGTAAATATAATCGTAGTCAGGCATTGCCTCACGGATCTTGTCAAATACAGTCAGTCCGCCATAGCCGGAATCAAAAACTCCGATCGGACCCGGTTGTTGTAAAAACATATTCTTCCTTCTTTTATAATACAACAAAGGATGCCCTTCATAGAAAGGCATCCTTTGTTGTATCGTACTTTAGATTGTATTATTTCAAACCTAATTTAGCTTTTACGAATGGAGTAGCATCGATAGCAGCGTTTCCAGTGTAAAGAACCATACCTGGGTTAGAATCGAGGATATAAGCATACCCTTTTTCGTCACCGACAGCTTTGATTGCATTTCTTACTTTGTCTTGGATCGGTGTAAACAACTCCTGCTGTTTTTTATCCATATCCTGACGAGCTACCTGAGTGAAGTTCTGAACTCTTTGTTCGATATCTGAAAGTTCCTGCATTCTTCTCAGTTTGATATTTTCTGTCATTGAATCCTGCTGTGCGATATAGTCAGCATACTTCTTTTCGTATTCATCCTGCATGGTCTTCATTTCACCCATGTACTTGTCATTCATCTGCTTCAGAGTTTCCTGCATAGCAGTTACTTCAGGCATTAATGGAATAAGATCGTTTGTATTAACAATTGCCACTTTCATGTCCTGAGCAAAAACTCCTAACGGGAGGATCATCAACAATAAAATAATCAGTTTCTTCATTTTCTATAAAATATTACTTGTTATTAATCAATTATATTTTGTGTGCATAAAGCGCACAAATGTAAGCATTTATTTTGAATATCCTAACTTTAACAGCACTTCATTGCTGATATCGATCTTTGGAGATGCAAAAATAATACTCATAGCTGAAGCACGGTCAACAACAAGTTGATATCCCTTGTCTTCCGATATTTCCTTCACTGCATTATAAATTTCATCCTGTATCGGTTTCATCAAGCTTTCACGCTTTTTGAACAATTCACCTTCCGGTCCGAAATAAGTACGTTTCAGGTCTTGCGCTTCCTGTTCCTTCTTCACGATTTCTTCTTCACGCTTTGTCTTCATTTCAGCAGAAAGGAATACCAAATCACTCTGATAGGTTTTATACATATTTTGCGCCTCCTGCTGTATTGCTTCCACCTCATTCTGCCATTTCTTTGACACCTGGCTTAATTGTTCATTTGTCATTTCATAAGCCGGAATATTCTTCAGGATATATTCCATATCTATCAAAGCAAACTTTTGCGCCATCCCGGCAAAAGAGCAAAGGAGCATCATACAACTCAAAACAATAATCTTCTTCATACGCTTTCTTTTTATAGTTTCACTCTCTGACTACAAATATAGCGGAGGGTTTACTTTGTTCCAATGAATTATGGTTAACGCTTAGTGCTGAATTGTTAATTTTCAATTAATCTGCCATTTACTATTAGAACTCTTGTCCAATGATGAAGTGGAAGTTGCTACCACCTGCACTACGAGCTCCATCCACTTTGTCGAAACCATATGCCCAGTCGATACCCATCAAACCGATCATCGGAAGGAAGATACGTACCCCGACACCGGCAGAACGTTTCAGATCAAACGGATTAA
>NZ_CAJJWO010000073.1 GCF_905196875.1 uncultured Parabacteroides sp. | reverse complement strand
TCACAGACAGCCAATCTTCATTGTTAACCTTAAATCTAATACCATGAAAAACACAATGCAAATATAGCGCATTTATGCTATACAACATAACTTATTGGTTGTTTTTCTTATTCTTTTAATAACGTTTAACAAAAACATGTTCTAAAACATAATTTAAAAGAATCTATTTGAACCAACTATCGATCCCTGTACGCTTTAGGAAATATTTCCGAAATGCAAACTATTTGCATAGAAATCGATACGTCTTTCTTTTCCATGGAATAACTGTACCTGTTTCAAAAAGTCCCTCACCAGCACTTCAGTTCTTGTTATCTTATCTCCCGCTGATGATTTATGGAAACGGTCCTTTACGCCTACTTTTAAGAATATGTTTGAACTACTATACACCGCTACAACAATTAATAAAAATAAACTAACAAATATTGACAAAAAACACAAGTGCATACATGTTTTTCGTTAAAAGAATCAATAAATATCAGTGGATATTACAGATATCAGAAAAAATATTATATTTGCTCAATTTTTAAAATTTCACATTGTATTGTTATGAAATCTAATATACGCCTCAACACTATTTTAATAATTCTTACAGGCCTGCAGCTTGCCTGTGCCATGAATTTAATAGCCAACAATTCGGCTGTTTCCAATAAAGATTATTTATTGGTCCTGAACAGTTATACTTCCGATGCAACCTGGAGTAATGCGCTCATTAGCCCTATACAGCAAGAAATAGCGACAAATCCGAATCTAGATTTCTACGTTGAGAACATGAATATGTTAATGATCGATGATTCCTGCAAACTAAACAAGTTTAAAGAGTCTTTTTTTCCCAGATACACGCATGCACCTAGAGCTATTCTGTTGTTGGGAAACAGTTCGTTTATGATGTCCGACGATTTCAAAAAGCATTGGAGTGAAGACATACCTTTGATTCTGTGTGCCGAGTTGCCTTATTTAAGTCCTAATGCAAACTATATAAAAAAATATCCGGCAAAAATCACCGAGCAAGTTCCATTGGAGCAATTGACGGAAAGTTACAACCTCACCTTTTTGCATGCAAAAAATTACTTGCCTGAAAATATCGAACTGATGCAGAATATAATCCCCGGTATGGAAACATTAACATTTATTGGAGATGGCCGTTACGTCAATCAGCAATTAGACCACGATTTACGCATTTTACTAAAAAAGTCATATCCTGATTTAAAATATGAGTTTCTCTCTGCAGCGGAAATGACAACAGATTCTTTATTATTTAAATTAAATACAACAGACAGAAACACAACCGGAGTACTTTTTTCATCCTGGTTCACTCGCCAAACTTTTGCCGGAGGAGATCTGTTAATGGCTAATACATTCCAGGTTATTTCTAATGTAACCATTCCGATCTTTGCTTTAGGAGATGCAGTCATGCCAAACAGCAGGATGATTGGCGGTTATTTCTACCAACAGCAAACATTCGATAAACAGTTAAAAACGACATTAAACGCCGTTCTCGGGGGCAAAGCCCCCAGGGATATTCCTTTTTACATTCCAAAAGGACAACCTGTATTTGACTATCCGACATTTCTGCAAAAAGGAATCAGTACAAATTTATGCCCCTCAGATGCCGTTTTTCTTAACCTTCCTAAAACTGCTTTGGAAAAGTATAAATACCACCTGATAGCACTTGGTGTCTTATTCATCGTATTAGTATTGTTTACATTGTATCAATTCAACCGCATAAAATCACTTAAAGTGTTGCGGATAGCACAGCAAAAAGAGATTGAAGCGAATGCAGAATTAAGCAATCTTTTCGAAAATATGCCGGTATTATATTGCAAGGTATGCCTGATGCGTAATGAAACAGGCGAAGTGATCGATGCAATTATTCATAAGGTGAACAACCGGTATCTGAATGCAATGCACCTGGACAGAGATATTGTCGGCAAAAAAATGAGCGATCTCCCGGATGACGCATTGACGATGTTCATCCGTTATTTTCAGTTCATGGAAATGGAGAAAAAAACAATCAGTTTCACTTACTACCTGAAACAATCTTCTTCCTATTTCAACATCATGCTGACTTTCTCACTCCAATCTGACTATGTGGATATTTTCGGTGTCGATTGTACCGATCTTCACCACACCCAAGTGAAACTAGATTCGATCAACCATAAACTTGCGATGGCGCTCGACATCGCCAATATCGTTCCCTGGAAATGGGATTTGCGTGAACACACCATTTTGTGTGACGTAAATCGCCAGGTTGAACTCGACGTTGCGGATGACAGCCTGAGTGAAAAGCTATTGTCTGTTCCCGAATCGCAATATTTCGGAAAGATATATAAAGAAGATCGCCAGCGAGTACGACAAGCTTATACCGAACTGATAGAAGGCAAGTGCTCGAAAGTAAAAGAGGAATACCGCATAGTCAGCCATACCAACCAGGGCATTCAAGTGGATTGGATCGAGGCCCAGGCAGCAGTAGATACCCGTGATAAAAATGGAGTCCCCGTTACATTAGTCGGATCATCCCTGGTAATCACCCAACGTAAAAAAATGGAAAACAGTCTGCTCGATGCTAAAAACAAGGCCGAAGAGTCTAACAGGTTAAAATCTGCTTTCTTAGCTAATATGAGTCATGAAATCCGTACTCCATTAAATGCAATCGTAGGTTTCTCCACATTACTACCTTCGGTACAAGAGCCTTCCGAGCAGGAAGAATACATAAACATTATCGAGAATAATAATACACTATTGCTGCAACTCATCGGAGATATACTTGATTTATCAAAGATAGAAGCAGGTACCATGGAATTCAACTACAGCGATTTCGAACTAAACCAGTTGATGCAGGAATTAGAGAACAGCTTAAGACTGAAACTACAAAGCGAAAAAGTACAGTTGATATTCAAAGCTGGAAGTCCTCAATGCCATATCCATGCAGAAAGAAACAGAATATCCCAGTTAGTCATTAATATGGTAAACAATGCAATCAAGTTTACCACCGAAGGTTCTATCCGTTTTGGTTATGAAATCAGAGGTAAAAGGTTATATTTCTTCATCAAAGATACAGGAATAGGTATTCCGGCAGAAAAAAAGAATGACATCTTCGAACGATTTGTCAAATTGAACCATTTCGCCCAGGGAACAGGATTGGGACTTTCTATTTGCCGCATGCTCGTAGAGAATATGAACGGGCAGATAGGTGTTGAAAGCGAGGAAGGTAGAGGCTCAACCTTCTGGTTTGAGCTGCCTTACGTACCGGCTCAAGAAATGATAAAAATAGAAGAAAGACAAAAACAGGTCAAATCTAAAACAAAGCACCTTACAATCCTTATAGCAGAGGATAATGATAGTAACTATAAATTATTCCAGACCATACTTAAGGATGATTACTACCTCCTACACGCATGGAACGGAAAAGAAGCCGTGGATATGTTTAAAAACGAATCTCCTGACATCGTACTTATGGATTTAAACATGCCCGTCATGAATGGATATGATGCGACTTTAGAAATACGGAAGACTGATCCTCTTGCTCCGATAATTGCTATTACAGCCTTTGCCTATGCATCAGATGAGCAACGAGTTATGGAAAATGGATTTGACGGTTACATGGCTAAACCCGTTCAAGCAAACAAATTGAAGGAACAATTATCTGATATTATAAATTCAAGAATAATTCTGTTATAGGAAATATAAAGAGTTCATATACGGACAAAAAAATAGGCTATCCATCACGGACAGCCAATCTTCATTGTTAACCTTAAATCTAATACCATGAAAAACACAGTGCAAATATAGAGGTTTTATGTTATGCAGCATAATATTTCGCTTGTTTTTCTCATATATTTAATATGATTTAACAAATACATGCTGCAAAACATGTTTTTAGGGCATGTTTTTACTATATAACTCCATTGAGTAGTCCAAAAACGTTATACTCCCAGTATTATATTAGCATCAATATTCAGTTTCCGATTAATTTCTCTGGCTACTTTCAAAGTAGGTTCACATTTACCTGAGATATAATCACTGAGCCGGGAAGGACTTACCCCTATCAGTTTTGATAATGATTTTTGATTAAGCCCCATTTCATACATACGAAGTTTTAGTACATCCACCAAAGTTGGTTCTCCTAAAGCATAATGCTCCTCTGAGTAATCAGCCACAAGATTAGACAAAAGCTCTAATTCTATGCTATTAGGATCATTCAGTGGAGTATTGTCATCTACCAGTGGAAGAAGTTCCTCTACCCTTTTAACAGCCCATTCATATTGAGTCTGATTTTCTATCTTTGTCATACACTTTAAATTTTAGAGCAATCAATTTGATTATATTCTTTATGAGTACCAATGAAACGGATATAAACGAACTGGATCGTAAACTTAATAACAACTACCAATCGATAGTTATTACCTTTGATATTGAAAACATAATGCTGATTGCCAACATTGTCTACACTATTGAATGTTTTCTTCACATCAGCATAGTTAGTCCACTTACTCTGTTTTACTATCGTTGTCCATTCTTGAAGAGCGACTCTTGAGTCGGGATACTTTTCTGCATATTCTTTTAATGCCTGTTCCGTAAATATCCTCATTATCATTTATTTTTATACAAAGGTAGGAATACAATTCTATATTTCAAAATCAAATTTCATATTTCAGAATCCAATAAACAATAGTTATTCTGGTAGAACGTGAAAAAGGCTATCCATCATGGATAGCCTATCTTTACACAAAAGCGTCATGGTATGCAGCATATTTACCCAACCTTTAATGATTAACGAAATATACTACATACCATATTTTACTATATAGAAATCATCCTTCCCATCATAACGGCTTATCTATTCCAGCCGGATTCAACCCGGGGCCTCCACCGCCTGTGTATCCTCGACTTTCACCGGTTTTCCAGGGAGAAATCCAAAATGCATACAGGTCACCGTCGGTTACATAGAATTTTATTTTCACCACTTTATCAGCAAGAGAGGACAAGTCTTTTCCGGATTTCCATGCAACCATTTGTTTGGTCGAATTCAGGTCCTTCAATGCTTCACAGTCATCTTTAGAAAAGCCGGGGATTACTTTTCCCTGTTCATCCAAAAGCTCTACCTGTAAATTTTTTACTTGTGCATTGACGAAAAAGTACTTGCCGTCAAACTTAATATTACCGGTAGTAAGGAATCCCTGTCCCGGAGTTTGCATGGAAACAAACCCGTCGCGACGCAGTGTTGCCATTCCCGTAGAAGTAAAGCCATCCCACATAACATCATTCTTCATTCTTCCACTGGAATACAGATATAAGGAGTCGCCTACAATCAGCGGTACACCGATAATCGACTGCATATTGCCCCAGTTCCATGCCCCGTCCGTTTCATTGACGCCCATGATCGGTTCGTAAGTAGGACGATAGAAATGGAAACCATCCCGGCTGTACCCCATGCCTATTTCATTCCTCTTTTGAATACCTAATTTATCACACACATCATTTTCCGGACCTTTCCACATTGCATAAAAACCTAACATGACACTCTCATAAGGCATCGCGTCAAAGTTATAAATTGCAGGTCTTACATCCGGAAATTCAGGATGTACCAATTCCTTATCCGACGGAGTAAACCATAACACTATATTTTTATCTTTGATACCCGCGGCTAACGAATGTGCCACGCTGACAGCCATTTCCGGATCTTCGTTTTCCAGATATCCCCTGGAACGTCCGTCTGCTTTAGCTCCCTGCCGGAGGCTAAGTGCCCATTTTCCGGTGAAAGGATTGTAGAAAGCCGTAGTACGATCGCCCACCGGACCAGACTGCGCCACTCCTTCCGACCAGTGGATACCATCTTTCGAATATTTCAAAATAACTTTCCAACCACCGCGGTGTTTCTCCACATTGAAAAGTTTGAAACGTTTTTCCGGATCGGGACAAGTTTTATCCAACCACACGGTAGCGGCATCCCTATCGCAGGTGTCGACAATATTGGTACCCGGTTCCACATCCATATCGACTTTCTCCCAATGTTTGCCGTCAAGCGATTCGGCATAACAGGTATAGAAACTTTGACGGTGCTTGTGCATAGATCCTGCCCCGGCCAGATACCACATTTTGAATTTCCGGTCGGTTTCATCATACCAGATACCATCACTAAAAGGAGCAGCATAGGGAGCACGTTCGAAAGTATATTCCCATTCCTTATCCGGGGCAAGTACCGGATTCCCTTCATAAAACGTAGCTTTATGGGAAACACGCTGCATATCGGTTTCTGCAATGAGAAAATCATCCACAAACAACTGACGCCCCAGGTTAACAGGGATAACAGCCGGTTTATTTTCAATATATGGCAGAGGCATTTCATGGCGGACGCCATCGTCTACCATGCCGGGTGGCCAATGTTCCGGAAGAACGATACCATTATGCAAAGTCCTGCCATTATCTTCTGCCGGATGATTATTTTGCGAAGAGACACAAGCTGAAAGAAAAGCTGTGCATATCAAATAATAAGCTATTTTCATGATTATCTTTATTTTAATTACCAACCTGGATTATTTTTAACAATATATGGATTACCTTCCACTTCATCGATAGGTAGCGGAATCCATTCATTTTTGTTTTCCTGGAAACCCATATATTGAGCCCTGCTAAACTTCTTGAACAAAGGATCGGAAGCTTCCAACTCACGGAAACGATCCACTACTTTTCCCCAGCGAAGTAAGTCAAAAAAGCGGAAACCTTCATAAGTAAGCTCTAAAATACGTTCATTTTCGATAGTTTCCATGTTAGCTTCCGCAACATGGGGTACACCTGCCCTGTCTCGTACCCGATTGATCGCTTCCAACGGAGTTATATTCGCTGTTGCTTTACCTCCCATCACTACAGCTTCGGCATACATCAGCAGCACATCCGAATAACGGATCATTCTCCAGTTGACACCTTGTGCACGACCATTGAAAAAATGACCGCCGGCATCATCTGTCGGAGGAAGTGTCCAGTCCAGCCATTTTCTACTACACATCTTATATCCGGCCGCCAGCTCATACTGTTCACCGAACGTTCCGTCTTTGGAGCCCATTTCTGCCTCCCAGTCTTTATTCTCCAGGAAGGTAACTTTCATTCCGTCCGGATTCACTATTTCCGGAGCATTATCATTAAAGACAAACGAACCGAACATACGTGGATCAGTCTTTCCATCGACCGTTTTTGACGCGACAAATTTGTCATATAACCAATTATGCATTACTTGTGCCGAACTATTCGAATTCCTGTTTTTATTCATGACACACATTTTGCAACGGACATCATTAAACAGGCCACTATCCACAAAGCCAGGATTAAATCCGGTATTCAGCACACCGACAAACTGTATCTCAAAAATAGACTCAGCATTGTTTTCATGAGTTACATCGAAGTTCCACGAATAATCGTCTACCAGTCTGTAATCGCCGCAATTCCCATTGATGATCTCTGCAAATGCTGCTGCCGCCTCATCGTAATAAGTCGTTTGGGAAGTACCATATTTTGGTTCTATACCCGAACGATAAAGATATGCTTTACCCAAAAGAGCACATGCTGAAGCCCTGGTGACACGTCCTTTATTTTTTAAATCCCAATAATCTTTACCCGGAAGCAGATCTTTTGCTTTAATCAAATCGCCGATAATGAAATCCCATGCTTCTTCAGGCGTTGCCTGCGGTTTATATTCGTTGGGGGCTTTAGGCAATTCTTTGATCAAAGGAATGTTCCTGTAATTAATGAATAAGAAAAAATGCGTGAAGGCACGAAGGAAATAAGCTTCACCCAGATAAGCGTCATGTTGTTCCTTATTACTGAATTCAAGATCAGTAAGACTTTCAATCATCTGGTTAGCCTGCGATGCAGCCGTATACATCAGCTGAAACGGCTGTACCAAAGAATAATACGAAGGAGTAAATTCTTCATTATATGCACCGGGCACACCATAATCGGCAACCGAGCAACCTTCGTCGCTGCGGGTCAGCATCAACCCAAAACCGCAAGCTCCCAGGTTACGCGGAGTAGAGATATAGCCATAGATACCCAAAACCCCTTTGTTACAATTTTCCGGTGTGGTATAGAATGAGTTCACATCCAATTGGTTCGGATTGACAGACAATTCATCGAAAATGTCTTCACAAGATGTCATCATACCGGTAGTTACAAAACCGATGACCCATAGTAATATTTTATACAAACTGTTTTTCATATTCATACAAGTTTAGAAAGTTAAATTGATACCGATATTATATACTCTGGAGTTCATTGTCGCTTCATGAGGACTTTCCTGTGCCTGCCAGAAACCATCCACACCTCTGTCGAACAACGCATTGGAGCTCACCTCCGGATCATACAACGGATACTTGGTGATAGTGAACAGGTTTTGTACACCCGCATAAATCCGTACCAGATCGACGTGGAGTTTCTGCAACAACTTCCTGTCGAAAGAGTAGCCGATCTGTAAGTTCTTGCATCTGAAATAAGAGCCGTCTTCTACATAGAATGTACTTGGAAGCGAGTTAATGCCTGAGCTGTTCTTGCTATTCAACTTAGGAGCTTCGGCATTCGTATTCTGCGGAGTCCATGAGTTATAGAAAGCATCTTTCAGAATAGCACTGTTGGCACCACCGAAATACCAATCGTATTTCATCAAAGCAAAAATATCATTCCCCTGCGTACCCTGGAAGAAAGCCGTCAAGTCCCAGTTTTTATAACCGACATTGATGTTCAGACCATAAGTAAAGTCCGGATGAGGATTACCAATGGCTGTTTTATCGTTTTCATCGATCTTTCCATCCGGTTTTCCTGTCAACACACCATCCACGCTACCGTTATTATCCTGGAAAATAAAGTTTCCGTCGTCATCAAAACCATCGATTACATATCCCCAGAACGTACCGATAGGAAGTCCCGGCTTTGTAATGGTAGGTCGGTCGTTGAATGAACCGCTCATCATCACTTCCGCTTTGATCGGCTGTACTCCTTCGCCCAGACTCTTCACATTATTTTTCAGAGCAGAGATATTGGCAGTTACTCCCAAACTCCAATCAGTCCAATCTTTACGGTAACCTACCGTAAATTCAAAACCTTTATTTTCTACCGATGCAGAGTTGAAAACAGGCAAATCGCCACCGTTGGTCATAATGGTCTGTCCGGATGAAGCCAAAGGCAACAACGGAGCAAGCAGATCATTGTTTTCTTTCCAGAAATACTCAGCTGTGAATGACAGCTGATTATTCAAAAAGGCCATCTCCAACGCGATATTTTTAGAGATCGACTTCTCCCATGTCAAATTTTCCTGAGCGAATTTAGTAACATAACCGTTCATCACACTTTCCTGTCCGGTTTGACTTTCACCAAACACTGCCGGGATAGGACCGTATGCCGTAGAAAGGAATGAATAAGGATCGATAAAGTTTGCCCCCAGTTCTCCATAACTGGCTCTAATCTTCATTCTGCTGATCCACTCGACATTAAAGAATTCTTCTTCATGAATATTCCAACCGATAGAAACAGATGGGAAATACCCTACCCGGTTCCCTTTGGCGAATTTCGAGGACTTATCGCTACGGATACTTGCAGAAACGAGATAACGATCTTTATAGTCATAGTTCAACCGCGCAAAAAATGAAAGTAAGGCAGAATTATATTCCTCACTCGTTATATCTCCTTTTCCATTATATATAGTAATGCTGGGACCTCCCAGGTCCGTAGAGCCCGAACCGATTCCCATCGTCCTGTAATATTCACGCATCCAGCTGGTTCCTATCATTGCATCGAAAGTATGACCTTCAAAGGTGTTTTTATAAGTCAATATATTATCGATCGTATAATTGAATCGCTGCCCCCGGCTTTCCGACAGGGAATTGAGCGTCCTGCTGTAATCGGGATCCGGGTCACCATTTGCATCCCAGTTGGAGTCG
The DNA here is from genome assembly GCF_905196875.1 of uncultured Parabacteroides sp. GTDB lineage: Bacteria > Bacteroidota > Bacteroidia > Bacteroidales > Tannerellaceae > Parabacteroides. Next base: position 15,383 of record NZ_CAJJWO010000073.1, on the reverse strand, counting down.
AATGCGATGGAGCGGGAATTATTATTTGTCGATATATAATCGCCACCCAATACCAGTTTATAATCCAACCCTTTAAACAAGTTCAGCCCGATGTTAAGGCTACCTGTTACATTGACCGTCTTATTTCTTCTGACGGTATTGGAATAGGAAGCAAAAGGATTGGTCACTTTCCTTTCGTTCACATAGAATTCCCTGCCTGCCGATACATATCTTCCTTCCGCATCTGTCATCGGTATGGTCGGAATTCCCATAACCATTCTTACCTGCGGTTCTTTATTTGTAAATGCGGCAGAAAGCGTTTCACTGACAGTCAGACGGCCTTTCTTGAAGGTTCCGTTTACGCGTGCATTATACTTCTTGAAGCCGGAAAACTCCATAATACCCTGCTGGTCGAAATAACCGATACTGGTATTGAAAGTCGAATATTCTCCGCCACCCGAAATAGCTGCATTCAGATTATACATAGGGGCGTTTCTCAGATAAGCATCCTGCCAGTCCGTGTAGAGACCCGGATTACTCGGATTTACATTCTCCGGTGCCTGGGTCTGATTGCTGGAATTAGCGACAAGCTGTTTCGTATATTCACGATGTTCGTTTGCATCCAGGAAATCAAGATATTTTGAAGGTGTTTGCATAGAGTAATTTGCCGAGATCTCCACTTTCGCCTTTCCCTTCTGACCATGTTTCGTGGTGATCAGAACTACACCATTCGCTGCACGCGAACCATAAATGGCAGCCGCAGAACCATCCTTCAAAATCTCCATAGACTCGATATCCGATGGATTCAACGAGTTAAGGCCATTGTTGGAGAATGCACCGTCGATAACATACAGAGGCTCTGTCGCACCGAATGTACCGGCTCCGCGCACAAGTATCTTGATATCAGCACCGGCTTCTCCTCCTTTTTGCAACACTTCCACACCCGGAGTACGTCCTTGTAAAGCGGATGCAACGGAGTGCCCCACTTGTTTGTTCAATTCCCCGGCAGGAACAGTAGCTACAGAGGCAGTCAAACTCGACTTCTTTTGTGTTCCATAACCTACGACAACAACTTCCTCCAACTGTTCCATATCTTCTTTCAGAGTGATATTGACATTTCTTCTCCCCTCGATATCGACGGAAAGAGTCTGGTAGCCAACAAAACTGACTGATAAGACGGCACCTGAAGGTACTTCCAGTACAAATTTGCCATCCAGATCGGTAATGGTTCCATTGGTTGTTCCTTTTTCCAGGACAGATGCTCCTATTACAGGTTCTCCTCTTTCGTCAGTTATCGATCCGGTTATCTTATTCTTATTTTCTGCAACCACCTGCCTGGAGATAAGAATATGCGATCCCTGTATAGTAAACGTACAACCGGAGTTTTCCAGCAATACTTTCATCAGCTCGCTGACGGTTGTTTCTCCTGTAGCCTGAGGAGCCGGACGCGAGGTATCGAGTATTTTCGCATCATAATCTACCGACATCTTTGTTTGTTTCTCTATCTGCTCAAAAGCAGTACGAAGAGAAATGTCCGTTCCGGAAAGATGAACCTTTTGATTCTGTGCCTCTGCAAAAGGAGCAAAAGCTAACAATAGGAATGTAATCAATATACATGAAAAGATTTTAGTCTTTTCTGATTGTATTAGAAAGGTAATTCTCATATCTTTGTGTGTTTTTATTAATATGAATACTGTTTTTTAATATTACTTGAAATGTTTTTGATGGTATTCTATGATTTCAAAATACGGGGAGGAGATTTTGCCGGTCGTTCTCCCCGTCTTTCTTTTATATATGTTGTGGTTCCTCCTTTCTTTTAGTTTATACTGATTGTTCGTCCCGTTATCCGGTATCTGAAATCTTCTATCAGATGTTTTAAAATCAAAAGTGCATCTTCTATACTTTCATCCGGATTAAATTTCACATAATAGGTACGCCCTTTATATTTTTCCGCATTATAATTAATTGTCACGTTATATTTGCGTTCCAAAACGGCGGTCACTTCCTCAAAGGTTGCATTTTTAAATATCAGATAACCGTCTTTCCAGGCTGATATCTGTTCTGCATCAACCACATTGATCGTGAACTGGTGTGTCAAATGGGAGTAAACGAATTGTTCATTAGGTTTTAGAACTGAAGCTTGAGTCTTCGCAGGTTTCGTATCCACCTTTATACTTCCTTCTTCCAATGTTGCGATAGTTTCTGTCGCACCTGGATAAGCATTTACACTAAAAACGGTCCCCAAAGCCAGAATATCCAGATGTTTCGTACTTACGATAAACGGCTGTTCCGGATTTTTCGCCACTTTAAAACAAGCTTCTCCACTAAGAAAAACAGTACGTGTGGCTGCTGCAAACTCTGAAGGATAAATAAGAACCGACCCGGCATTTACCCAAACGACAGAGCCATCGGACAACGTTAACTCCTGCTTATCGCCATAAGGAACATAAAATTCGGTCAGTTTGGGAGATATTATTTTAACGTCCTGCTCTGAGAAATACTGCGTAGTGAACACAGTCAGTATCCAGATGGCAGCTACCGCTGCATATTTCATCCAGCGTCGGTTCTGGGTTCCGGGTAATGCTACATTTCGTGATTTTGCAATTCTGTCCTGCATTTCCGACAGCCTGTTCCAGGTTTGTTCCGAAACATCAGACGGACTTGCCTCCCACATCTCTCGCAGGACATCCTCCTTTTCATCACGATCTTCTTCCGACCGAAGCCAATAACGAAAACGCAATTGAGCGTCCTTCGAAAACCGTTTTCCAAAAAATAACCTGATTATCTCCTTTATTTCTTTTTCGTACATAATTATCGCTTTTTATAAATAAGAAAGCGAACTCCGGTTTTACACACAGTCTAAAATTGATTTTTTTACAGAAAGTACAGAATTAATGAAAAAAGAGCAGAACAGAAATCTTAAGCATCTTCCTTAAATCCGCCAGAGCGACGGTTAAATGGTTCTCCACAGTTCGTTTATTTATATTAAGCCGGTTTGCTATTTCCTCATTATTCAGTCCTTCTATCCGGCTCATACGAAAAATCAACCTCCGCTGGGGAGGCATCTGCTCCACTCTGAGATTGATCAAATCCTGTAAGTTTCTGGCAAATAACTGTTCTTCCGGATCATCAGACACCAACGGAGACAAAAACTGCGCGATTCCGTATTTTTCCTCCACCAAAGAATGATCATAATAATTATATAAAATATTACGTGCCATCTGATAGAGGTAAGATTGAAACAGGCGTATATCCGAAAGCTTGCTTCTGTTATTCCAAAGATTGAAGAAAAGATCCTGAGCCAAATCCTGGGCAATCTCGTCATCGTGCACAAAGCCTGCAAAAAAATAGACAAGTTTCGGCTGATACCGCAGAAATAGCAATTCGAAAGCTTTCGAATCACCGTTACTCAGAGCCTTGACATACTCATCATCCCTGGATGTATTGATCATAACATTAAACCTCCCTCTCCTTTATCGATAAGACCGATATCAATCGTACTCAAATTACTTATGTGGATTTTATCAGAGGCAAATATAAAAATAATTGTTTCAGGAAAGCCCAATCGGTATAAAATAAAAAAGGCTATCCATCACGGACAGCCAATCTTCATTGTTAACCTTAAATCTAATACCATGAAAAACACAGTGCAAATATAGAGGTTTTATGTTATGTAGCATAATATTTCACTTGTTTTTCTCATACCTTTAATATGATTTAACAAAAACATGCTATAAAACATCTTTTTAGAGCAGTTTCATAACTTCTCTCCCTATTTCATTCTTGCATCGGCTCCCCACATCAGCTTCTCGCGAAGCGTTTGATAAAAGGTATGATTGTATCTTTTTATGACTTTTGTCGTATAATCCGCCTTCGATACCGTCAGCTGTATGCCGGTCGGGAATATTTCCGAACGCCCGTCTAGTGAAATGAGGAAGTATTTGTTCCGGCTCTCTACTCCCAAAGTGATGGTATATGTATCCGGAATGACCAACGGACGCACATTCAAGGAATGGGGAGCAACAGGACTTAATACGATATTATTGCTTTGCGGTATGATGATCGGACCGTTCACACTCATCGAATAAGCCGTCGAACCGGTCGGTGTTGCGATCAGTAAGCCGTCGGCCTGATAAGAAGCCAAGTACTCATCATTGAGTGAAGTATGAATCGTGATCATCGATGAGGTGTCGCGCTTTAATATGGCAATCTCGTTCAAGGCATAATTATAACCTTTAAAAACACGATCCTCCGTATGAAGACGCAATAAAGTACGTTCTTCTATTTTATAATAGTTTTTAAATAACTCATCCAATGTATCTTCGATATCATTTCCTCCCACATCCGCCAGAAAACCGAGCCGTCCGGTGTTAATACCCAAAATAGGGATATCCTGCCGATTCACCCGGGCCGCTGTACGCAGGAAAGTACCATCCCCTCCGACACTGAGGGCTACATCCAGATCGAAATCATCGTCGGTCAGTAACCCGGCTATCGCCGGTTCAAAATTGAGAACATCTGTCAGAAAGTTGTAAAAGTTACAATCCACATAGACCTCTACCTCTTGCAAACGGAGCTTTTCAAACAGACGCTTTATCTGACTTTGTTTCTCTACCTGATACTCACTGCCGAATATGCCTACTTTCATATTAAAACCCGATTAAATATTCATATAATGCAACAACTCGTTCATCCGTTGCTGCAACAGATCATCCACCATCCCTTTTTCCATAAAATAATAGAGGACAGTGTAGTTAAAACGCTCGAAACTGCGGATTACCGGTGAGGCATCCTCCAGATCTATCTTTATAATAAGATGCAAACGTCCGGTATCCTTATCCGTATATGAAAGCAGATTCAATACATGCGCATTGTTCGATTCGATCAAACGGGCAATATCCGTAAGCGAATAATCCTGCGGCATCACCTCCAGGACAAATACACTGCCCGAAGTTTCGGCATTGCACAGTTCCGAAAGAATATCGATCAGTTTCTCTCTCGTAATCGCGCCCTGGTATTCACCTTCCGGACTGACCACCGGAAGCAGGCTCAACTGGTAACGGGCGATCAAAGCAAGCGCCTCATGGATATGTGTGTTCTCCGTCACACTGGGAGCAAACAGAACCGGCTCGCCGATCGTTGCCGCAGGATCAGGCATAGCCATCAGATCCTTTTCCGAGATCAGGCAACGGTATATCCCCTCGCTCAACAAAGGCAGATGTTTTAACTTAAAATCATCCATCAATGCCAACGCGTATTCCCCTGTGTCAAAACTTTTTAACACGGGAAGTTCCTTCGTTATGAAATCTTTCACCAACATTATTCTGTTAATTCCCTTAATTCTGCTAAATTTGCCGATACTTTTGTGCAAATGTAATGAAAGAAAAAAGATATAACGATATACGATGACAAATTTAAGTGTAAACATTAACAAGGTTGCAACCATCCGTAACGCACGCGGAGGTAACATGCCAGACATTCTAAAAGTCGCACAAGACTGCGAAAATTTCGGTGCACAAGGAATTACGGTTCATCCCCGTCCGGACGAACGTCACATTAAATACAGCGATGTATATGCACTAAAACCTCTTATCAGGACAGAGTTTAACATAGAAGGATATCCCTGTAACAATTTTATAGACCTGGTATTAAAAGTTAAACCGACACAGGTAACCTTAGTACCGGACGCACCCGATGCCGTCACATCCAATGCCGGATGGGACGTAAAAGCGAACTTCGACTTGTTGAGCGAACTGGTCGATACCTTCACCGCCCAAGGTATCCGTACTTCTATCTTTGTCGGAACCGACCTTGCCAACATCGAACTGGCGGCTAAAACCGGAACCGACCGTGTCGAACTCTACACAGAACCCTATGCAACCGACTATCCCGTAAACAAGGAAGAAGCCATTGCTCCTTTCGTGGCAGCGGCCCAACTGGCAAAGAACCTCGGAATGGGTGTCAATGCCGGCCACGATCTGAGTCTGGAGAACCTGGCCTGGTTCAGTCAGAACATCCCCTGGCTGGAAGAGGTTTCTATCGGTCATGCCCTGATCTGCGATGCATTGTATCACGGATTACAGGAAACCATTTCTTTATATAAAGCATGTTTGCAACAATAATAACGTACTAATATTAACGAATAAGTATACAAATCTATGAGTATTTTACTTTCCCTACAGGCAGTAGGGGCACAGACAGCAGAGCAGATGCCGGATCTGACGGCAGTAACAGTCCCCACTGAAGCAGAGATCAATGTAATAGACCTTGCGTTCAAAGGAGGGTGGATCATGGTTGTACTATTGCTGTTATCGCTAATGGCAGGCTACATCTTCATCCAGCGTTTATTAGTTATCCGACGTGCGGGTAAAGAAGACCAGAATTTCATGAACCGTATCAAAGACTATATCCACGAAGGAAAAGTAGACTCGGCGCTGAACCTGTGCCGGAGCACCAACACCCCTTCCGCCCGTATGATCGAAAAGGGCATCACCCGTCTGGGACGTCCGATGAACGATGTACTCGTTGCCATCGAAAACGTGGGTAACCTGGAAATTGCGAAACTCGAAAAAGGTTTCCCGCTGATCGCTACGACAGCTGCCGGAGCTCCTATGTTGGGTTTCCTCGGAACGGTAACCGGTATGGTACGCGCCTTCTTCGATATGGCGAATGCCGGAACGAACGTCGATGTATCCTTACTGTCCGGAGGTATTTACGAAGCACTTGTAACCACCGTCGGCGGTCTGGTAGTCGGTATCATCACTTTGTTTGCTTACAACTATCTGGTATCGCAGGTAGATAACGTGGTGAATAAAATGGAAGCCCGTACGATGGAATTTATGGATTTATTGAACGAACCGGCTAATTAAGAAAGCGAATGGCACTAAAACGAAGAACAAAAGTAAACGAAGCCTTCAGCATGGCCTCCATGACCGACGTCATATTCCTGCTGTTGATCTTCTTTATGGTCACCTCTACGGTAGTCATTCCGAATGCCATCAAGGTAACATTGCCGCAAGCCAAGCAGCAAACGGCAGCCAAACCGCTTACGCGGGTTACCATCGATGCCAACCTGAATTACTACGTAGCCTTCGGTAACCAGCGGGAAACGCAGGTCACGTTCGACGAGATCACCCCGTTCCTGCAAGACAGTTACGCAAAAGAGCCCGAAATGTTCGTCGCCCTTTATGCAGACGAGACAGTTCCTTATAAAGAAATCGTAAAGATCCTGAACATAGCGAACGAAAACAAATTCAAGATGGTGCTTGCCACCCGTGCGCAGAAATAACAGATATGAAATTCAACAAAGATGACATATACAGTATAGCCGGTTCAGTCGCTTTCCACCTGGCGATCTTTCTGATCCTGTTGTTCACGGTATTACGGACGGAAATTCCGGAAGAAGACGGGGGTGTCCTGGTCAATTTCGGGAATGTCAATTCCGCCGCCGGTACCTTCGAACCGAAGTATACAGGGCAGGAACTGCCACAGGAAACGACTACGCCTCCCCCTCCACCCACTCCGCCGGTAGAAACACCGAAAGAGGAGGTTATTACGCAGGACATCGAAGAAAGTGTTGCTCTGGCCGAAGCCAAAAAGAAAGAGGAACAAAAGAAGAAAGAGGAAGAGCGTAAACGAAAAGAGGAAGAGGATCGTCGCAAACGCGAAGAGGCAGAAAAGAAACGTATGGAAGAAGAGCGTCGCAAGAAGGAACAGGCCATCAGTAACCGTGTTGCCGGAGCATTCGGTATCGGTGGCGCTGAAGGCAACAGCCAGGGTGACGCAGAAACCGGAACAGGCAACCAGGGAAGCCCGTTCGGCAACTCCGACCACGGAGCCAACGAAGGCGTAGGCGGCTACGGTTCATTCAACCTCAACGGCCGTTCTATAGGAGCCGGAGGTTTGCCCCGTCCCGCTTACACGATCCAGGAAGAAGGACGTATTGTTATTAACATTACGGTCGATCCGAAAGGAAATGTAATATTTACAGAAATAGGAAGAGGTACCAACATCGACAACGCTTCCATGCGTAAAAGTGCACTGGATGCCGCCAAACGTGCGAAGTTCAACAGCATAAGCGGGGCGAACAACCAGAGCGGTACGATCACCTATGTATATAAACTTAAATAAAGGAAATAACATGAAGAAAGCAATTGTATTCTTAGCCAACGGTTTCGAGGAAATGGAAGCCCTGGGTACAATCGATATCCTGCGCCGCGGAGGTATCGAAGTGACAACTGTTTCCATCACAGACAATCCTGTTGTAACGGGAGCACATAATGTTCCGGTTACAGCCGATACGACACTGGGAAAAGCAGATCTGGCCGGAGCCGATGCGCTTGTACTGCCCGGCGGTATGCCCGGAGCAGCCAACCTGAATGATTCGGAGCCGGTAAAAGAAGCCCTGTTGCAGCAATACCGTGAAGGAAAGATCGTTGCCGCCATCTGTGCAGCACCGATGGTACTAGGCGGACTGGGATTGCTGAAAGGCCGTAACGCCACCTGCTATCCAGGCTTCGAACCGAAGCTGATCGGTGCGAACGTAACAGGCGAAGCTGTTGAAGTATCCGACAATGTCATAACCGGTAAAGGGCCCGGACTAGTCATTAACTTCGGTCTTGCCCTGGTAGCAGCTATCAAAAGCCAGGCTGTAGCCGAAGAAGTTGCCGCCGGTCTGTTGGTTTAATCATCTGAAATAATATTTAAGAGCCGTGATATTACCTGATAATATCGCGGCTTTTTTGTATGTTTGCAGCCGTTTTAGCAAAAGGTAAAAAGGAAAAAGATGAACAACAATTTGAAAGGATTCGTATACGGCATTGCCACTTCGGCTACATTCGGTTTGATACCATTATTTACTTTGCCGCTTATGGCAAAGGGGATGCAGTTCGATTCGATCCTGTTCTACCGTTTCCTTTTTGCTTCGATAGCCCTTATCGGTATCATGGCTGCAAAAAAAGAATCCATGCGCATCGACAAAAGAGATATCCCCGTACTGATATTGCTCGGCTTCTTTTACACGGCATCCGCCATGTTCCTTTTCTGGGGATATAACTTTATGTCGGCGGGGATTGCCACTACGTTACATTTCACCTATCCGATATTCGTCACACTCATCATGCTGGTGTTTTTCCGCGAAAAAACATCGTGGGTCACGCTGCTGGCGATCGGCCTGGCGATCTGCGGGGTCGCACGTCTGTCTATCAACGAAGGGGAAATGAAGTTGAGCGTACTGGGTGTCTTTATCGTACTGCTTTCGGCTGTCGGGTATGCCCTTTATATCACGACCGTCAATAAATCGCGGATACACAATATGACTGGCAGGAAACTAACGTTCTACGTATTTATTGTTAGTACCCTCCTGTTTGCCATTAAAGCGAGCACGAATGAGGGGATACAACCCATTCCCGATACCATGTCGGTTGTCAACCTGATCTTGCTGGCTATCGTACCGACAGTGATATCCAACATAACGCTCGTATTGGCTGTGCACAATATCGGTGGCACACTCACTGCCGTACTGGGGGCTATGGAACCTGTAACGGCTGTATTTGTCGGTGTATTGGTATTCGGAGAACCGTTCACATTCAATCTAGCTGTCGGTATTCTGCTTATAATCATAGCCGTAACAATGATCATCTTATCCAAAACCATACAAAAAACCGTGCGGAGTCTCCGCAGGGCCATATTTCATTATCCCAAGCATTGATTATTCTTTTTGCTTATTCCTTTGCTTTTGCCAAAATCTCTTTCCTTTACCTTCTTTCAGGATGGGGAACAGATAGTTAGAGCCTACCCGCACCAGTGTTCACGACGAGTCCTTCGCTACGCTGCTGTCCAGCAAATTCATTGAGCAGCTCTCCGGTAATTCCTGCAAAAGACAAGGTTTTTCCTTGCATAAAAGAGCGTAGGCGGTTACAGCTATAACCCTGTCGTTAAAGCGATTAGCAGTACAGACAATAAGAGGGTGAAGATAAAGACATTGCGAGCGGTATGTGCCAGTGTCCGGTTGAGTTCTCGGCCTTCAAAACGGTAAAGTTCGCGCCAGGTGGTATAAAAGAGGGTGAAAAAGGCTCCAAAAAGAAACAGTATCCACCAGGGGGCATCGAATATCAGGGGCATGGCGAGCAAAAGTGCAATGACACCGTTCAGCAGATAAAACACCCGCCCGAAGCCCCGGCCGAAAAGGACAATGGTGGTTCGTTTACGAGCGGCTTTGTCCTGCACGTAGTCGCGGTAATTATTCACTACCAGAATATTCGTAGAAAGCAATCCGACTGATAAAGACAATAAAAAGGACAAGGGCGAGAATGAGAGCGCCTGCACATAATAGGTGAAGCATACCGGGATAATACCGTAGAACAAAACCACGCAGACATCCCCCAGCCCATTATAAGCCAGTGGAAAGGGTCCGGCAGAATAAGCCAATACGCAAAGGGCGATAGCGATCCCGACGGGTATCAGTTCCCAGCCGGCATAGAACAGAAGCATGCAGCCGCACAGGCACGACAGGGCCAATGTGAGGAAGGTGGCTTGCAACATGGCTTGGGGAGTGATCCATCCCTGGGCTACTGCCCGTTCCGGCCCCAGACGGTCTTCCTTGTCGGCTCCTTTCTTAAAATCAAAGTAATCGTTGGCAAAATTACTGGCTATCTGTGCCAGCAAAGCAACACCAAAACACAAAATAGCGGGTATCAACCTAAATACACCTTCACACCAAGCTAAAACACAAGCTAATAACACCGGACTCAATGATGCCGGCAACGTCTTAGGACGGGCGGCCTCCAACCATGATTTCAAAAGGTTCTTCTCTGCTTTCATTTCTTCGCGTTCACAATTAACGGACAAAAGTATAAACAAAAAGTACAATCATTTGTTTTTTTAATAAGAATTCGTATATCTTTGCGGCATGAAAAATATTCTATTCATACTGACTCTGCTTTTCGGCATTTTGCTTTTTTCTCCCCAGGAGGAGACAGAAAGCAACGATATCATCGTGTCGAAAAATGAAGCTATTATGAAGGAAAAAAATTCTGCGGACATGCAATACTTCCTGACCGTATTAAGTACGGATCTGAAAGGAAGCAACGGACTCACTGCACGCAGAACGGTTCAATCGACTAATAATACATTCAACTTGCGTATTCAGAAAATTGCAGAAAGAGTACTCCAGGATATTCGCCTGAAGGAAATGAATGCGTTGCGCAAAGTTTCACAAAATGTATCAGAATGTCAAACCATAAATCTTTCCACCCTCCTTTGCCGCATGGCACAACATGTGTTTGTCCTGCGGAAGCTCATTATTTGATTTTAATAGGATTGTTTTTACTTTTCTATCAGGAGAAAAGTAAACAAAAGATCAAGGCTTCACCTGCTTCGCTGCTACGGTGAAAGACTACGCTTAACGCTCACCAGCTGAGGCCTTTCATAGAACGCTTTGCGTTCTTTGGGGATTGCCGATACTGCCTGTCATTTGGGAGGGCTGTTGGTATGATCCGTTTATTAATTATTTAATCATATTAAAATCAAAATATTATGTCAACTAAAAAATCAAATAAAAGCCGTATTTATCTTTCTGTTATTATAACTATTGTTGGTTGTGTACTAGCTTGTAGTTCGATTATACCTAACGATTATCTGAAATTGCTCATTGTAATGGGAGCTTTAGGTTATGGATTATATGGTATAATGAAGGGATTAAGCAGCTCGGATTCTACGGAAGAGGCTGTTATCGACAAGAAAGAATAATTCCGAATTTAAACAAAAGTCACAATTAAAAAGTTTATAAAATGAAGATAAATAAAGATTTGGTAGATGCAACCATGATGTTGTCGTTTATCATTTTAGTACTGATCGGTACTACGGATTTTGAGAATATTGTTGCAAAGGATGTAACAATGGGAGTTCTCGGACTGGTTACAGTTATTATGGTTGTACTTCGCGGCATACAGATGCGTATAGAAGCTAAACAGCCAAAAGAAGAATACGAATATTAAATCACTAATACGAATATTCCTAACAACCCTAACTGAAATGTCTGATATGCTTCCTGTTGTTACTCCGGAGTGATTCCTGGGGTTATCCGAGGTACGTTTTTCTGCCTAAAAAATAACTTGCTGTTTACTTGGCTACGGCAATCTCACGATTGCCGGGCAGCAGGAAGCCGGACATTGTAATAAAAAGATTTGTAAATTTGCAGCCATGATAACAAGTGTAACATTATTAGTTCTTTCATTGTTTGCCCTTTATATCGGGGCAGGTTGGTTAGTAAGGGGGAGTGCGGAGATCGCCCTAAAAGCAAATGTTTCGAATCTGGTGATAGGGCTTACTATCGTAGCATTCGGGACAAGTGCTCCGGAGCTGGTTGTCAGTATTAACGCCTCTTTAACCGGACAGGGAGATATTGCCATCGGTAATATTGTAGGGTCTAACATATTCAATATCGCCGTCATTCTCGGTATCTCTGCAATCATCCATCCTCTGCAAGCCAAACGCCAACTGACCAGGATAGATATTCCTCTTTTAATCCTGTCGACCGTTTTACTTACAGTTCTTTTCTGGAACGGTACTTTAAACCGCCTGGAAGGATCTCTATTCCTTGCCGGTATCATTATTTATACGGCTTTTAGCCTCTATTACTCGCGCAAGCATGAGAAAAAGGTGGAAGAAAACAAAGGTGAACTGGAAAAACAACCTGATCCCTGGTATAAGGATGTGTTGTATATCTTCGGCGGACTGGTAATCCTTATCTTTGCTTCTCATTTAATGGTCGACAATGCAGTATCGATTGCACAGGAGCTGGGAGTTAGCGAGGCCGTTATCGGCCTTACACTGGTTGCCGCAGGGACAAGTCTGCCGGAACTGGCGACCTCTGTCGTAGCCGCCTTGAAGAAAAACCAGGATATTGCGATCGGTAATATCGTGGGGTCGAATTTGTTCAACATTCTGGCAATAGCGGGAACCAGCTCGGTCATTCATCCGATCGTGGCTAAAAACGTAAATTACATCGATCTACTGGTCATGCTCGGACTAACAGTGATCCTATTGCCGGTTGTAAAAACCGGACAAAAAATATCACGAGCCGAAGGGTGGGTCTTATTGGTTATCTACCTGTGTTACCTGGCATGGTTATTACGGGATCTGATATAAGATAATACAAGGCAGGCTTTTACAGGAAGTCCTGCTTTTTTTATATCTTTGCAGCTTTCCAAACAATAAACCATATTAAACGATCGGAATGAAAAAGTTCTTTACTCTGGCCTTTATCCTACTGGCCACTACTCTATGCGGGAAAGCGCAAAATATCCAATTACATTATGATTTTGGCGGAGCTCTTTATGACAAAGACCTCGACGGCCGACCAGCTCTGACCTCTACTGTCGAAATGTTCAGGGCCGATAAGTGGGGAAGCACTTATTTCTTTATAGATATGGATTACAAAAAAGAGGGTGTCGCTTCGGCCTATTGGGAGATTGCCCGCGAACTGAAGTTCTGGCAACCGCCCTTCTCCGTACATATAGAATATAACGGGGGACTGATGAAGGGGGCTTCTTATAATAACGCTTACCTCGGCGGTTTCACCTATACATATAATAATAAGGACTTCTCCAAAGGGTTTACTTTTACTCCCATGTACAAATATATCCAGAAACACCGCAGCCCGAACAATTTCCAATTGACGGGTACCTGGTATATTCATTTTGCTAAAAACGGGTTGTGCACATTCAGCGGGTTTGCCGACTGGTGGCGGGAGAAGAACGACCACGGGAACTTCATTTTCCTTTCCGAACCGCAGATATGGGTGAACTTAAACAAGCTGAAAGGTGTTGATGATAAGTTTAAGCTGAGTGTTGGAAGTGAAGTGGAACTGAGTCATAACTTCGGCGGCCGCAACGGTTTTTATACCATTCCGACGCTGGCGATAAAGTGGACATTCGATTAATCCAAAATATATGATACAAAAATTATTGGGGTTTGACAAACAGACCATGACAATCCGAACGGAAGTGATCGCAGGAATAACGACCTTCCTGACAATGAGTTATATCCTGGCTGTCAACCCTTCTATCCTGGGCACTACCGGAATGGACAAAGGGGCTGTCTTCACAGCAACGGCACTGGCTTCCGCTATTGCAACTTTCCTGTTGGCTTTTATGGCCAAACTTCCGTTTGCACAGGCGCCGAGTATGGCGTTAAATGCATTTTTCGCTTTTACCCTGGTGCAGGGAATGGGGTATTCCTGGCAAACAGCAATGACGGCGATGTTTGTCGAAGGGGTGATATTTATCCTGATCACTTTCCTGAACATCCGGGAGATCATTCTTAACAGTATCCCGATGAACCTGCGATATGCCATCTCGGCCGGGATCGGTATGTTTATCGCTTTTATAGGGTTGAAAAATGCAGGGATCATTGCCCCGAACCCGGCAACATTCGTTATGTTCGGAGAGTTCACACCGTCTTCCGTCCTCGCAATGGCAGGGATCCTGCTGAGCGGGATCCTGGTCGTAAAGAAGGTGAAGGGTGCTTTATTTTACAGTATCCTGATTTGTACGTTGGCAGGGATACCGCTGGGAGTGACGGAAATACCGGAAGGTTTTCTTCCGGTCTCCATGCCTCATTCGATAGAGCCTACTTTCTGCAAATTCGATTTCTCCGAGTTCCTTACATTGGATATGGCAGTCGTGATCTTCACCTTATTGTTTATGAATATATTCGATACGGTAGGGACCTTGGTCGGCCTGGCCTCTAAAACCGGAATCATGCAGGAAGACGGTCATATTCCGCATGTGAAGGAGGCTATGATGTCTGACGCAATAGGTACTACGATCGGAGCGATGATGGGTAGTTCGACCATTACCACTTATGTAGAAAGTGCTTCGGGTATTGCAGAAGGAGGGCGTTCCGGTTTTACTTCCCTGGTAACGGGATTACTGTTTATCCTGGCTTTGTTCTTTGCACCGTTGTTCCTGCTTATTCCCAGTGCGGCGACAAGCGGGGCTTTAGTGCTTGTCGGGGTGTTTATGATGGACTCGGTATCCAAAATAGATATGGATGATATCTCCGAAGCACTCCCGGCTTTCATTACCATTATTATGATGGTACTCACCTACTCTATCGCAGACGGAATGGTACTGGGATTACTTTGCTATGTATTGGTCAAGCTGTTCTGCGGAAAACATAGGGATATAAGTATAACGATGTATATACTCGCAGCCCTGTTCCTATTGAAATTTATATTTGCATAACTAAAGAATCTTGCTGTTTGTTGTTGTTTATATTTAGTTTCACTAAAATGAAACAACAACAAACAGCAAGAATTCCCCCCTTCTTTTACCCCTTCACCTCATTCAAAACCTTCAGTAATACCTTACCAGGTTTGAACTTCACGCTGGTGCGTGAAG
>NZ_CAJJWO010000072.1 GCF_905196875.1 uncultured Parabacteroides sp. | reverse complement strand
CTTTTATTATTACTCTCCAAATCTTTTCGCATTTATTTTGTAATTATTTTTCTGCCAAAACCATTGTAATATAATGTACGAGCGTAATAGATACAACTCAGGAAATGATCTTTCTACTTCCTTTCTACGCTAAAAAAAATGAAAACGGTTAACTTCATAAGTCACTTTTTAGGGTATATATTTAAGTTATAATGGATTACACTGAAGTTCCACTTTGAATACCTGAAATGATAGACCTGTAATGGCACTAATACCTTTCTTTTTATTATTAGCATCTAATAACCTCTACTCCGTCTAAAGCAAATCCTGATCTTATTTTCTATCAGTTACGTCACATATGTGATGTAGCTTAATCATATATAGTGAGTTAGTTATTTTACAATATGTAACGAAACTAAATCACTATATATGAAACACAAAAGAGTCGATATAAGATGTGTTAGTTATTTATTATCTGATATTTAAAGTACAAAGAGATAGTTGTTAGTAACAATACTTGCAAGCAGATAAAACAATAGTT
This sequence comes from uncultured Parabacteroides sp., assembly GCF_905196875.1. Classification (GTDB taxonomy): domain Bacteria; phylum Bacteroidota; class Bacteroidia; order Bacteroidales; family Tannerellaceae; genus Parabacteroides. The sequence continues at coordinate 24,911 of NZ_CAJJWO010000072.1, read as the reverse complement.
TGAGAAAGCTTATCTTATTAAAGAATGAAGATGAACAAAGGATATAAAAGCCGGATCTTCAGCGTATCTGATTGATTATTAAGCAAATGTCAGTAAACAGTGACTTATGAATGAAATAGCAAAAAGTTTTTTATCTTTGTCACCAGTATCAATTTAAACTTAATCTAAAATGGAATCAGTAATGAAAAGAGTAACAGCCACAAGCTTGTTAGCCTCTTGTGCAGTATCATTGGCATTGTTTACTTCGTGTGCGGGTGCAGAGCAAAACACACTTACTCCCGAAGAGGTAGCCGATGGATGGCAACTCCTTTTCGACGGAAAAACACTCAACGGTTGGAAAGATTACAATGGGACAACCCTCACTCAGCCTTGGCATGTTGTTGACGGATGTATCCAGGCAAAAGGTGACGGCAGTGATGCCAGCGGTTATATTGTAACAGACAAACAGTATGAAAACTTCGAATTATCATGGGATTGGAAACTATCTAAAGGAGGAAACAGCGGTATGCTTTACCATGTTGTTGAACGTCCCCAGTTTGCAGTACCTTATGTAACAGGCCCGGAATATCAGTTGATTGATGAACCGAACTTCCCGGAACCACTGGAAGAATGGCAGAAATTAGGAGTTGACTACGCTATGCATTTACCAGACAAGTCCAAAATGAAAGTCAATCCGCAAGGAGAATGGAATAACTCTAAAATAGTATTCGATAACGGTCATGTAGAACACTGGTTAAACGGAGAAAAAATTTTGGAATTTGAAGCTTGGACAGATGACTGGTATGAAAAGAAAAATAGCGGTAAATGGTCGAATGCCCCGGAATACGGCTTGGCTAAGAAAGGTGTCCTTTGTTTACAAGATCACGGTTATCCCGCATCATTCCGTAATTTAAAGATTAAAGAACTTCCCCGTAAAAGCAAAGAAGTTAACTTATTTAATGGTGTCGACCTGAAAGGTTGGGAAGCTTATGGAACTGAATTATGGTATGTGAAAGACGGCTTGCTGATTTGCGAAAGTGGTCCTGACAAGAAATATGGTTACCTGGCAACCCGCGATTATTACGATGATTTCGATTTGACTGTAGAGTTCAAACAGGAAGCAGACGGTAATTCAGGCGTATTTATCCGCTCTTTCATCGAAGAAGATGTTAAAGTAAACGGATGGCAGGTTGAAGTTGCCCCCAAAGGTCATGATACCGGAGGTATTTACGAATCATACGGACGCGGATGGTTGATCCAGATCCCGGACGAAAAAGAAACAATCCTAAAGGAAGGTGACTGGAATACCATGCGCATCAAAGTACAGGGTGACAATGTTCAGACCTGGTTGAATGGTGAAGAAATGGTTAATATCAATGACGAAAAAATCGGTGCCGGTCAAGGTCGTATTGCTTTACAGATCCATGATGGAGGTGGTATCAAAGTATTATGGCGCAACCTGAAACTGAAAACGTTATAATTCCTATCCCTTATAAACAAAAATCCCCGGCTGTTGATCTGAACTGCCGGGGATTTTTTATTTTTATCATCTACGTCCATGTCCCTTTTTACGAGGGCTATCCGCTTTTTTCTGTTTCTCCTGATACAACTTATACTGTTCATCAGTTAGAATACTTTTTATCTGAGCATCTTTTTCCGTACGCATCGCGGTCATCTTTTCACGCATCTTCTGGCGATCTTCTTTGACAGCTTCGCGCTCTTTCGTCATTTGATCTTTAAAATCAGCTTCAACCTTACGAAACTCTGCAGCTTGCTTATCATTGAGTTTTAACTCTTCGATCATTTTCTCACTACGTTTTGAAGGATCTCCCTTCTTCCCCTGACGATTGCCACTCTGAGCAAAAACGGTTGTCGAACTAATCAAGATAACCAAAAACAATCCTATTACCTTCTTCATAAACTATTACTTATTACTTACTTAATTAATATATCTTTGTTTGTGAAGCGCTTCGAAGTAATAGACACTGTTATTTGGAAATAGTTTAATCGTTCCGCTAAAAAAATTCTTTTTTTATTCGGTCGGCCCTATAACGATTCCCTCAGCGATCCACTTGCCAGTAAAATAATCAAGCGATCTCAGGAAACGAGTATAATCTTTTTTTTCTGAACCTGTCCACCCTGTTTCTGCATAAGCTGCAATACGCGGATAGACCAGTCGGTTCATACTCTCAACCGTAGGAATAAATTCACCCCACATCTGGCAACCCAGTCCCAACACTCTACTTTGTTCCTCGGGAGACAATCCTTCCGGAACCGGATCGAATGCGTAGGCTTTAGATAAAGGAATCGACTCATAATTATAATCTACATAAGTATATTCATGATAAGAATTTACCACATCATATCCCTTATCAATCGTCTTCTTGATAAGAGCCGGATCTCCTTTCCAGAAATGAACGATCGTACCTTTAGCCAACTGCTGTTCTACCTCTTTTGTATCTTCAGCAGACTGGTACTCATGTAGTTTATCACCCGTAATTTCGTTCCATCCCATCATTCGTTTTCCTTTCGAAGACAACATATTCGAGATCTCATTCGTAAAATAGACCTGAAGTTCAGCCGGTGTTTTCAACCCTTTCTTTGTCATATAGTTACGGATAGCCGGCGAAGCTTTCCATTGATCGTATTTAACTTCATCCCCTCCGATATGGAATACCGAACCTGGGAACAGGGCAATCACTTCATTCGTGACATCATCAAAGAACTGCATTACTTTCGGATCAGACACGTTAAAAACTTCATAATGCACACCGAATTTACCCGGAACTTTGATCTGCTTACCACTGGTTCCCAACCAGGGATAGGAAGCTATAGCAGCACTGGCATGTCCCGGCATACTTACTTCCGGCACAATTGTGATATGACGTTTAGAGGCATAATCTACAATTTCTTTGATTTCCGCCTGGGTATAAAATCCTCCGTGCCGTTTGCCGTCATACACATCACTATTAAAATGATTGATCTCTGATGAGTCACGGAAAGCACCAATCTCCGTTAGCTTCGGATATTTCTTTATCTCAATTCTCCACCCCTGGTCATTTGTAAGGTGCCAATGAAAAACATTCATTTTCAATCCTGCCATTTCATCCAACAATTTCAGCACCACATCCTTTCCTTTAAAATAACGTCCTTCATCCAACATAAAGGCACGCCAGGAAAAAGCCGGATAATCGGAAACAGCCGCTCTTTGTACGACATATTTCCCATCTTTTTCCTTTATAATCTGACGCAGGGTTTGTACTCCGTTCAAAACGCCGGCTGGAGTACTGGACTTTATTGCGATCTTACCAGAAGCCACTTCAAGTTGATAACCTTCCGGTTTATCCGCCAATACAGCCGGGTCGAGCACAAGGTTTATATCTCCCTTGCCTTCCTTAAGGGTTGCATTTACTGAAAAATCAGCAGCAAGGACATTCTGTAAATACTGAGCTTCATTAACAAGATTCCCGGAGTAAGATATTACCGGCTGATTACTCATCTTAAAGAATCCCGGGGTATAACTGATCTCCTGAGGTTGCGGGATGATCGTGTATTCTTCAACGGGAGGGGCCTGACAGGCACAAAGAAATAGGGAAGATAGAAAAATTAACATGCTTGTTTTCATGAACTTTCAATTTTATTAGATATTAAGATATTGTAAAATCACATACTACAAAGTAATATTATAAAAACAGAATATACAAACTTATATAATAAAAACCAGCCAAATACATTATGAAATATATTTGGCTGACAATATAATAACGACGTAATAAAGGTAATCAATTATTATCAATTAACGATGAGACATAATCCATTAAAGCATGCGTCCCCTTCCTATCACCAAGCATCTGAAAATCAGAATGAAACTCCCACCAAAACACTCCTTTGTAATTTTTACTAAAAATCCATTCCATTTTAGAGTACAAAGATTGTTGATTATCCATTGTTATAAATTCCTTTCTATCCGGAGAAAAGAAATAAGATACAAATTCAATCGGATTATATTCTTCCGTCCACCCCTGTCGCAACAAAGGTGGTAGTTCATTATAATCCATATATCTACCATAATTATTTAATGCTTTTTCGGTTTTCTCACCCGGAGATATGCCTTTATAGTAAAACCCATAACTAGCCAAACCTATACACAATTTCTGAGGATCAAAAACATCCCAACGTTTAGAAAAATCTTTCATCAATTGCAACGGTGTATTATAGGTGGCAACAGAGTCCCAAATACCTCCTCCCATATCATACATCATTACATTTAAGAAATCGACATATTTACTAACCGAATCGGCCTCTGCCTGTGTATATTTTTCTGCAAAATTCAAAGCCGATGTCAGATACAAGGGTTTTTGTAAATATTGTTCCTGCTTATCCAAAGCAAACCGTATATCTTTCATAAACTCATAATGCAGCTTTAAATCAACAGTTTTTTCCCAATCGAGTTCCACTCCATCATAATCATACTTCTTTACAAATTCTGCCATCATATTCGCGAACTTAATCCGCCGAGAATCATCTTCCGCAATCTTATCGAATATCGTTCCCGGAAATGATATTAGGATTCTACAACTGTCCGCATGTACTTTATTTATCAAATAAGGTACTAAAGCTATCTTTTCATTAACAGACACCTCATATTGATGATGTTTTACTAGTTTTTCTATTATTTCATCCTGAGATAAATCAAAATCAGCAATATTCCACTTAGGTCCCGCCATTAAATAAACAAACTGAAAGTTACTAAAATCAGACTTATCTATTTCTTCCTTCGACTCCAAACGGGAATCTACAGAATAAGTACCATGTACAAACTTAAAATTTTCTTTCTGTACTTTCTTCTGAAAAGAGCATGAAGTAAATAACAAAACAAATATTATGCATAGTTTTAAGCTTTCCATATCCTACTATAATTTAAAATTTATGTTCATTGTATTACGATCTCATCTATCAAAGTTAATGCCGGTGCACCAACATCCGGATGCCATACCGGACAATCCCCAATAGAAGTAACTTTTATTTTAACCCACCGGGCCTGTTGAGTCAGATCCGTTACTTTATAAAATACAGGAATAGGTTTTGTCCCACTCGCATACGATCCTGCCGGACCGTTGGTATTTATCGTAGCAGGACCTTTTTGTCCTCCAACTCTTCGATAGTTTACAGCATCTTTCGAGAGATAAAATTCAACCATCGAAGGAAGAAAGACCGAACTGCTGTTATTGTTCATAAAATGAGCTGCAATCCCGTTTACAGAAGTCAATGAGTCTAGGTCTACTACAATCTCATAGCTCTTTTCGTTTGTCCTTAGCCACATTGACGAGTACTCATTTGTTCCATACATTCCATCTGTTAAAACATTAGGATCAGCGTTAGGATTTTTGACAAATATATCAGGAGTTATCACACATTTCTTACCTAGCGCCTTATTCCCGTTAAAATCCATGTCTGTATACGATTTGATTATTTCCAGATATTCATCCGGAGTCGTATGCCATTCAGATAGACGCGTAATGCCCTGACGTTTACAATTCGCAATAAAATCATTAATCTTATTGATAAAAGGATCATTTAAAACATAAATACCATTTTCCTCTATAAACAAACTACCTTCTCCGAAAGGATTTACTCTCGCCTGTTCTATTTCCACATACGTAATAGGCAAACGAGCTGTTTTTATGCGTTGTAAAACATCGGGATGATCTTGTTCCGCCTTCTCAGCCTTGTCAAAAAGTTCTCCATATACCTGAAGACATTCGGGAGAAAGATAGCTTTTTTTAGGATCCAATGTATTACCGAATATAGATAAGCGATCGCCCGATTTCTCAAGATTGTCATGAAGCAGGTCTATATATTCTTTAATATAAATTCCTCCTTTACCATAATAACCATTTGTAAAATCTGTAATTATGGAATCAGCATTTAGAGAAGGATTCCACATTAATTTAGCCAGAAGATAAGAACGAAGTTCGCTAAGCTCACCCCCCACCTCACGATTACCTTGTTCAAAAATCCCCGTTACGTTATGTTTTACAAAATAATCGAGATTTGGTTGTAATGTCCTGAGATTAGGGAAAGGGCTTACCAGATTTTTAAACTGAATGACATAATCCCATACAAAAATATTCTTCGCTATTTTAGACCAATCTGTCATATCTTTTCTGAATGAAGCAGAAATAGAGTCACTTTCCAGTGGACAGCTCCGGTTACATTCAATATTGCAAAACATAATATTAACATTATCTGCCGGTTTGGTTTTAACTGGTGCCCCTCTCGAATAAGTATATGCTAATGTCGAAATCATTTTGTCCGGAAATTGTCCGGCTATCTGGTTTACAAAACGAATAATAGATCCGGACGGATTCCCTTCCTCTTTATCGATCGCTGCACATACATCACAATGACAGTACCCCACATTATCATTCTGACTGACCGACCAATAAATAGCATCCGGCTTATTCTTCATTTCTTCTTTCAAATTGGCAACTACCAATTTCAATACTTCCGGATTGGAAAGACACAATTGCGAAGGCACTCTTTTTCCGTTATATAAAGAATAATACTCCGGATGTTTTTTATAATACTTATCGGCAGGCAACAAAAGGCCGAGACTTTCGGCAAATAATCCCCAACGGGACTCGGGAGCACCTATTGGCGGACTCAGTTTATTCCACAAAGCATATTCCCCAACCCCAGAACCTCTGTATCCCAAATGCCGGTGTTTCAGCATCGGTACCTGCCGGTTATCAATCTGAGGAGGTATTGACAGTACTTTTTTTTCCGGTATAATCTGCACATCCGCCGTATACATACGGCAATTCAGATATTCTTCCAGAAAAGTATATACAGCATACACTACTCCTTTACCGGTTCCCCCGACAATATAGAGATTCCCTTTATTCGTATATATATGAAATCCATCTTCTCCCAAATCAACGTTTTCCGGACCTGCTAACAGATCCCGACCTTCACTGCAAATTACTATATTATTTTTACTATCAATCCGATCAGCAGTCGATAGTTCCAACTGTTGTCCGGTAATTCTTTTCAGATAGTCTTGCAAAACAGTTGCCGACGCTTTCTCCTCCGAAGTGGCATCTTTCGGTAAAACTATCCGAAAAGACTGCGAAGGAGACACGATTGTCAAATCTGATTTTGTGCAGGCAAGCAAGACAAAAATAAAAAACAGATATTTCAAATATCTCATGGTATCACAATTTAAAACTAATAATTTATATCAGGAATATAGTCTGCTCTGAATGACTGGAACATTGTACTTAAAGTTCGTAAAACCTTGCCATCCCTTGTTGTAAAGACAATACATTTGCTGAAAGTTCCACCAAAAAGCAGCAAGTTATCGTTTATAAAACGAACACTACTCATATAAGGAGATGTATAGGCTACATCCAACGGCACATTCAAATCAATAGTTACATTTCTCGAAGTCTCATCAATATTATACAACAAAGCTCTGGATATATGATTCATCAATCCATTATCATATACCAATACTTTATCAGGAGAAACAGGCAGCACACTATGCATACCGGAAGCAATACCCTCGGATGGCAAATTCACATTCCCATCTTTTCCGACTCTGTAAGAAACCTTTCCTGTTTCTGCATTTATTTTCCACAACTCACTCCGCCAATTAAATGACATATAAAAATTCCCATCAGAATCAAAGTTTATAGAATTTGCATGAAGCCAGTCTTCTCTGTATTTAATCGGATTGTCCAACACCTCGGTAGCGGCTACAATCTTCATAATATTCGGATCATCCTGAGGATTTAATTCATTAAAACAATCCCACTGTTTTAATACGTTTCCCTGCATATCCAAAATAGAATATCCATCTCCCCAAACCATCTCCTCAGTGTTTCCTCCATACTGTGATAAATCAAAAGCTCTGGGCAGATAATGTATTACAACTAAGTTGCCATCTGGAAGACGACGGACATCGTGATGAACATACATATCTTCTGCATTTTTCTTCAACAACCGATTACCATAGATATCCATCACCACCAGATTTTTACCGGTATACGCCTTGCCCGGATGGTTTCCTGTGATACAAGAAAACGTATTTGTATTAGAATCGAAGGTAGCAACGATCACATTCTCATGCATTTTCTCGTACCAAACAACTGTACCTTTAGTATCTATAACTTCTACATATCCGGGATTCTCGGGTTGCATCAACAAAATATAACCCGCCACATCTTCTTTCAAATCATCCGAAATAACAGAACAAACCGGAACTTCAACAGGCAAATTTTCTGTTGTAAACTTATATTCATCAGAAACCACCGATTCAGAACCGGATGTAACCTCAACCTGAAAATGATAAGTTGTTTTCGGTTCCAGGAAAACCAGCGTCATAACAATGGACGAAGCCTCTTCTGAAACCGATGTTTGTTTCTTTGATGATTCATCTCCCTCTTTCCAATAATGTATCCGGCAAGATGATTCTTTTTTTAGCGAGAGTGTGATATCAACGCGCAAAGCATTATTCGGCTGGACAGCAGCCTGAATTGATTTTATTAAATCAACAGCAGACGTATCATCATCTTTCGTACAAGAAATGAAGAAAATCGACAGACATAAGAATAATAGGAATCTCCGTGTTTTCATTTATTTAAGGTGTTATTTAAACAATGTTTTATTTACAATCAACAGACTAGACAATATTTCGAGCTATCCGAAAAATCTCAGATAGCCCGAAAAAGATTTTATTTCGCGAAACTACGACAATCAGCCAAAGCCGGATTCAAATCCAACTCGCGTTTAGGAGCAGGGAAATAACGTCTGATATCGTTTTCCGTCAAGTCTTGCGGATATACTTTCCAGTCGGAAGAGAAATCGACAGCACCCGGGTCTTTCGCATTTTTCTCTTTCCATTCTGACATCAGTTTAATACCGGCAATATACTTATCCAGCCGATCTTTCCAAAGTCCCATTCGGATAAGATCCGGACGGCGTACTCCTTCATTGTTCAGTTCCAGCAGACGTTCATCACAAATCGCATTACGCAAAGCATCCTTATTTGAATAATCCGACAATTTCAGATTATGACTGTCATTCTGAAAAGCACGTGCTCTGATTTCATTTACCAAATCAACCGCTTCCTGTGTCGGACCATTCAGTTCATTCAGAATTTCAGCCTTACAAAGAATGATATCAGCCAAACGAATAAGAGGCATATTATTTTCCGTACTATAATTATATGTCCCGGTATGCAGATATTTATACTTCTTTGTATATGAGGCACCCAGTTCATTCATAATCATTGTAGGAGTTTCCTCATAAACGGCTCCGGCTTCTTCTACACTTTCAGGGATTCTGTAATAACGATGCTGAGCAGTAGCTTCCGTATCGTATACATCTACAAAATTTGTCACTAACAGTTCCGAATAACGTTCATCGTCTACCTCATATTCCCAGGTAAGCTGTAAAGGAACACTAAACAGATTCCAGCCCATATCATATTCCCAAGGTGTAAAATTCATACCAATATCCGACGATCCGGAAGAAATATCATGACTGGAATGAACAGTAAAAATCAGTTCATTATTATACAAACCTTTATCCGTTTCCGCGTCAAAAACATCAGCTATGTGAGGCTGCAATTCATAAACACTACCCTTAAGAGACAAAATTGCATTCGCATAATCCAATGCTGTTTTCCAGTCGGCTGTAGCATCACCACCTTCCAGACGCTTACGCCCAGCCATTCTCATATGCAAACGACATAGCATACCTGCTGCTGCACCGAAAGTAGGACGTCCGGCATCGAGAGTAGAAGCAAACGTTTGGGGCAGTCCCCCTTTTGCTTCCGACAAATCCTTTTCAATCTGCGTTTCCAACTCCTCCAATGTAGCAGGAGGTAAAGCTGCATCTACCGGAGTTTCGGTATCTATGATAAGAGGCACTGTATAAAATAAATCAGTCAACTGGTAATAAGCAAAACCTCTCATAAAATGAGCTTCTGCCAGTAATCTGCTTTTTAAGGCTTTGCCTGCCTCCAGATTATCGTCAAACAAAGCATCATCCATCTGAGCGACCTTATCCAAAACAACATTTGCACGACTTATCATTTTATAATAAGCGTCCCACGACTGCCCTACATGCTGATAACTGCTCATCTTCAATTCATTAAGAATTTCACACTCCATCGCTTCCCGATAACAGGCATCGGTAGTCATATCATTCAGATAAAAAATAGAACGCGCCGAAACCGAATGCAAAGGCCCATACATTGAATTTGTAGCAGCAAGAGCATCATCTTTTGTTTTAAAGGCATTATCATTCGTCAGTTCCGAATAGATAACTTCATCCAGAGTGTCGTTGCAGGAAACCATACATCCCACAGACAAAGACACCATAACACATATAAGTCCTTCTTTAACTATCTTTTTCATAATATCTTACGATTAAAAGGTTATTTTTGCTCCAAAATTAAACATCCTGTAAGAGGGATATGAACTAAAGTCCAATCCCTGAGCTACAGCACTTCCTCCATTGACACTTACTTCCGGATCAAAACCACTATACTTTGTTATTGTAAATAAGTTCTGAGCCCCCACAAACAGACGTAAGTTTTTTACATACCGATAGGCAGCATTCCATTTCTTCATCGGTAACGAATATCCTAGTTCCACATTCTGTAATCTTAAATAACTTGCGTCTTCTACAAATCTTGAATTTATATAAGAGCCGTATTTTATACCGGAATTCTTTTTCCAGCTACCACGGGGAATAGTATTGGATGGATTTGATTGCGTCCATCTGTCTGCCGATTCAATCAACCGACCGCTGTCTTCCAGAACAACACGTGAAAGATTCAACAGATCATTACCGATCGATGCATCGAAGAAGAATGAGAAATCAAAATTCTTATAATAGAAATTATTCCCCAAACCTAAAATAACATCCGGGTTACCATCACCTATTACTTTTCTGTCTTTCTCAGTTATTATACCATCATTATCCAAATCCTTAAATTTCGGATCACCCGGCACAGAAGTAGGCTGTGGAGCATAAGTTTCACCTTTTTGAATAATACCATCAAATACATAACCATACAAAGAACTCATTGCGTAACCTTCTTTCAGAATGGTATATTCTTCCCAGTTGTACCAACCTTGAGGTGATACTGTTTCATAACGCGCTTCACCCTTATTCAATTCCAGTACTTTATTCCGGTTTCTTGAAACGTTTAAGGTAGTAGACCAGGAAAAATTCGGGTTAGTAATGTTATTACTTTTAATAAAGAGTTCAAAACCTTTATTTTCTATCTTCCCATTATTGCCCATCATTGTGCTGAAACCTCCGGTTGACGTTGATATGGATACCGGATTCAACAAATCCTTTGTTCTTTTTATATAATAATCGAAATTGAATTCAACCCGTTTATCCAATAAAGAGAAATCGATACCTAAGTCCAACTGTGATGTTGACTCCCATTTCAAGTCTTCATTTCCGGGATTAGAAGGATACATGCCCTTTACAATAGAACCTCCACCCAGATAAACATCTGTCATCGCATATTTTAGCTGAGATAAATAACTTCCGATTCCATCGTTACCGGTTACACCATAGCTAGCTCTTAACTTTATATCATAAAATAACGGCTTGGTAAATTCCATAAACGATTCATCTCCTAACTGCCATGCAACTGAGCCCGAAGGGAAATACCCCCATTTATTACCTTTTCCGAAATTCGAAGCTCCATCCGCACGGATAGAAGCATTAAGAATATATTTTCCATCCAACACATATTCCGCTCTACCGAAGAATGAAACAGTCGTGTTATCTTCCCGTTTAGAACTAATCCAGTCTATCGTACTGGCAGCTCCCATATTATTATAAGAAAATTCATCTGTAGAGAAGCCGCGCCCCTGCAAACCATCATTGATTTCTATTCTTTTCGTCCAGGTAGTACCTCCTAAGATTTTAACATCATGCTTTTTTGCAAAATTCTGATGCCATGTCAATAAAGCATCTAATTGCTGCTGATCAGTTTTCCAGTTCTGTATAGTAGCCAAGCCGCCATTTGCTTTTCCGACATTAGTCGTTTTAGGATAGTACTTCTGCGATTTACGATTGGTATTACTATATGTATACTGTACGCGGGCCGTCAACGATTTCAACAAATCAGCCTCACCATAAATCGTTGTATATACATTATTAGTGACATCATCAAAGTCAATATCATATAATTCATTCAGGATGCCTGGCTTTTTCCCTTTTACACCAAATACATCTTCACCGGAAGGTGTCGTAAGGGGCGACATCATAAATATATTGTAGATAACATTATCCGTCGTGCTGTTAGTTCCCATATTCAGATAATTCTTCTTTGATCTGGCCATATATAAATTAGAGCCGAAGCGAACCCGGTCAGTCAGTTTATACTCCAGATTTACGCGAGAGCTGAAACGGTTAAAATTCGTATTTACAAGTACTCCCAAATCATCCGTGTAGTTTCCGGAAATAGCCATAGAAAGTTTCTCTCCTCCGCCGGCCAGTGAGAATTGATGTGTCTGAGTCATTGCTGTTCGTGTCGTCTCATCGATCCAGTCCACTCCAGTTCCTTTATAGTTAAGCTGTTCGGCTGTATAAGGCGGATTTCCTGTACTGCCATTTTCCTCCCAGACTTTCATATTATTCTTTATAGTGGCCTGCGCATCCATTAAATCCCACGGATTACGCAATTTCTTTACTGAAGCATTATAAGAATAATTTACTTCGAAATGATTTTTCGATCCTTTCTTTGTTGTGATAATAACAACACCGTTCGCACCACGGGCACCATAAATAGCTGTTGCTGCCGCATCCTTCAGGATTTCAATGGAAGCAATATCTTCCGGATTAATCTGGTTACCGATCTCTGTCTGGAAACCGTCAATTACATACAAAGGTTCGTTATTGGAACTAATAGAAGACGCCCCTCTGATACGGATTGATATTCCGCCACCGGGTTCACTCGAGTCCTGCCGAACCTGCACGCCGGCTGCACGTCCTTTCAAGAACTGAGCCGTATTGGTTACCACACCTGCCTTGATATCTTCTGTTTTCAAAGAGGTAATTGCTCCGGCCAAATCTCTCTTCTTTGTAACACCATAACCAACAACAACTACTTCTTCCAAAAGCTCCTGGTCTTCTTTCAGTGTTATCGACAATGAGGTTTTACCCTTTACCTGCACTTCCATAGAAATATAGCCAATATAAGAGACTACCAAGGTAGCATTCGCTCCGATATTCAGAGTGAATTTTCCGGAAGCATCCGTTACCGTTCCATTCGTAGTCCCTTTTTCCACAACATTCGCCCCTATTACAGGATATCCACTCTGATCTACTACCGTACCTGTAACAACATCTGAAACTTTTGCCATTGCAACATCTGCAACTGTTAGTATAACATCTTTGTCTACTACTTTATAGCTAGTTTTCGAGTTCTTGAACAGCTGCTCCAGAACGGTAAAAACATTTTCATTCTTAACATCAATCGAGACTTTCCGGTTGGTGTTGACTAACTTACTGTTATAAAAAAACTTAAACTCCGTCTGATTTTCTATTGCCTCCAACACATCCGTTATTGACTTATCAGTAACTTTCATGGTCAGAGAGGCAGACTGAGCATAAGAGCCGGCTGCAAAAAGCATACTTACCGACATAAAAAAGAGTATACAGGTTAACTTCATAACTCTTATGATTTTCGATTTCTTTTCCATACTTTTGTTATGTGATTTATTATAAAAAAACTTTGTTTTCATACGGATTAATGCTGGTAACATTAATTCGTATGTTTTTTGTGATTATTGTCCAGACTTTCCCGTATTATACCATAGGCTCTCCTTTCTTGTTTTAATTAAACATTCTATTTCTTTCTCAAAATAACTTTATCACGTTTGATGCCATGACTATCATCATCGACAGCTCTAATTATATTATAACTTATGCTGGAGGAAATTTGCAGATAATCCAAAATCTGTGACAACTGCCTGTTTACAAAAGTTCCTGTAAAACAATAACTATTGATTACCCGGTCTTTTACATCAAATGACACATTATAAAAGTGGGATAAACGGCGCAGTACTTCAGGCAGAGGAGTTTCTTTAAACATCAGTACTCCATCCATCCAGGCTGTATCATACATAGTATTTACCTGCCGAATTGTCAATTGTTGTGATTGTTTCTCATAAACAGCCTTTTCCGAAGGTTTCAAAACCTGCTGTATTTCGCGCCCTGTGGAAAATTGTACGTAAAGCTTCACACTCCCATTCACCAAAGAGGTATGAATCACTTCATCCTTCTTATAAGACTCTACATTAAACTCCGTTCCCAATACTTCCAGCTTTACCTTATCTTCATTCATGCTAACGACAAAAGGACAATCCGGATTATGAGCCACCTGAAAATAAGCTTCCCCATCAAGAGTAACTTTTCTTATATCCACATCAAAATGAACCGGGTAAGATATTGTAGTTCCCGAATTCATAAAAACCGTCGAACCATCAGGCAAAGTCAATTTGGTTCGCATCCCAGCCGAAGAACACATCGTCACCATTTGAGGGACTTCCTTTTCCTGCTGCACATCATTATTATTACCTGCAAAATAAAGAGTAGTGACAGAAGTTGTAATCATTAAGAGGACGATCGCTACATATTTCATATACTGGTATAAAAACAATCGAGTCTTTTTCTTCCTTAGCCGAACCTGAAATTGTTCAAAAGCGGAGTAAGGATCTCGGGATTCTATTCGTTCTCTCGTCTGCTGAGAAAAAAAGATACGTGCGATTTGCATTAGAGTCTGCTCGTGTCCAATATCTTCCTGTATCCATTGTTCTATCCGTTCAGACACACTTTTCGAAGCCTCTCCTCGGATATACGAAAAAAGCTGGTCGGTTGACGGTTCATTATTATTTATGCTATTACAATCCACTACTTTATTCATTTAAAACACTTTACATTTATACTTTCTCTCCTGTCCGTATACTATTGTAAAAGACATATTCAGGGACATGGTATAAATATGACAATCCCATAGGAGTTCACCCTAAAAAAAATGTATATTTCTTGTAACTTTTCTCCCCAAATACATTTTTTCTATGATTTTCTAAAATTATAATTTACCTTTGCCTTAACACTAGGAGATTACAATTACTATATGAATGATATTTTGTTAATAGAAAAATTACGCAATGGAGAATCCGCAGCCTTCAAGGAAATATTCATCAAATATTATTCACCGTTATGTGAATATACCTCCCAATATGTTACAGATAACGATGCAGAAGAGCTAGTGCAGAACTTAATGCTTTTTATCTGGGAGAATCACCAAACAATCATCATTACCCATTCCTTAAAATCCTACCTGTTTATGTCGGCAAAGAACCGTTGCCTCAATGCGATCAAAAAGAACCAATACCATGAGAAAGTACATTCAAAAATATACGACAAGCTAAAAGACCAGTTTGAAGATCCCGACTACTACTTCATTAACGAACTGACAGAAAACATCGACAAAGCCATCAGCGAACTGCCCGACACTTATCGCGAAACCTTCACGTTGAGCCGCTTCGGAGAGCAAACCAACACACAAATAGCCGACAAACTCGGTGTCTCCGTCAAAACCGTCGAATACCGGATCAGCCAGGCCTTGAAAATCCTCCGGATTAAACTAAAAGACTATCTGCCACTACTCTCGTTTCTATCCCTATGAAACTCTTTGACAGACAAGAGGTAATCATATTTTCCTCCGCAACAAATCTATCGCCGACAGTGTCGGCAATATAAACGACAGTGTCGACAATATTATCGACAGCGTCGCCAAAGCTATCGACAGTGTCGGTAACAGATTACTCTGGGAACAAAATCAATTTATACAAGGTTATTTTTAAATAAATCCCAAGGAGTATACAGTTATTTCCTTTCGTTAATAAATCGAAATCATCACAGATATTATTAAACTTAATCCAATCGGGACAGTCTATCTTCCCATACCCGGCAACCAGTCTGGGAATACATTTGTTAGATACAGATAATACATTAGTTATGAAATTGGGAAGATACTTTTTTTGCTTATTTCTCATTCTCTTTTCGTTACCGGCATTTGCACAGCGGGGTGGAGTTGATGTCACAGGGACTGTGGTGGAAGAGGGGAACAACGAGCCTATCGAACAGGCTACAGTCCGCTTATTAAATGTAAAGGACAGTACGATGGTCGGAGGTGTGGCCAGTTCGCGCAATGGTAATTTCACGCTGAAAGGGATCAAGGCAGGCAGTTATCTGTTGCATGTTTCTTTTGTCGGATTCGATCCGTTATACCAACCTTTGCGGATCACAGGAAAAACCAACCCGGTGAATGTCGGTAAGCTCGCACTCAGCGACGGTTCCATTATGCTCGGAGAAGCGGTGGTAATCGGGAAAGCACCCGAAGTAGTTGTCCGCAACGACACGGTCGAATACAACGCCGACTCTTATAAAACAACAGAAGGAGCCGTTTTGGAAGACTTATTGAAGAAGATGCCCGGAGTGGAAGTCGACAGTGAAGGGAAAATCACTGTCAATGGAAAAGAGATCAAGAAAGTATTGATCGACGGAAAGGAATTCTTCTCCGACGACCCGAAGGTTGCGTCTAAAAACCTGCCGTCAAAAATGATCGAAAAAGTACAGGTGCTGGATCGTCTGAGCGATATGGCGCGGATGACCGGATTCGATGACGGGGATGAAGAGACCGTTATCAACCTGACTGTCAAGCCAGGGATGAAGCAAGGATGGTTCGGGAATGCTTTTGCCGGATATGGCAGCGACGACCGGTACGAAGGAAATTTCATGGTCAACCGATTCATCAACAACGACCAGATCACCATCATGGGGGGATTGAACAATACGAACAATATGGGATTCTCCGATATTGCCTCCAACATGTTTTCCGGCATGGGCGGACAACGCGGCGGACGCACGAGGGGAACCGGCAACGGTATCACCTCGTCCGGTAACGTGGGGCTGAACTTCAGTAAAGAGTTCAGCAAGAAACTGACGTTGGGCGGCAATGTGCGCTATTCGCATTCCGACAATGACGCGCAAAGTAAAACTAACAGAACGAACTTTCTACCGAAAGACAGTTCAACTATCTACAACGAATTGAATAATAACAATACGAAAAGCGATAATGTCGGAGTGGATCTGCGGATGGAGTGGAAGCCGGACTCAGCTACTCAAATCATTTTCCAGCCTAGTTTTACTTACAGCAACAGTCATAACCGGGAAGGCGGTTCGTTCAATACCCTGACCAACCGGGGCGACACGGTCAACATCGGAGAATCCAGCTACCTTTCCGACGGGGAAGGTTACAACCTGAACGCACGGTTGGAATTCAGCCGGAAGCTCAATGACGAAGGACGCGTATTCAGCGGCTCTTTATCCGGAGGTACGAATGACAGCTATAATAAAGGACTAAACTATTCCAATACCGAATATTTCCTGGGGAACGATCCGAACGAACTGATCGACCAACAGTTCAGATACGATAACAAAGGGTTCAACTATCGGGCCTATTTATCGTGGGTCGAACCGATCGGACACAACAATTTCATTCAGGCGACATATAGTTTCAGCCAGAATAAACAGGAGTCGCTGAAAAACTCGTATGTGAAAGAAGAAGGCAGCGACCAGTATAACCAACTCGACACAGCATACAGCAAAAGTTACCGCAACAACTTCATCAACCAGCAAGCCGGATTGGCATTCAAAGCGGTTCGTGAGAAATACGACTATACGGTCGGTATGAATATTTCTCCTTCACACAGTGTAAGCGAAAATTTTGTCGGCGACTCGACTCTGTCCCGGCTGACACGTAATGTGATCAATGTTTCGCCGATGATCCGGTTCAACTACCGGTTCGATAAACGGACGAACTTAAGGATCAACTACCGCGGACGCACCAGCCAACCCAGCATGACACAGTTACAGCCGGTTGCCGATATATCCGATCCGCTGAACACGATCACCGGTAATCCCGACCTGAAGCCGACTTATTCGAACAGCTTATTTGCCCGTTACCAGAAATTCATTCCGGAGAAACAGACGGCTTTCATGGTCATGTTGAACGCCAGTTATGTAGTAAATGATATCGTCACCAAATCTATTTATGTAGGTGAATCCGGAAGAAAGATGACAACCTACGATAATGTCAATGGTAATTATAACGGTAACCTTCGCGTATTATTCAATACCCCGCTGAAGAATAAAAAGTTCTCGGTCAATTCAATGACAATGGCTTCTTATGCAAACACCAACGGTTTTATCAACGAGGAGAAGAATACGAATAAGAATTATACCGCGATGGAACGGGCCGGCATCGATTTCCGGTCGGATTATATCGACCTGGGACTGAACGGTAATATCCGTTATACCGGAACGAAGAATTCCCTGCAGGGACAAAGCGATCAGAATACGTTCAACTATGGTGTCGGAGGAACAACGGCTCTTTACCTTCCGCTCGATTTCAAGATTGAAAGCGATATAACCTGGTCGGCCAACTCCGGTTATGCCGAAGGCTACAAGCAAAAAGAAGTTTTATGGAATGCTTCGGCCTCCAAATCGTTCCTGAAAGGGAACCAGGCGACTATACGTTTCAAGATATACGATATCCTACAGCAGCGCAGTAATATTTCGCAGACAATCAATACGAACTATACCCAGTATTCGGAATACAATACATTGAGCAGATATTTTATGGTTCACTTCATCTACCGGTTCAGTATCTTCAAAGGCGGTGCCAGTATGAACGATGTACGCGGACCGGGCGGCAGAGGTCACGGTGGCCCTCCACGTTTCTAATATTACCTCACTTTATCGACAGAGTTGTCGAGAGAGGTGCCGACACCGTTATCGACACCCACCTCGACAACTCTGTTGACATCCACCTCAACACCTCTGTCGACACTTATCCCAACAGGGCTGTTGACACGGACCTCGACACCGTTGTCGACATACTCCTTACAAAAAAATGTTAAACCGGCATTAACAGGATGACTTATACTTTCAGGCTATACGGTTCGCGTATCGGATTGCTGCGTCGTTTGTTCGCTTCATCATCAAAGAAGAATTCCTCTTTATCGGGATTCCATACCAGTTTACGGTCGAACTCATAACACAGATTCACGATGTGGCAAAGGGAAGCCGTGCGATGTCCGATCTCCACGGTACTCAACGGCTGCTTACGGGTTTTCATGGAGGTAAGGAAATCATTATAATGATCGTCACTCTTATATAATTTGATCTTATCCTCTCCTATCACTTCATCCTGCAATTTCGCCGGGATAGTATCCAGGAAGCTACGGCTGATATCGATTACTCCATCCGAACCGATAAAGCGGACGGCATTGCCATCGGCTTTCCGGAAAGGCTCATGTGTCATAACAGTGCCATTGGCATAACGCATGCTGAGAGGCCGCAATTCACCCTCTTCGGGAGGAGTAAATTCGATCGGGCCGGAATCATCCATGCCCAGGGCCCATTGGGCGATATCAAACATGTGAGCTCCCCAGTCGCAGATCATACCGCCACCGTACTCTTTATAGTTTCGCCAATTCGGGAACATATTCCGCTCCATAGGCGGTGCCAGTTCCTCATTATAAACATTCATTGGAGCCGGACCGATCCACATTTCCCAATCCAGCGTTTTAGGTACAGGTTGTGCAGGTAGATCGTATTTTACAGGAGGAGGCCCGATGGATACTTTTACTTCTTTGATCTCCCCGATATATCCGTTACGAACCAGTTCGCAGGCATGGCGGAAATTTCGCCATGAACGTTGCATATTACCAACCTGCAACACACGGTTGTATTTTTCCACCGCGTCGGCCATCGCCCTGCCTTCTTCAATACTATGCGACATGGGTTTTTCCACATATACATCTTTTCCGGCACGACAGGCTTCTATTGTTTGTACGGCATGCCAATGGTCGGGGGTTGCTATGATTACACCATCGATGTCACTCCGGTTCAGCAGTTCGTGATAGTCGGCATAAAGTTTAAATCCTTTATAGGCCTGCCCTTTTGCCTTTTCCGTTTCTTTTTCGACAATCTCCTGCATAGCTCTCAGCTGGCGGGATTCGCAGTCGGAGGCAGCTATCAGGTTAGCACGCCGGGCAAACTCAGGTGCCAGTGTCCACCGGCCTTGTGCCCCGCAACCGATAATTCCCAGGTTTATCTGATCGCTGGGAGCCACAAAATTGGTTCCTCCTAAAATGTGACGAGGTAAAATCGTGAAGCCGGCAATTGCCAGTGCTCCGCTTCGGATGAAGTTTCTTCTTTTCATTGTGTCTGTCTTATGGTATTACTTACAAATTGAGATATTTCCACAAATCTATAAATAATACCTTTAAAAACAAACACTTGAGCAGTTTAAACAGAGAAAATTTGCCGATTAAAAGTGAGAAAGAAAGGCTGTTATCAACGAAGGATTAAGTAAAGCCGGGTACAGAAAACCATAGACAGCACCGTAGAAATGGGCATTGTGATTGATATTGTCTCCCGCACGTTTAGCCATATATTGACAATAAGCCAGATAAAGCACACCGAAAATAATTCCCGGTATCGGAATAATGGCAAACAGCAATATCTTACTCCACGGATCGAAGAGGATAGACGAGAACAGGATTGCCGACACAGCACCCGACGCTCCGATGGAGACATAATACGGATCGTTATGATGCTTCAGCACATCATAGATAGAAGCAAAAACCATTCCTCCGAAATAAAGACCGAGATATCCCCAGGTTCCAAACCCCAGATATCCGAATATACTTTCTATATATGTCCCGAACGACCAAAAGGTGAACATATTCACCAGCAAGTGTGTCATATCGGCATGTACAAAACCATGTGTAACCAGACGATACCATTCGTTATTCTTCACTGTCCGGTAAGGGATCAGCGCCAGCTTGCGAAACAATTCCTGATTATTGAAACAGAAATACGAAACAACGACCGTTATACCGATTATTATATATGTAATCATCTTTTTCTATTTTATATTATCCGGCAAATGTAGCAAAGATTTGTTATTTCCGAATTACCTTATTACCTTTATCAACCTGTAACAAAATATAAAAAGGATGCTGGCAGCTATACACATACAATGGGTCGTAGGGGTAATATTCATTATATTATACTCCATCACGATCATGGGACTGGTGTTGGTTATCATCGCAGAAAACAGAAATCCGTTAAAAACCATTCCCTGGGTAATCGTATTGTTGCTGGCTCCCGGTGTCGGCTTGTTCTTTTACTTCTTCTTCGGACAGGACAACAGGAAACAACGTATTATCTCACGCAGAACCTACAAACGTATCATGAAACGGCCGCAGGAGGGCAAACTTCCCCAGGATGCCTGTACCGTCCCCGGCCCGTACCAACCGCTGGTCACTCTTTTGAATAACAACAACCAGTCTCCCTTGCTTTATGGAAGCGAGATAAAGATTTATACGAACGGGGCGGAGAAGTTTAACGACCTGCTCAAAGATATACAGGGGGCGAAGCAGCACATCCATTTTCAATACTATATCTTTTGTGACGACGAAGTCGGGATACGTTTCAAAGATACTCTGATAGCAAAGGCTAAGGAAGGCGTGAAAGTACGCGTTCTGTACGATGATGTGGGCTGTTGGAACGTGAAAGACAAATTCTTCAACGAAATGAAGGAAGCCGGAATAGAGGTTTACGCTTTCCTGAAAGTGGCATTTCCCGTTTTTACCAGTAAGGTGAACTATCGAAATCACCGGAAAATCGTCGTGATAGACGGGCAGATCGGCTACATGGGAGGTATGAACATCGCCGACCGGTATGAAAAAGGGACTGAATGGGGAACCTGGCGTGATACGCATTTCCGGATTATCGGCAAAGGAGTACACGGACTTCAGTCCGCGTTCCTGATCGACTGGTATGTTGTCAGCAAGAACCTGCTGAACGATAAGATATTTTATCCACCGGCAAAAATATATCACGACGACAATATCATGCAGATCGTTACAAGCGGTCCCGTCGGCCAATGGCGTACTTTATTACAGGCCTATATCTTTACGATAGCCAACGCCAAAAAGTATGTTTACATACAGACTCCTTATTTTTTGCCGACCGACGGGTTGAACCAGGCCTTACTGATCGCAGCGCTGGGAGGAGTCGACGTACGCCTAATGCTGCCCAAACGTTCGGATACCCGGACAGCCAATATGGCGACGCATTCCTTTATAGACGAGATGGTGAAAGCCGGTGTAAAAGTGTATTTCTATAAACCGGGATTCCTCCATTCCAAACTGATGATCACAGACGATGCGCTGGCCTGCATCGGCTCGGCCAATATGGACTTCCGAAGCTTCGAACATAATTTCGAGATAAACGCCTTCGTCTACCAACCCTCTTTTGCCTTACAGATGAAACGGGTATTTCAACACGACCTGCACAGTTGCGAACGGCTTGTTCCCTCGCGCTGGCTCAAACGACCTGTCAAACAACGCCTGGCAGAGTCTTTCATGCGGCTGTTCTCACCGCTCCTTTAAGCCTTTTCCTCTTTGATAAAGATACTGAAGTTAACAGAACCGTATACCCGGCGCTGATTAAAATAAGGAAGTTCCGAGAAATCGTTGTCTCTGGGATGCTCCATGACAAAGATACCTCCGTCACGCAACAAATCCTTTTCAAATACCAGTACCGGTACTTCCGGCAACTCTTTCAGAGCATAGGGAGGATCAGCAAAGATAAAGTCGAACCCCTGTTTCGGAGCCGAATGAAGATAACGGAATACATCGCCACGGATCAGGTGCAGCGAATCGGTTTTCAACTCCTTTGCGACCTTCGCTATAAATGAAGCGTGTGCATTATTCTTCTCCACAGCCGTCACGCTTTTACACTCCCGCGACAACAGTTCGAAAGAGATACTGCCCGTCCCGGCAAACAGATCGAGCGCATCGGCCCCTTCCAAGTCGGTCAGGTTGTTAATCACATTGAAAAGATTTTCTTTGGCAAAATCAGTTGTCGGCCGTGCACTGAAAGATGACGGTACATCGAAACGTCTGCGCCCATATATTCCGCTTATAATTCGCATACAGATAAAGCTATTAAATCCAACGGAGCCTGTACAACCTCGGCTCCCAATAAGTAAGCATCCGACGGTATTTCAGCCGGACTGATATATTGTATATAATTCCGCAATGTAGCAGTAATACTGTTACGAAGGGAAGCACCTCCATACATATGAAGCTGATCCTTCTCCTGGTCCATCCCCACCTGTTTCCATACATATAATATATAGTAGAGAATATCGTCCGGTTTATCATACTCGAACGAATTGGCAAAAAGCAACGACCCTCCGGCATAACAAACCACATCCATCATCCGGCGATGCAGAACAACATACAACTGCCGGGGGATCAACTGTCGGCTTTGCTGTTTCCATAAAACCAGCTGGGGCGTGATATGATGGATAAAAGCCGGATTGATCAGCGAACGCGAACAGAACTCATAGACTTCCTCATCGATCCCGAACACCACCTCCACAGATTCCCGTATCAAGGGATTATTCAGACACCTGCTTTCCGGAGCCAGAAATGTGAATGACAACAAATCATTCTTCTGCTTATCGGAAAACACCTCTTCCGGCACGATTGTGTATTGTGGCGTGACGCAAACCAGATTTGTCCGCTTATAGGAATAGGTAAGAAATTCGTGTTCAAAGAAAAACTCTTTCAATGAAGCGATATAAGGCTTCGTCCGGTCGAATTCCACGTTCCTGTAAAAGAAACTTTCATTCTCCGAAGGACTGTATCCTGAAAAAGAAAGTCCATCCGACCTAAGCCGGATGGACATTATATATTTTCCAGAATTATCAGCAGTCAACGTATCAGGAATACTGATAGTCATAAGCGATAAAATTATTCCCAGTTACCTGCGTTGTTATTAATTTCAGTCAGTGAACCTACGCGCAAGCCCGGATATTTGCTCAGCTTATCAGCTTTATCCTTCAGGTTTACAACCAACTGTTTGTCCAGGTCACCCAGGTAATCGTCATACTTAACGCCTGCTTCAAATACTTTAATAGTATAACCAGAGCCTGAAGTCAGAGTCGCAGTATCCATATCGAACTGGATGTTTGTACCCGGAACCATTTTCAGGTCGTCAACATTGTAGTTGGCACCGAACAAAGTATCCTTGGCAATTACCCAAACTGTATCACGTTTGATCAAGCCTTTCTTTACAGCTTCTTTCTCTGTCATACCTTTTTCCAGCTGCTCGTCAGTCAAAACACCTTCCTTGATCAGGAACGGAAGTTTGTCGTCCTTCAGGAACTTGATCAAATCGGCAAAACTACCTGCATGTGTTTTATACACATTCTTGTACTCGATCTGAGCTTTACGGATATCGATCAGACGAGCCTTGATAGCACTTTCGCGCAAATCTTTTTCAGCATTGAACTCGATCGGCGTCATAATGCTTCTATAGCACATGTAAACTAGCAGGAGAACTGCAGCGGCTACTAAAATCTTTAATGTAACTTTCATGGTTTGTATTGTTTTTTTTGAATTTATTTCGTTCGGCAAATTTAAAAAAGAATATTTAATACACTACCTTTATCACCAAAATTATTGCAATCAAAATGATAAATAGTTATTTAAGCCGCCAAATTACGCAAAATTTCCCATATAATCCTACTGAAGACCAGAATTCGGCATTAAAAAAACTGACCGAGTTCCTGCTTTCAGACGAAAACGACTCCATTTTATTGTTGAAAGGATATGCGGGAACAGGAAAGACGTCTTTGGTCGGTGCCCTTGTCAAAACGTTGACTGAACTAAAACAGAAAACGGTTTTGCTCGCCCCCACCGGAAGAGCGGCCAAGGTATTCTCTAATTACTCCG
>NZ_CAJJWO010000071.1 GCF_905196875.1 uncultured Parabacteroides sp. | reverse complement strand
CGTTCCTTCCGGATCGGCCTTGCATATGTGCGGCTTCGGATTTTGCAATTTACTCAAAGAATCCACTTCATAGAAGGCCTCTCCATTCAAGTAGACTTCCCCCAAATGAGTGACACGACCGTCATTTATAATCCAGTCGCCATCAAACAGTTCTTTATAAGGATTGAAATCACCGAAAAGCGTGTTGGGAATCACCACCTTCCAAATGCCTTTTTCCTCTTTCTTCCACCCTTTGATCACTTCAGAGCCTTTAATCTCCACCTTTTCCCCTTCGGCTGCCTGATAAACAATCCGCCGATTATCGCTGGTTCCGCCATACATCGGTTTTATCCATTCCCGATACACCCCTTCATGCACCGTCACCACATCGCCGGGTAAAGCCTTTTGAGCCGCCCGGTTGATGGTTTTGAAGGGAGCTTCCGCCGTTCCCTCATTAGCATCACTACCTTTGGGTGAAACATGGTAATCTTTTGCTTGCAATAAATTCCCGCACAAGCAGAATAAACCAATAAAATAAAATACCTTTTTCATACGTAATTCCTATAATTAACTATTTGCAATTGCAATCTTATATTCCGATTTTAATCATTTCAAAACAGTTTCTCACACATACTTAAGGATGATGACCTATAAGAAGTCACCATACCATCTATAAAAAAACAGTTATTGGCAAGCATATATGTCAATAACTGTTTTTCCACAAAAGAGTAAACACGCCCTACATCAAGACAATCAATACTTCAGCTCCACTGCTTCTGCAAAGTTATAACGTTTGCTTGAGTTATTGGTACGTGCACCGATCTTTACATAATAGGTCTTTCCTTTTGTCAGGCCTGTTATGCTCTGTTTATAAGTCGTAGACAAAGCTTCCTCATCCGATACACTACTCAAATCGACCATCGGGCTTAGTGCGGTTGTAAAATAATTCGTACCCACATTCGGATTATCATGAACCACAAACACACGTGTATCCAGAATTTTATCACCAACTTTAGTTCGGGAAATATTCCATTCAACTTGGATGGCATCTCCTACTATCTCTATCTTCTTAGGGTGAATCGATAAGTAAGGAGTAACCTTAAAGTCTATGTTTTCAGACTTTTTGATTGTTATAGATACCGGATCTACCGGAAAGAAAGCTCCTTCCACCGGTTGTACATCATAAGTCGCACTAAATATTTTCGTATTTTTAAATGTCCCGTCGGCTTTTCCCCAGAAATATTCGGGTGTCGCCGATTCACTCCAACTAGTTTCTACCATCTTTATTCTGAAGCCATTCGGTTGTTCAGATATAATAGGTTTATTAGTCGTTTCATCTATCAAACTTCCTGTAATCGCAGCATTCGGACCTTCCATGTTATCAATATCGCCACATGACATCATGCCCAATACAAACAACATACACATTAATAAACTGATCTTTTTCATATTGTTATAACTATTGAATTAATAACCAGGATTGTTAGGTAACAAATTCGGATTCTTGGATATTTCACCATCCGGTACTTTTGCATAATTTACTTTTACATCATATGTATAAGTAGTACTTATTTCTTCTTTAGTAAAAATGTATTTACCCTCATCATAAATGTAATATGGACATAATGCAGTATATTTCTTGTTATTCATCAATTTATCCGCAATTCTCCATCTTCGCAAATCCCAAAAGCTATGTTTTTCAAATACCAATTCCATACGTCTTTCTTTACGAATATTCTCTTCTGTTAATTGATCCAGTGTATACAATTTAGCACCTGCTCTTTCTCTCACTTGATTAATCAAATCCAAAGCCTCTTGCTTTTTTCCTAAATAAAAAGCTGCTTCTGCTTGATTTAATAAAATTTCAGCATAACGCATTTCGATAAACTGAGTAGTAGAACGCCCATGTATAACCAAGTTGTTGGCTAAAGTTGGATCCTGATATTTTCGTACAAAAAAACCTGTTGTCGTTGTTTCATTGTGTCCCATACCACTTTTACCCATTATTGGCATGTCCTGATACATCGCTGAAAAATCCGTTGTTGTTTTTAATTCTCCATTCGGTAAACTGGTCCAAATACCTTTTCTAATTTCTATAACCTCTCCTTTATAAACATCATTCGGTAAAATAACACTTGCCCTTAAACGAGGTTCTACATCTTTAAAAATATCATACGGATTATCATAACGAATAGGATTACCATTTGTATCTGTTGTTTTTAACACAAACGGATTTCCATTGATATCATCAAACAATTCGACAATCTCCAATGTCGGGTTTAAAATACTAGAATATCCTTCAGGACCTCTTATTTGAAATGGTATCTGATGTACATCCCAACTATGAGTTTTATCGGGATATTGCCAATATTTAGCAAAGATCACTTCCGGATTGTCTTCATCCAGAAATAGATTCCAATAATTTTCAAACTTATCCGTATGCTTATTGTATAACGAATATTTTCCGTCTAATTTGGAAGCTGCATCGTACGCTGCCTGATAATAGCTTTGCGCTTTAGATGCAGGCATACCTAAAAGTTCTTCATAACCACTAACCGGGGTATCAAACTGACAAAGTGAGGCTGCATAAAGCATTGCTCTTGATTTTAATCCATAAGCAACATATTTATTTACGCGCCCCCGCATCAGACTCGCTTCCGGAAGCAGTTCTATCGCTTTGTCCAAATCTTCCGCAATAAAATCCCATCCTTCTTGTTGTGTGTTACGAGGAATCTGTAATTCATCGATACTCGTTTCCGGATAGTTTTTCACTTCTTTTACAAGAGGAACAGCCCCATATCGGTTAACCATAGCAAAATAGTAGTAAGCACGACAAAAATAGGCTTCCCCCAACCAGGCATTAATTTTATCTACTGAGAAATTGGCTTCATAAAGAGGCATGTTTTCAATAAAATAATTTATTTTCCTCACCCGATCGTAAGCCCAAAACTGAAACATATCTCCAGTTGGAGAATCGTATACAAAGAAAAGTTTGTTGTTCACCAACTCCCCTGACATGTGCCCTGCCTGAGGCCAACTATTCCAATAGTTTCCAAATCCATACACAGTAGCTTGATGATCCTGTATTGGTAAATCATTATACAAAGAAGATATATATGAAGAGATACCAGACTCGGAAACAAAAATATCTTTATCTTGAATGATATTAAGAGGCGGAACGTCCAACGAATTACAACTGGTACCCAATATCGCTATAAATAAAAAGGTTATTATCTTTTTCATGATGATTCTGTATTTAAAATTAGAATGTTACATTCACACCTACATTGTAAGTTTTTGTAATAGGATACAGACAGCTGTAACTATCACTTGGATGTTCCGGATCAACATACTTTAATCCAGTCAGAGTAAACAAATTGTATGCGTTCAGATAAAGTCGCAAATTTTGAATACCTACCTTCTGCATCCAATGCTGCGGCAACGTATAACCAACCTCCACACTCTTCAAACGAAGATAATTTACATGTTGAACGCTACGAGTAGAGGTCCAATAGTTTGTTGTTTCTCCTCCATTATTAGTAGAGGGATAATACCCCGGAATCCATTCTGTATTCGGATCTTTCGGATCAGCTCCCATCTCTGCTGTATGCCAACGATCCATAAACATAGAAAGACCACCACGGTCCCAAGTCAATGGCCTTTCCATTTGTACCTGATTCACAACCGTACCTTTAGCCGCACCCTGGAACAATAAATTGACATCAAGCCCTTTATACGTACCAGCCAAAGTAAAACCAAAGTTTATACGAGGATCTCCACTCAATTCAATCGGTCGAACATCATTATCATCAATGATACCATCTTCGTTCCAATCTTCATATATGTAATCACCTGGACGAAGAATCGAATTTCCTTTATTATCTTGAACCGGAGCAGACCATATTTGTCCCATATTCTGAAAATAATCGATAAAATCATATCCCCAATAATAATCACTATAACGATCATTATTATTATCGCGCCAATTCCGATAAGAGTTATTGGACTCAGCCCTTTCTACATATTTATTCTTCGTTCTAAAATAAGACATATTAGCAGAAATCATATAACGGAAATCACCAATTGTATTCGTATGTGATAAACTAAGATCAAATCCACGTGTTAAATCACCATTTAAGTTTTCCTGAGGCAATGCAGATCCCAAAGTTCCAGGAACAGACAATACTCTGGTTGATAACAAATTCTTTCTATTTCGACTAAAAATATCTCCCTGAAAACCTAACAGTCCATTCCACATATCGATATCCAAACCTATATCAGCTGTATGTGCTTCATACCAGGTTATATTTGGATTGGCCATTCCTCTAAATCCCAAACCACTGATATAAGAATTACCAAAAAGATAGCCTCCACTCGGATAAGAATAACCGGACAGGAATTGATAAGTAGAAGCATCATCATCACCTAATATACCATATGTTGCACGCAATTTTACATTATTTATAAATGATAATGCATCCGTATTTTTAAAGAATGATTCTTCAGAGACACGCCAGGCGGCTAAGAAAGCAGGAAAGAATCCCCATTGGGAACCTTTTGCAAATTTGGAAGAACCATCATAGCGGAAACTAAATTCTGCCAAATATTTTGATTTATAGTCATAGTTTATTCTACCAACAAATGCTTTATTTGCCATATCGAAAAAGACTTTCGGATCCGTATTCATTGTTGCCTGCTGATTAGTTGTACTTCCAGCAAAAATTTGATCGACAGCATCCATCGGTAAATCTCTTTGTGCTGCAAAATTATCCGAACGGTTTGTTGTTTCTTCATACAATGCTAAAATCTTCAAATTATGATCTTCACTAAATGTTCTTTCATAATTAAGCCTTAATTGCAACAAAGTTCTTTCCACCTTCCCATAACTACGTTGTATCAGTGAAGGAGAATAAGCCTTGTAAGGTTGATAAATATCAGATGTGCTATCATACTCATACAACGTATACTCCTTTCTGGATAAACGATTGTCAGAATTATCATAGTCATAACTATACATAGCTCCAACATTGAGACCTTTTATAAAAGGAATTGTATAATCCAATGTAAAAGTTCCCTGAAATAATTTCTGTTGATTCTTTCTATATCCACTTATATCTGCATCAGTGAGAGCCAATGGATGGTAAGCCCCTGGTAATTGCTGCAAATAAGCCGGATTATTATTTGCATAAACCGGTAATGTCGGTATATGCATCCAGGCTGCTTTATATACTTCCCATGCATCCATTACAGGTTCATTCTTAGTCCCCATCATCGCATTCAATTGCATCCCCACTTTAAGATTCTTTGTTATCTGCCCATTTATATTCGCTCTGACATTATAACGTTCGTAATTCAAATCACCACTGGAATAGAAGCCATCTTGTTTCATGTAACCAAAGTTCAGGAAATAATCAATCTTTTCTGATTTACCTTGAGCACTGATACTGTGTTGAGTTTGCGGTGCAATCTTGTCAAATCCGATATCAGACCATTTTGTTTCAGGTTTCAAACCTTTACGATAAGCATCGATATCTTCTGCCGAGAACATTAAACTCCCTCCTTTATTAATCGAGTTCTCGTTTGTCAGTTCCATCCAGTCTGCTGCATTCAATGTTTCAGGTATATTAGAAGCTTGCTGCCAACCGACGGAACCATTATATTCCAATGTTAATTTCGAGCTTGTTCCTCTTTTAGTAGTAATAATTACCACTCCATTCGCAGCCTTTACACCATAAATAGCAGCTGAAGCATCTTTCAGTACCGTAAACGATTCTATTTCATTCGGATCCAATCGATCCATATTCGTACGGGGAACTCCATCTATAATTACCAACGGAGCACCCATACCACGAATTTGCATATCCGTATTATAGCTTCCTGGTTCTCCGGATTTCTGAACGACACGAACACCGGCAATCTTTCCGGAAATCATATTCTTGACATTCTCATTACGAGTTTTTACCAATTCTTCGTTACCGATATTACTTACAGCACCGGTCAATGTTGCTTTCTTTTGTGTACCGTATCCTACAACCACTACTTCCTCCAGATTCTGAGAATCTTCTTTTAATATTATTGAAAAATCGGTACGACTTCCTACTGATATATCCTGGCTAAGATAACCGATATAAGAGATTTGTACAACAGCTTTTTCAGACACAGTCAGCATAAATTTCCCATCAATATCTGTTACAACTCCATTGGTCGTCCCTTTTTCCATCACATTAGCTCCAATTATAGGTTCACCGTTCGGATCTTTTACGATACCCGTTATTCGTTTTCCTTGTTGTTCCTGAACAACCGCATTCTTTGTCAGAAAAATCTGTCTGTCATTTATTTTATATGACAAATCATACTTTTCTACCAGATAATCCAATATCACGGTGATATTGGATTTAGTCTTCAGAAGACTAACCGGTAAATCGTTGGGAATATCTTTACTATTGTAAAAAAACAGATACTCTGACTGTTTCTCCACTTGTTTCACCACATCATAAAAAGTACCGTTTTTAACATCTACTGATACCTGTGTGGTTTGTGCATACGTATTGGCAGATATATGTATGATACATAATAGCGTAAATGCCAGTGTTAATTTCATGATACGCCTTATTTTTGGAGACAAAAAGCCCCATTCTTGATATTTTTCCATATTTTTGTGTATTATTTTAAGTTTGAAGTCTTTCCGTTTCTGTTTGCCGACGTTCGCGGGAAGACTGAAATGAATAATAGTTCGGGAGGTGCCTTGCATTTCCCGAATTTTTATATTGCTTACAGCTCTGGTGGTTCCATCCTTTCTATTTTTTTTAAGTTATACATCAAAAGATTATTTTCCGGAGTAAATATGAATAACATCTCCCTCTTTTATATACTGAAACTTATTGTAGCGCCCTAATGGTTGTAAAACCTCTTCAATCGTGCTTTTCAAGACCAAACTGCCGGTATAGACAGATTGGGCCAGTTTTTCATTCTCGATTAAAATGGTTACATCGTAAAGACGCTCCAGTTCGGACATTACTTCGAAGAAAGGTTTGTCTTTAAATTTATAAAGTCCTTTTGTCCATGCTAACAGGAATTCTTCATCACTACGGAAAGTCGTTATTGCTCCTGTCTGTTTATCAATACGGGCAGTCTCATCGGGATGTAAAATTTGTTCCTCACGTATCTCCCCATTCGTATCATAAGAAGTCAAAAGGACTTTTCCTGAAATCAAAGATGTCATAGAATAAGCCATATCCGGATAAGCCTTTACATTAAAAACCGTTCCCAATACTTTTACATCATGCCCTTTCAGTCGTACGACAAATGGTTTCTGCTTATTCTCGGCAACTTCAAAATAACCTTCGCCATCCAACATCACCATCCGTTCTTTCTGATCAAATCGGGTCGGATATTGGATAGTAGTACCGGCATTCAACAAGACCTTAGTTCCATCCGGGAGGAACAAAGAGCTTTTTCCTCCCCCTTTTTCCACCACAAATCGTGTATAACTATCTGCCACCTCTTGCGGTTGACGGAGATTACGATAATACCAATACTGTATGCCCAATGACAAAGCCAATAGGATAATTGCAGCATAAGACAATAAAAGAGTTACGGACTTTTGAGACACTTTTGGTTGTTTATCCACATTTATTTCCTGCCACATCTTCTCCCAACTAGCCTCTATCGGATATTTTTGTGCATCAAGCTGTATGGATAAAGAATCATAAACTGATTTCAACTCTGCCAACTCCCGTTTCTTGTCTTCCGATTTCCGGACAACATCCAACAGTTGCTGCAAAGATCGAGTATCAGCCGTATCCTGTAGATACCGGATCAGCAACTCTTCATAATCGATATGTTCTTTATGTTCCATTATTTTGCTTTTCTATTCCGAAAACGATTTTCACTAAAGATTTACTTACTTAGAAATGAAAAAAATAAAATAATTATAGTCAGTGCTCCGCGTAATATTTTCAAGGCCTTATACAACTGGGCCTCTACCGTACGTTGTGAAATGGACTTTTCTTTGGCTATCTCGGAAGCTTTTTTCCCATCGATGTAAGATGCAAGAAATATTTCCCGGCATTTAGGAGGTAATTGGTTGATTTTTCTGAAAAGAGTATTGAGGCTGTCGTTTTCTTCCTCATAATAAAAAGGCTGTTCAGAGCAAGATAATATTTCCATCATCAACTCTTTCCTATAATATTCGGCACATCCTTGTTTTACCTCTTCATGCTTCAGTACATCCAGGCAGGCATTCCGAAGAGATGCAAACAGAAAATATTTAAGTTCGGAAGCTTTGACACATAAAAAGAGTTTCCGGTTCCAAACCTTCAAAAAAAGCTCCTGTACCAGGTCTTCTGCAGTTACCATACCGACATACCGGGTTGCCATAGCAACTAAGCCAGGGGTATAGGCTACATATATCTTTTTAAATAATTCCACTTCATCCTGTGGAATCAGATCTCCACTTTCTCTACTTAATTTCATAAGATTAGAATCTCCGGAATAACAATTACACAACGAAAACGATTTAAATCGGACTTTTACTTACTCCGTCATCAGAAAAATCGATACAACAGATTATTCAGCTGCATATATCAGCTTTTCTAAACAAAATATATGCAGCTAAAATCCAATCATATTATTTCTCCAACGTAAATCGCTTTTCCAAACGGATATCTTCCGAACTGCTACCGATACAAACCATAAAGTCGCCCGGTTCTACCGTCCACTTCATATTTATATCCAATAATTCCAAATCAGAAGGCTTCAAAACAAAAGTAACTGTTTTCGTTTCTCCCGGTTTCAGATGCACGCGTTCAAAGCCTCGCAACTGAGAGACATACGTAGTGACACTGCTATACAAATCTTTGATATATAGCTGAACGACTTCATCTCCTTCCCGTGAACCGGTATTCGTTACGTTTACAGTCACCTGTATGTTAGATTTCGTATGTCCTTTCTCAGGTGTGACGACCAAATTGGAGTAGGAAAAAGTGGTATAACTCAATCCATAGCCAAAAGGATACAATGCATCATAAACAGCCGTCTTCCCAAAGCCATTCGGTCCTTCTGAAGCCTGTTCCTCATGTGCCCCCGGTTTAAAAGGGAAATTATATTCAATCTGCCCGATCGTTTTAGGAAAAGTAACCGGCAATTTTCCGCCGGGGTTATAATCGCCAAACAATACTTCAGCAATGGCATTTCCACCCCAAGCATTGGGGAACCAAGCCTCCAGAATAGCCGGTATAAACCGGTCCTCCCAACAGATTGTTAAAGGTTGTCCATTAATTAAAACCAAGACAACCGGTTTGCCAGTCTTTTGTAATGCTTGTATTAACTGAAATTGTCGCCCAGGCAGATTCAAACCTGTACGAGAATTATTTTCGCCACAGCGAGCTGCATCCTCCCCCAATACGGCAATCACGACATCCGAAGATTTAGCCTGTTCTACCGCTTGGGATATTAAATCTTGTTCTGCATCAGTCAAAGGGTTAGGGATTATTTCACTTTCCGGCCAAGTTGCATCCACGACCTCACATCCCTGTGAATAAAGTACTTCTATATCTTTCCCGACAGCGTTGCCAATTCCCTCCAAAACATTGGTAACATCCAGATTCTGCGACCCATATCTGCTGATATAGGCAGTCGTATCAACAGCCAAAGGTCCTGTTACCAGAATACGTTTCAGCGTTGTCCTATCCAGCGGAAGAAGTTGGTTTTCGTTTTTCAACAGAACCAACGATTCGCGTGCCATGCGTTTTACAAACTCCATCGACTCCGGTGCCGCTACTATTTTATCCGCCGCTTTAGTATCCTCCACATAAGGAGTATCAAACAACCCTAACTGAAACTTTACACGTAAGACATCAGCCACATTCCGGTCTATCGTTTCCATTGACAAACAGCCTTCGCGGACAAGCTTACGCACGGGCAAAATAAACGTTTCAGGTTCGGTGAAATTGGTCCGGACGTTCATACCGGCTTCTACTTCCATACGATAAGCCTCCTCCATGCTTTCAGCGACATTATGTTTGGAATGCGTATATTCAGCCGCATCGCTATCAGATACAATATATCCTCTGAAACCGTATTCGCCACGTAGTAAATCCGTTAGAAAATAATGGCTAGCACAAATAGGAACCCCATCATAATCATTATAACTGCTCATCACTCCCATCGGTTTTGACTCTTTCACAATCTTCCGGTACGGGTAAAGGTGAATCTGATGCATCTCACGCATAGCCACATGCGGGTCGGTCCGGGCATATCCGTCACGTCCTCCTTTGGGAACACTATATACAGCATAATGTTTTAATGTAGATGCTACTCCTTTTTCCTGGATACCTTCTACCATTTGTTGCCCGAGCTGGGCTACCAAAAAAGGATCTTCACCGTAACATTCCAGTACTCTTCCCCAACGCTGGTCGCGGGCGACATCCAGAATAGGCGCATACACATTCGTATACCCTAAAGCTTTTGCTTCTTTTCCTACGATTTGTCCGGCTTCACGCACCAATGTTTTATTCCAGGTACTACCGATAGAAATAGGAGCTGGCAGCGGGGTGGAGCGATCATGGTTTAAACCATGGATCCCTTCATTCGAAAAATCGACAGGTATTCCCAAACGCGTTTCTTCCACAAACCAGCGTTGTACCTCATTGATCGCTTCAGCATGCCTACTGTATGGAAAAGAATATTGAGTAGAGACCAGCCCGTTCAAATGTTCATCGATGTTGGCAATTCCATCTTTCCAGATTGCATTTTTCCATTCACGTGTTGGCAGATCATCTTTCAAAACCCGCTTATAGCCATACAATGTAGCCAGTTGGCATGTTTTTTCCTCCAAGGTCATTTGTGACAACAAATCATCAATACGTTTATCGATGCTTTGTTCAGGATCTTCATAAATATCTTTCTTGCCGTTCTTATTAAAGTCAATCCAGCCTTTTTTATAGATTTCTCTTTTAGCAGGATATATCTTTTGTGATTCGAACTTGGTTTGAGCGTACAATGCCAACGGCCAACAACAGATGATTGCCAATAATACTGTTATTATTTTCATCTTATGATTTATAATTACTTAATTACCCCAATTCTTATTCGGTTCAGGTCCCAGTTCAATTTCCAGTAGTCCTCCCTTAACCAATTCGGAATGAGGGAAGTGAAAACTGTTCAGAGCCTGACCGTTCAGACATACCGATTGTATATAAACGTTTTCTTTTGAATTGTTTTTAACTTTGATAACAAACTCTTTTCCCGGATAATACCGGTTGTCCAGCTGAATGGTTATCTTGTCAAAGATAGGCGAAGTTATCTCGTAACGAGGTTCCACGGAGGCTCCTCCCTGTATATCAAACAGGCCGATCGCCATCAAGACGCCTAAAGCACCCATCTGGCCCTGGTCTTCATCCCCGTTATAACCTCCGTAAGGGGTTATATCGCCAAACACATCCTGTTTGATTTTCCGTACCCAGTACTGGGTAAGCCAGGGAGCACCGGCATGGCTGAACAAATGGGCCATATGCAAGGAAGGCTGGTTTTCATAATCGACCCAGTTGCGGGCATGGGCACCGTGCGGAGTTATGAAGTTGTTCGGAGCAGCCAACTCAAATTGCCGGTTCAATTTGTTCACAAACGACTCCTTTCCTCCGATCAAATAAATTAAATCCGGCATATTTTGCGGCACATAATACGTAAAGATAGCGGCATTACTCTCTACGAATCCCGGCATGTTAAACCCTTCCCCCACCGGAGCAAAATCTTTCAACCAACTTCCGTCTTTCATACGAGGCCTCATCCAGCCTGCCTGAGGGTCAAACATGTAACGGTAATTAAATGAACGGTTATAATACTTTTGGTATATACTGTCATTACCCATTCCTTTGGCTAATTGGGACAAACACCAATCCTGGTAAGCAAAGAAAAGCGTCATCGCACATCCTTCCCGATGGCCGCCATTTCCCTCTATACCTTCAGGGACAAAGCCTTTTTCAACATAATGCGTCATATAGTCGTTCACTTCCGTCTCATATCCGGCATGATCGCGTATACCGCCCGGTTCGGCGTTTTTGATACTACCTTCCAGTGCGGCATCCAAATCAAAATCGCGTATGCCTTTATTATAAGCAGCTGCAATCAACGGGATCGCCTGGTCGCCCACCATGACATACGTATAGTTTCCACCACTGGGTCCACGGGCAATCAAGCCACCGGTGGGATAGTAGCCGACCAAAGTCGATACGAAATCGCTCATTACTTTGGGATAAGCGATAGACCAGAGAATATTCAAGTTAAATTCCGATCCCCACAAACCGTCTGAGTTATATACCGTCCGTGTAGGTACCCCGTTCTCCAACGGGACTTGGCAAACCAACGGTTTATCCCCTGTGTTGTCCGTGTATTTACCATTCACATCCGAATAGGTATGACGTCCCAACAAGACATGCCACAGGTCGGTGTAAAACTTGACACGCTCCTGCTCCGTACCCCCTTCGACTTTAATCTTTCCCAGTTCACGGTTCCATTCGGCATACGACTCCTTGACCACCCGATCGAAGTTCCAATGATCCAGCTCCGTATCCAAATTCAAGCGGGCTTGCTCTTCATCCACATACGACAAGGCGACTTTCATCAGCAAAGGCGACCTTCCCAACCGTTTGAAACGGGCATAACCGCCCACGTCCTTCCCTTCCAGCGACTGTTTACCGGTCAACTGCTTTTCCTTATCCTTCTGTTCCCAGCCCCCAAATTCATCTATACTTTGGTTGAAACGAGCCACGAAATAAACTGTAGAACTCTTTTTCCGCCTCATAGTAGGAGCCATTACAGCATATCCGGCAATCTCTTTAGCCGATACCTTCCGAATAGCCGCCTTCTCCATGGCTCCATGCCCCAAAAAGGCACCGACATCCAATAAAATATTAGCAGTCTCTCCTTTCGGAAACGTATACCGGTGCATCCCCACCCTGGAAGTCGAGGTCAGTTCCGCCGTTATGCCATATCTGTCCAATACTACCTTATGATACCCGGGCTTGGCTATTTCCGTATCATGTGAAAAACGGGATTTACAAGCTTCCATGCCTTTATGCCCTTCCACATCACCGGTTGTCGGCATCACCGGAATACCTGAAATTTGCCAACAATGAACAT
Organism: uncultured Parabacteroides sp.; assembly: GCF_905196875.1. Lineage (GTDB taxonomy): Bacteria > Bacteroidota > Bacteroidia > Bacteroidales > Tannerellaceae > Parabacteroides. Next base: position 12,873 of record NZ_CAJJWO010000071.1, on the reverse strand, counting down.
GGCTGAAACATCTCACTTCGGTAGAGTCATACAAATATCCGGAGTTCCAACTCCCCTTCACCCAAGTATCCGGACTTAAACTAACCATTCCATAGGGCCGGCTAGCCGACGAAAAATAAAACCAACGTGATTTATGGGAATCGATACGAGGTTCGACATAATCAACGGGCGTTTTTACCTGTTTGTCCCGAGCACTCAACTCTCCAAACGAGAAGATGAGCAAAAAGGAAATGGCACAAGACCAAAACAATTTACGACTTCTATAATTCATCTCTTACTTTTTTATTACTTTATGCCCAATTCTTTCAAGATAAAAGGTACCGTATACGTTTTCCATGCCAACGCCCGGGGATGAAATGTTCCCGGATCGGCATATTCATGATTTGAAGGACAATTTCATTTACTCAAGCGTAGAACCTATTTTATCAAAAGGAAGTTCCTTGAAACCTTCGATGCGTTTATAAACTTCTGCCTCTTTCCTAAATCCCTTCAAAGGGTCGGAAGCATCTACAAATCCCGGATCTTCATTGGTCGTCCAGTTGTTCCAGAACTCGCCCCATTGGCTATTGCCACGTAGGACATTCGTTACCCTATAAAACAGATTCCCATGAATCCGGTTCCGCTTCGGAAATGCGGGGTCTTCCTGCCAATAATTCACCAATTCGGGGTAAGCCACGCTATAAGGCGGTTGCATATAATGGACTGCCTGAAACCGCTTGTCATAGATTCCTCCTTTGTCGAGCATACTCTTCGCCCAATTCTGCAAACGATTGTCTATATGAATAGCCGTCGGCGAACCGATGAAAATATTATTGTAATAATGATGGTCCATCCCTCCGCCAATCAATACAGGCAGAGATCCTGCTTTAAAGTAAATATTTCCGTAGACTTCGCTACCACAGGCTCCGTCATCATGATAGGTGGCTGTCACCCGATGACGGGGACTCAACTCATGGAAATAATTGTAACGAATCACATTTCCCCGTTCCGACGGATCACGACCATAGTAAATAGCCCCTTGGTCGTCTACTTCCTGGCACACATGCGTGATATCACAATATTCTATCGTATGCTCATTGCCATGAAACAAAATAGCCATGCTGGGAGCATCCGATATGTCGCACCGAGTAACCCGGTTTCCTACGCCATCCATCCAAACACCCGGGCGGTATGATTTTTCAATACGGTTATAACGGGATATCTTGCAATTCTCCACAAAATTATCCGAACGTTCCAGCCTCAGACGATTCCCGCCTCCCAGGCTGACACCCCCGGCACCGGTATTATAGATATAGCAATCTTTCACGCCATTATGCTTCCCCGCTTGCCTATCCAACACCGTATTTTCATAAATCTTTCCCATCATATCACCGACCATGCGCCCGCACAATTCACCACCGGCTTCCATGGCATGTTTGTGGAGAGGATCCTGTTTCTCCGAAGAATCCGTCCCCTTCCCGATGCAGACCCCCACATTACCGACATTGCGGATCGTACATCCTTGCACCACGACATGTTCCGTGTTGTCCATATAAACACCTATTCCCCGGCTATTTTCAATCGTAATCCCTTCGATAGTCACATTACGGCATCCCTCGATTGCTATCACAGGAGTTTCCAAAACAGTCAGGCATACGTCAGAGGGCTTTTCCCCATCCGGCAAAAAATAAAACTTACGGTTCGCCGGGTCAATAACGAACTCACCAGGCCGGTCGATTTCCTCCAACAGGTTCAAGGCAAACCACCGGCGGAAATCCGCCCCCGTAAAGAATTGGTAAGTGGTAAACATTCCCACATGAATGGTCGAATCTTCCGCGTGGATCGACCGGACAGGAATCATATCATCGGCATACCCATGTCCGAAGTAACCTCCAATCCACACATTGTCTGTAGATTTCCATTGCGACGGCCGTTCTTCCTGGTAATGGAATACAGGTAACCGTCCGGCTTTTTTATCTTCCAAGCCACCAGACACGTCAACCCGCCCGATCAACACCATTGAATCGTTCGGCCAGCGTGAAAGATGGAGCGGTTCCTTATCAACAATCAACTCCGACCACGAAGGCAACGATTTACGCCCAAAACCGGAAGGGCGGATATTCGCCAACGTATCCACAATGTCCCGGCAATCGACCTCCATAACCTTCTCGCGAACACTCTCCTGCAAACGGGCCAAGACCTTCTTGTCTTTCACCGGCCTTATCCGGTTCCGAGGAATCACCTTATCTCCCGAAACAGAAACATGCTCCCCTGCCCGGTTCCTGATCTGTAATGAGTTCCAAGCTCCTTGTCCTATTTCAATGGTCTTTCCCGTCCGATACTCGCCTCCCTTCATTTCTATGACAACATCCCCCGTGAGCCTGGATGCCCTACGAATGGCCTGTTGTAAAGAGGTGGTTCCGGGGCTAACCGTAATCGTTGTCGGTAAATCACAGGACTCAATTGCCCCATATGCACAAACAGCCCCTCCCAACCAAAGGGCTGTCACAGATAGTAGATATTTCAACCTCATAATTTATCTATTCTTTTATATACTTACTATTTTACATTCAGCACAAAAATAAAAGCAACCATCACTATAAAAAATAGTAAATAGTTGCTTTTTACGTGGATTATTACTTCTTTTCAACCCGTTTGCAGGGCGTAAAATGTAACACACATCCGCTATCGCCTTCCACTTCCAACGTCAAATAGTCTTGTTCCTGCCATTTGAGTTCTTTTACGCGAACAACATCTTTCTTATTACCCGGCTGGTAATACAAGGTCGCTTTATAGCGAGACGCCGATTTCAACATATCAGTCGGAATGGTAACCTGCCGTTTATCGCCGGCATTCAGGACGCTGACATACCAGTCGGATGCCGAACGACGGGCAACTACCGCATACGAATCCATATCCCCTTCATAGAAGCGGGTATCATCCCATACAACAGGAATCGAACAATAAAAGTCGGTTATGGCATCCGTCTTAATCACCGATTCGGCGGAACCGGCACCACCGGCACGGGAAGGAGCTTTGTAAGGACGGTCATACCAAAAGATAAACTGCCAAGGACTGTAAATGGCAATACGTTTAGCCAGTTGAGCCGCACGACCGCCCATCTTTTCCGCCACACGTTCAGCAAAGAAGCAGTTCGTATTATCGCCGGCTCCACAAATCATACGGTTGTACAATGTATAAACCGACTGATTCAAGTTCGGGCTTTCTTCATCCCCGCGGATACCTTCCTGTGTAACCAGGTTCGGATAAGTACGGGAATAACCAGTCGGACGGTATTCGTCGTGGACATCGACCATCAATTCATACTTGGCTGCTTTACGGATTGCCTGATGCAACCAGGCTGTCGAATATTGGTCGCCAACATCGACAAAACCATATTTCAAGCCCTTTACTCCCCATTGTTTATATAAAGGAAGTATTTGATCCAATTGTTTCGATAAAGCTTTCATGTTGACATACAAAATAATGCCAATCCCCTTTTGGTCTGCATACTCTATCACTTTATGAAGATCCAGCGGACCTTTTGAGCGTTTGGGATCGACAGTTATAGTCGATGCATCCGATTCCGGATTATACTCATCCCCATACCAACCGGCATCAAACTCTACATATTCAATTCCGTTTTCTGCCGCAAAATCCACACACGCCAATCCTCCGGCAGTAGTCAATGTCACTTCACGAATCACCTGACCCGGTTTGATCCAACTCGTATTCTCTATTTGGTTAGGTTCATTCAAATTCAAGACAAAATAATTGTTCTGTACCAACTGCCCGGGATGATCGGCCACCATCACATAACGCCAGGGAGACTGATAACCCGCCAAATCAAGATTTACCTTGCCTGACAAAACAGATTGTACACCGATCCCCGTTTCACTCTTACCCAGTTTCATGCGTGAATAGTCCACCAAGGCTGCTTCGCCGATTGCCACGAACTTCCGGTCGTTTACCTGTACTACCTGCGGACGATCTCCTACGCCTTTCAATGCACTTAGTTTCGTTTTAGAATAAGCTCCTTGTGCATTGCCGGTCACCCAGGTATCACAATCGTGGCCAAAGAGGAACTGCGTCTTTTCTGAGGTCAACGTACAGTTCCAAAAATCTAGCTTGTCGAAAGCATAACGGAAAGCCAAACCTTCATCATACAAGCGGACGAATAGGGTCATTTCTTTCTGATTTTCATTCGAGCGCAGTAACAGTTCCAGTTCGTTATACCGGTTTGTCACCAGCGACCGTTCCCCGTAAACAGGTTGCCAGGTCTGATCGGCCGAAGTTCTCGTCTGGTTAGCTACCTGCCAGTTTCCTGCTAATATGTTTTTATCCAGCTCCAATTGCAATGTTTTCGCCTCCACAACTTTTCCTCCCTTGTCGAACAAAGCGATTTGTACAGACTTTTCATTCACCTGAATATCCGCCTTCAATGTTTCTGAAGGGCTTGTCAATGGCAACACCGTTTGTGCACAAATCCATAAGGGGTGTAATAAGGCACACAATAATAAGTTTACTTTTTTCATGATATTTTTTTCATATTACAAACATCAGTCTAATAAAAAGGGTGTTGTACAAACTATGGACGACAACACCCTCTTTCACTATTTACTACAAAGAAACGAATAAATATTAATAACCATCGTTTTGAATCAAGCCCCCTTCCTTATTTGCTTCGATTTCAGAATTAGGAATCGGGAATTTATTCAGGTGATCGTCCAGTTTATAACCTTCCTTGATTACTTTCGAGTTATACTTCATCAAATATTCCGTCAGCTTGTTCAAACGCATCAAGGTGTTCAGACGCATTTCTTCCAGACACAATTCACGTGCTCTTTCATCCAAAATCAAGTCGATATCCACTTCATCAGCAGTTACCGGAGTGGAATGGGCACGGGCACGGACAATATTGATATCGGCTGCTGCTTCCGTTTTCTTGCCTGCCATCATATACGCTTCGGCACGCAAAAGGTACGTTTCAGCCAAACGCATCATATACCAGTCTTTATAAGTACGACCGTTGTCATGTGTTTCACCGCTCTGAGAATCCTTGAATTGTCCATGATGCTTGGCTGCGATCACCTTATTGAACGTCGGGCTTGAACCACGGAACGATTCTTCTGGATTACCCATGTTTTCAGCAGTCATCAACAATCCATAATAAGCACTATTCGGATTAGTCCAATAATATTCACGTCTCATGTTATACTTAGAGTTACGTATATCACGATCCCAATCACCTTTGAACTTCCAAATCTGTGTACCGGCATAATCAGTAGGTGTTGCCCATCCGACCGGTCTTCCCGAACAGACATCTTTCAACCAGTTAGGCTGTCCGTCCTTGTCTTTCTGTTGCCACCAGTTCAATCCCAACGCACGTTCCATCACGAAATTACCACCGGACTTACCCGTATTACCTCCACCTTCCAAGGTCACATCAAACTGGACGTTCCAGATACATTCTTTGTTTCCTTCGATACGATTGAAATTACCTTCTTGGAACAAATCCCAATAAACATCGCCCCAAGATTCTTTTTCGCCCATATAATCATACCCTTCGAACGTAAAATCTTTCAACACGCCAAAACGTTCTGTCATCAAGGACATCGCCGGATTGTTGATGGCATCTGAAGCCGCCTTGATCGCCCCTTCATAATCTTTCAAACAGATCAGGACTTCAGACAGCAAATGCGAAGCAGCCACATTAGAAGCACGTCCGCCCTTCTGATCATCGATGTCCGGCATCCACTGAACGGCAAACTCCAAATCTTCTTTACACTGTTTATAGATTTCTTCCTGTGTCGCACTCTTATAGTTAAACTGCGGAGAAGAGGTTTCTTCCAACACGATCGGAGCTTTTCCCCACATATTACCCAAGAAATGATAAGCATACGCACGCAAGAATTTGGCTTCCCCCACAATGGCGTTCTTTTCTGCTTCGGAATTCCACTGGGCAAGCGAAGCATCCGCACGGTTGATAATCACATTACAGCTATAGATGTAACTATACAAACGTTGCCACCATTTTTTTGAGATACCATTATCTGCATTCAACGTATTCCAATAGAAAAACTCATCATAGTCCACATCGTTTTTCTGTCTGACATAAAGGTCGGCATCAATTCCCAACATATCATAATTCCCCAAATCGTCTGAATTGGCATAGAAATTATCACGTATATTCAGATAAATATTCCCCAAAGCCGATTCAAACCCCTTTTTATTGGTGTAAGAGTTTTCCGGTGTCAAGAAATCTTTGGGGACTTCCGTCAATAAATCGTTACAAGAAGTGACGCTTCCTACAAAAGCCAATCCTATAAATAATTGTTTGATTAATTTCATTTCCACGTTAAATTAAAAGTTAAACAATAAAGTCATTTGATATGTACGGATAGAAGGAGATGCCTTAATAACCAAACCTGCATCCGTTTCCGGGTCCAAACCATCCCAATGGGGAGCGAATGTCAACAAGTTATCCGCACTCAAAGAGAGACGCATATTGTTGAATCCAAACGGTTTCACAAAGCGAGTCAAGTCATAGCTCAATGCGACTTTCTGCAATTTGATAAAGCTACGATCCACATATTTTGTTCCTTTGTAACGAGCATGTGCCGTATAATCCAGACGCGGATATTTGGCATCCGTGTTAGTAGGTGTCCAATAATCAAATACATTCTGGTTACAGGCTTCATAATTTACATACTCATTATAATACGGTGTATTGCTTCCTGATTGGAAATAACCGTTTCCACCCCAAACGGAGTTGATATAAAGCATCAAAGAGAATCCTTTATACTCGAACGTATTGGTCAAACTCCAACGGAAGTTTTCCTTAGATGTACCCAAGAATTGGCGATCTTTGTCGGAAGTAATCTTACCATCCCCATCCACATCTTCCAACTTGTAGTCACCGGGGCGCATACCATCCATGATGGTACCGTTGTCCACATCTTCCTGCTGCCACATGCCGATCACCTTATAGGCATAGATCGTACCCAAAGGCTTTCCGATAAAATAACCGGAACTAATCAAGTCATCTTCCTTTCCGTCCCCGTCATTATCTTCACCATAAATAGTAGCCACTTTATTTCTGTTCAAAGAAAAGGCAAAATCAGAAGTCCACCTGAAATCTTTCGATTCGATATTGACTGAATGCAAACCTATTTCAACACCTTTGTTCTTGATCTTTCCTAAATTAGACAAAATCGAACTCTTACCAGAAACAGTCGGCAACGAAAGACTGAACAACAAATCACTCGTATTGGTGAAATAAGCATCGATCGTACCGGACAAACGGTTCTTCAAGACGGAGAAGTCAAGCCCCCAGTTGAATCCAGTTGTCTTTTCCCAACCTAAGTCGTTCAATGCGAATGAACTGATTCCTTGCGTAATCGAATAAGAAGGATCACCTGCAAAAATATATTTACTGGTACCAACTTTAGCCAATGTCTGATAATTACTGATGGACTGGTTACCATTCGAACCATAAGAAAGACGCAAGGATAAATTATCAATCGGTTTGACATCTTTCATAAACCCTTCATTAGTGATATTCCAGTTCACACCACCAGAAGCGAAAGTCGCCCATTTTTTGTTGACACTGAAAGCAGAGCAACCATCCCGACGAACCGTTCCTGTAATGGAATAACGGTTATCAAACGTATAAGTACCACGCGCCATCCAAGCGATCGCGCCACTTTCACCGGCACTAGTTGATACGGTCTGTTTTTTACCGTCTTGCAACTTGTTGTCGCCCAAAATCGTATTATCGAAATCTTCGGCATAAGCCGTTGCACTATCCCATGTACGATGTTCGCGAGAATACAACAAGGTAACATCCACATTGTGTTTATCGGCAAATGTATTGTTGTACTTGATCATATTATCCAACAACATATTATAGTTATTGGAACGTTTCCGCTGACCTTTACCATTCTTTCCCTGACCTTCCGTGGTATATTCATCATAGAAATAATTGTTATCCTCCCAACGTAATGTGTTTGAATAGATCATTTCGTAAGACAACCCTTTCACCCAAGGACAGGTGATCTTTCCATTCAAAATAGCCCCCAAAATGTTACGTTTATCCAAATCATCGGTTGGCATACTCCAGAACGGACTTTCAAAAGAGGTAGTCGTTTGCGGATATTGCAAATAACGCCCCTCTTCATCACGCAAAGAAGCATACGGACTGAACTGGGCTGCCTTATTCATGTTAGGAGAAGTACCGGAATAATCCCGGAAACTATAATTTGTTTTTACACCCACATTCAACCAAGAGGTCAAATTACTATCAATATTTATACGACCTGAGAAGTTCTTATAACGGTCGTTCATCACAACCCCCTTCTGATCCGTCAACGAAGCCGAAATGTAATAGTTGGCAAATTCGGAGCTGTTGGAGATACTCACATTTGCTTTTACATTATATGCATTTTGTCTGAACAAGTCATACGGATCGGAGAACGTTGCACGATGATCCGGTGTTGCATTGTAATTCTTTGCCTCTTCCGGTTGCAAATAGATTGCAATCTTGTTTGGGTCTGCCTCCAAACCATTGGCTTCACGGATATCCAACAATTTCTGCAAATACCCCTTGGCATCGTAAACTTCCAAACGCTTCAACTCGTTACTGATACCGTATGACAAGTTTACATTGAAATTCGGTTTGGAACCCTGACTCCTCCCCCGTTTGGTCTGGATCAAAATGACCCCATTTGCCGAACGGCTACCATAAACAGCTGCGGCACTGGCATCCTTCAATACGGTGAAGTTTTCAATATCTTCCGAAGGAATATCAGCCAATGATCCATCATAAATAGCTCCATCCAATACAATCAACGGATTATTTCCTCCATCCCGGGTCGAATTCTGACCACGGACACTGATACCGGCAACAGCACCCGCACTATTTGTTCCTCCAACATTCAAACCTGGAACCGAACCTTTAATCGTTTCCAGGATATTATTAGTCGGTACATCCCGATAAGCATCTATATTCGCTTTCGTAATAGAACCGGTAATGGCCTGCCTGTTCTGCGTTCCATAACCGATCACTACAACCTCATCCAAGGCTTGACTATCTTCCAATAATTTTATGTTATACACAGATTGATTACCTATCGCTATCTCTTGCGTTTCATATCCTATATAGGATATGAGCAATGTCGCTCCCGACATTGCATCCAAGCTGAAATTTCCGTCAATGTCAGTAATCGTACCAGTCGTTGTCCCTTTGACAGATACATTTGCACCAATTACTGGTTCACCATTGTCATCAACAATCGTACCTGTTATTTTCTTATTTTCTTTCTGGCCACTTTTACTTCCTTTTACTCCCAGATAAATCTGGTTATCTTCTTTCTTTTCGTAAACCAAACCTGTACCGCTCAACAACTTGCTCATTGTTGCTTCTATTGATTGGTTATTCACTTCGAAAGTTACCTTCTTATCCAAATCCGGAAGTTGGTTACTATAAAAGAAACGATAGTCGGTTACTTTTTCAATAGAACGTAATGCCTGCTTGATCGTTTGTTGCTTTACGTTGACAGTTACCTGTGCGAATACTGAAGTTGTGAGAAAGGCAGACAAACATATAGCCCCTACTTTTCTCATAATCTTTCTTTTTTGAATAAAGGAAGAAATAGTTTCTGATTTTTTATTCATACTTTTGTGTAGTATTAAATGGTTAATTACCAGAGAGTGACTACTTGCGAATATTCAACTCTCTTGATTGACTAATGAGGGGGAAGGTGTTGCAAGCACTTTCCCTTTTTGCATACATGTGTTTTTCTATGTCATATCGATAATATTTAAAAGATTAATCACTATAGAGTTCTATCACGTCATCTTTTTTCTTATAAGAGATAGAAGATGTAAATTGCAAAGCATATAACGTTGATTGCAAACTGGCATTTTTCAGTGTACCGGAGAAAGTAATGCTATTCAGTTTATCGCTTTTAATCTCAAACTTCACATTATAATTACGTTCCAGCAGTTTAATAATATTCAGGATCGGTTCATCGTTGAATACCATTTCATTATTCATCCAAGCGATAAACAACCGGTCATCCTCCTCTTGTTTCTTTGTCATCCGGGTATCTGCCAACGAATAGACAGCCACTTCCCCCGGACTTAAATAAAAGGACTGTTCCAGCGATGAAACGATAACCGAACCTTCTGCCAGATAAGTCGTGATATTTTCATCATCAGGATAAGCATGAACATTAAATGAAGTCCCCAAAGCACGTACCTGGATATCGCCGGCTTTTACAATGAAAGGAGATTGGGCATCCTTTGCTACATCAAAATAGGCTTCACCGGTCAGTTCGACCTGGCGCTGTTTCCCGTTAAAATGACTGCCATAACGCAGTTTGGAATCGGCATTCAGATGGACTATTGTGCCGTCCGGCAGGGAAATGTCCGACTTTTGTCCGTGACCTACTTCTACGGTCATATCGTTATATTTGGTTAACAACCGGTTTTCGTTCCAATAGAACAATGATATGGCAACGGCACCGAAAGCAGCCGCGCAGGTAGCCATACGCATAAAAAACTTTCTGATATTTATCTTTGTTGGGTTAGCTGCTGCAGTGATAGCCTTAAAAATCTGCTCGTCTGCCAAATCGGGCATATGACCGAAGGAATGATCCCATATTTCATCAAAATCATTCGTCCACCTGTCTGGGTCATTCAACAGCCCGGCTAACTGACGTTTTTCACTTTCAGTAGCTTTATTATCGTAGAATTTATCTAATAATTCAATTTGTCTGCTCATAGTTATTCCTTTAAAATAAGAATGAAAAAATAGGATAGAGTAATAAAGCTATGCCATTCAGTAGGTCTCCCCTGTTCGCTCTCAGCATCTGGGTAAGGAACTTCGTCGACTGTTTCAGATGACTCTCCACCGTGTTTTCGGAAATACCCAACTGGCAGGCAATTTCCTTCTGTGAGAGGTGTTCGATGTGTTTCAAACGATAGACCCTTTGCCGGGCCGGCGGCAACTGGGATATGATCCGTTCCACTTCCTCCAGCAACAAGTTCAATTCGACTTCATTCTCCACACAATTCTCAGCTTCCATGACATTTTCTATCTGGGAGATCATCAACTGTTCCTGAATTCGCTTGGCTGTTTCCTTTAGGAACAGATTGCGGGAAACCTTCTTCAGATAGCCCTGGAATGAGAATTCAACCACAATCTTCTTCCGGTTCTCCCAAATGATGATAAATGTCTCCTGCACAACATCTTCTGCCATCAAATAATCACCATGCGAAAGCCGGATGACAAACTGAAAGAGAGTATGTTTATATCTATTGTAAAGCTCTGTGAAAGCTTTAAAGTCATCAGACATGATCTCCTTCATTAACTGTTGGTCTGATAACTGCTCAATTTTGTGCATTCGTGGTATTTTTTCTATAAATAATACATTGCATTATTACCGAATCTATATTAAGGATACTATACCGTCATAGTTTCCGTGATTCGAGTACAATTATTTAACATTGTTTTGCATATCAGATCTACGATAACAGGAAATACAATTGGTAGCACTATAATATCACCCGCCTTCACATAGTAGTGCTAATGGTACTGACACTACTATATGAAGGCGGGTGACACTATAGTGCTGGCATATAACCTTCATATTACATCAGTTCCTATGTTGATAAAGTCGATTTACTTTATAAACATAGGAACTAAAACTATACAACAAATCACTTCAATATAAAACTAACCGGAGCATATGCCCCCAGTTCCAACTCTAATTTACCAGAATCAATAGATATATAATTTCCAGTCTTTTCTCCACGCAAATTTACAAGTTCTGCCACAGAGACATTCATTCCTTTAGGCAATGTCACTATCAGTTTTCCGGAAGTTCCCGCCTGTTCCCAGACTCGTAAAAGTGTACCTGCATTTCCATTCGGATCTTCACCAAACGCAGTTACTATCACTCCCGGACGAGACAATTCTATCCCCGATTGAACGGGAGAAAGAGTCCCTCCATTCTTTTCAGTAACAGCTGCCTGCAAAGGATTACGTGCCTCCAATGCACGTGTTATAAATTGCTGATTTCTGCCATTTCCAGAAGTGCTGTTATCTATCGTCCACAAGCGTACACGTGAACTCCATGTACCGGGATACCAATAGCGGAAATTGGTATTCCACTGATTATTATAGAGATTCAGATATACCACAGGCTTCTCCGGAACATAATCGTCCGAATATTTCCAACAACCGGGTACTCCCAGACTAACCAACGGATGATCCAGCGGACAAACAGCGATACCAGCCCCGTCCCGTCCTGTTATCGTAAGTCCGTGCTCGGCGGCATATAAATGACGATTGGCTCCCCGCTGAATATCAGTAGCCGGATTCATTACCCCCAGCTGACGATACACACTAAACTCCGGATTCTCTATTTTAAAGGGAAGGCAAAGCCAATCCGCTTCCGGCCAGTTATCTTTTTCTTTATCCTTTATGGTTATTTCCATATCTACATAAGGCTGCCCCTTATACAAGGAAACACGAAGGATCGTTGCCGGTAAATGAGCCGACTGGTCGGATGGCATCCGTAACTCTGCCGTTTGAACAAGACTGTTGGCAGTAACTTTCAATTGACCGTTCTTCGGGGAAACAACACAATAAGGAACTTCTTTCTCCGAGATCATCCCGGGCTTATGCATTCCGGGGTGAGGCCAATCCTTTGCCCGTCCCTGTTGATAAGTCATCGTATAATCCAGGGTCTGTTCAAATGTAAACCGTTCATTCAGATATTGTCCGAATCCGTGAGAGGCATTTTTATCTATCCATTCCCGTCCGGTCTGTTTATCCAGCCATGAAGAGACAGCCCCTTTCTCCGGATCAAATGTTATTTAGATCGG
>NZ_CAJJWO010000070.1 GCF_905196875.1 uncultured Parabacteroides sp. | reverse complement strand
GTTCGACCTCTGGCTGGTGGAAGAAACAAGCCGCTACGTTTACCGTATCATGGCTATCAAACAGATATTTGAGAACCCCTATAAATATGGTTTCGTGCTTCGTGCCGAAGACCTGTATAAGCCGATCGAGTGTGAAGAAGTGACAGTGTCGGCCGATATACAGGACTTGTCCGACTTTGCACAGAAGAACGGGATCACTTATGCAGACCTGAAACGTTTCAACCCCTGGTTGCGCGACCGTAAGTTGCAGACCCTGGGTAAGAGTTATACGCTTCAGATCCCCAAACAAAACGAGATGTATTACAAAACTCCCAACACCTATGTCCATCATTCGGGTTGGGTGGTAAGATAAAACGCCGACAGTAAAAAGTATGAACGATAAGAATGCATTGGAGGGCGGACGTATTTCCGTTTTAGGCGCCCGTGTTCACAACCTGAAGAATATAGATGTAGAGATACCCCGTAACAAACTCACTGTCATCACAGGGATGAGCGGTAGCGGGAAGTCATCGTTGGCTTTCGACACGATCTTTGCGGAAGGACAACGCCGTTACGTGGAGACATTCTCCGCCTATGCCCGTAATTTCCTCGGGAATATGGAACGTCCGGATGTAGACAAGATCACGGGACTGAGCCCTGTTATCTCCATCGAACAGAAAACGACTAACAAGAATCCCCGCTCGACAGTCGGTACGACTACCGAAGTGTACGACTTTTTCCGTCTGCTTTATGCCCGTGCGGGAGAGGCTTACTCGTACCTGAGCGGTGAGAAGATGGTGAAATATACCGAAGAAAAGATACTCGAGCTGATCCTGGAACATTATAGCGGAAAGAAAACCTATCTGCTTGCTCCTCTGGTGCGTAATCGTAAGGGACATTATAAGGAACTGTTCGAGCAGGTTCGTAAGAAGGGCTATCTGAATGTTCGTGTAGACGGTGAACTGAAAGAAATCTTCCACGGGATGAAACTCGACCGTTACAAGATGCACAGTATCGAAGTCGTGATCGATAAAATGGTCGTTTCCCCTTCCGACGAACGCCGGTTGAAGGAAAGCTTGCGTATTGCCATGAAGCAGGGGGATGGTCTGGTGCTTATACTCGATGCCGATACGGACGAGGTGCGCCATTACAGCCGCCAGTTGATGGACCCTGCAACGGGACTGTCATACAGCGAACCGGCTCCCCACAACTTCTCTTTCAACTCCCCCCAGGGAGCTTGTCCGAAGTGTAAGGGACTGGGGCAGGTCAACCTGCTGGATATGGAAAAGATCGTGCCCGACCCTTCTCTCAGTATCTACAACGGAGGGATAGTAGCCCTCGGAAAATACAAGAACTCGTTGATATTCTGGCAGATCGAAGCCCTGTGCGAAAAGCATGGGGTAACTATCAAAACCCCGATCAAGGATGTCCCGGAAGAGGCGATGGACGAGATTATGAACGGTACGGACGAACGTCTGCAAATCAAGAACGAGTCGCTGGGTACTTCCAACTATTTCCTGTCTTATGAAGGAGTCGCCAAATATATCCTGATGCAGCAGGACAGCGAAGCTTCTGCCTCTGCCCAGAAATGGGCCGGACAGTTTATCAAGATGACCACCTGTCCCGAGTGTAACGGCCAACGCCTGAACAAGGAAGCCCTGCATTACCGGATTGCCGGAAAGAATATCGCGGAACTGTCTGCTATGGATATTGCCGAGCTTTACGAATGGCTCGACGGGGTGGAGGAGAAGCTCGACCAGAAACAGATACAGATCGCTACCGAGATATTGAAAGAGATCCGTTCGCGTTTGAAATTCCTGCTGGATGTGGGACTGGATTACCTTTCCCTCAACCGTGCATCGGCAAGCCTTTCCGGTGGAGAGAGCCAGCGTATCCGTCTGGCAACCCAGATCGGTAGTCAGCTGGTGAATGTACTTTATATCCTGGATGAACCGAGTATCGGCTTGCATCAGCGGGATAATGTGCGTCTGATCAATTCACTGAAAGAACTTCGTGATACCGGCAACTCGGTCGTTGTGGTGGAACACGATAAAGATATGATGCTGAATGCCGACTATGTGGTCGATATGGGACCGAAAGCCGGTCGCCTGGGTGGCGAAGTCGTTTACGAAGGAACGCCCCAGGATATGCTGAAAGTCAATACGCTTACTTCTGCTTACCTGAATGGGGAGACGGAGATCGCCATTCCTGCCGAACGCCGGCAGGGAAACGGTAAGTTCATTACTATAAAAGGAGCCAGCGGTAACAACCTGAAGAATGTAGACGTAACCTTCCCGCTCGGAACACTGATCTGTGTGACTGGTGTATCCGGTAGTGGAAAATCGACCCTGATCAACCGTACCCTGCAACCGATCCTGAGCCAGCATTTCTATCGCTCGCTGGAAGATCCGTTGCCTTACAAATCGATCGATGGTATCGACAACGTGGATAAGATCGTCAATGTCGACCAGTCGCCTATTGGACGTTCGCCGCGAAGTAATCCGGCCACGTATACAGGAGTCTTTTCCGATATCCGTAACCTTTTTGTCGACCTTCCCGAGTCGAAGGTGAGGGGCTACAAACCGGGACGTTTCTCGTTCAATGTCTCCGGCGGTCGTTGTGAAACCTGCAAGGGGAACGGGTATAAAACCATCGAAATGAATTTCCTGCCGGATGTATTGGTCCCTTGCGAAGACTGTCATGGCAAGCGTTATAACCGTGAAACACTGGAAGTCCGTTTCCGTGGTAAATCCATAGCTGATGTGTTGGATATGACGATCAATATGGCTGTGGAGTTCTTCGAGAATATCCCGACCATTCTTTCCAAGATAAAAGTCCTGCAGGATGTGGGATTGGGGTATATCAAACTAGGTCAGCCTTCCACTACTTTATCAGGAGGAGAAAGCCAGCGTGTGAAGCTGGCAACCGAACTGGCTAAGAAGGATACAGGCAATACCTTATATGTATTGGACGAACCGACCACCGGACTTCATTTCGAAGATATCCGTGTCCTGTTGGGCGTCCTCAACAAACTGGTCGAAAAAGGCAACACCATCATCGTGATCGAGCATAACCTCGACGTAATCAAATGTGCCGACTACCTGATCGACATGGGCCCCGAAGGCGGTCGTAAAGGTGGCCAACTTCTGTTTGCCGGTACACCCGAAGAAATGATAAAGAAGAAGTCAAAGAGCTACACGGCTCCGTTCCTGAAGGAGGAGCTGAAGAAATAAGATTATCAAAAGAGGATTCCGTTATTTGCCGGAATCCTCTTTTTGCTGTAGCCTGAAATTTATCTTTTCCCTTTCAATTTCAATTTTTAGTTCTTCTTCCGTTGGAAGATAGAGCTTGTATTGAGAAGCAAAAAGATGTTCGTTCTCTTTCAGGATAGAGTAACGTGCAATGTCTGCATCAGTTTCTGTACAGAGAATTATACCAATAGTGGGGTTGTCGTCTGAACTCCGTATTTTGTCATCATACATTCGGACATACATATCCATTTGGCCTATATCCTGATGTGACGATATCTTTTTGTCCGGAAACCAGTAAGCGTTCATAATATAATGTGGATATATTTCTGTCCAGCGTTCGTATGCTCCATGAATTGGTAGAAGCTTCTTGCAGATAATAATCCCTTGCAGATGGATTTTCCACCCTCATAACTCTTTGAAAATGTGACCATGTCAAATTGGACAAACGCGTTTGTCTTTTTGGTAGATCCGGGAATTCGATATAAAAACGGCGGAAATATTTCAGGTAAGAAACAGAAAAACCCTTACCATACTCTTTTGTCAATGCTTCTGATAGCTGTTTTAGGATTTGTTCGCCATATCTGGCTCTGTTTGCCCCGTATTGTTCTTGTTCAACAATCCGTTTCCCGATTTGCCAGTATGCATTTATCATTATTTGATTGATCGCTGAATATGCATTACTACGCGCTTGTTCGAGAATAGACTTTACATCATTGATGAAATTTTTGTTACTTCTCGGTTCTCCATTTACTTCTTTCATAGTTATTATGTTTTGTTTGTATGATTCTACAAAGAAAAGCAAAAAAGTTAAATAAAGGAGTACTCACGCCTTAAACTTTAATGGATATTTCTCTTAACTCAGTTTGTTTTGCTGTTTCTCTGTATTTTTATACTTTTGCACAAAACGATAATGAAATGAAGAATCCTATCCAAATGATCAAGCAATGCGTGGAAAAGGAAGAACCCTATTTCCTGTTGCGCGGACAAGATATATGTGCTTTGGCGGCTATTGAAACATATTACGCTGAAGTAAAGAAAAATGTTAAAGATCCTTACTTCATAGAAGAGATCGAAGAGATAATGAAAGACTTCCGGGCCTTCCGCGAAGAACAGCAAACCCATATTCCGGATTGATCGATGGCAGACGACAGTTACAGAACCATAAAACAAGTAGCAGAGGGCTATTACACAGAGAAGCGCAGCCGCTTTATCTCGTATGCCATCCCCGTGCGTACGGTCGAAGAGGTGAAAGAAGAACTGGATAAATACCGTAAACAATATTATGACTCCCGCCACGTATGCTGGGCCTATATGCTGGGAGCCGATCGTCAGACTTTCCGGTCGAACGACGATGGAGAGCCGTCTTCCACAGCCGGTAAACCGATCCTGGGGCAGATCAATTCCAATGAGTTAACCGATATCCTGATTATCGTTGTCCGTTATTTCGGAGGGATCGAGTTGGGCACCAGCGGCCTGATCGTCGCTTACCGAACGGCCGCCGCCGAAGCGATTGCCGCCGCCGAGATCGAGGAACGCACGGTGGATGAAGATATCACTGTCGCTTTCGAATACCCTTATCTGAACGGCATTATGCGGATCGTAAAAGAAGATAATCCCATGATCGTTTCGCAGAAGTTCGAAATGGATTGTGAAATGACCCTTCGTATCCGAAAGGGAGAATCCGAACGATTAAAGAACCGGTTACTGAAAGTAGAGTCGGCCTATCTCAAGTAAATTATTAATAATCTGAAACATGGGCTGTCAGCTATTTTCGATTTGAGAGGAATTTCTTACTTTTGTTCTCTCAAAATCTAAACAAAAATAGCTGATAGAATAATGAAGAAGATTCTTTTATTTTCTTTTTTCTTAGTGATTGGTCTGGTCGTATCGCAATTTCTTCCTACGATGGTAGGAGAGAATTATTCGATGGTGAAGACGGTGTCCAATACACTATTGTATGTGTGTCTGGCCTTTATTATGATTAACGTAGGCCGGGAGTTTGAAATGGATAAGACCCGTTGGAAATCTTATACGGAGGATTACTTTATCGCAATGGCTACTGCAGCCTTTCCCTGGATATTTGTTGCATTGTATTATATGTTCGTGCTACTACCCGACATCTACTGGTCGAGTGGTGAAGCCTGGAAAGAGAACCTGCTGTTAAGCCGTTTTGCCGCACCTACCTCTGCCGGTATCCTGTTTACTATGCTTGCTGCTGCCGGATTGAAGGCTTCCTGGGTCTATAAAAAAGTACAGGTATTGGCCATCTTCGACGACCTCGATACTATTTTATTGATGATCCCGCTTCAGATCATGATGGTGGGAATGCGTTGGCAACTAGGTGTTATTATCCTGATCGTGATGGTGCTGCTTATGCTCGGATGGAAGAAGATGGGGTCGTATAACATGCGTCAGGACTGGAAAGCGATCCTGCTCTATGCGGTTATAACGCTGGCCATTACGCAGGGTGTCTATCTCGTGTCCAAGCATTTTTATGGCGAAGAGGCCAGTATCCATATCGAAGTGCTGTTGCCGGCATTTGTCCTGGGTATGATTATGAAACATAAGCATATCGATACAAAGGTCGAGCATAATGTGGCAACGGGCATATCCTTCCTGTTCATGTTTCTGGTGGGAGTCAGCATGCCGGTGTTTTTCGGTATCGACTTTGCCAAACAAACGGCAGAAGCGGCAACGATTACCGGATCACAGCCCATGATGTCGTGGCCGATGATCCTGCTGCATGTTCTTATTGTCTCTTTCCTGTCGAATATCGGAAAATTATTCCCGCTGTTCTTTTACCGCGACAGACGCAAACGTGAACGTCTGGCCTTGTCGATCGGTATGTTTACACGTGGAGAAGTGGGAGCGGGGATTATATTTATTGCACTCGGATATAACTTAGGTGGTCCCGCCCTGATGATTTCTGTGCTTACTATTGTGTTTAATTTAATTTTAACTGGTATCTTTGTTGTCTGGGTAGAGAAACTTACCCGTAGTGCTTATCAGCTCGAAATGGCAGAGAAGCAACAAAAAGAATAATAGTTGGAATAATAAACGGAGACAGGGCAGCAAGCTGTCTCCGCAAACTTTAAACACAGAATGGATCGTACTATTAATGTTATCCTGAAACCATTGCGCCGATTCGCGACACAGAAATCGAGTGCCAGTTTTTTATTATTTATGGCCACTATCCTGGCTATGATCCTGGCTAATTCTCCCTGGGCGCATGCATATCATCATATCTTGTCTTACCCCATCGATCTTCAGATCGGTAAATTCAATCTGTTCTCGCATCATGGAGAGCCTATGCCTATGCTGGCTTTTGTGAATGACGCCCTGATGGCTGTCTTCTTTTTTGTGATCGGGTTGGAGATCAAGCAGGAGGTCTTGATAGGTGAACTTAGTTCGGTACGTAAGGCGATCCTTCCGGTCATAGCCGCTTGCGGTGGAATGATCGTGCCGGTTCTTTTCTATATCCTTGTTTGTAATAGTTCCCCGGAAATACGTGGTGCTGCTATCCCGATGGCTACCGATATCGCTTTTGCCCTTGCCGTTTTAGGGTTGCTGGGTAAACGGGTACCTCTGGGTATGCGTATTTTCCTGACGGCACTGGCGGTGGTCGATGATATCGGCGGTATAATTATTATTGCCCTGTTTTATAGCGGTGACATTGCCTATCAACCGTTGCTGATCTCGTTGGCGTTGCTGGCATTATTATATGTGGGAGGGAAGATGCGGATAAATAATAACCTGTTTTATTATGTGGTCGGTTTCTTCGTGTGGGTATTGTTCCTGGAGTCGGGTATTCATCCGACAATAGCGGGGGTATTGGTTGCCTTCACTGTTCCTGCCCGTCCGAAGATTAAGCTGGATGACTTTACCTGCGATATGACCGGCTATCTGAATATGCTGGATTATACGGAAGTTCGCCAATCCAAGAAAGCGGCGGTACTGACACCTACACAGATACAGGTGCTGAATAATATACACTCGCTGGCTGATAAAACGATCAGTCCGTTGCAGAGTATTGCCGACAAGCTGCATCCGTTGGTCAATTACCTGATCCTCCCGTTGTTTGCGTTTGTCAATGCAGGGGTAACGTTCGGGGATATCCGGCCTGCCTCATTGGTAAATGTGCCGTTGGCTGTTGTAGCCGGTCTGTTTATCGGTAAGTCACTGGGGATTTTCTCTTTCACCTATCTTTTTGCCCGTACGAACATGGCCTCTTTGCCGACTGGAATGACCCGTATGAATTTGTTCGGCGTGTCGATGCTGGGCGGTATCGGATTTACGGTAGCCCTGTTTATCGCCAACCTCTCATTTTCAGGTTTGGGGGATGCTGGTATCGACTTATTGAACCAGGCGAAACTGGGCGTCTTTGCCGGCTCATTCATCTCCGGCCTTTGCGGTTATCTGATATTGAAGAAGGTGCTACCGAAGAATGTAGTATAGTTATTCATTATAATGTACATCGAAACGCCCGAACGTTACACGCTCGCCTTCAAAGCGTCCGCTGATGATCTGGGAGTTACTGTCGTATCGGGTAATAAACACTTTTCCGTCCGGTAGCTTTTCATTTCCCCATGAGAATGAAGTGTAAGGAATCTCCTGGTTCTCGACCGGGTTTTCTATGCAGAAGCTAATGGCCAGGTCTGGCTTTACCCATACTCTGACATGCATGGTTTCATCGTAGGATATATAATCGAAATTGATAGAAGGGCTATTGAAGGTGCTATATCTGCCCCCAACATATAACCAGCCGTCAACCAGACATCCGAAAGTTTCGGCACCGGTGGTTGTTTCTTCCGGCATCACGGTGACATCCACTGTTTCATCTTCTGTGCAGGAGAAAAGAAAGGATAGAAAGCATAAAAGGAATATATATTTTTTCATGATGTGACGAATTTAATGGTTACTTATAATTAGAAATGATATCCGAGACCCAACGATATGTTTAGTCTGGAGACTTTCAGCCGGTCTTCCGACGGGAACTTGACCTGGATTGTCTCTCCATGATATCTGGAATCTACTTTCCTTAGATTCGTAAATACATACTGTACATCAGCCGAAATACCCCAGCGAGGCGTTAGCATATATTCTGCATTAGCCCCGATATTCCCGGCAATACGTCCGCCGGATACACGACGCTCTTTTTCGTATACCATACTGTTATTTTTATAACGTAGGTAACCGGTACCTAGATTCAGGCGTACATTCATCCGTTCGCTACTTAAACAATAGAAGGCAAACTGCGGCGCGATATAATGTGTATATACGTGATCGGAACTATGCTCTAAAGAGCCTTTCGAACTATATCCGGAATAAAGAAAACCGAAGCCGATCCATCTGAAAGGATGTAAATAGTATTGTGCATCCCAGGAGATCCCCGAACAGAGATCCCGCTCATAGCTATGTGCTGAATTTGTCAAACCGGCTGTCCCGCCTGGCATATTTGCATATCCCAAATGTAGAGATACTGAATGCATCTTTGTTGGTTCTTCAGCATGTAAGTAGCCGGAAATTAGTAATATGAAGAATGTGGCCAGGTAAAGAAACTTTTTGGGCTTCATAAAAATTAGAGTTTATATGTGGCACAAATATATAAAAGATTATCGGTTGATTAGATACTCCGTTTAGTTAAAAAACGAAAGGCGCAAACCCTTGACAGGGATGGCACCTTTGTTTTATAGATAATAGAGGAAATTATCGTATAGGACGGATACTGGCATAATTGAAGTTCTCATTCAAATATTCGTCTTCATTGAATTTGGATCCATGAGGGCCCCAATTACCCATTGCCGAAATGGCAATCATTGTTGCAGGATTGAAATTTGTCATATCACCGGCGGCAGCTTCTAGTGGAATGGATTCCATTTGTTCGCGCATAGAGTGTTTATAGCTCTTATTGATAACCATATTGCGATATAAAGCAAGTATTCCGTTACCCTGTTCTTTACGGTTCCAGGACAGCACATAAGTTCCGTCATTTTCATTTGCTTTAGTAAGGATTTGAGATAGCTTTGGTGAGTTAATATCAGCAATAATAAAGGTCACGAAACCATCTTTGTCAACTTTCGATAATTTCTCGTCATAGACGGATATATAAGAATAAGATTCAGATGATCCAAGACAAACTGACCAATACCGTACATCGGCTGTGGCATATTCGCTTACATTCTTAGGAGCCGTCGGTGGTATAAAACGGAAAGTAGCTACTTCACCTTCTTTCAGATTGATACGTGTGAATAAATATTCGGCTGGGCTGTTCGGATACATCAGGTTCAGCGGTGCACGCATGAAAGGAAGTGGTTTGGTAGATGCGGAAAAGTCCATTTCCGGTAACTTAAGTGATTCATGAATGTTGCATTTTTCACGTTTCGGGAAGTTTACATCCTTACCGGTAGTTACATCGAATGCCTGGATTGCCGGCATGTCTACACCGCCGAATTCGTCATTGCTATATTCTTTCGCCAGATAAAGGCGCATGAACACAGATACCATATTCAGTGTATCCGGGAATTCACATATATTTTTCATGGAAGCACGCATACTTGATGGTGTGCTTTTCGGAATAATGTAAACCGTATATCCATTTGCTCCATAATCAGCCGTTTCCTTCACATAAGGATTGATTGAACTGTCGTCGGGTTGTACATTCACGTCTTCAATGCTGGATACATCGATCTGTGTTTCATCGTTATAGACAGTGAAGTTGAAGAAGCGGGACTTAGGGTATTTTCCTGTCAGACGAAGTCCGATATTTGGATTATCCTTATAAGAATAGGTATATTCCCAATAATCGGCGAAGATATCTGGAAATGCTAATAAAGTCTGATTATCTCCACGAAGTGTCTTGCCCCATTGCTCTTTGGGTGTAGGATTTACGATAGGCGAGTCAATGTCCTTGTCGTCGTCATCACATGCAGCGAACAACCCTAAAACAAAGGCTATGGCTACTAAGTAAAAAGTCTTTTTCATCTTTTTGTTTATTTATTTTTCTAACGGGGGACAAAAGTAATTTAATAAAGATACTGGGACGGATCTTGCGTAAAGATGGAATGTCGATTATTAATTTTGGAATATAGATAGTTGGGCTTTGCCCTCAAAATGTTGCCAGATACCGAAAATTCGGGGGTGTGGGTTTTGGGAGGAAGATATCTCTTACGAAAAAAGTAAGAGATATCTTTATGGTTATTATAGTTGGTTTTCGTAATCGAAAGAAGAGATCAGTTCAATCAGTTTCTCTTCGGCTTTCTTCAGAGCATCCACGGAACCTATCGAGCCGGCGATATAACTGTTGGCAATCGGAGTAACAAAAAC
This sequence comes from uncultured Parabacteroides sp., assembly GCF_905196875.1. Lineage (GTDB taxonomy): Bacteria > Bacteroidota > Bacteroidia > Bacteroidales > Tannerellaceae > Parabacteroides. The sequence continues at coordinate 15,597 of NZ_CAJJWO010000070.1, read as the reverse complement.
ATCAGCATGGGCGGTTTCATCTATTACCGGTTTAGCATCCGGCCTTTCGGTGTTATCTTTCAACTCGCCGCGAATGGCATACGCTATCTGGTTTGCATCATCGCTGATGGCTATGGCCACTGTTTCCATTAAGCTGAAAGTACGTGCCTGGTTGGAAGTGATACGCCAGTTGATGATTGCTTTTGCTAATGCCGGAATTATTTCGTCTCTTTTCTCTTTGGGACAGATCAGGCAGTTGCCAAAGATGTTTTTACCTTCGGTCCATCCCTGTTCCCGAAGCTTGGCTTCGATTTCGGGATATAGCTCCGGTTCGAGTTTATTGGTGGAAACACAGAATAAGGTTCTCAAATCGATGGCGATGTCATAGACGAAAAGGCCGGATGCTCTGGTTTGATCCTGGATAAAAGCCCGGTTGGGAAGGGAGCGTCTGTTGGTTGTCAGCCATTCGTCCAGCTCTTCCTTACTTAGTTCACTGCCTCTTTTTTTATTTTCCATCCAATAGACTTTGACTGTATGGTGTTCCGGATGTGAAGTCCTGTCGAAGGTAATATTTTCAGTCGGCGACTCGATACCGCCCAATAAAGGATGAAGCGGTCGCATGGCCGAAACAGATAAGGGGCTGCGACGCTTTACCGTCATACTGCCGCTTTCCGCTTTCATATACCCACCCAATAGTTGATCCGTAAAAGAAGGATCGCACGGAGAGTGAGGCTCTTTCTGGTTTGCCTTATTTTCTTTTTTGTCGATTTCCCAGTTGAATGTAATTGCTGCGAAAGGCATGTTTAACGCCTCTATAACGGAGCGTTTTACCTGCTGGCCGCTGGAATAAGCCATTCTTCTGCCGAACTGAGGATCGAAATAGTATTTCTGTCCGTCATTTACGCCGAATACTGTATGCTCTGCATGGCGAAGGCCACGTAAATAGATAAAAGGATTGTCCATAACTGTGGGTATTAGGTTGTTTAATTTTTTGATTTCCAATAAGTATATTCAAAGTCTATCAGTGTCATGAATAGAGGGAAAGAGTCTTTAGGTATGTAATAAGCCTCTACAAAAGCTTTTCTGAACACTTCGTTGTCAGAAGATTCATATTCCATTATTTCTTTGAGCTTCTGCCCGAAGACTTCTATTTTATTTGACTTCCTTGTCTCTTTCGACAGGTTCGAATAAACCGTTTTGCCTTTCTCCGCTGTCCGTTCAAACTCTATCAGGGCCTTTGCTACCGCGGTTGCCAGCTCCAGTAATTCTGTTTTGTTTATCATAGCAATAATCCAGATTTTATATAGTTCATAATTGATATACGATTCCTCATTGTTAAATTTGTACTCTTTCCCTTGTGCGTAAGGCATGGAGCCTATGGGGAAGTATTGTCTCAGCTTATCCGGTTCAATCGCTTTTAGTCCTATGGTACCCAGTTTACAGGCTGATTTGAAGTTGTAGTAGGTGTTAAACGACTCTATTTCTTCATCAGACAGGATACTTTGCTTTCCGTTGAAAAATAGTTTATCCCTGAAGTCGAACAAAGAGTGGACTTCCGGGAGATAGAGGTTGATAAATCCCAGCGTTGTGTTTGTCTGGGATAGGTTATATGAATAAGCGGTTATAACCTTTTGGGGATATTTCTTAGACAAAGCCATAATGATCTCGAGCCAGGGCTTAGTCGGTATGGCTAGATTTCCCATCGATTCGGCAGGGACGATATAAAACCCTTTATCCGGAGTCAGATCGGTATAGAGCTTCCGGCACCAATGAGATAACCAATGTCCGTTCCAGGTTTCGATCTGTTTGTCTTTTACATCAGGTGTTTGATTCAGATACTTTCTGTAATATTCCCAACCACGAAACAGTTGCCATAAAATCTCCGGCTCGTCCAATAAGATGGCAAAACCACCGCTTATGCCAATGGCTAACGCTTCGCCGATCCAGGAAGCATACATCTCGTCTGTGTCGATAGAGGTCTGCATACCGGAGATCTGTCCGGATGTTGTTCCCGCCATGTCTTTTGCAGCATATCCGACAAAGATCGACATGTTCGGTTCATCGCTGGCTATGGCGACTTTCAGGTTATTATATTGGGCCAGCGGCTTGCTTCCATATTTCTTTACATCCTCTTCTTTCGGTTTTTGGAAAAAAGGGGAATTGCTGACATGTATCAGATGCCTCTCGTCATTGAAAAACAGATTGAAAAATATCCGGTCAAAGAACTCCTCAGCGGATATATCCGTATGCATCTTCTCATTATATATCTTCAGGAACTTTTTACCGATGTAGCTTGTATACATATCTAAATGAATTTATCATGTTCCACTAATTGTAATCCATAAATCTCATACTCTGCCTGCGACATGGGGACGACAAAAGGATTTGCTCCTATATCTTGCAACTGTTCGTATTTGTTCCTGTATCGGGAGATCGTTTTCCAGTTAACAGGTATTTCCATATTGATCCGCTCTTCCCAGGTGGCAGTGATGTACTTATCCCTGTCGGCGGATAGTATGCAGGTAGCACTTTCTATTTCCAATGCTTTCAAGAGGACAGCTTCAGTCCGGCTGGTCAGGTTTATAAGCGAGAAGTCCCCGTCTTTTACAGCCAGGTGAATATCGATCTCCTTTGTATCTACAGATTGATATACCTTGTCTATTTTTTCCTGCAGACATCTTTCCTGCAAAATATCCCCGTTGTCCGGCAGTTGGTCGAAACTACGTTTCAGTAATTCCATTTTGTAAGGAAGCACATTCCCTTCGGGAGCGATCACATGAATCGGCCTGTAAACCCGGTGATTGACTGCTACTCTTTTTCTGTTTATTCTTCCGAATCGCTGTATCAGACTATCCAGAGGAGCGCATTGGGTAATCATCCTGTCGAAACTGATATCCAGGCTGACTTCTACCACCTGTGTCGAAACGACCAGGCAGGGACATTTCCCGTTCTCATGTTCTTTCCCGTCGCCGTTGAATTCCTCTTTCAGTAGCTTTTCAAGTTTAACGCGGTCGCTTCGTTTGAAGCGGCTATGGATAAGCATCATGGGGATATCAGGAAATTCTTTCCTGAATTCCTTGAAGGCAGCCTGCGCTTTGTTGACGGTATTGTAAATGACGAGTACTTTCTCTTTTTCCTTAAAGGCATTCGCCAGGATAGGGGAGACATTGTCCTCATTATCGAGTTTGAATATCTGATGGCGGTCGAATGTATCCAGTGTTTCATCCGATAGTTTGACTTCGTATACATTCTCTTTCCCGCCCAATATGTCCAGCAGCCGTTTGTATAAAGCGGTAGGCATTGTCGCTGTCCCGATATGGATGCGGCAATCAAACCTTAGAAGTGCTTTGACGATTTCCAGTACCATTGCTTGCGAATAGTCCGAATAAGTATGTATCTCGTCCAGGATAATATCACATCCTTTGATATCCAGTATGACACTTTCAAACCCGGAAGTACCGAAGATAATGGACGACAATTGATGGGGCGTCAACACCTTGATGCTCGATCCGATCAATGGCTGTAGCATTCTTTCTTCTATATTATTACCGACAACGATCTTCGACGTTGCATGCAGCAAACGAATATCTTTATTAGGAATAGTTGCTTTTAGTCTTTCCCACATGGCATTTATAGAAGCCTGGAATGGCAGGGTGTAGAAAATGCGTCCTTTACATCTTTTCAACAAAAAGTCGGTTTTTCCTGCACCTGTCGATGCTACCACCAGCGTATGCAGGCGGTTATCGTTCACTCCGATCTGTGATAATGGATATAGAGGATTTATCCGTTCCGGATTAAAATAAGCGGACAGGTCAGGGACTTCGAATATAGCTTCAAGTTCCTTTTGGGTAGATGAAGAAAATGCCGAGGCAAAATGATCTGCGGCCATTAATAACCCCCGCCAGGCAGACCATCCGAAAGTTTGCGATTCGCAATAGTCTACTGTATAAAGTAAAGCTTTTCTGGCTGCTTCCCGGTCTATTCCGGGGCAGGTATATCCAAGTTCATTCAGTATTTGTATCCCATACTGACTCCATTCTTCCCAGTCCTGTAAATGATTGTCTATCCAATGTCGATCGCCGGAGGCAATATCCAATATACCTCTTCGCCGGGGATCATCTGTGATGGACTTATGATGGGCTACCACCATTTCAATCAATGTGTCCCATTCCTGGAGGGGAAAGGCTGGTAGGAAAGCTAATGACGATAACTCATGCCGATGAATGAATTTGTTATGCCTGTTTGATAAGGAGTTGTTAACGACTTCATTCATCCGGTCTTGAAAATACTTATGCGCTTTACCTAAATCATGTAAAGTCGCCCCTTTCAGGGCTATCGTTACATCAAAGGGAAAATCTATTTGCCGGGCAAAGATCTCGATAGCCTGCCGGGTATGCAGACTATGTTCAAGGAGTGGGACATGACCGTTGTCAGGGCTTTTTGCCAGTATGTCGCCAAGAGCTTTCATAGGGTACTTCTGATCGGATTACCTTTTACATGCAATACACCATACATCTCTTCACCCCCGTGATATTTGTTATGCCCGGCTTTGAACCCCTTTCCTTCATCGGTAGGTATCCATTCGAATCCGTCTATCTGTTCAAATTCATCAGCCGACATTTCGATAGGATGATCCGGCAATAGTATATCTTCGTTTCTGCATAAGCAGATAGATTGTTTTGCGGCGCGCGATGCATCGTCCTTGTTTTCAAAGGCGAGATACAAATGGGGATATAGAAGAACGCCCCGGGTTATGATGCTAATGTTTTTAGGAATATAGTAAACATTCCCTTGTGCGTCTTTCTTTTTCTCTTTGACAAATCCGCCTTTAGACCAGGTTCGCTCCTGTTGTGAATCCAGTCCGCAGTAGTTCAGACGGTATTTACTTATCTTTTGAACTCTTTCCGTCGTATTCAGTAACTCCGGGAAAAGTTTTTTTTCGATTCCTTCTATCGTGGACGTTATCAGGAATTGCAGACTGAATGTTTCACTATCCCTGACTGCTGTCCAGGGTTTAATAAATCCGAAAGGACCTGAATATTTTACTACGTAATACATAATGTAATTCTTAGATTATCGAACCGCAACCACTACCTGTTAATGAGCCAATGCCGCAATTCCATGCGAAGGCTTTTGTCAGAGGTGTACCTTCAATGATAAGAGGGCACATGCTGCATTTATTACTGATATTATGGATAGTAACGAGTTTTTCTTTCTTGTTAGGATAACTAAGGTCAAACTCGATCTTTAGGGATGGATCTTCCGGCAGTCCGGCAATCTGCATTTTACGCCTGAGTGTTTCGGCCATAAACTCTCCGGTGTTCTCATCTTTGTATGTGAAATGTTTATGATTCCCATCACAAAAGCGTTTTATAAAGATCGGGCTTCCGAGTTGGAAATGATTTTGGGTGGATAGATCAGGTGTCTCCTGAATAACAATCCTTTCTACTTTCATTCCGCAAAACATATCAGGTGAATCCATGATTGAATTTATTATGGCCTTGACATATTTCTCCTCACAAAAAGAGATAAACCAGTTAGCTCCATAAGGAAAACTGAGTCCGTTTTTGTATCTTTTTCCTCCTTTTAACCATGAGAAAGAGTATAAGGATATTTTATCATGTAGTTCGTTTGTCCCAAGCCAACGATGTAATGTGCCAATAAGTTTCTGTTGATAGTTGAAGGGAACGAGATCGTCGTTGGCGTTCGTTGATAAGTGTATTCTCATATTGCAATTCTGGTATTATATTTAGGTTATATATTATATAATGTATAGATATAATCTAAGTAAGTTAATAATGTATACTGTGTTCTTCCCAAATGTAATCATTAATTTGATATAACCTATGAATATCTTGGTTTATTTGTGAAAATAGATGGTCGCTGTTATCGTTGTTGCTGGGATTGTCTTTGATTAACAGGATGTTTCGCTATTAGGAAAGTTTGAGATTCGATTTATACCACTAAGGTACGATTAACCCGCTTGTCCGCCCTTGCCGGATATGAAACGATGAACTGATTTATATACCACTAAGGTACAATTTAACCCGCGTCCATGAACGGTGAAAGGTCGTTTTCCAGTTCTTTTATATACCACTAAGGTGCAATTTAACCCCAATATAGAAACAAGCTTTAGGCAGATACGTCTTTTCTTTATATACCACTAAGGTACAATTAACCCAAAGATCAAGATGTAAAAAAGGCTATCATGATGATCGTCTTTATATACCACTAAGGTACAATTTAACCCACTTCCGGGAAAAGTCTTCCTATAACATTCAAGTTATTTACATACCACTAAGGTACAATTAACCCCCGGATTGAGTTCTGCCATAAGTTTGCAAATTGAATTTACATACCACTAAGGTACAATTAACCCCACAATACAAAACACCGAATGCCTGCTATTTTGTCAATTTACATACCACTAAGGTACAATTAACCCCCTATCAAATTTATAGAGATATCCTGCTCTAAATATCTTCTAGCCTTGTTTGGTCTTTCGTTTTTACTAATTGAAGTTGTCGACCTCCAATTGTATGAAATACCCTGGGGATCGACAATTCTTTAATGGCAAGTAGGTTCAACACTATATGCTACTATAAATCAAGAACAATCTTTCCAAGTGTTATTTCTTTACGAAGCAATTCATAGTTATACAAAGCACTTTGATAATATAGTCCTGTTTCAAGATCGGTTATCTTCTCATAAAGTTGAGAATTGTACACCAAACTTAAAGCATCCAGCAACGAATGTTTAAAATCTTCCATCACTAACAAGACCAATCGTTCTACCAATGCATCTATCAAAAAACGAGCTTCATTATTCATAACTTCTGTAATTTAGATATTGCATATTCCGTTCCAGTTTACGGAATGTCAATTCATCGACCAATGTTTCCATCCAAACTAACAGATTCGATCACTACATTCGATCCGTGATAAAGTGTTATCATCCCAATCCTCCTCCATTTCGTTTACAGATAACAGATAGGTCGTCAACGGCATCGCTTAGAGAAAGTTGATGTTCGGCCTCGTAGCATTCATCCAAAAAAACAAATCCTTTGAAGCGTTGCAGATAGGCAAAAGCTTGCTTGGCACTCAACTTGTAACGCTCTGCAAAAGCATTGATACAATAAATGATATAAGTTACACGATTTTGCTGTTGTTCGTTCATTGTTGTTTACCTATTAATTACTACGTTAAAACAAAGATAGTGAAAAACTATATATCTTCACTCGGTACAATTAATTCCAAAGATAAAACAAAGTTCGCTATTTAGCAAACTTTGTTTACATGCCACTAAGGTGCAATTAACCCATAGCAAACGTCCTGAATATCCGTGAGCGTCACGACTTTATATACCACTAAGGTACAATTTAACCCCGAAACAGCTCGTGCATCGGCCGAAACTCTACGAGCTTTAAATACCACTAAGGTACAATTTAACCGAAGTGCGGTCGCCATGCAGGCGATTGCAGGAAGTGCTTTGAATACCACTAAGGTACAATTTAACCCCGTCATGCAGGCCTTTGCTCAATTAGGTCCGATCTTTGAATACCACTAAGGTACAATTTAACCACGAACAGAAGAAGTCGCAAACTACACTTTGTGGACTTTGAATACCACTAAGGTACAATTTAACCACTGCTCATCCGCGCGCACTATCACTGTCCCGACATCCTTTGAATACCACTAAGGTACAATTTAACCGACGAACCATCTCAAGACGTTGACATACCAATCCAACTTTGAATACCACTAAGGTACAATTTAACCCCTATCAAATTTATAAAGATACCCTGCTCTAAATATCTTCTAGCCTTGTTTGGGCCTTCATTTTTACTAATTGAAGTTGTCGACCTGCAATTGTATGAAATACCCCGGGGATCGACAACTCTTTAATGACAAATTGGTTTGACGCTATATACTACTAATAGAATAACTTCTCCAAATATACATTATATTAATACATCTGTAAGTTTTATTCTCCAATTTGTCCAGGTATTTTTATATTTGTATGGTATAATTACACCTTAGTGGTATATAAAGTGTATAATGGGTGTTCGAAATCAGATATATTAAATATCTATTGCGATTAGTGGTATATAAAGTGTATAATGGGTTGGCCATATGTATGCCCCAAATTTACGGGTTAATTGTACCTTAGTGGCATGTAAATTACAGAGCCAGCACCCGGTTGGTGTCCCCCTTTTGGGTTAATTGTACCTTAGTGGTATGTAAATTCCGGAAGAATAGGTGTAACCAGAATTTCGGTGTCTGGTTAAATTGTACCTTAATGGTATTCAAAGTAGTTTGAGTTCGTATTCGATACATCGTGTTTCGAAGGTTTAACCGTACCTTATGCTATCCTTTCCCAAACCCATCCCCCCGTTTTTTCTGTTATATTCCATGCCAATATCAATTTAAACAAGAAATGAGTATGGAAGAAATTAATCGGATCTGGAAAGGGATGGCGCGTAATGGGTTTGTGATTTATGCGCTGGGAATTATTGACAAGATGGAGAGGATGGCAGGTATGGGGTTGCCCGAGCCTACCAGAGCAGTGTGAAATCGTTGGTGCAATTTATGAGGAGTGAACGGATACCATTTCAGATGTTTCGGTTTACACTGCAGAAGGAGTATGAGAGCTGGTTGATACAGCAAGGATGTTACGAGAATACCGCCATTATTGTTTTTTTAGATGAATGCTACGAGGCCGAGCATCAACTTTCGCTAAGCGATGCCGTTGACGACCTCTCTGTTATCTGTAAACGAAATGGAGGAGGATTGGGATGATAACACTTTATCATGGAGCGAATGTTGTGATCGAGTCTGTTAGTTTGGATGGAAACCTTGGTTGATGAATTGAGATTCCGTAAACTGAATCAGCGATACTTTTTTGGTACTGAACGTGCAATATCTAAATAAGCTTTTATTTGTCAAACTGTCAACCATTCTCCCCCCCTGAAGCCTTTCTACAGGTGTCGGGTAGGGGGATGGTTCGAATATGGTATTCTCCTGAAGTTAAGGGATGACAGAAAGAGAGGGAGGGAGATATAATACGAACTATTTGTAATGACTTTTCCAATAGCCTCCCGGCCGGTTTTTGCGGCTGCTACTTATTTTTATCGAATAGTATCAAAATATCTTTTTAGAATTGAACCGTTTTGTTTGGCTTCTGGAAAGCTGAAAGGAAGGATTGTGCCTGATTTCTTACTTTGGGAGGGCAAAAAGAGGAATTACCTCCCGGCTGATTACCACTACCCGGCAGGTAATTCCCTTCAGCTGCCGGGTGAATGCCTGTTACCTGCCGGCTGGTTGAAAATAGCAGCCGGGTAGTTCTCTTTATGACCGTGCTGGTTGGTTTGAAACAGGTACTTTTGGATGCAAAAGACGCCTGAACGATTCCCATAAGGGGATTAGTGAAAAAGGGCGTGTTGTGAATTTGCCCGATATCTGATGATTTTGTTATAATATACCCCGCAAATGTATCATTTCGACATTTTCTAAGGACTCTGTCAGACGCTCTGAAATGTATAGCTAAACACAATCTCCGTCACTATCCTTTACTTAATGACATTGAGCTGGAATTGCCGGTACTCTTGCTATCGAAACTTGTGACTTTGTGGTCAAAGGAAAGTAACCTTTATCTGTCGCTGAATGTTATAACTTTGTCATTTCTTAAAATAGGATAAGTTATGAAAAACAAAGATTTTTACACACAGATGAAGCTGCAGGAGCAGGAGAAACGCTCTGCAGGCAGTGAAAGTACAGCGGACCTTTATCGGGCGGTTCGCAATCATTTTCAGCATTTCAATAAGGAGCGCGAACTATCGCTGGGTGATATTACCCCGGAACGGATATATGGCTTCGTGGAGTGGCTGCGCGAAAAAGGGCTGAGGGTGAATAGCGTAAACAGCTATCTGAGCAACCTGCGCGCCATGTATAACCGTGCCTGCCTGGGATGGAAAAAACGTCCGCTGGATTCGCCTTTTGCCAGATTGCGGTTGCGACGGGAAGAAACATTGAAGCGGGCCATACCCATCGAAGTGATTGGACAGATCGCTAAGCTGGATCTGGCCGACGATCCCTCTAAACAACAAGCCGCCGATCTGGCTCTTTTCTCCTTTATGGCGTGCGGAATGCCTTTCGTGGATCTGGTACGTCTGACACGGGAGAACCTGAGCGAAGACGGGAAAGTGTTGTCTTATCACCGGCAGAAAACCGGAACGCTGATCCAGATGGGGGTAAGTCAGGGAATGCAACAACTGATAGCCTGTTACAGTCAGCCGGATGCAACCTATCTTTTCCCTCTTTTGCCGGATAATGCTACGCACGAACAGTATAAACTTTGCCTGGCTAAACAGAATCAATATCTGGAAGAGATCCGTTTAATGCTGGAATGGGATGGGAAATTGACCACCTACGTGTTCCGGCATACCTGGGCTTCGGAAGCTTACCATAATAATGTGGCGATCGGAATCATCTGTCAACTCCTGGGGCATTCTTCGGAGCAGATGACACGTACCTATCTCTCCGCCTTTGATAAGGAAAAAGTGAAAGAAGCAAACCAACTGGTTTCCGGGAAAATTGAACAGTTTCTGAGATTTTAAAACTTACCCTTATTTATATAATAAGGTAGATGTGGTGTTTCCCTGTTTATATTCAGCGACTTATAACCAGTATAAATCGCCAATAAATTGAGATAACGTTGCAAAGGTAGAAATAGTAAATAAGAAAACCAAGGCTTATTGGCTTATTTATTAAAATAAACATACAAGGTTCATATATATTCACACTACATCCTGCTATTTCCGTTTAAAGTATGATAAATGGAAAGTGCAGATTAATAGCGTCCTAGGACTGCTATTGCTTTAAAGTTCGTTAAGAAATAAAGGTTATAAATATACCTTAGATTTTCTTAGAAAAGACTTCAAATAATATCATTCCGACTATTATTCCGCGTAAAAACACACGTTTTTACTTCTCTCCGAAGCTGCGTTTTTCTCTGATCTACCTTATTATATAAATAAGGGGGATTAAACAAGAAAAAACTGAATATCAAAAGCTAATAGGGAGAAGTATAGGATGAAACAACAAACACGTAAAAGGATATCGGATGTAATGAGAGCCGCACTTAATCTGTTCGTGCTTTCTGCACTTTTCTTACCGGGCGTAGAAGCCCAGACTACCTCGTATACGAAAGCGGAATCATTTTTATTTTCTTTTAAAGAGAGTAACGACATGTTTCTGGCCGATTATGGCGACAACGCTTACCAGTTGGAACGGATAGGGCAAATGCTTCCTCTTTTTAACAAACAAATGTTAAGTGGCAGTTGTCATGTATTGATCGTATCGCATGTAAGTGCTTACAATTCGGAAGAGGAGGAGGTCATCAATATCGCTTCGCTTCGTGCGAACCGTATCCGTGCCTATCTGAAAACCCGGCTATCTGTTTCCAGTGATTGTGTAGCTTTCTATATCGATCGTAGCGGCAGTTATCGTGACCGGGTACATGTCTATCTGGTGCATTCGCCGCTTCCCTGGTTTGCCAATATAGCTATCCATTATAGTGAAAGCCGTTATCCGAAAGCTATCCGGGAAGCTTTAACCAAATACGGTGCCATCCCCTATGTCGATCTGTTTCGCCGTAGCGAGGCAGGCGGGTACGACCGTGCAGTCTACCGGATCGACGATCCGTTGTTCGACCGTTCGGAACTGGAAGATTACCGGCTGGCCTCGGTAGTGGATACGAAGGAGGATACCGGTGAACCGGTTGAACCGGAAGTACCGCTGGCCACAACGGTGACCACCCGTGAAACGGTGCGGGTGGTGGCAAAAGAAACGGCGAAGCCAGCCATACAGGCCGATCATCCGGTTTCTGGAAACTTCGACGATCCTTTGATGCTGGCCGTAAAGACCAACCTGTTGCCGTGGTGTACGGTAGCTCCTTCGGTGCTGTTCGGTGCGGATGATGCTAAGATACAAACAGGTTCGTTCATGCCGAACCTCGAACTGGAATGTTACTGGGGTGGCCGCTGGTCGGTGGTCGTATCCGGGCTCTATTCCGATTTCTCCTATAAAGAGAAGGAGCGCGATCGCTGGTCGCTGTCTGAATTCTCGGTCGAGCCCCGTATCTGGCCGTTGATCGGCGGAGGTTATCGTTGGCTGAATCTCGGCCTGTTCGGTGAGTATGGCGATTTCGATGTGCGTGGCGGCCTGATCGCTCCGGGCAAAGAGGTGCTCTATGGTCGTACCGGCTGTTTCTGGTCGGCGGGTGCTTCGGTCGGCAGTCTGATACCGCTTGCCGGCGGGCTCTGCGGCGAAGTGAGCGTGCGTGCCGGCTATCGGTCGATATTCGACGGAAAGAAATATCGTTACGATCCGGCTGACAACCGTAATTATCTGGAAACCCGTTTTTCATCGAGCGGCTTTATGCTCGGACTGAAAGTCAGTCTGTTGTATCGTTTCAGGATCAAGTAAACAAACAAAATACAGGAAAATGAAAGAATATAAAAACATACGTCCGTCCGCTTGGGCGGTGTGTCTGGTTTGCGTTGTCGGGCTATGGGGGTGTACGTACCAGCTGACGGACGAAGACTGGACGAAGAACGGGAATGTACGTTTGCTTCTCGACTGGAGAGGCCGTAGCCATCCTTCGCAGATGACTTATTTCTTTTATAAGGAAGACGTCATGCGTCCGGAAATCCGTATGGGCGGAGCCGAAGGCTACGCGGGAACGCTGCCTTCGGGGTGCTACCGGGTGATAGCGTGCAACACCGACTGCCGTAATGTAACCTTAGAAATGGACCGGGGCTACGACGCTGCCATCGGCAGCGTGCGGCAGGTTTCTTCGTTGAAATCATCGGTGCCGGTGCCGTTGGCACAACCAGCTAATTTCTATGCTACGGGTACTGTTGATATCGAAGTAGGCGGCAGAACAGCAGTGGTGAAGGAGTTGTATCCCGCCAACCTGGTGAAAACCCTCGAACTGAACATTCAACTACTGTCGGGCAGTAACAACGAGATGGTGCGTCCCACCGGCCTGTCGGGACGTCTGATGGGTATCCCTTCTGAAATCCATCTTCCCAGCGCGACGCCGTTTTTCGATAGAGGAGCTTATCTGACCTTCGAGCCGGAAGCACTTCCTTCCGGGGGTTATACCTCCCGCATCGGCTTGCTGGGTTTGTCGGACAGTACTTCCGTCGATCTTTACCTGACGATGAAGATGCCGGACGGCACGGAGCTGACCCCGTTTATCGACCTGACGCATGAGGCAGCCGATGCTTTTCGTAAAAACAATACCTCCTGGCTGATTCTCGACCTGGTGGTCGACTGTGACGCGGTAGGCGGGGCGCAGATCACCGATACGGAATGGAAAGAAGGAGCGGGAGAGGTCGAAAACTAAAGTGTGCGATAGTGAAGCAAAAACAACAGTTCAAATATGAAGATCGAACATAAACATATCAGACAATGGCTTTTACCGGTACCGGCTGTTCTGCTGCTGACGCTGTTAGTGCCGGCGGGATGCAGCGATGACAGCGGTACCGGTTCCGACGGGCATAGCGGTACGGGAGAGCGGGAGGTAGTGCTCCGTATCTTACCGGAGACATTTTCGGCGGACAGCACTTTTTCCGATTCCCTCTTCTTTGCCAAAGGCAATAAAAGCAATCGGTATACGGAACTATGGAAGGCTCGTTTCAATGCCTCCGGCCGTGTCCGTCTGGCCGTTCCCACTTATTACCCATCGGGTGGTAACCGTATTTACCTGCGTGGTTTTGCGCCTGAGGGTGAGCTTTCCGACAGCGGTGAGATTGCTTACCGGATCGACGGGCGGCAGGATATCCGGGTGAGCGGCGAGCAAAGCGGTAGCCTGGCCGATCCGTTCTGGCAGGAGAGTAAAGCGTTTGAGCTCGACCACCTGCTTACCCAGCTTCGTTTCCGTTTGCGTCTCGACAAGGGTATGGAGCCGGTATCGCCGGACAGTTACAAGCTACGTCTGCTGGCGGTAGACAGTGTGCAGTGCGATGCCATTTTGTCGTTGAAGGACCGTCGGTTGTCGTTCGGTGGCAACAAAGGGCGGCTGATAGCCTGCGGACGCCCTGAAGAGGTGCCGTTGCCGCTCGATACCGCCTGGACGGAGCTTCCGGGGGCGGTGATGATACAACCCTCGGTACCGGTCTTTTTGGCTGTCGCACTTGAAGACGGGCAGGGCCGGATGGTGCATTACGAACAGTTGCCGGTGGTGTTCCGTGAAGCGGACAATCGCTCCGTGCCCGGTGTTTCTTACCTGTTGTCTGTCACCCTGCGCGTGCAGGGAACAGTCGGCCTGTCGGTCTCCGTGGTGGAATGGCTGGAGGGAAGCAGTGGCGTAGGGATTATTTATTGAATTGTTCACTGAGTATTAATATAAATGTTTTAAGTATGAAAAAAGTATGTATGTATGCGGCCATGCTGGCTGTTTTGTTGTCGGCCTGTTCGTCTGACGAAGAAACGCAAGGTGGCAACGAGACGCCCGAGATCCGGTTGGGGGCTATTGTCAGCGATGCGGTCACGAAAGCTCCGGTAGTTACCGGAGATACGTTTAAAGCGGCAATCACCGCTTTGGAAACCTCTTCTTCCCCTTACTGGACCGGTACGCCCACCTGGCAAAACACGATCACGCTGACTGCCAGTCCTGAAATTTCGGGCAAATGGATTCCACTGGATGTTTCGAAAGTTTATCCGAACTCGGGGAATGTCTATATGGCTGCCTGGCATCCCGCAATCGCTTCCGAGAACGGGGTTGTCAATTTCATGATGACCGGAACGGAAGATGTGATGTACGGCGGGATCGTCAGCGGTAGCCGTCAGAATCCGGTTTCTTCTCCCTTTACTTTCGGCCATCTTCTGACGCAGTTGAACTTCCGGGCGGAAGCCACGGAAGAATTCCTGACGGCTAACCCGGGTAAAGCCGTTTCAAAGATCGAGATCGTAGGGGGACAGTATCCCCGTTCGATGACGATAGCCGACGGAAAGGTCACCTATGACGAGTCGCGTACACCGGTAGTGCCGGGCCTGGCACAGCATGTGCTGAGCAGCAACTTGGAAACCGTAGGCGAATCGCTGATGATCGGTGCGATGTCTTCCATCAAGATCAAAGTATGGTATGCCGACGGCAACAACAGCGGCGAGATTACGATCAACCTTGCTGCCGATACTAAAAAGCCGTTGGAGGTGAAAGCGGGTTATGCCCATACGATCCATCTGGTGTTCCAGGGTAGAAATGAGATCGTGATCCTGGCTACCGGTTCTGTCAGCGAATGGAAGACCGGCGAAAGCGGTAACGGCATGGTGACGAATTAACAGGTACGTTTCACAGAAACACTTGAATCACAGTATTAATATTAATAGTTTACGTATGAAAACAAACAAGTATGTAGTAATGAGTTTGCTGGCTGCTCTGTCGCTGGCAAGCTGCAGTAATGACGAGACGGAAGTGGCGTCGCAGGCAGCCACGGATGTTCGTATCAGCGCCGGGCTGGCCGATGCCGAAACCAAGGCGGTGATCAATTCGGGATACGGCGAGAAGCTGGATGTCATGTTCGGTTTCCTGGAAGGTAACGGAAGCACCTTT
>NZ_CAJJWO010000069.1 GCF_905196875.1 uncultured Parabacteroides sp. | reverse complement strand
CCGATTATTACGGCCGCAAGATTCCGATCTTGCTGGCGACTGCTTTATATACGGTCAGTTCGTTTGCTTCCATCTATGTGACTTCGATCGAGCAACTTTGGGTGATCCGTTTCTTCCAGGCTTTCGGAGGATGTGCCGGTGTTGTGGTCGGACGTGCAGCTGTGAACGATTTGTTTGTGAATGAACAACGGACGAAGGTATTCTCTTTATTGGTGATCATTTCAGGTATTGCTCCTGTCATTGCTCCGACTATCGGTAATTTGCTGTTGAAACAATGGCATTGGCACGGGGTGTTCAATACGATGGCACTGTTAGGTGCTTGTACCATTCTGTTGACCTGGATATTCCTTCCGAAAAGTAAATCGATGCCTTTACCCGAAGGGGTGAAAGCGAAGAAGCCTTCGTTGCGGGAAATGGTGAAAGGATATGTGCGAGTGATGAAAGTATGGCCGTATATGGTTTATACGATAATAGGCTGTATGGCTTACGGTGGTTTGATGGTATATGTTTCCAATGCTCCTTTCCTGATCATGGAAAAGGGCGGAATGTCGGGAGATACGTTTGCCATTATTTTTGCAGTCAATTCGTTGGGGTTGATGTTCGGTACCTATATTATTAATTTCTTCCTGAAATATATGACGTTGAAGAAACTGGTGAGATATACGCTTGTTTTTCAGTTGTTGATCGGGGTGTTGCTGGTGGTGACTTCGTTGGTGTCGACTTCTGTCGTGCCTTTACTGGTGTTGGTTTTCCTGAATCTGATCCCGATCGGATTGCTGCTACCGGCAACGACTTCGCTTGGTCTGGCTTATTTTAAGGAAGACAGCGGGGCAGCTTCGGCATTGATGGGATTCCTGCAATTGTTGTTTACCGGGATACTGTCGGCTGTGGTCAGTTTCCTGCAGAACAATTCAGTGGTACCGATGATGTGCGGGCTGTTCGTTTGCGGACTAACCTCTTTTATGTTGCTGTTTGTCGATACGCGGCGACGGTTGGCGATGATCAAAGTCCGTTCATGACAGGTCTTTCTTCAATAACGACCGGAATTGTTCGGGGGTACAGCCGCTTTGTTCCTTGAAGAAGCGGGTAAAATAGGATGCTTCGCTGAATCCCAGGCTGAACGCAATTTCCTTGAAGCTCGAAGCTCCGGAACTGATCATGCGTTTGGCTTCCAGTAATAGCCGTTGGTCTATCAGTTGTTTGACTGTGTGGCCGACGGCCTTTTTTGTCAGCTCGTTCATCCGTTTGTTGCTGAGGTTTACTTCGCAGGCGTAGAAGTCGGTGGATCGCTCGTTGATGTAATGCTTGTCTATCAGAGACAAGACTTTACTGACGCGTATATCCTGATCGATCCGGGTATCGGTGTATAATAATAACAGATGGGTGATCAAGGCGTGCATGTATGAATTAAGCAGGCTTTTCCGGTGCAACCCTTCATGTTCGGTGTAGATCAGATGGATGATTTGGCGGATAGCCGGAATTTCTTTCTCCGGGAGAAGAAGCATAGTCGGAAATGTATGATCCGCATACCTCTCGATATGAAGGCAGAGGCGCTCGAAATAATCGGGATCGATGGCGAACAGAAATCCTTTCTGATCTTTTAGTTTCAGTGTATGTACTTGTCCGGGACGAAGCAGGAAAAGCTGGTTGGCTTGCAATGGATATTCCACGAAGTCGATGCTGTGGCTTTCGTTTGTCCCCGTTTCCGTAAAGAATTGCAGTTCGTAGAAATTATGCCGGTGCGATCCCTGAAAATTCAAAGGCGCGCAGTTTTCAATCAGTTCGACGACGAAGAAGTCCGTTTCATCCAGGTTATGTACGGGAATATTATCTAAGAACATTTCACTATATTTTATCGCAAAGATAGCTTTTTAATCCTTATTTTTGTGTGGCATATCCTCCTGAAATATGAATGAAACAGTTCTCGAAAAACTTAAAATATTAGCTGAATCAGCTAAATATGATGTATCCTGTGCATCAAGCGGTACTTCCCGTTCCAAGAAAAGCGGAATGATAGGAAGTGCGGCCGGTTGGGGTATTTGCCATAGTTTTGCAGAAGACGGACGGTGTATTTCGTTATTGAAGATCATGCTGACCAATTATTGTATGTACGATTGTGCTTACTGCATCAACCGCCGGAGTAACGACCTGCCGCGGGCGACGCTCTCCGTTTCGGAGTTGGTCAATCTGACGATCGAATTTTACCGTCGTAATTATATCGAAGGATTGTTTCTGAGTTCGGGGGTTGTCAGGAGCCCGGATTATACGATGGAGCGATTGGTGCGTGCTATAAAGGATTTGCGTCTGATACACCGTTTCAATGGATACATCCACATGAAAAGTATTCCCGGTGCCAGTCAGGAACTGGTGAACGAGGCAGGTCTGTATGCCGACCGGTTGAGTGTGAACATCGAAATCCCAAATGAACAAAGCTTGCAGATACTTGCTCCCGAGAAAGACTTTAAGAGTGTCTTTGCTCCGATGCGCTATATCCAGCAAGGCGTTCTGCAGAGTTCGGAAGAGCGTAAGCGGTTCCGGCACGCTCCGCGTTTCGCCCCGGCAGGACAAAGCACGCAGATGATCGTAGGAGCGACAGCCGATACGGATAAAGATATCCTTCGTCTGTCGTCAGCTCTTTATCAGCGACCGACAATGAAAAGGGTGTATTATTCCGGCTTTATCCCGGTAAATGATTATGATACACGTCTCCCAATGCTGAAACAACCGCCGTTAGTGCGGGAAAACCGGTTGTATCAGGCCGACTGGCTGTTGCGCTTCTACCAGTTTAAGGTGGATGAGATCGTGAACGATGCCTATCCGGATCTCGATCTGGAGTTGGATCCGAAGTTATCGTGGGCGTTGCGTAATCCACAGGCATTCCCGGTCGATATCAATAAAGCGGATTATGAGATGCTCCTCCGTGTTCCGGGCATAGGAGTGAAGTCGGCTAAACTGATCGTTGTATCCCGGCGTTATGGTCGTTTGGGAGCCGAGCAATTAAAGAAAATGGGTATTGTGATGAAGAAGGCGCAATATTTTATCACCTGCAATGAATTGCCGATGTACACGGTAAATGAGCTGAAACCGGAGAATGTCCGCCATTTGTTATTACAAAAAGGCAGAAAGAAGATAGACGACAGGCAATTGACTTTACAGTTTCCGGAATAATATATGATAGTTTTTATATACGATAAGACTTTTGAAGGACTGCTCACAGCCGTCTTCGATGCGTATTCGCGTAAATCGTTTCCGGATGCGCTGGTGGTGGAAGGAGAGCCGTTGCCTCTGTTCTGTGAGGAAACGGTTACCATTTGTTCGGACAGCGAGAAAGCAGACCGGGTATGGAAAGGGTTGCAAAAGAAATTGTCGCAGACCTCGCTTTCAATGCTGACGGTGACCTGGTTGTCGGAATTGCCGGAGATAGATATGCTTCTGTTTCGTTATATCCGTAAAGCAGTCGATCATCCCCGGTCGATAGAGTTGAACTTCGGTGATCCGGATGTATTGGAACTGGCTAAAATATGGAAGAAGGTAAGTAACGAACGGCTTCGCAACATGCAGTTCTTCCGTTTTCAGAAGGCGGCCGACGGTACTTTCTTCGCGGCACTGGAACCTATATATAATGTATTACCCCTGATTATTCCTCATTTAAAGGATCGTTTTTCCGATCAGAAATGGCTGGTGTATGACCTGAAACGCGAGTATGGTTATTATTATGACCTGACGGAAGCTGTCGAAGTGCGTTTTGAACATAAGGAGGCCCATCTGCTTTCCGGTTTCCTTAGTGAAAGTATCATGGATAAGGATGAAAAGCTTTTCCAGAAAATGTGGAAGACTTATTTTAAATCGATCGCCATCAAAGAGCGGTTAAATCCGAAATTACATCGCCAGCATATGCCTGCCCGTTTCTGGAAATATATGACGGAAAAACAATAATGATAGCTTGTAAAAGTCCTTTCAGGAACCTCTGAAAGGATCAAATCATTGAAAAAATATTTTCAGAAGCTTCTGAAAGTACTAAATTATAAAAATGGAGCTTTCAGAAGTTTCTGACATATCTATGGGGTGTCGTAGGTTTACTTCTGCCAGATTTCCCACGCGGCGAATGCCTGAAGAAGCAACATTTCGAGTCCGTTCTTGACTATGGCTCCTTTTTCTTTTCCTTTCTTCATGAAAAGAGTTTCATCCGGGTTATACAACAAGTCGTATAACAGGTGATCGGGTGTGAGCAGATCGTAAGGAATATCCGGACAGTTGTTGATATTCGGGAACATTCCCAGCGGGGTCGTATTGACGATCACGGTGTATTGCTCCATTGTCCTGGCAGTAATCTCATCGTAAGTGATACAAAATTCTTTTGGTTTGCGTGAAACCAGCGTGGCTCCGACTCCCAACTGCTTTAAACCCTGGAAAACAGCTTTGGAGGCTCCGCCGGTACCCAGGATCAGTGCTTTCCGGTGTGTCTCGTTCAACAGCGGTTCGATCGATTGCTTGAACCCGATAATGTCGGAATTGTATCCTTTCAGCTTTTTACCGAAAAGGCCTTTGGTGAATTTTATCACGTTCACTGCACCGATCAGACGTGCGTCTTCATCCAGCTCGTCCAGATAGGGAATAACCTGTTCCTTGTAAGGGATCGTCACGTTCAGACCGTTTAAGTCCGGATTTTCTTTCAGTACTTTTTTGATATCCTTGATGTTCGGAATCTCGAAGTTGATATATTGAGCATTTATTTTTTCCGCCTCAAACTTCTGGTTGAAATAAGTTTTGGAAAACGAGTGCCCGAGTGGATATCCCAATAAACCATATTTCTGCATAGCCTTTTCTCTTTCTGTTTATTTCGTAGGGGTGTTTTGCGAACTACCCTTACAACCTGTGTATAATGAACAAATTCCAAAAGTAAAGGTGCGAACCCGTGCCTCGGAGAATCCCCGGCGAATGAGCAGTTCTTTCATAACCTTTCCTTGCGGAACTACTTTGATAGATGCCGGCAGATAGCTGTAAGCAGCCTTTTCTTTCGAAAATAACCGGCCTATGCATGGAATGATCGTCTTTGAATAGATCTGGTAAAGTTGTTTCATCGGAAAATGTTCCGGTGTGGAAAGCTCGAGGATCATCAGATGACCGCCGGGTTTCAATACCCGGAACATCTCTGCTATCCCCTGTTCGATATTTTCAAAGTTACGTACTCCGAATGCTGCAGTTACGGCGTCAAACGAATTGTCGGGGTAGGTGAGCGCCGTACAGTCCTGTTGTTCGAATGATATATATTCCGAGTAACCGGCCCGGGCCACTTTTTCGCGTCCGACCTGCATCATGCCTTCGGAAATGTCGGCCCCGATGATCTGCCGGGCTTTCAATTTGCGATGCATGGAAATAGCGAGGTCGCCGGTTCCGGTGGCGATATCCAGTATAGACTGCGGAGAAAAAGGACGCAGGAAGGCAATGCCTTTCCTGCGCCATATTTTATCGATTCCGAACGAGAGCGTATGGTTCAATAGATCATAGGTGCCTGCAATCGAGTCGAACATACGTCTGACTTGTGTGCTCTTCTGTTCTTCTCCGTTGTAAGGTAATATCTGTTCTGAACCGTACTTCATATGCTCTTATTTATTTTTCAGATACTCTGTTACGTTCTTTTCGATGCGGGCCAACAGATTGTCCGTATCGCCTTTTTCGAATTTTTCACCGGTGATATGTTCGAACAACTCGATGTAACGTTCGCTGATACCTTCGACGATAGCCGGAGTCATTTCCGGAACCACCTGTCCTGCTTTGCCCTGGAAACCGTTATCCATCAACCATTCGCGAACAAATTCTTTTGAAAGCTGTTTCTGCGGTTCACCTTTGGCGAAACGGTCTTCATAACCTTCGGAATAGAAGTAACGGGAAGAGTCGGGAGTATGGATTTCGTCGATCAGGTAGATTTTACCGTCACGGTGTCCGAATTCGTATTTGGTGTCAACCAGGATCAGGCCGCGCCCGGCTGCGATCTCTGTTCCACGTTTGAACAATTCCATTGTATATTTTTCCAGAACGGCGTAGTCTGCTTCAGAAACAAGTCCCTGTTTCAGGATTTCTTCTTTTGAGATGTCTTCGTCGTGAGCACCGATAGCAGCTTTTGTAGTCGGTGTGATGATTGGTTCCGGGAAACGTTGGTTTTCGCGCATACCTTCCGGCAGTTTGACACCGCAGATTTCACGAACACCGCTCTTATAAGCACGCCATGCACTTCCGCAAAGATAACCGCGTACGATCATTTCGACAGGGAAACCTTCGCACTGTACACCAACGGTAACCATCGGGTCGGGAGATGCCATTTTCCAGTTCGGGCAAATGTCGGTGGTTGCGTCAAGGAATTTGGCTGCAATCTGGTTCAACATCTGGCCTTTGTAAGGAATTCCTTCCGGTAATACTACGTCGAAAGCAGAGATACGGTCGGTTGCAACCATAACCAATACTTCATCGTTGATATTGTACACGTCGCGTACTTTACCATGATAAACACTCTTCTGTCCCGGAAAATTGTAATCTGTTTTAACTAACGCCTTCTTCATGACCAATTTATTTTTGATTATTTTCTGATAGTTTGTTGTTCTTTTCTATTGTTGTTTTAGGCGAGTGGGGCTTTGTCTCACTGCGTCGTTTATCGTCGAATTTGTCGTACGCTTCCACTATACGTTGTACCAGCTTATGACGGACGATATCTTTCTTGTCGAATTCGATCCTGCCGATCCCTTTCACTCCCTTCAGTATCTGCATGGCCTGCACCAGTCCGGAAGTGGCAGTAGGAGGAAGGTCTATCTGGGTGACGTCACCGGTGACGATCATTTTTGCGTTCATCCCCAGGCGGGTCAGGAACATTTTGATCTGGTGCGTAGTCGTATTCTGTGCTTCATCGAGGATAATTACGGCATCGTTCAGCGTACGTCCGCGCATAAAAGCAAGCGGAGCAATCTGGATGACGTTGTTCTCCATATATTCTTTGAGTTTTGCTCCCGGTATCATATCCTGCAAAGCATCGTAAAGAGGCTGGAGATACGGATCGAGCTTGTCTTTCATCTCTCCCGGCAGGAAGCCCAGTTTCTCTCCGGCTTCAACGGCGGGACGGCTCAGGATGATCTTCCTGATCTCTTTATTTTTTAATGCTTTGACGGCAAGAGCGATAGCAACGAATGTCTTACCTGTCCCGGCCGGACCGGTGGCAAATACAAGGTCGTTCTCTTCAAAAGCCTTAACGAGCAGTTGTTGGTTTTCGGTACGGGCAACGATCGCTTTACCATTCATACCGTGAATGATCAGGTTCTCCTGTTTAACGACTGTCGGAGCCTTTCCTTTGATAATGTCGAGAATCACATCTTCTGTCAGGGAGTTGAACTCTTCACAGTATTTTTCAACTTCGCGGATTTTCTTCAGGAATAGCTCGGACTCATCTTCATCACCGATTACTTTCATCACATTTCCGCGGGCTACGATGCGAAGTTTCGGAAACAACGTTTTTATCAGTTGCATGTTCGCATTATTCACTCCGTAAAAAATAACCGGGTCTACACTTTCAAGAATATATATTCGTTCTATCATCCGTTCTTTTCCTTTTTCCTTATAGTTTTAATGTTCTATCCTGCTTTTTATTCAGGTACGCAAAATTAGTAATATTCTTAATCCGTTGGTACGGACTGACGCTTTTTATTTACTATTGTAGAAATACATTTGAATAATTGTCCTATTTTTGTATTCATAATATAGTAAAAAGATGATGAAAAAGATACTTGGTTCAGTGCTGATCTTATTGGCAGCCTTGTCGGTAGCAGCGCTCCCTTCTTGTAAAGAAAAACGTGGTGAGTTGAAAACCATCTGGTATAACGGTAGTTATAATCGTGATTTTAATGATTTGAATGATGTTCAGCTGGCGGTAGCACAAAAGATTGGTATCGAGCCTATCAGCAACCGGGAAGAGGCCGAACATGCATCCAGGAAAATGAAAGAGATCAAAACCAACGATTATTATGAGGTGGAAGAACTGAAACATTCTATTCCTTACCTTATTCCTGAAGCAGCAGATTTGCTGGAAGATATCGGTCGCAACTTTCAGGATTCACTCTACAATCTGAATGCTTCTTTGTATAAGTTGAAAGTAACGAGTGTTACCCGTACTGTCGACGATGTCAAGAGACTGGGGAAACGTAACTACAATGCCTCCATGAACTCTGCCCATCGCTATGGAACTACCTTTGATGTTTCGTGGGTACGCTATACTAAGATTGATGAAAAAGATACACTGAATATCGACAACGACCGTTTGAAAATGGTACTTGCGTCAGTGCTTCGCGATCTGAAACGAGAAGACCGCTGTTATATAAAGCACGAACGCAAGCAAGGATGTTTTCACATTACTGTACGGAAATAAGGTTGTCGATCACCTTTTTTAGCTCATGTTTGGGAAGTGTACCCAGCATGAGTTCTTTCGTTCCGTCCATTTTACACAGAAGAAGTGTCGGTATTGTGCGGATGTTGAACGCTGTCTCCAACTCTTCTTCGTTATCTACGTTTACTTTGTAGATATATAATTGTCCTTCATAAGTCTGTGCAAACTCTGCCAGTATCGGGTCCAGGCGTTTACAATAACCGCACCAGGGTGCCTGGAAATCTACGATACAAGGTTTATCTCCTATATATTTCCAGTCTTTTGAATCAGCTTCAAAATTACCAACTTTCTGAATGAATTCTGCTTTTGTCAGTTCTATGGGTTTCATATGCTTTTTGTTTTAATTGATGATGCAAAGTTACATCGGATAGGTGAGCTATGAAATGGCAATATGACTTATATTATTGTCAATTTTCCGGAAGTAGTCTTTAGGGCTTTTTCTTGTTGTGCATGGCTGCATCTGACAGGAACGACAGTATCGTTTGTTTATGTGGACCTTCCAGTAGTATATAAATCAGTTCGGCGAATTTGATGGGTATCATTTCATTCTTCACCTCTTTTTCAAGTTTGCGATATAAATGGATGGAGTCGAAAAAGCTTCGGAATACTTTCTCTTTAGGGATAATATGTACCTCCTGGCAAGAGGCCAGTTTCTGTTGTTCGTTTAAGATACCGGTTATTCCGGGTAGTTTGAGAATATATTGTGCAGTCCATTGATTGAAAAATAGGGCTAGCATGGAATAGTTCTGATTACCGATGAGCTCCGAGGAGAAATAGGCTCCCGGAGCAATAAGGCACATTTCGCCTTCCTGTACGGATAGTTCGGAACCGTTATTCATCAGATGAAGCGTTCCTGATACTACATATACAATAGAGTGATGTGTCAGGAAAGTGCGGATGTTTTCCCGATTAGACCTGGCTGAATGTTGTAATACTTTAAAATTCTCTACTTCTCCGTTAAAAATACGCATGTGCTTTAAAAGATCCGGCAAGATAAAGTTCTCCACTGTCATCCTCTGCCTTTTGTGTTTACGATTCTGTCAAAGATAAGTCTTTTCCTTCTAAAACGATAATGCTGTGAGTGTTAGAATCTCTTATTTTTTTAGAGAAAAAGTATATTCATTACAATTAGAACAGCTGGATAAGAAGTAAACCAAGCAATACAGAAACGCCGGTCGCGATCAGTCCGGGGACCATAAATGAGTGATTTAATATGTATTTCCCGATATGGGTCGTTCCTGTACGGTCAAAATTGATGGCAGCCACTACGGTCGGATAGTTCGGAATGAAAAAGTAACCGTTTACGGCGGGGAAAAGAGCGATCAGCATATAAGGCGATATTCCCAATGCAATACCTAAAGGCAGCAGGGCGCGTACAGTCGCCGCCTGGCTGAACAACAGGATAGACATCAGGAAAAGGGCGATACCGAATAGCCAGGGCATTTCAGTAACGATCTGTTCGATAGAGCCTTTCAGCTCCGCCATATTCCCTCCGATAAATGTATCCCCCATCCAGGCTATACCGAAGATAGCAACGACAGCCTGCATACCCGCTGAAAAGACAGAACCTTGAACGGCTTTGATCCCATCGGTTTTGGTAGCCAGCAGAATAATGGCGGCTGCCGATAACATCAATATTTCAATAATGTAAGCCATAGACAATGAAGTCCCGTTAAATACCGGACGGATGCTTTCGATAGAACCGAACAGGATAATACCGATCGTAGCCAGGATAAAAATGGCAACCGACCAGGCAGCCGCCTTCTTGTTATTTACGTCCTTCAATTCATATTTCTCTGTCTTGAACTCTCCTTCGGCGATACGTCTTTTGAATTCGGGATCGTCTTCCAGGTCTTTGCCGACATGGAGGGAGTAAAAAGCTCCGGCCAATACGCCTGCCAGCGTACAGGGGACGGAGATCATCAAGATATTGATTAAGCTTATATCGAATCCGTGTCCAGCCAGCATACTCAGTAAAGCTACGGTTGCAGCGGAGATCGGGCTGGCGGTAATAGCTTGCTGTGAAGCGATCACGGCAATACCCAGCGGACGTTCGGGACGTATTTTTGTTTCAGTTGCCACCTCGGCGATCACCGGAAGTACGGAATAAGCGACATGGCCGGTTCCGGCAATAAACGTAAAAATGTAGGTGACGAGCGGACTTAATATTGTAATTTTTGAAGGATTCTTCCGAAGGAGTTTCTCGGCCCATTTAACCATTAGGTCCAGCCCTCCTGCAGCTTGCATACAGCTGGCAGCAGCGATGACAGCTACGATCATCAACATCACATCGATAGGAGGAGAAGTCGGCTCTAGGCCAAAAACAAAAGTCAGCACAGCCAAACCAAGACCTCCCAGTACGCCCAGTCCGATACCGCCCAGACGGGCACCAATAATAATAGCAATTAATACGAATGCAAGTTGAATCAACATGTTCTATAACTTCTTAATGTAGATTTAGTTTGTAAAGGCTACAAATTTAATTATTTTTGCTGCGCTAAGAACTACAAATACATTTAAAATGCGCATGAAAAGATTCAATTCCCTAATTTTAGTCGCGTTATTAGGACTGGTAACTAACTTATCGGCCCAGGTCCGCAGTGAATTCCTGTTGGAAAAGAACTGGAAGTTTACTCGCGAAGATAACTCTGACTTTATCAAACCCGCTTTCGACGACAGTAAGTGGCAATCCGTGACGGTTCCGCACGATTGGGCCATCTACGGTCCGTTCAGCTCCCAGAACGACAAGCAGGAAGTGGCTATTTCACAGGATGGTCAGAAAGAGGCCATGGAACATGCCGGTCGTACAGGAGGTCTGCCTTTTGTCGGTGTGGGTTGGTACCGTACCCAGTTTGAGGTGCCCCAGTTTGCCGACGGGAAGAAGGCTACGATCCTGTTTGACGGGGCGATGAGCCACGCCAAAGTATATATCAACGGACAGGAAGTCGGTTATTGGCCGTACGGATATAATTCTTTCCATTTTGATATTACAAAGTATCTGAAACCGGGACAGAAGAATACGCTGGCTGTCCGCCTGGAAAACCTGCCGGAATCTTCCCGCTGGTATCCCGGTGCCGGCCTCTACCGTAACGTGCATGTCATTGTGACGGAAGATGCCCATATCCCGGTTTGGGGAACATTTGTAACGACTCCAACCGTCAGCAAAGAGTTTGCCAAGGTGAATGTAAATACGAAAGTAAACTTGCCGGAAGGTGCCGATCCGAAGCAATATGCTGTCAAGACCAGCCTGGTAAACCCGAACGGGGAAAAGCTGGTCGAGTCTACAATGCCGTTGACGGATATCAAGTATAATAACGGTACGGTCGACCAGGAATTTATCGTTCATACCCCGACGCTCTGGTCGCCGGATATGCCCGCCCTCTATGTAGCCGAAAGCCGTCTTTACAAGAACGGAACGGAACTGAAAGATGAATATTCGACCCCGTTCGGTATTCGTTCGATCGAGATTATTCCGGGTAAAGGCTTCTTCCTGAATGGAGAAAAGACCGTGTTTAAAGGCGTATGTAACCATCACGACCTAGGTCCGTTGGGAGCTGCCGTCAACGATGCGGCTATCCGTCGTCAGATCCGTATCCTGAAAGAGATGGGATGTAATGCGATCCGTACGTCTCACAATATGCCGGCTCCCGAGTTGGTTCGTGCCTGCGACGAAATGGGTATGATGCTGATGGCCGAGAGCTTCGACGAATGGAACGTGGCTAAATGTAAGAACGGTTACAACCTGTTCTTCGACGAATGGGCTGAAAAAGATATGGTCAACCTGCTCCATAACTTCCGCAACAATCCGAGTATCGTTATGTGGTGTATCGGTAACGAAGTACCTAACCAGTGGCGCGAAGGCGATGCCAAGATAGCCCGCTTCCTGCAGGATATCTGCCATCGCGAAGATCCGACCCGCCCGGTTACCCAGGGGATGGATGCCCCGGATGCTGTTGTGAATAATAACTTTGCAGCCGTGATGGAAGTGGCCGGTTTCAACTACCGTCCGTTCAAATATCAGGAAAATTATAAAAAACTGCCGCAGGAGATCATTCTGGGAAGTGAAACGGCTTCGACGGTAAGTTCACGCGGCGTTTATAAATTCCCGGTTGAACGTAAGGCGATGGCGGTCTACGACGATCACCAGAGCTCTTCTTACGATGTGGAACATTGCGGCTGGTCGAACCTGCCGGAAGACGACTTTATCCAGCATGAAGACCTGCCGTATTGCATCGGCGAATTCGTATGGACCGGTTTCGACTATCTGGGCGAGCCGACCCCGTATTACACCAACTGGCCAAGCCACAGCTCCCTGTTCGGTATCATCGACCTGGCAGGTATCCCCAAGGATCGTTACTACCTGTACCGTAGCCATTGGAACAAGGCGGAAAAGACGTTGCATATCCTGCCTCACTGGACATGGCCGGGACGCGAAGGCGAAGTCACTCCGGTATTCGTTTACACCAACTATCCTTCAGCCGAGCTTTTCATCAACGGAAAGAGTCAGGGCAAACGTACGAAAGATCTGACGATCGGCATCGACAGCAGCTATACCGAAGCCGCTCAGAAAAGTTTCGAACGTCAGAAACGTTATCGCCTGATGTGGATGGATACCAAATATGAACCGGGAACAGTGAAGGTGGTTGCCTACGATAAGGATGGCAACGCCGTAGCTGAAGAAGAAGTGCACACTGCCGGCAAACCTCACCATATTGAACTGAGTGCCGACCGCACCAATCTGACAGCCGATGGTAAGGACCTTTCATTCATCAACGTACGGGTAGTAGATAAGAACGGTAACCTTTGTCCGGATGCCACCAACCAGATTAAGTTCAACGTGCGTGGTGCCGGAACATACAAAGCGGCAGCCAACGGTAACCCTGCCAGCCTCGAGTCTTTCCAGGCACCGCAGATGAAACTCTTCAGCGGCCAACTGACAGCAATTGTACAAACGGAAGAAACTCCGGGAACGATTTACTTTGAAGCATCCTCTCCGGGTGTCAAGAGTGCACGGATAGAGTTGATCAGCCGGTAAATGGCGTTTCAAAAGATATCTGGAAGGTGAACAGATATTATTAAATAAAAAGAGTCCGGCACAATGTCGGACTCTTGCTTTTTATAAGGTTAGCTTGGTATAACCGGATTCACCGGAGAACCATCATAATTAAGCCAATCAAAGATAATAGGGTCTCCTACGCCGATGTCATCCAAACCTTCATTGATTACTACCGAATAATTGTAGATGCGTCCACCGATAAAATTAGTCGTACTGAGAGTCTGAGCTGTAGAAGTCTTGCCGCTGATTGTGAACAGAACCTGTATAGTACTTTGTTGCGGATAGATTTTTATAGGAATAGAAACTTCAGTCGTTGGTGTCAGATTAATTCCGGATGCCGGATGCAGTGTTACTGTACTTAATCCATTAGTACAGGTTACATGTCCATTACTCAGATCGACAGTTGCTTTACTTGTTGATGAAGAGTTTACCAATGGCAAAGAATTCGTCGAAATAAGCGTAATGTCAGTCAGTGTGGCTGCATTATCTGTAAAAGCATCTTGTTTAAGTTTAACCTTCAGGTTGATAATCGCAAATACACGAAACATCTGTATACTAGCTGCTATATTACCTTTGGTAGCTTGTCCTATACCTCGCATGGAGTCATTCTCTTCTTTAAGTGACTGAACCGTTTTCTTACCATCTTGCCCTGAAATATCAGGAAGTTCGACAGAGGTGTAACTGGTAGCTGTACCTGCCGGATAATAAGCATAAAAATTATGAGTTCTTATGGCATCAGCAAAATACCACTGTTCGAGGGCGCTTGGGGGTGTCCAGGTTCCTTCGGTAGCTCCTCGTGTATAAGCAATTGATGCCGTGGATGTATTACCATCTCCTTTAACGGCAATATCTGAAAAGATAGCGATTTGGTCACCTTGTGCCCAAGTCGTTTTTACTGCACGTGTATCAATCTGCTGGATATCCGCCAACTCTGGTGAGAAACTTACTGGGGTTAACGTATTGTCAATCCCTGGCTCACACTCTTCTTTAGTGCAACTGCTCCCTATAAGCAGGCTCATGGATAAAATGGAATAAACAATCTGTTTCATAGCGGAATAATTAATTTGTGAAACTTATTATTAAAACATTTGATTAAAATGAAAGTTTATCCCAAATTGAGTTTTAACATGTTTATTGTTGTTTTTTATTGTTAATAAAGTGGTCCTTTTTAACTATTGGTAATATTACCCAATGCATCGAATGTAACCTCCGTGCTCTGTCCGTTATGATCGACGGTGAAGGTGTAGAAGGTGCCGGCGGCCTCGAGCTTTACGGTGATGGATTGGATCGTGTCGTTAGCGTAGCCGGTAGACTGGAAGCTGTTCATAATGACGGCCGGAACATCCTGTTCGGCAATCTGGTATGTGGTGCTTTGCCACCTGTAATCCTTATTCAACTGCGCGATCTTGTAGACTTGTCCGTCCAGCATATTTAGGATATACCCTTCGCTGTTGTTCTGTATATCCAGTAAGATGCAGGTGGCGAAGGTTAGGTTCATCAGGTTGTGTACAGGATCGGGGATAACGATCGGGGCATCCTCGTTCCCTTTGTCGGGGACTGCTTTGATCAGGTTGCCATACCCGGAATAATACAGATCCATGTCGCTGTCCGCCTTTTCGGCCTCGATCTTATAGATAACCGCCATGCTGTCGCGGTGGATGGTGTAGCTGTCGTCTACTTTCCAGCCGGCGTAAAGCCCGTTGTCGAAAGCCGTTGTAACAGGCTGGGGTAGCTGGTTGAAAGGAGTGTCGGCCTTATCCATCATCCACTTGCCCTGGTCGGTGAGCCACGCTTCGGTAGAGACGCCGTTGTTGTTGAATTCGGCTACATAATAATTGCCCTCGATGGTGAAGATCGGATTGGAGGCGTCCGGATATTTCTTGTTGAAAGCCTGCATGACAGGCTCGGTCGGTTCGATCGCGTCTTTGTGGTCGTCGTCGTTGTTGTCGCAAGCCGTCGTGAATAAAGCCATTCCGGCGATCAGGCAAAATAAGATTGATCTTGTGTTCATACGTTTATTGTTTAGCGATTAATACATTGTGTAATTGTGTTGGTTAATAACAACCCTGCCGTTCGGAATGTTCTGCGTAAAACCGAACACAGTGTCCGATATTGAACACTATACCTTTCCGGCTAACGGCACATATTCAGCCTGTTAGCTTTTTGGCACGGAGTTTGCCTTTACCGGGGCAGAACATAAAAACAATACTAAATATGGACAGAGAGATATCGAAAGCAGAACAAAGGAAAGAACAACGCAAGCAACTGATAAAGATCGGTGCCGGTGTAGGAACTGGCATCGCCCTGATCGTCGTTGTCATCTCTTTTCTGCAAACCAGCCTGAACCGTAAGGACTTGAGCATATCTACCGTAGATAAAGGCGTAATAGAAGTATCCGTCAGTGCCTCCGGCAAGGTGATCCCGGCCTTTGAGGAAATCATCAACTCGCCGATCAACTCCCGCATCGTCGAGATATATAAGAAGGGGGGCGACTCCGTCGATATAGGCACGCCCATCCTCAAACTCGACCTGCAAAGCGCGGAGACAGACTACAAGAAACTCCTCGACGAAGAACAAATGAAACGCCTGGAACTCGAAAAGCTACGCGTCACCAACCACAGCAAACTCTCCGAAATGGAGATGAAACTGAAAGTCTCCCGTATGGAACTCGACCGTAAAGCCGTGGAACTCCGCAACGAACGCTATCTCGACAGCCTCGGCGCCGGCACCACCGACAAAGTCCGCCAGGTGGAACTCGACTACAACGTCAGCCAGCTCAAACTCAGTGAGGACGAACAGAAATACATCAACGAACAAGCCCTCACCGACGCCGACCTGAAAGTGAAGGAACTCGAACTCAACATCTTCCGCAAAGGCCTGGCCGAAACCAAGCGGACCCTCGACGATGCCCAGATCCGTTCCCCCCGTAAGGCCATCCTTACGTATGTGAACAACGAGATCGGCTCGCAGGTAGGGCAGGGCACGAAGGTAGCCATCGTCTCCGACCTCTCGCACTTCAAGATCGAGGGCGAGATAGCCGACACCTACGGCGACCGTATCGCAGCCGGCAGCAAAGCCGTTGTCAAGATCGGTAGCGACAAGCTCGATGGAACCGTCAGCGACGTAACGCCTCTCTCCAAGAACGGCGTGATCTCCTTCACCGTGCAGTTGGAGGAAGACAGCCACCGCCGCCTCCGCTCCGGCCTGAAGACAGACGTCTACGTGATGAATGCCGTTAAGGATGATGTTATGCGCATCGCCAACGCCTCCTATTATGTCGGTAAAGGCGAGTACGAGCTCTTCGTCGTCAACGGCGACCAGCTATTAAAGCGCAAAGTGCAGCTCGGCGACAGCAACTACGAATACGTAGAAGTAGTCAGCGGCCTTGAACCTGGCGACCAGGTGATCGTCTCCGACATGGCAAACTATAAAGACAAGAACAAACTCAAAATAAAATAACGTCCCGTAGGGGCGGTTTGCGAACCGCCCCTACACAAGCAACAACACTATGCTCAAACAATACCTCAAACAAGCCCTGAACATGCTGCGTGAGAATCCCCTCATCAGCGTGATCTCCATACTCGGAACGGCCCTTTCGATCGCCATGATCATGATCGTTATCCTGGTCTTCCAGGTGCAGTCGGCCAGCTTCGTGCCCGAGGTGAACCGCGACCGTATGCTCTATGTGGAGCAAGGAACCGAGGTAAAGACCAGGAACAGCTGGAGCAGAGGAAATATGTCTGTCGAAGCCGTCCGCGAATGCTTCTATTCGTTAAAGACGCCCGAAGCCGTGTCTGCCTGGTTCACGATCTCATACCCCTTGTCGCTGCCCGGCAAGCAGATGTTTAAGACATACAGTATCTTCTACACCGACCCGGGTTTCTGGAAGGTCTACGCCTTCTCTTTCCTGGAAGGCAAGCCGTTTACGGAAGCCGACTTCAGCTCCGGCATACCCCGGGCCGTTGTTTGCGAGAGTGTGGCGAGGACGTTGTATGGCACAGTGCAGGTAGTGGGAAAGCCGGTCATCATCGACCGCCAGCCCTTTACGATCTGCGGAGTGGTGAAAGACGTCAGCCGCGCTGCCGACACCTCTTACGGACAAGTCTGGACGCCCTACACAACCAATCCGATGGTACTCAATATGGCCTACCTCGAGAATATGTCGGGTGCTTTCAACACCTGCCTGCTGGCTCGCGACGCCGGCGACTTCGAGGCCATCCGCCAGGAACTGAAAGGGCAGATCGCCCGGTATAACTCCACCAAGCAGGAGGCGGAGATCCACTTCTTCCACAACCCGATCACCCGTTTCGACAAGGCTATCGGTACGATCGGACAGGTCAAAGTCGAACTGAAGGACTACCTTGCAGAGATGGGCGGCCTGCTGCTCTTCCTATTGCTCGTTCCGGCACTCAACCTGATGGGCGTGACGCAATCGGCCGTACAGAAACGCCGCGGAGAGATGGGCGTCCGCAAGGCATTCGGGGCAACCTCCGGTGTACTCGTCCGCCAGGTTCTTTATGAAAACAGCGTGACGACCCTGTTGGGCGGTGCGATCGGCCTGATCCTTTCGTTCCTGCTTTTGCCGGTCTGCCGCGACTTCCTGCTGGCCAGTGCCGATACGACGTTGCAAGGCGATATGCTGTTCAAGCCCGGTATTTTCCTCATCGCCCTGTTGTTCTGCCTGTTGCTTAACCTGCTTTCCGCCGGGATACCCGCCCTGCGCATCGCCCGTGAACAGATAGCTGGATCGTTGAAAGGAGAAGGTCCGGCAGATAATTAACCCTATAAAAGACGAAACGAAAATGATAAAGCATATACTGAAGATAATCTGGAACCAGCGGCGCAGCAACGGCTGGATCTTTGCCGAACTCCTGGTCGTTGTCGGTATCCTGTGGGTCATGATGGACTCGCTGCTGGTGGATAAGTACACCTACTACCAGCCCCTGGGATTCAATATCGATAACGTTTATAAAGTGCAGTTGGCCGTCATTATGCCGGGCACTCCGGGGTATGTCGAAGACTCGCTGATCGCCACCCGGCCAGGGGAGGATGTGCTGCGTCTGGTCGATAACATCCGCCAGGAAGACAAGGTGGAGGAAGTGTCCCTGTCCCACGTTGGCTGTGTCTATACAGAGAACCGTGCCTGGTCGACACTCTACCGTGCCGATGCCGATACGTTCGTCAAGGCCGGCTTCCGCCAGTCTACCGTCACCCCCGAGTATTTTACCGTGCTGCGGATGAGAGACAAAGAGGGCAAGGAACTAGCCCCGCTCATCGGGCAACAGACAGGGTGTGTTATTTCCGCAGATATGGAGCGTGCTTTCTACGGGGAGAAGGGTTCGGCCCGCGGGCAGTCTATCAAATTCCATCCCGATAATACGGATGAGATGCCTGTCCTGGCGGTGTCCGGTTCCGTCCGCGAGTCGGAGTATAAGGAGAGGTTGCCTTTCTTTTACCTGATACCCATCCGGGAGCAAATGCTCAGGGAGATTGAGAAGAACCAGCCGCAGGCAGTCGATTGCCTGGTGCGGATGAAACCCGGTTTCCGGGCAGAAGACATGGAAGCTTTCCTGCAAGGAATGGGCGAACGGCTGACAGTCGGCAATGTCTACGTCTCGAGCGTCGTCCCCCTCAGTGAGATGAGAAGCCAGATATTGAAAAGCCGCGAAGACAATATGAAGAAGAAAACCGCCCTCGTTGGCTTCATGCTTATCAACGTATTCTTCGGTATCATCGGTACCTTCTGGCTGCGCACGCAGGCCCGGCAGGGCGAAATGGGGCTCCGCATCGCCCTGGGATCGAACCGTAGCCAGCTCAGCCGGCTGATGAACCTGGAAGGGCTCGTCCTGCTCGGCCTCACCATCCCGTTCTTGCTGGTCTTCATCTTAAACATGCTTTACTTCGACCTGCCCGATACCGTACGTCTCCCTTATACCTGGTGGCGTTTCGCCCTCACCTTCGGGGGAGCCTATCTGCTGATGGGCGGCATGATCTGCCTCGGCATCTGGTTCCCGATACGCAAATCCATGAAGATGAAACCGGCGGAAGCGTTGCATTACGAATAACGAATTAATTAATAACGAACATAAATATCAAACATCATGATCAAGTTAACAAACCTCGAGAAGATCTACCGCACGAAGGAGATCGAAACAGTTGCCTTAGAGAACGTAAACCTGGAAGTACAGAAAGGTGAATTTCTCAGCATTATGGGCCCTTCCGGTTGCGGAAAATCGACCCTGCTGAATATCATGGGCCTGCTCGATGCCCCTACCTCGGGCCATATCGAGATCGACGGTACCGACACTATCCGCATGAACGACAAGCAACTCGCCGCCTTCCGTAATCAGAAGCTCGGCTTTGTCTTCCAGTCGTTCCACCTGATCAACTCGCTCAATGTGCTCGACAATGTGGAACTGCCTCTGCTCTACCGTAAGGTATCCTCTTCTGAACGCCGCAAGGCAGCCGAAGCCGTTCTCGAGAAGGTAGGCCTGAGTCATCGCATGCGTCACTTCCCGACACAGCTATCCGGCGGACAGTGCCAGCGTGTAGCCATCGCCCGTGCCATCGTGGGTAACCCCGACATTATCCTGGCGGATGAGCCGACCGGTAACCTCGACTCGAAAATGGGTATCGAAGTCATGGAAATCCTCCACAAACTCAATAAGGAAGACGGCCGCACCATCGTCATGGTAACCCACAACGAAGCACAAGCACAGCAAACCAGCCGCACGATCCGCTTCTTCGACGGACGACAGGTTCAGTAGGAGCGGTGCGCGAACCACCTCCTCCCCGTTAGCGAGGCTACATCACCCGGGAGGGACGGGCTTCCTCCCCCTCTAAGGTGATGGTTCACCGCAAAGTTATACGGTATACTGCTGCGTATATATGCGTTGTTAAATCGCAAATATATGCTGTGATGTACCGCATAGCTTTGCGGCATACCCTTACCTTAGCGGGTGTGACATCCTCACTACCGTTGGTGAGGCATGCCTACCCTTCCGGGGGAGGGAGTCTCTATAGTACGGTAAAGGTCATCGCTGCCAGCCGGGGGTTCTTATAAAGCCGGTAGGATGGATTGAATTGGGTGTTGATGATCGCTTCCCATTTGCCGGCTGTGAATGGAATTACAGGAGTGA
This sequence comes from uncultured Parabacteroides sp., assembly GCF_905196875.1. Lineage (GTDB taxonomy): Bacteria > Bacteroidota > Bacteroidia > Bacteroidales > Tannerellaceae > Parabacteroides. The sequence continues at coordinate 5,949 of NZ_CAJJWO010000069.1, read as the reverse complement.
AGCACAGGCGCACGGAAGAGTTAATGATCAGGTCTTTGGCTGTAAGGAAATATTCTTCACCTGTTTCAAGGCTACGGATGGTGAGGCCCACTTCCGGCTGGTCGCCCATCAGTTTCATCCGGGAGCCGTAGATGGAAACGTGCGGATGATCGCCGGCCGGGATTTGGTTGTAAGGGCTTTCGTCGTCGTTGCTGCGAGGTTCGATGGCCAGGCTGATATACTGGGGACGGGGGCAGTTGACGTTGGTACTCAGTCCGATGTTTTCGGCCGGGATGTGCGACGTCACCTGATGCAGGCGGGGTGAAGGACGGAGTTTGGTTGTGATGGTATGTTTCTCCGGATCGAACTTTTCATACTCCGACTCGAAGGGTCCGTTGATGGTGAGTTCGGTTTTGCCGAGTCCGAAGTCGACGTTGTAGCCGTCCTCGGTTGCTTTATATATTTCGCTGACCATTATGCGGAAGGAGGTCAGGAGGGTGTCTTTGCGGAAGGAACACCCTGATTTTACAAGTCGGTTGGCAATATCTTCATCATTGAGGGTGTTGCGTACGACAACATTGGCCTTGTAGGCCTTTACTCCGGGCAGATAACTTTTGCTGATGCGGAATAAAACTCGTCTGGGGGGGATATTTATCAGCTGCGATTTCGGAAGTTCTTTATCCATACTGTGTGTCGATTTAATGTTTGGCGGCAAAGGTAAGATATCTATCGCAATAATTCCGTACATTTGTTCTTGTCGATCAATAAATACACTGTTAGAGATATATCGTCCCTTCTTTCCCGGCCGAGGTGCTTATTACCCTCGTCTTCAGGGGCTGGGAGCTGGCGGTCTGCGAGAAAGAGTGAGTCGTCGTATCCGATTGTTTTTGCATGGCAGTTGTCCGTTTCTGCCGCCCGATGGTGTTCGATACCGGAACGAGTGTTCAGTATCGAACACTGTCGTGTTTTGGCTATCTGTTTATTATCAGTGGTTTACGGTTGTGGCACGGCATTTGTAAAAGGATCGTCGTAACAAATAATACATCTAGTAATGTTCAAACAATACCTCAAACAAGCCTGGCAGCTGATGAAGCAGAATCGCTTCTTCAGCTTTGTCTATATCCTCGGGACGGCGTTGGCCATTTCGCTGGTGATGGTGATGGCTATCGTGTATTATCTCCGGACGGCGGATATCGCACCGGAGAACTGCCGCAGCCGTTTGCTTCTCCTAGGCAGTACCTCCGTAACAGAGAATAAGGAAGATGGGTCGACCTACAACTGGTCGCTGTCTTATAAAGACGCGAAGGAGTGCGTCTACGGCCTGACCTCGCCGGAGAAAGTCACCGTCTGCATTAAGACACAGGACTTACGGAGTGTGATGGGAAACGTATACGTGCAGTTGCCCGGTAGCCAGGATCGTTACCGGATCGCCCTCCTGGGGACCGACGGCGACTTCTGGCAGGTGTTCGACTTCCCTTTCATCGACGGGAAACCGTATACCGACGAAGATTTCCGGAGCGGCATGCGGCGTATCGTCATCAGCGAAACTTATGCCCGCAAACTGTTTGGCACGGCGGAAGCGTCCGGCAAGGCTCTCTTATTGAACAACAACGAATACCGTGTGGCCGGCGTGGTGAAAGACGCCTCGCTGATCATGCAGCTGACCTATGCCGATATGTGGATACCGTTTACTTCCGTCCCCGCCATCACCGACATGGGGCAGATAGAAGGTGCTTCCGGCCCGTTGCAGGCCTACCTGCTTGCGCATAACACCTCCGATTTCGAAAAGATACGGAAGGAACTGGATCAGGCACGCCTGAAGTATAACGGCTCGCTTGCTGATTATCATCTGAAGCCAATACACCTCGGGACGAATAAACAGAATGAGATATGGAAGCTCGACTACTGGTCGTCGTATGAGGAGATCATCCGCCGTTACCTGCTTATCGCCCTGGTCTTCCTGCTTGTCCCGGCCATCAACCTGACGGGGCTGATCTCGTCGCGTATGCAGGAGAGGATCGAAGAACTGGGATTGCGGAAAGCCTTTGGGGCCCGTTCAGGCGCGCTGATCGTGCAGGTCCTTACCGAAAACATGTTGTTGACCTTCCTCGGGGGTATGGTCGGTCTGTGTGTCTCTTACCTGCTGGTGATCGGGCTGCGCAACTTCCTGCTGGGGGGTATCCGTTACTCGGTGATGGCCGCCGATGTCAACCTCTCGCCCGGTATGCTGCTGAACCTGCCGCTTTTCTTCTCCGCCCTGGGGATCTGTATGATACTTAACCTGCTGTCGTCGTTGCTACCGGTCTGGAAGGCCGCCCGCCGCCCGATAGTAGAGTCTATTAACGATAAATAACTGCTGCTATGATAGCTCATCTTTTTAAACTGATATGGATACAACGGAGCCGGAATGTGTGGATCGTGCTCGAACTGTTTGTCGTCTCCGCACTGATGTGGTTCATTGTCGATTACCTGACGGTGATGGGTATCACTGCCTCCACGCCGACGGGTTTCGATATCGATCATACGTATAAGGTCACGCTGGCCGTTACACAGGAGTGGGAAAACAACCATGTCGCCTACCCGGAAGACAGTCCTGAACCCTGGCTCAACATGCAGCGGATCGTTGCCCGCCTGCGCGAACATCCCCAGGTGGAGAACGTGAGTGTCGGCAGCTGGCATTTCCCTTACTGCCGCAGCAATATGAACAACCGGTTTGCCCACGACTCGCTCCACACCTCCATCGATGTGCTGAAGGTGACGCCTGACTATTTCCGTGTGTTCCGTGTATCCGGCAGCGACGGAAACCCGGAGATGCTCGCCGCTGCCATTTCACGCGGCTACGTCGTTAGTGAAGAGGTGGAGAAGAGACTCTTCCCCGGTTCTTCGGCCGTGGGACAACGAATTACCGCTAACGGTGACGAGGATGAGGATGGCGAGGCGGTGACGGAGACGTTCCCGATTGCCGGTGTGACCTCCCTGATGAAAAGGACGGAGTTCTCCCGTCCGGCCCGTTTCATCTTCTACCCGTTGGAAGAAAGGGAGTTGGCGGGGCAGTCCGAAACGATGCTCTGGCGGATGGTGGAGATCTGTTTCCGTGCCCGCGCCGGGGTCGGTGCCGACTTTGCGGAACGTTTCGCCAAAGAGATGCGCGCACAGTTGTCGGTAGGCAATTACTACCTCTCGGAGATCACGCCGATCAGCGATTTTCGCGACGAGCAGCTGCAATGGGTCTATGATCCGATGCGCTACCGGATCGGCTTCTCGATCTTCTTCCTGATCAATATCTTCTTGGGAGTGATCGGCACGTTCTGGCTGCGGATAGAGAAACGGAGGTCGGAGATCGGGCTGCGCATGGCGGTCGGTTCGAGCCGTCGACAGGTGTTGCGGCAGATGATGGGAGAGGGGATCGTGCTGTTGCTGGCGGCTTATGTCCCTGCCATGCTTTTGTGTCTCAACTTGTCTAAAATGGATTTACTTTCGGCGGACTATATGGATGCGACGCCGCTTCGCCTGTTGCTGAACACGGTAGTCACCTTTATGCTCCTGGTTGTCGTCGTTTGCCTGGGAACGTGGTATCCCGCCCGCCGCTCCTCGAAGATCGAACCTGCCGAAGCCCTGCATTACGAATAATGAATAATAAACATAACTAACATGTTCAAACAATACCTCAAACAAGCCTGGCAGCTGATGAAGCAGAATCGCTTCTACAGTGCCATCTATATTATCGGTACCGGCCTGGCTATCTCGATGGTGATGGTGATGGCTATTGCCTACCACATCCGTACGGCCGACATGGCACCGGAAGTGAACCGCGACCGCACGCTCTATCTCAACCGCCTTCAATACACAAAGGGGAAGAGTACCAGCGACTTCTTCTTCGGCACCCGTGTCGTCCGGGAATGTCTTTACACACTGACTACAGCCCAGGCCGTAGCCACCGCCACCGACCCGACGCTCTCTTCCCTCTTGCTCGGCGACAATTATGCCGACCTGCCCGGTGGAGGCAATCCGCTGAAGGTGTCGATGATGGCTACCAACGATGGCTTCTGGCAGGTCTTCCGCTTCCGTTTCCTAGAGGGGCAGGGGTATGATGCCGCCGATTTCACGTCGGGGATCAACAAGGCGGTGATCTCCGTTTCGACCGCCAGGAAGCTGTTCGGCGAGACGAATGTAACAGGCCGCCCGTTTCTGCTCAACGATACGGAATATACCGTGAGCGGCGTTGTGGCAGACGTGTCGGGTATTACCCCTTCGGTCTGTGCCGATCTCTGGATACCTTATACCACGTTCGCAGCCTTCGACGAGACCGGAAAAGGGGAGCGTGATGTATCCATCGGTTTCCTTTGCGCCTATATCCTGCCCCGCGACGGTGTCACCCAAAAGGAGATGGCCGGTGAATTGGATGAGGCGCTGCGCCGCTATAACTCCACCCTGCGCGACGGAAAGATCGTACTGACCGCCCCGCTCGACTCCCATGGGGAGCATGTCGTGCGACAGTTTATCATGAACGGTGTCGGGACGAATGTAGGCAGTGGAGGCGAGGTGCGCTTCATTTACACCGCGCTCGGCCTGCTGGTATTCCTTTTCCTGCTTATTCCGGCCCTTAACCTGTCGGGGTTGAACGCCTCACACATGCACGACCGCATCCCCGAACTGGGTGTACGGCAGGCTTTCGGGGCACGCAAATCGGGGCTCTTCCTGCAGGTATTGGTGGAGAATATGTTGCTGATGTTGCCCGGTGGAATCATGGGGCTCGTCTTCTCTTATATCCTGGTGATGCTTTTCCGGAAACTGCTGCTGGCTTCGGGCATAATCTCCCTCTTGATGGGAAACACCGACATGGTGCTGACGCCGGGAATGCTGATTAACCTGCCCGTCTTCTTCTATGCTTTTCTGGTGTGCCTGGTACTCAATATCCTCTCGTCGATGATACCTGTCTGGCGTGCCGTCCGTGTGAATATAACAGATGCCCTGAACAGTTAATAAATGAATGCTATGCTGAAACATATCCTTAAACTTATCTGGACCCAACGCCGCAACAATGTGTGGGTCTTTATCGAACTGCTGCTCGTCTTCGTACTCCTCTGGCGTTCGCTCGACAGCCTGCTGATGCAGGGCATAACGGCTTTCCAGCCCGAAGGCGTCTCTGTGGAAAATGTCTATAAGGTGACGCTGGCCATGCGTCCGTCTACCAGTTCTTCCTATATTACTTATGAGAAGGGAAGCAACGAGCCGGGTACCAACCTGCTGCGTATCATCGACCGCCTGCGCGAACATCCCGATGTCGAGTCGGTTGCCATCAGCGATACTTATTCCCTGCCTTTTACTTATTCCAACAACAACCGTTCGCTCTTCAACGATTCGATCGGCAAGCAGGCGCTGATCTATACCGTCACGCCCGATTACTTCCGTGTGTTCGATATCCGGACCGCCGACGGACAAAGTCCCGAACGCCTGGCAAAGCAGCTTTCCGAAGGTCTCGTTATCAGCCAGACCCTGGCTACCGGTATTTTTGGAGATGAAGATCCCGTGGGCCGGAAAGTGACCTACGAGAAGGGCGACTCGACCTTCCGGCATGTCTCCGCCGTCACCGCTCCTATAAAGAAGAAAGGGGTCGATCAACCGCAGGAGGCTTTCTTCGAGTACTTGAAAGAGTCGAACATATACCGTGCCTCTGAACAGGAGCTGACGACCTTTGCGATCTGCTTCCGTACCCGCTCCGGCGTGGAAGGTTCCGCCAATTATGCCGACCGTTTCAAGAAGGAGATGAAGCAGTCGCTCTCGGCCGGCAATTTCTGGCTGGCCGATGTGCAGTACTACGCCGACCTCCGTTCTCACTTCCTCGACAACTCGATGGAGATGAACGGGCGGCGTCTGACGATGGCGATCAACCTCTTCTTCCTGGTCAACGTCTTTCTGGCCGTGATCGGTACCTTCTGGTTCCGTATCAGCCGCCGGCGCGGGGAACTG
>NZ_CAJJWO010000068.1 GCF_905196875.1 uncultured Parabacteroides sp. | reverse complement strand
TTACTTAGTAAGTAGACTCACATTTACTTATCGAGTAGATTTGACCTTACTTACTAAGTAAGTTTTCCTCTTATCGGGCACTACCGCTCAGCTTCTATTCACAAAAACATCTTAAACGGGAGTAACCTTTTAAATTTAATACCTATTTTTGCATAAACAGGTATTATAAAACAAATATGACAATATCATTTCACACAATTATCTCCCATTCTTTGAATATTCCGGACGGACAAGTCGAAAGGACGATCGGACTATTGAATGAAGGAGCAACAATCCCTTTTATCAGCCGGTACAGGAAAGAAGTTACCGGCGGGCTGGATGAAGTTCAGATTGGCAATATCAAAGACTTGCTGGATAAACTTACCGAGCTGAAAAAGAGAAAAGAAAGTATTTTATCCTCTATCGAAGAGCAAGGCAAGCTGACTCCCGAGTTAAAGAAACGTATAGAAGACTCGTGGGACAGTACGGAAATAGAAGATATCTACCTTCCATATAAACCCAAGAGGGTGACAAAAGCAGAGATAGCCCGCAAGAAAGGGCTGGAACCTCTCGCTCAACTAATCATGTTGCAGAACGAGCGTAATCTGATAGACCGGGTGAAGAACTTTATCAAAGGCGAAGTCAAAAATGCCGCCGAAGCCCTGCAAGGAGCACGCGACATCATTGCCGAATGGGTCAACGAAAACGAAAGTGCACGTAACGCCGTGCGCAACTCTTTTGCCCGGACAGGAATAATTACTTCCAAAGTAATCAAAGGAAAGGAAGAGGAAGGAGCCAAATATCGCGACTACTTCGAATTCAGCGAACCATTGAGCCGTTGCAGCTCCCACCGTCTACTGGCTCTTCGCCGCGGGGAAGCCGAAGGAATCCTTCGGGTAAGTATCTCACCGGATACCGACGCGACACTCGACCGTCTGAAGCGACAGTTCGTAAAAGGCCGTAACGAAGTTTCCGACCACGTAGCCGATGCTGTCGACGACTCTTTCAAACGTTTGCTGAAACCATCCATCGAAACAGAATATGCTAACCTCAGTAAAGCTAAGGCCGACGAAGAAGCCATCCGCGTCTTTGCCGAGAACCTTCGTCAACTACTGCTTGCTCCTCCGTTGGGACAAAAGCGCGTGCTGGGCGTCGATCCGGGATATCGTACCGGCTGCAAGCTGGTGTGCCTCGATGCGCAGGGCAATCTGCTTCATAATGAAGCCATCTATCCCCATCCACCCCAGAATGAGAAAAGCAAAGCTGCCGCGAAAGTTGCACAACTGGTAGCGACTTATGCTATCGACGCAATTGCTATCGGCAACGGGACAGCCAGCCGCGAAACGGAACAATTCATTACCAACATACGCTACGATCGTAAAGTACAAGTATTCGTAGTCAGCGAAAACGGAGCGTCTATCTATTCTGCGTCTAAAATTGCACGGGATGAATTTCCGGAATATGATGTAACGGTACGCGGTGCAGTCAGTATCGGACGCCGGTTGATGGACCCGTTGGCCGAACTGGTCAAAATCGATCCGAAAAGCATCGGTGTCGGTCAGTACCAGCATGATGTCGAACAGGGTGCTTTGAAGAAAAGTCTGGATCAGACCGTTGAAAGTTGCGTAAATATGGTTGGGGTGAATGTGAACACTGCCAGTAAACATTTGCTTACTTATATTTCCGGCTTAGGCCCCACCCTTGCACAAAATATTGTGGATTACCGTGCAGAACACGGTCCTTTCCAGTCGCGCCGTGAATTGATGAAAGTGCCCCGCATGGGGGAAAAAGCTTTTGAACAAAGTGCCGGATTCTTACGTATCCAAAACGGGAAGACTCCTTTGGATAATTCGGCTGTTCACCCCGAAAGTTACCCGATTGTGGAGCAGATGGCAAAAGATCTGAAATGCACGGTTGAAGAACTTATAACCAACAAGGAACTAAAGAAGAAACTCGATCTTAAAAAGTACATCACCGACAAAGTGGGAATGCCCACGTTGCTGGATATTATGGAAGAACTGGATAAACCGGGACGCGATCCGCGTCAGGCAATACAGGTCTTTTCTTTCGATCCTACTGTCAAAACGATAGAAGACTTAAAAGAAGGTATGGTATTGCCGGGCATCGTAACGAATATTACGAACTTCGGATGTTTTGTCGATGTCGGTATCAAAGAGAACGGACTGGTTCATATTTCAGAACTGGCCGATCGTTTCATCAGCGATCCGACACAGGTTGTATCCATACACCAACACGTCAAGGTGAAAGTTATGAGCGTGGACCTGGCCCGTAAGCGGGTTCAACTATCTATGAAAGGGTTATGATATGAAAATTAATAAGACAAATGTAGCAAGGCTGTTGGATAAAGCTAAAATAGTTTACCAGCTGGTGCCTTACGAGGTCGACGAAAACGATCTGAGCGCCACCCATGTTGCAGAACAGCTTGGAGAGAATGTAGAACAGGTATTCAAAACATTGATCTTACATGGCGACAAAAGCGGATATTTCGTTTGTGTCATTCCCGGAGCGGATGAAGTGGATTTAAAGAAAGCAGCCAAAGTGTCGGGAAACAAAAAATGCGAAATGATCCCTGTTAAAGAGTTGTTGCCTCTGACCGGTTATATCCGGGGAGGATGTTCTCCTATCGGAATGAAGAAACATTTTCCCACTTACATCCATCTCAGTGCGGAGAATTTCGAAAATATCTATGTAAGTGCCGGACAACGCGGTTTGCAGGTTTTATTGGCTCCGGCCGACCTCGTTCGCGAAACGAATGCTTCGCTGGCCGATCTGGTAAGCGGCGACTAGCTGCACAAACTCATTTTGACCGAAAAAACGATAGAATCACCTGACAATATCGTTTTTTCGATCAAAAAATAAGATTGTCAGCAAACAATTTCATTTTTTCATTCAAAAAGTAAAAGAATCGACAAACAATTTCATTTTTCCGGTCAAAAAATAAGATTGCCCGCAGTTTCTTTCATTTTTTTGATCAAATGATGAAAGAAACTACGGGCGCTACCATTTTTCCGGTCAAAAAGTGTTTTCAGAACTTTCTGAAAGTATATCTTTTCCCTTCGCTATTCAGGATCAAATGTTTTCTGTTGGACTCTTCAATGGTAAATGTGCGTACAGTTTCTTTCCAATCTGTGATTTTAATATATTCTGTCGCCATACGAGGTACATTTGTAAGTTCCAATATCAACTGATTATCATCCTTTAATGTATTAAAACCATGTTGAATGGCGAATGAATCGGCAGACGGAATATACACCTGATACATAAACAGAACATTTTGAAAATTATAAAACACTGTATCAGCCTGTATCACTTTTCCGTCAGCTTCCACCTGTTGCAATTGCCATTTGCCTTCCAGCTTATGTTCGATATCATCATTACATGCTGCCATTATGATTGCGACAGCGGCTATTAACCAGTATTTCATATAACTTTTTTATAAGACGCCCTTTGTGCTGGGCAATTCATATTTATAAATATCACGGCGTATCGCCATTTTTACAGATCGTGCCAAAGCTTTGAAGATTCCTTCTATCTTATGATGTTCGTTTGCTCCCTCTGCTTTAATATTCAGATTCATGCGCGCCGCATCACTCAGGCTTTTAAAGAAATGGAGGAACATTTCGGTAGGCATATCACCGACCTTTTCACGATGAAATTCAGCATCCCAAACCAGCCAGGGACGTCCTCCGAAGTCGAGAGCCGCACTACACAGGCAATCATCCATAGGAAGAGAGTAGCCATACCGTTCAATTCCCCGTTTGTCGCCAAGTGCTTTCAACAAAGCTTCTCCAAGGGCGATTGCAGTATCCTCTATCGTATGATGTTCGTCTACATTCAAATCGCCTTTTACACGTATAACCAAATCAACTCCGGAATGTTTTCCTATCTGATCCAACATATGGTCAAAAAAACCTAATCCGGTCGAGATTTCGGTTTTTCCATTTCCGTCTAAATTGATTTCTACATAGATATCTGTTTCTTTTGTTGTACGTTGTACGACTGCACGACGCTCACCGGCAAAAAGATATTCCGTTACTTTATCCCAATCATCAGTGATCAAAACCGGTGAAATAGCGGGATGTTCGGCTAGCAATCTGTCGGCCTCTTCATCGGCAGGGCGTAACCAGATCGCTTTAGAACCAAGGTTCACGGCCAGTTCCATATCAGTCAGACGATCGCCGATCACGTAACTGTTTTCCAGGTCGTATTCTCCACTCAGATATTTACCAAGCATACCTGTACGAGGTTTACGATTGGGCGAATTATCTTCCGGGAAAGAACGATCGATCAAGATATCATCAAAGACAATCCCCTCACCTTCCAGCGCTTTGAGCATTTTGTTATGAGCTGGCCAGAAAGTGTCTTCCGGGAAAGAATCCGTACCCAGTCCATCCTGATTTGTCACCATGACAAACTCGAAATCCAACTGTTTACGTATGAAATATAAGTTACGGAACACTTTGGGGTAGAACTCCAGCTTTTCCAGACTATCCAGCTGATAATCTACCGGCGGCTCTATTACCAACGTCCCGTCCCTATCTATAAAGAGAGCTCTTTTCATCCTTATATACTTTTTAATGCTTTAAGTAATGCATCGTTTTCTTCAGGTGTACCAACGGTAATACGCAGGCAACCATGACACAAAGTTACATTATTTCTGTTACGTACAATAACGCCTTTCTTTACTAATTTATTATAGACAGAGTCGGCTTTACCAACATCAACAAGAATAAAGTTAGCATCGGTCGGATACATTTTACGTACAATGGGAAGTTCCGGTAATGCCGCTTGCAAACGAATACGTTCCGACATAATACGACGTAGCTGTCCTAACATTTCGCTTTCGTTATTCAAGATAGCCAAAGCACGTTCCTGAGTCAGAATATTAACATTGTACGGATACTTGATCTTATTCAGGATCGCAACGATCTCAGGAGAAGCAAACGCCATTCCCAAACGGATACCGGCTGCTCCCCACGCCTTGGAGAGTGTTTGCAGGACGATCAGGTTAGGGAATTTTTTCAACTCCGGAAGGAAAGAAGGTTCTTCCGAGAAATCGATATAGGCTTCATCCAATACGACAATTCCTTCGAAGTTTTTCAGTATTTTATAGATCTCATCCCGGTTCAGGCTATTTCCTGTCGGATTATTGGGAGAACAAAGAAAGATTATCTTTACCCATTCGTCCACCTCTTCCAGTAATTTGTCAGCATCCAGTTCAAAGTCTGCCGTCAATTCTACTTTCCTGAATTCCACGTCATTTACATTAGCGGCCACTTCATACATTCCGTACGAAGGCGTTATACTGACTATGCAGTCTACCGCCGGTTCGCAAAATGCACGAATCAGAAGATCGATCGGTTCATCGCTTCCATTTCCCAGAAAGATCGAATTGCGGTCTACATCTTTCAATTCGGCAATGCGGTCTTTCAGTACCCATTGCAACGGGTCAGGATAACGATTATAAGGTTCGTTATAGGGATTTTCATTGGCATCCAGAAAAACAGATGCACTTCCGTGAAACTCGTCTCTTGCTGAAGAATACGGTTTCAATTCCCAGATATTGGGTCTTACCAGGCTTTTTAAATCCATCATATTGTATTCAATCTAATAGTTACTGCATTACGGTGAGCATCCAGCTGTTCGTTTCCGGCCATGATCTGAATGGTTTCACCTAAGTTTTTAATACCTTCGGCTGTGATCTCCTGGAAAGTTATCTTCTTGATAAAACTATCCAGGTTTACTCCGCTATATGCCTTGGCATATCCGTTGGTCGGTAAAGTATGATTTGTTCCGGATGCATAATCGCCTGCACTTTCCGGTGTATAAGGGCCCATGAAGACACTACCGGCGTTCTCTATCTGTCCGGCAATATGGGTATAGTTTGCTGTTTGTATGATCAAATGTTCCGGAGCATACATGTTTGTGAAGTCGATCACTTCCTGTTCATCCTTCAAGACAATTATGCGACTATGATCCAATGCCTTTTCTGTAATCTCTTTGCGGGATAATTTCGACAATTGCTCTTGAATGGCCTCGATCACAGGAGCAACAATCTCTTCAGATGAGGTCACCAATATAGCCTGACTGTCAGCCCCATGTTCCGCCTGTGAAAGGAAATCGGCTGCAATAAAATCAGGATTGGCAGTCTTATCGGCAATTACTTCTACTTCGGAAGGGCCGGCAGGCATATCGATAGCGACATCTTTCAGGCTTACAAGCTGTTTGGCTGCCGTTACATACTGATTTCCGGGACCGAATATTTTATAGACTTTTGGTACCGACTCTGTTCCGTATGCCATAGCAGCAATGGCCTGTATCCCACCCGCTTTGAATATCTTACTAACGCCTGCTGTCTTTGCTGCAAAGAGGATAGCCGGATGAACTTTCCCTGCTTTATCAGGAGGAGTACATAACACAATCTCCTTGCATCCTGCGATATGTGCCGGAACCGCCAGCATCAACACAGTGGAAAACAAAGGAGCTGTTCCTCCCGGAATATACAATCCGACTTTTTCGATAGCAACAGCTTTCTGCCAACAAGTTACACCCGGTGTCGTTTCTATCTTTTGCCCGGAGAAACGTTGCGAAGCATGAAATTTTTCGATGTTATCTTTAGCCGTACGAATAGCCTGTTTCAAATCGTCGGAAACGAGTCCGTAAGCCTCTTGCATTTCGGCTTCCGACACCTGAAGGGCCGATAGTTTCACCTTGTCGAACTTCTCCTCATAACGCTTAACGGCCACATCCCCTTCGCTACGCACTTCATTCAAAACGGTACGGACCGTATCAAACAATGTCGTTACATCCAATGCCGGTCGCTTGACCAGCAACGACCAGTCATCTTTTGACGGATATTTAATTACTTCCATAATTTAAAGTATCATTTTTTCAATCGGGATAACCAAAATACCTTCAGCACCCAGCGATTTCAGTTTGCCTATGATTTCCCAAAAATGTTTCTCGTCGATAACAGACTGAACAGAAACCCAGTCGCCGTTAGCCAACGGTGTTACTGTCGGGCTTTTCATTCCGGGTAAAACCTCGATAATGTCATCCAATTTATCTTTGGGGGCATTCAGTAAGACATATTTTTTACCTTCGGCGACCTGTATGGCTTCGAAACGGAACAATAATTCGTCGAGGATTGCCAGCTTTTCTTCAGAAAGTTCATTGTTTGCAATCAAAAGAGCTTCACTCTGCATAACGGCTTCTACTTCCTTCAGACGATTGCTAACCAGCGTACTACCGGAACTTACAATATCAAAGATAGCATCTGCCAGACCGATACCCGGAGCTATTTCTACCGAACCGCTGATTACATGCAGGTCGGCCTTTACTCCTTTTTCTTTCAGGTAAGTTTTCAATATTTCAGGATATGAAGTAGCAATCGTTTTTCCTTCAAACCATTCCACACCCTGATAATCTTCATCTTTCGGAATAGCCAGAGACACACGGCATCTACTGAATCCTAACCGTTTAACCAAACGGGCTTCTCCCCCTTTTTCTACATATTCATTTTCACCGACAATACCTACATCTGCCACACCGTTAGCCACAGACTGAGGAATATCATCATCGCGGAGAAATAAAACTTCTACAGGAAACCCTTTTGCCGATAAAAGCAAAATGCGTTTGCCTCTGTTCAGTTTGATACCCGCTTCTTCCAATAATAGCATTGTTTCGTCGTATAAACGACCTTTCGATTGTACTGCAATTCGTAACATGTTTATCTTTATTTTAAAATTATATTCTCCAAAAACAAATAAGGCTTACCGAATGACGGCAAGCCTTATTTTATTCTTATGCGTATCTACACACCTCACAGCCCACCGAACTATTGCCCGTTGTAATGATGGTGATGATGAGATACTCTTGTTTTCATTTTTTATTTTATTGATGCCGCAAAGTTACAATAATAATTGAAATTGCAAATAAATCTATCAAAAGATTAGCAAATAAGCCTACTTTTTTTCTAAGAAGCCAGTTTTATACCGATAATCCCTGCCACAACCAACATAGCTGAAAGAATGCGCCATAAACCTGCCGAGTCACCAAAAATAAAGATCCCGATCAATAACGTTCCCACTGCTCCTATTCCTGTCCACACGACATAAGCAGTACCGATCGGTATCGTTCGTTGTGCCATATATAAAAAATACCCGCTCAGCGCCATCGAAACGACAGCGACAGTTAGATAAAGAAAACGTGATCCCGTTGTTTGTGCCAGTTTCATACCTACAGGCCAGCCCATTTCAAAAAGGCCTCCCAGCAACAAATAAATCCATCCCATAATTTATTCTTATTTAATTCTATATAAATGATCGGCTTGTTGCCGTATTTTATTTGCCAGCATCGGCGGATAATCCGGATGAGTAGCGAAGAATGCATCGACTTCCGCTCTAGCTTCAGGCGATATATGCCCGGACAGCAGAGCACGCACCCAGGCTGTCGGGAAAAATATATCGCCGGTACGTTGTATCTCCTGCATTTCTTCCAAAGCCGGACGAATATATGCAATAGCCTCTTTCTGACGTGAATGATGATTCAAGTTTGCCAATGCAGCAGAAGCCCAGGGTTCGACACGGCGATTCTCCGCTATCAGCAAAGAGGCAAAGACACTGTCGCGCACCTCCTTATGAGGAGAAACAGAAGGTGAAATAAAAGCATATTCCCGTTCCCGGTCTGGATTTGTTATGCGCGATTGCTGCATATTGACAACCTCGTCCGCCTGCTCCGGCAAACAAAGTGCCAGGACATAAGACAAACCGATATAATCGCTCTCACTCAACGAACAACCGGCCGGTGCCTGTTGCTTTTTCCATATATTATATAATGTAGCGATTGCCTCCGGAGATTTTGCCAAAGAGTGGTATGAGCGGAAAGCCTGCAAACGGTGTTGCTGGACAGAAGAGGTTGTTATAATCTGCCACAAGGTACTTTCCAATAATCCCGTATCTACCGGATACACACGCTGGCAATGTCCGATATAACGCAATGCAGCAGAGAATAGTAAAGAATTGTTTTCTTGCGGCAGATAGTTCAGCATCGTTTCCATAAAGGAAGCCGGAGTTATTGTCTGGTTCAGCAGGTTTTCGTACAAAGTGATCAATATCGAACCTCTCAACAGCTCATTATCACAGCCGGGAAGATAAGCTGCACACGCGCGGGCATCCGCCTCGTTCAAACGGAAAAATCCATATCCTTTTCCATCGATATTCGGAATAATGAAACTGCCCTCTTCCGGATGCATTTTTAGCTTCTCCCGGATGGAATCGGAATTTCTTTCGAATGAAACGGAAATTACTTCCGGATCTCCCGTTTTCGGAACGATCAGATAAGACAGATCCTGCGGCCAGAGAAGGCCACGATTGAAAGGATCGGTTTGAGTCACGACCAGACTGTCCCCAACGATAGAAGAAGCGATCTCCGGCATACCTTTTTCATTGACCCAGATATGACTCCAGGCTGCCAGATCATCATCCGTCTGTTTATCCAGAATATCGATCAAGCCGTTCCAGGTGGCATTCCCGTAAGCATAAGTTTTCAAATATTCCTGAATGCCTTTACGAAATGCCTCTTTTCCCATTTTCTTAATCAGCATCTCAAGGACAACCGGCGATTTATCATAAATGATATTGCCGTAGACTAAACCTGCATTACGAAGATTATCCAGTTCCTGCTTGATTGGATTCGCTCCGGCAGTACGGTCTTCGGCATATGCCGAAGGAATATAATCCTGCATAAAGTTCAACGCATGATTCACGGCTGGATAAAGGGGAGCAACGATCTGTGAAGCAAAATAGTTGGCAAAAACCTCTTTCGTCCACACATCGTCGAACCATTGCATGGTGACATAATCGCCAAACCACATGTGAGCCGTCTCATGAGCAATCAGGGAACTGCGGATCAGCTGCTCGTTCAACGTCGGATTTTCGTTAAGAAACATTCTCCGATCCGTATAAAAGGTAGCTCCTGTATGCTCCATGCCGCCAAACTGAAATCCGGGAAGGATAATCAGATCATATTTGGCAAAAGGATACGGGACATCCGTATATTCTTCCATCCAAGCTAATGCATCGAATACTTCTGATGCAATTGCCGGACACTGGGCTATCTTTCTCGGATCAGTTTCCCGGTGATATATAGAGATATCTCTTCCGTCCCGCGTATATGTTTCGCGAACAAACTTTCCGGCAGTGAAAGCAAACAAATAAGTGCTTAACGGCTCTGTTTCCTTAAAAGAAATGATCTTACGACCAGGAACAGATACTGTATCCGTACTCTCAATTGCCCCGTTTGCCACCGCCTGCCATTCTTCCGGCATTTCCAGTGTCAGGGTAAACAGAGACTTCATATCCGGCTGATCGAAACAGGGGAAAGCTGTCCGTGCCCGATCGGGAACCAATAATGTATAAAGGAACTCGTCCCTCCTGTTCAAAGACTGGTCGGCGGGAATAAAATCAACAGTCACTTTGTTCATTCCGACAACACTTCTTTCTGCCGGTATAAGAATATGCTCATTCTTGACTTCATAGGGAACAGGTTGTCCATTCAACAACACCAATGCTACTTGCGAAGATTCTCCACGAAAGTCTATGATAATCGGCTGTTTTTTCTGTAAGGACAATTGAATTTCAGCATTCCCTTTGACAGGTTCCTGTTTCGTCTCCGGAATGGAGAAAAACAGATTATACTTGACCTGCCCGAAATGCTCTTTTCTGAACTGTGCCAGTTCACGACTTACTCCGACTTCCTGCAACGCAGCGTCTCTTTGTTGTGTTCCACAGGCCGTTAACAATCCAATGGCTGCTATCCCGGCAATACGGCATATCGTGTGAATGTGTTCCATATATTTTTACTCTCTCAAATATTCAGCGATCGACATAAAATTACGTTCCAGAATGTACATCTGCGACGCCATAAAAGTAAAGAATTCTCCCCAATCTTGTTTACGATGGAAATCGATTCCTTCTTTAGCTATATAAATACGGGCAACTTCTTTGCCTGTTTCCCTTACAAAACAAATATCCCAGATCAAACCTTCCGGAAAATCCTGCTCAAGTGTATCCTTATACCATGTAAGGCGCTCGAACATTTCCAACCGGAGATCTTCCCTTTTATGATTCACTTCAAGGATTACATAAGCGCCTGTACGGTTTGCGTCAAACTTCAGTTCTACTCCTTTCACCTTGGTATCATATAGCGTCCATATCTTCTTACGCCCTCTCAGGTTTGGCTGAACTTCGCAAAATGCGGCAAAACTTTCCCAGAATTCCAGTTTCAGGTTCTTTAATTCGTCTTTACTATACATTAAATAATATGCTAATGTGAATAATTTGCCAATATGCCAATGAGAAAATCCTTCAATATTATCGGTATTTTCATTGGCATATTTTCCTATTGGCCTATTGGCACATTATTCCCTATTTATAAATATCTTTCTTTCTCAATCGGATAATCTCTCCATACTCAGCCAGCTTCTTCATATCTATACGTCTGGAATTGCCTACAATAATATAAACAATGGGCTTCAGCCGGATATTATGACGGTAGAAGCGGACAATATCTTTCATATCCATATCCGAGATGCCGGACAATAGTGCTTCATTCGGATCACTTTCAAAGCCATTCCTTTTATATCCTGCCACCTTCTCCGACAACTCCCTGAAAGATGGGTAATCGTTGTTCACCTGATTGGTGATCAACTGCTTGACCGTCGATATTCTATCCGGCTTTTCCGGCATGTCACTGATCAGAGAGCTCATCACTTCCATTGCATCCAATGTCTTATC
Organism: uncultured Parabacteroides sp.; assembly: GCF_905196875.1. Taxonomy (GTDB): domain Bacteria; phylum Bacteroidota; class Bacteroidia; order Bacteroidales; family Tannerellaceae; genus Parabacteroides. The sequence continues at coordinate 15,407 of NZ_CAJJWO010000068.1, read as the reverse complement.
GCTTTGGGTAGACAACATAGTAACAAACTCACCGGCTTTTCCTTCCAGCTTATGAGGCGGCAATAAATAACGCCCGCTAACACGGTAAGCTAACGAACGGAATTCCCTTATCTCCTGAAACATCAACGACGACATATCTCCACCGAAATAAACAGAGAACAAACGGGAGGCATGACGCGACCATAAATCGTCCGTCACCTCTCCTTTCGCAAAACCGTACACAATACTTTGTGACGCTGTCGGCATATCCATAAAATAAACGACGGGCTTGTCATACACTTCCGGATCGCGGTAATAATCAGAATCGGCTGCAATCGTTATCTCTTTTAATGGTATAGAGGCTTTTAACTGCTCTTCCACCTGATCGGAAGATAACGTTCCGCAATAATGCAGGTCGCACTCCGTCTGGCGGACGTTTGCAAAAATAGCCAATAGGTCTTTTCCTTTCAGCTTCTTTATCTCAGAAAGAGATAGTTTACGGAGATAACGTGACCGTTCACCATACTTCACTTTCTCGAGTAAAGCATTTGCTATATTATCACTGGATTCGAAAAAAGCTTTTTCGGTTACTTTCGCATCATTAACAACCTGGCGGATCTGCTTATCGTCGGCTTTGACATGTGTAATGAAATCGCCGGCCAAAAGGACGGTTTCTTTGAATTGATTATCAAAGCCTGTAATACGAATAACAAACTGCTTGTCGTTTGCCTCGAAAGACATGGTACTGCCTAACACCTGCAACCGGGTTCTGAAATCCTGGAACGACAAAGAGTCTGTCCCAAGAAACTGAAGATAATTAGCCAGATAGCTTAACTGCGGCTGCTCCAATGTCCCGACCTGATAGATCAGGTTAAGCGAAAATATATCGGTGACCGGATTAGTAGTCGTATATAAAGTTGCCAGTAGACTAAGCTTTGTTATTTGTACGTCTTTCTCAAAGTCGATAAAACGAGGTTTCACTGTCTGGGTCGGCATTTGTTCCAATTGTCTGGCATATTCGGAACTGGCCTCCGAGTTCTTCGGGACAACAGGAGTGAAATCCGGTTTCTTCAAATTATCTTTCGGATATTTACCGGTCTTTTTCGTCACACAAAGATAATTTTCGCTGAAATACTTGCGAGCAACCTGCATGATATCCTCCTTCGTCAGAGCATCGATCTTTGTCACTTCCTGCAAATAATCCTCCCAACTTTTACCCTGCGAATAAAGAGACATCATGATCCGTGCACGCGAATCGATATTTTCAAGGCTGGACGCATACTGACGTCGCTGTTCCTGCTTCAGGCTATTAAATACTTCGTCGGTGAAATCGCCCTCTTTGATCCGGTTGATCTCACGCCAGACAAGCTTTTCTGCTCCACCATAAGTTTGAAGCATCAGTTTGGGCACAACGGCGACAGCCAATATTCCGGCTTCATTCATACTTTCGTTAAGAGCCATGCAGGCCGTTATTTTCCGGTCGACCATCAGTTTGTCTAGAAATCCGGTACCGTTAGCATTATTCAGCATATTAACGGCAATGGCAAGCGCCGCCTGATCTTCATGGTTAGCCGGAACACCCCGGAACCCCAATCCCATAACCTTTACCAACGGAACAGGGAAATTGACCTTCATCTTTTCTTTCCCTTTGAAGGATGGTAAAGCCACAATATCTTTTCTTGGAGCTTCTCCCGGACGGATACGCGAAAAAGTACGTTCCAGAATGGGCAACACAGCTTTTGTATCAAAATCACCGCTCAGAATCAATGCCATATTGGATGCGACATAATATTCTTCAAAGAATTTCCGCATCTCCGTCAGGCGAGGATTCTTCAGGTTCTTTGTGCTACCGATGATCGGATACGCATAAGGATGTGGAGCAAAATACCGGGCAAGTAAACGATCCATTACCGGGCCACCGATAAAATCGCCATACATATTCTTTTCTTCATAAACTGTTTCCAACTCACTTTGAAACAGGCGGAAAACAGGATTCAATAAACGTTCGCTGTTTATCTCTGCCCATTGGGTCATATATTGAGGAGAAAAGGTATTGAAATAGATCGTAGCATCGTAGGATGTAGCCGCATTCAACCCCGAACCTCCGTATTTAGAGATCAAACGGTTGAATTCGTTCGGTATTACGTAATCGGAAGATTGAATACTTAACTCGTTTATTTCCTGCTGTATGCGGGTGCGGACTTCTTCATCTTCAGTAATAGCCAGTTCGTCGTATTTCGCAGAGATAGAGTCGAGCAGAATTTTTTCAGCTTCATAGTCGATGGTTCCGATTTTATCGGTTCCCTTAAACATCATATGTTCAAAATAGTGAGCGATCCCTGTATCCGGACAATCTTTTGCTCCTGCTTTTACAACCACAGCTCCAAACACTTTTGGCTGGCTGTGATCTTCATTCAGCCAGATGGTCAGTCCGTTTTCCAGTTTATATTCTTTTACTTCAAGTGCTTTTGAATTCTGAGCAGCCAACAGATTCGTTGTATTTGCAAATAACATCATCATCAATAATGCTTTCATGGATATTTTACCACCACTAATTATATATGGTTTACAAAGATACCGGATTCCTTTCTGTTATCATGGATGATTAGGCTTTTTTATTTTAATTATCCGCTGACAAACCCTGTTCGAACGAATCTATTTACCTGATGACTCAACCAATTGCCTGGTTAAATGTTATCAATATAAAAAAACGATACAAATTATGGTGAACTTAGGTAGTTGGATGAACAAACTCCTTATCGGTTGGGGTGTAGATCCGAAGATAGCTGATACATTCGATGAAATTATTATTGCCGTGTTATTGATTGCAGTAGCAATCGGGATCGATTATTTATGTCAATATATTTTTGTAGGTAGTGTTAGAAAATTGTCGGAGAAAAGCCATTATTTCTGGGATACATTGCTGATCAAGCGTAAAGTTGTACATAACCTGGTACATGCTATTCCTGGTATTATTGTCTATGCGTTGCTTCCAATGGCCTTTATACGGGGAAAAGAATTACTACTGATTTCACAGAAAGTCTGTGCTGTCTATATCGTATTCGTATTACTATTGGCCATTAACGGTTTTCTCCTGGTTATTATGGATATCTATAATCACCGGGAAGTAAACAAGAACCGGTCGATAAAAGGCTTCATACAGGTATTCCAGGTGTTGGCCTTCTTTATAGGTGCTATTGTTATTATTGCAATCCTGATGGGGAAATCACCGGCCACCTTATTTGCCGGACTGGGTGCTTCGGCCGCTATCCTGATGCTGGTATTCAAGGATACGATATTAGGGTTCGTGGCAGGTATACAACTTTCGGCTAACGATATGCTGCGACCGGGCGACTGGATCACGGTGCCGGGATCGAATGCCAACGGTGTGGTACAGGAAATAACGTTGAACACAGTCAAAATACAGAACTTCGATAATACCATTTCCACTATTCCGCCTTATACGCTGGTCAATAACTCCTTCCAGAACTGGCGGGGAATGGTCGAATCAGGCGGACGACGGGTCATGAAATCGATCTTCCTCGATCTGAATACAATTAAATTCTGCACGCCTGAAATGCTGGATACTTTCCGTAAAGAAATCCCCTTGCTGGCAGACTATCAACCGGACGAAGGCGTTACACCGACCAATTCGCAAATGTTCCGTGTGTATGTCGAAAAGTACCTGACCAGCCTGCCGGTAGTCAATACGGATCTGGATTTAATCATCAGCCAGTTACAATCGACTGAATATGGTGTACCCATTCAAATCTACTTCTTCTCCCGCAATAAAGTATGGAAAGAGTACGAACGCATTCAATCGGATATTTTCGACCATTTCTTTGCGATGATCCCCAGGTTCGAATTGAAGGTCTATCAGTATTCGGATTAACAATAAGTACCGGGAGACTTTTGATATCACCTTTGGGAGACTCTGATTTTTTCCATATATTTGTATTCATAACTTTAAAGACATATTTATGAGTGAATTACAGCAATGGATTAACAGTTATCTGGTTAAATGGGGTTTAGTACACGATTCGGCAAATATATGGGATAACCTGATCGTGCTGTTCCTTGTTATAATAGTAACCGTCGCGATCGATTATACTTGCCGCTACATTTTCCTCGGATTATTTAAACGCTTTGCCAAAAGGACCCGGAACCAATGGGACGATCTGATCGTGGAACGTAAGATTATCAATAAGCTGATGCATCTGATACCGGCCGTTTTGGTGTATATCATGCTACCGCTTGCGCTTCCGAAAGAAGAAATGCCGACATTACTGGGAATTCTTCAAATGATCTGCAGTATCTATATTGTAGCCGTCATATTGCGTTTTATCAATGCAGCATTAAATCTGCTCCTCGAAATATACAATCGGAAAGAAACCTTTAAGAATAAGCCGCTAAAAGGGTTTGTGCAGATCATTCAGGTGCTTGTATTCTTTGTCGGATTTATCATTATCATCAGTATACTGATAGGGAAATCACCGGCTACCTTGTTTGCCGGATTGGGTGCATCCGCCGCTATTCTTATGTTGGTATTCAAAGATACGATACTCGGATTTGTTGCCGGTATCCAGCTATCGGCCAATGATATGCTCCGTCCGGGCGATTGGATCACGATGACTAAATACGGCGCAGACGGAACTGTGATCGAAGTGACACTAAACTCGATCAAAGTGCGGAATTTCGATAATACAATCACCATGATACCGCCCTACGCTCTTGTCAGCGACTCTTTCCAAAACTGGCGAGGCATGCAGGAATCAGGCGGTCGACGCGTTAAACGATCGATCAATATAGACATGAACAGTGTACGTTTTTGTACCCCGGAAATGCTTGCCAAATTCCGCAAGATATCCTTACTAACCGAATATATCGACACAAAGCAAAAGGAGCTGGAAAGATATAATGAAGAGCATAATATAGATGACTCTATCAAAGTGAACGGACGCCGCCAAACCAACCTCGGTGTTTTTCGTGCTTACCTGGTGAATTACCTGAAAAGTAATCCTGACGTGAACAAAGATCAGACGTGCATGGTACGCCAACTGCAACCGACAGAAAAAGGGATACCGATGGAGTTATATTTCTTTGCCGCAACAACCGTTTGGATACCTTACGAAGACATTCAATCCGACGTATTCGATCATATCCTGGCTGTGTTACCGGAATTCGGGTTGCAGGTTTTCCAGGAAGTGTCAGGCTCCGATCTGCATCATTTAAGAATCCAAACTTCAAACTAATAACAAATAAATAGACTGTCTTAAAAGTCACTCATAACAAAGATGCTTTTGAGACAGTCTATTATATTAGTCTATTTCTATAAAACTTTTCTGTACAATCTCGTAATAGGTAAACGGAGACTTGACATATTCTTCACCCCCTTCTGCCTCTTTCAACGTTTCGGTTTCGTAGTCAACCTTCCAGTTTGTATTGTTTTGAGTAGTGACGTAAAGAGGTTCAAAATCATCATCATTTTCTTTAAAGAATAACATAGCGTGTTCACCGGCAACCGGTTCACATTCTTTCGGTAAAGTCAACCACGCTCTCACCTGTGCTTTATATTCACTCCCGTCAAAATAAAGCAGGTGGTCCATCAACTCTGTGAAAACTTCCCAACTGATATCATACGGGAAAGTCAATGCAAATACCTGTTTTCCCATCGGATGAATACGAATAATCGCATCATATTGCCGACTATTATATATATCGGTAAATGAACGCAACATCTGTTCCACATCTGCCTCCTCTACTCCGGCAACAATCACTATCTTGTCATTGCTGACAGAGATATTGGGACGTAGAGCCGGGTCTAGCTTTCTGTCTTTTTTCCGGAACTTACTCCTCAAATAGAGAATAATAACAACAGATATTGCTCCCCAAAACAGATAGGTTTTGATTGGCAACTTCTTATTGGGCTTTTTAGTATTTTCCACTATTTTTATCCCATCGTCATTCAGATTGAAAGTAACAGGAATAACTTTCTCATCAGCAATATTCTCTCCGTTACGGGTTGCCGGAACCCATTTCCCACTTGTCAAACCGACCAGACGGATCGCTTCTTCATTCAATAGCGGTTCCGAACCGAGAAAGACATGCGGGTCAGTAACCGAACCGTCCGGTTCTACCGTACAAGCAATAAGAACGGTTCCACTCACCTCTTCCTCAATGGCTTTCTCCGGATATTCCATGTTTTGCCGGATAAACCAGAATTGAGCCGACGATCCGCCCATATATTCAGGGAAAGTACGGTCTGAACCCTCCGCACGGTCGATCGGGCTATATACACCTTCATTCGTCTTTAACAAATAAGTAAGCATATACTGATCGCCATTCGTGCGGCTGAAACTCATAGAACGGTATCCCAGCTTAGGTACATTATTTATCTGTTTCCCGTCATTATCCGGAGGCAAAAGCACAACATCCATCAATCCTACTTTAATTCTGGAAAAACGCAAGTTATTCAATACATGTAGATAAAGCGACTGGCAAGCCTTTTCCTCTCCGGACACTCCTTTCTGACGGACACTCTCGAACCGGTATTTCCAGGCAATAGGAATTGCATTATTATAATCATCTGCAAAAGAATAGATCAGAGCGATCCTGGCATTGCCCAACAATGGAACAGGCTCTGTTACAAGCCCTTTCATTTTGGGATTATCAGGTGTAAAAGCAGTAAATTCACCTTCGTTCGTTCCGAAACGAGTCAATTTATTTACCGGAAAGATCGCTTCCAAACGAAACAGAGAAATGTCCGTATCTTCCGGTTTGGGTTCTTCAATGATTAGACTATCCAGATAAGGTCTGACCTCCTGCCGCAAGCAAAGTTGCTCTTCCGGCAAATTGTTTCGTTGCACCTTTACTCCTGATATTCCGCTGGTAAAAACAATCAGGAGTAGAAACAGTATCGGGGTCACTTTCATAATTATAGAAATATTTAGTTTACATCAGAACTGGAAATAGATAAACGGCTGCACACCGGCACTCTTGAATTGCACCACGACAAAAACCATGACAGCCAGGATAACCGCCTGCACCAACAACGGAGACCGGGTTACCACACCCTGCAGAGCATTCTCTGCCGACTTAGGCATAAAGTGCAACACATAACCTATTATCATCAATATAAAAACGCCCTTATAACCGGTAACAAACTGAGTAAACACTTCCGGATGGAAGTTCGTACAGATTTGCGTAAGCATCTCTTTTACCGTTTGCAGGGAATCGGCACGGAAAAATATCCAGCCGAAACAAACCAGGTGGAAAGTGATAAATATCCCCAACATCCTGCGCCAGGGCTTCATCTCCGAACCTAATTGCTTGAAACTGCTGAAACGTCCCATGATGAACTTATGAATAGCCAGCGCCACACCATGTATAGCGCCCCAAATGATAAAACTCATGGAAGCTCCATGCCATAAACCACCCAGCAACATTGTTATCATCAGGTTTATATATGTACGTATCTTACCTTTCCGGTTTCCTCCCAGTGAAATATATAAATAGTCTTTCAACCAGGAAGACAATGAAATATGCCAGCGGCGCCAAAATTCTGTAATCGTGGCCGATTGATAGGGAGAATCGAAGTTTATATTGAAACGGAATCCCAGCAATAAGGCGATACCTATCGCCATATCCGAATACCCGGAGAAATCGCAATAAATCTGCAATGCATAGCCATAAACACCCAGGAGATTCTCTACTCCGGTATAGAGCAACGGGGCATCGAATACACGGTCGACAAAGTTCATACTGATATAGTCGGAGATCACCGTCTTTTTAAATAATCCGCACAATACCAAAAACAGACCTTCTCCAAACTCTGAGCGTGTAACGGTCGGATTCTTATAAATCTGTGGGATAAAATCGCGGGCACGAACGATCGGACCGGCCACTAACTGCGGAAAGAACGATACATAGAACACATAATCGACCCAACGGGTTAACGGTGTTATCTTTCCCCGGTATACATCAATGACATAACTGATCGTTTGGAACGTAAAAAAAGAAATACCGACGGGCAGGAAAATATCCATCGGCTGATAAGTGACGCTTTGCATGGAAGTATTTCCAAACTGATAACCGAACTCCCGTGTAACAGTCGCAATAATCTCCAACAGGAAGTTGAAGTATTTAAAATATCCCAACAAACCGAGGTTTATACATAAACTAACTACTACCAACAACTTACGTTTCCATTTGGCTGAAGTATGGAATATCCCCTGTGCAATACAAAAGTCGGACGTGGCAGTAAACAACAACAGGAAAAACCAAAGTCCGCTACTCTTATAATAGAAATAAAGGGAGAACAGCGTTACATATATAATACGGGCCAATAAATGCTTCCTGAGTGACATGTAAATGATCAGGAAGCCTATAAATAAAAAGAAGAACAGCCCGCTGCTGAACAGTATCGGTGAAAGACGGTGATAGGTAAATATCTCGCCCAGTTTTGAGAAATCCAGATTATCGAACATCGTTGCCTGTTATATATCGATTATATGTTTGCATCAGGGCGCGATACAATAAAAGTCCCTGCTCCTGATAGCCTTCTTTAGTAAAATGAACACGGTCGCGCCCCATCAGTCCGGCCTTATGCCATTTGGAACTCGAAGTTTTTCCGCCTGTGGCAGCAAATAAGTCCCAACAGGCAAGACCTTCACGACGGGCTACTTCTATAATAGCTTTTGCCGCGCGTTCTGTATTTTCATTGCGCACATACGTTCGTTTCTTGTTTACAGTTACCCGTTTATAGCATTCGGGCGGCGTAGTAAGCAGGATAGCTGTATGTGGCATCTGTTTTTTTACCAAAGAGATAAAGTCTTCGATCTGTCCGGCGAACTCATTACGGGTAAAGCGCCTGCCGAACGTCTCGTTCGTTCCCAGCGATATGATCAATAACGATGGGTTCAATAAAGCCAGTTGACGGACATAATTTTCGTCTGTATAATTAACAAACATGGCTCCGTTCACTCCTACTGAATGATATAATATACCCGGTTGACCATTGGTCAGATTGAAACCGTAATACACATTCTTAAAAGAAGAGGCAGGCAACAGATTATCCGTCCCTTGTTTCCGGCGGGTACTGTGTAACTGCAATGTATCCGCCAGGCAAGAGATACGGAAAGTGTCGGCCACAACACCCGGTGCGCAGGAAGTTGTGCTTAATGTCGTCCTGACCGAATCTTTCAATTTACCGGCAGGAAGCATCGGCATAGACTTCTCTCCCCGGTAAATGACCGCCTGGTTAAAAGAGTATCCGGCCCCATTGTTCGGAGCCATACTGATATCGAAGTTGATAGAAGGCGATACGGACTGGATACCGATTCCACCGGGCCCGATCGGAGCCTTCCTGTTATTCTGTATACAACGTCCGGCAACCCATTCTTTGGCAACAGACGAAATAAAATAATCGTCCGGTTCATTGGTCTTGCTTAATTTAAAAGGAGCCACCCAACCACGTCCTGCATTTCCGAACTGTTGCTGTAAAAGACGCATCATACGTCCGCTATAATGCCCGGCCTGGATATGTGAATCGCCCAACTGAACTATTGTGACGACTGTATCTTTTCCGGCACGTAATGAATCGAGCGCGGCGAAGAAATCCATTAAAGGAGCATATTCATTTACGCTATCCGATGCAGGCAGCAGGATAGAATCGACGGCAACACCTATCTTATAAGAGGCAGAAGGCAATGCAACAGTGTCCGGTGCGGCCAGTGTATCCTGCAAAACCATTCCTGTATCCCGAACAGACGAACGGGCAGGCGAAAGGTTCGTCGTCCCTATGGTGATCGCAATCAGCACCATTAAGACCGACAAGTTAATTAACCACTTTGTCTGCTTCATCATAAAACTCCTTTTCTAACAATAATGCTTTTAATAACGCCGTAGCGATTTCGCGCCCTCCGCGGAAACTGAGGTGTGTATAATCCTTGCTCGCCCAGTTATTTTCGACGAAACGAACCATACTGTTTTCTCCGCCCATTCCCCCGAATGTATTCCAGAACGGGATACCGGTCTTACGGGCAATCTGTCTCTGTGTATGAAGTAAAGCCAATACGGCAGGCATGGTTTCAAATACGCCGTCCTCCTGATGGCTGCGGTCGGAAACGCCGAGCAGCAATATATCTGCTTCCGGGAAACAAACCTGAACACGCCGAACGGCCTCCGTCATACGGCTATTATACCATCCGTAATGCAAGACACTGTCGCTCACTACATTCAAACCATATTGAAGAATGATCAGATCATACGGCCGCACCTTACTCAGACTCCGGCAGCGGGCACTGTCCAGACGGGCAAGAATTATTCCGGAATTACCCCGTAAAGAATAATTGTCTACCACAATCCCCGAATTATCTTCCATCGCAACACCTAATGCCCGGAAACCATCCGTCTCTGTAAACGAGAACGAGGCTTCGGTAAATGTTCCTTTCTTTTCGTACTGGGTTATTTCAGTCGTTGCCGGCAACAGTTCGCTGATTGTATCGGGTTCACCGTTACAAAGCAGTTTCATGCGGGTTGCCGTATTTTGTTCATACAGGAATTTCAGGGAAGAGACAGTCTGCAACTCCGGATAACGGTTCGTTGTCTTAACAGAAACCGAAGCCTTTTCTCCCTTCGGTTCGAACATCATGCCCGAAAGCGTATAGCCGTGTTCACGATCGGTCAGCATCGACCAGGTATGCCATCCCTCCGAGTGTTGTTCGACAGTCGGACGAAATTGCGAGGCTACTGATGCAATCGGAACGAAACCGACTCCACGGCCGCCAAACTCTTTCTGCAAAGCCGAACGCAGGTCTGCAACGACAATATCCCCTTCGATAAACGAGTCGCCTAGAAAGGCAACGCGAACCGGACGTTTTAGTTCCTTACCCTTTTTGAGTGCGGCAAAGAAACGCTTCAACCCGATATGCCCGACCGAATAATCTTCGATATGCGTACCGAGCGAATCGGCTCCCTGAACGGAATACATCACATTGTACAATGAATCGCGCAAAGCCAGTGCCGCCGAATCGATCCCCGTAGAACGGATAATCGAATCACGCAAAGCAACCGAGTCTATTTGCAACGTATCCGGCTGTTCAAGCTGCTTACGCAGTGAATCCATTGATAGTGATTGCGTCTTTACCCGTAAATCCGAAAGTAAGTCAACCTTTTTTATTTTCTGTCCGAACAACTGGTCCGGCAGATAATATAGCCCCAGACAGATACATAGCGTGATTAATAGCAACGCCAGCAATCTGCCGAAATTATCATCTCTATTCATTTACTCATTCTTACGAAGGTGCAAAGATAGGGATAAAGTTGCTATTTATTACTTAAAAGCTCCGGTATTTCAGATGGTTCGCTGGCAACTCGTATGCCTGCTTCTTCCATCGCCCGTATTTTTTCAACGGCTGTGCCGGTTCCTCCGGAGATAATTGCTCCGGCATGTCCCATTTGTTTACCCGGCGGGGCAGATTGTCCGGCTATGAATCCGACGACAGGCTTGGTCACATGCTTGCGGATATATTCTGCCGCCAGTTCTTCCGCATTGCCACCTATCTCGCCGATCATCACGATCGAATGCGTATCAGGGTCATTTTCAAACATTTCCAGTAATTCGCGGAAGTAAAGTCCCACGACGGGATCGCCCCCCATTCCTACGGCTGTAGATTGTCCCATTCCATTGGCAGTAAGATGATAAACTACTTCATAAGTGAGTGTTCCGCTTCTACTTAACACGCCTGTATGTCCTTTCATAAACACTTTTCCGGGAAGAATGCCGACAAGGCTCTCTCCCGGCGAGATCAGACCGGGACAATTCGGTCCGATCAATTTCGCCCCTTTCATCTGCACGAACCGATAGGCTCTGATCACATCTATCGTCGGTATTCCTTCTGTGATACAAATAATTAATTCTATACCTGCATCGGCAGCCTCCATGATCGCATCGGCAGCAAAACGGGCGGGAACAAATATAATAGATGTGTTTGCCTGCGTTTGCTGTACGGCATCATACATCGTATTGAATACCGGAATATGTTCTATCTCGGTTCCACCTTTACCCGGTGAAGTCCCTCCTACCACATTCGTTCCGTATTCTTTCATTTTCAGCGCATGGAAAAGGCCGTCGCGCCCGGTAATACCCTGCACGATCAAGCGGGTTGATTTATTAATAAGTATGCTCATGATGACTATCCTTTCTTACTGTTTTTTTGATAACTCTACGGCCAACAAGGTCGCTTCACCCATTGTCTCGGCCACTTTAAAACGCGTATTGCGCAACAAGTCGCGCCCTTCCTTTTCGTTAGTTCCGGTCAGGCGGACAATAACGGGAATATCATTCTCTATCTGTTCGAAAGCTTTCAGTAAACCGTAAGCAACATCATCGCAACGGGTTATTCCCCCGAATATATTGATCAATACCACTTTTACGTTGGGATCTTTCAACAACAACTTCATGGCTTCAATCACCTTTTCAGGATTAGAACTTCCTCCGATATCAAGGAAATTGGCCGGATCGCCACCATAAAGCTTAATCATATCCATTGTCGCCATTGCCAAACCGGCACCGTTCACCATACAGCCGATCTCACCACCCATATGCACATAACTGAAACCATTTTCTTTCGCCCTGACTTCTATCTTTTCTTCCTCCGTTGGTTCGAAAAGAGACAATACGCCAGGTTGGCGATATAACGCATTATCATCGAAAGTCATCTTGGCATCGATGGCGATCAAGACTCCTTCACGGGTCATTACCAGCGGGTTTATCTCCACCAGGGAAGCATCTTTCCCGATAAAAAGACGATACATATTTTGTATGATCCCAGCCAGTTGGTTCACCTGCGACAACTTATCGAACAAAGTAAAAGCATAACGCCGGGCCAGATAATCCGGTATTCCGATCATCGGATCGATCCGGAAATGGAATATCTTTTCAGGGGCGCGGCGAGCGACATCTTCTATATCCATACCGCCTTCGGCACTCATCATCAGAACGACTGAACGGGAATTGCGGTCGATCACAAAACTGATATAATATTCCAGATGGATATTCACGGCTTCACTGACAATCACCCGGGTGACGGGATAATCTTTGATCGTCATGCCTAGAATATTTTCTGCATATTGAAGGGCTTCTCCGGCATTACCTGCCAGTTTTACACCACCGGCTTTGCCCCTGCCTCCGGTCAGTACTTGTGCCTTGATGGCAACCTTTTCTTCTCCCAGTTGGCTAAAGGCAGCCATGACTTCATCCGGCGTACTGCATAAAATATGCCGTTCGACAGGAATTCCATAGTCAGAAAAGAGCTTTTTCGCCTGATATTCGTGTATCTTCATCGGATAATAAATTTAGTGGTACCTACTCATATAATAAACAATCCGAATAGCCGTTAGTTCAAATAATAAACAAACATAATACAAAGAACATTATGGAAGACTTTAAAGATAGAAAATGGAAAGTACTCGAAAGTACTTACCTCCATCGCAAACCCTGGTGCACCGTCCGCTGCGAATGTGTAGAACTTCCCAACGGCAACCGGATACCTGAATATTTTGTATATGAATATCCCGACTGGGTCAACACAATAGCCATCACCAAAGACAAGAAATTCGTATTCGTGCGCCAGTATCGCCACGGGTTAGGCATGACTAGCTTCGAGTTATGCGCAGGAGTATGCGAAAAAGCAGACGCTTCACCTCTCGTTTCCGCTCAACGGGAATTGTTGGAAGAAACAGGCTTCGGAGGCGGCCAATGGAGCGAATATATGGTCATATCCGTCAATCCGAGCACACATACCAATCTGACTTATTGTTATCTGGCAACAGATGTCGAACCTATTACCAACCAACACCTCGAAGAAACGGAAGATTTGACCGTACACCTTCTTTCGCAGAACGAGGTTATCGAACTGCTTCAGACAGACCAGATCAAACAAGCGCTCCACGCCGCTGCCCTCTGGAAATACGTTGCGGAAAACCGGTTAATCTAGCGATTAATCACCGTTTTGCTAGGATAATTCATCCTCTTTGCATATATTTGTTAGGGAAGAATATGAGGAGGATGAGTTATGAGTAACATTTCAGACTATATCGAACAATTTGTTCTGGATAAACTGACAGAGTTTAACGAAGGAAGAAATGCGGATAAAGGCGTATACTATATTCTTTTGCCTAATGAAAAGACCGCTTATTATACGCTTTGGTTCTACCACCCGGCTGCGGAATATCATCCGAATGTTTTCCTTTCTACATTGGATGTCAATGCAATCAACTCACTCGAGAAAGCGATGAAAGCGGTAGCCAACTCTTTTGCACGGCTAACGATCAAAATGCGTATCGACTCTATTTCCCATAACGCCGACGATATCATATCTTTCGGTAAATATCGCGGATACCACTTGTTTGAAGTAGCCGCCATCGATCCTAAATATGTAACCTGGATTGCCATCAAATACGAAGCCCGTGTTCAAAGTGAAAGACGTTTCAAGGAATTAGCCGCCACTTATTCCTGGGTATATCAGGATCTTAATACTTCCAGGATACACAAAATGCCTATCAGTCGTTTTGTTGGGACGATCGATGAAAAACTGAGTGAGATCCATCTTACCATCCAACGGATCAAGGTGGAAGACAATCCGTACAAAACCTGTATAATCCGGGGAACCACCCACTTTTATGTCGATCAGAAGATCATAGCGGCCGACGAGTCGGGCAATCTGTTCTTCTTTACTATCCGCGCAACCGACCGCAGTCTGGAAAGCGGCAAATTAAGCAACGCCGATCACGCTTACCGGATCGGAGAAAAACTACATATCCGTTCCGCCAAGGTGATCAAACATTATACATCCCGGAATATACGATATACGAAACTAGGGTATGTAAAATTACACTGACATCATAGTTTTCCGGATAATATAAATTTCCTTTTAATATAGATCACCCCTCCGATAAAGAGACAGATACCTGCAACGGCTAAGATCAGAATACGGTAGTTAGTTGTATGGCGGACTTCCTGTTTTTGTATTTGTTCCACTGTCCGACTGGTATAAGATTGTTGCGTTGCGGAGACAGAGGTCAGGCTGTCGGCAGTGTTGCTAACGCGTTGCAAGCGGGCAACAGTAAGGCTTTGCAGGGGTTGCCTGCCCGAACTGTCTGGTGGAAGAAAAATGACCTGCTTCAGTTCCCAGGATAAGGAGTCATTCAGAACAGAATGGCTTTGTAATAACAAGCTGTCATTATGGTCTATTCTGACCGATTCATTCCGGTTGGTGTTTTCCTGCCGGCGCACAGTCTTTTTCATGCCACAGCTAAAGAATAAACAGACAATACATAGCATATAAACAAGCACCTGCATCCTATTCCTGCCGGACTGCTTCAACGAAAGATGCAGGAAACGACGGCGTTTGTATAAGATCGCCTGG
>NZ_CAJJWO010000067.1 GCF_905196875.1 uncultured Parabacteroides sp. | reverse complement strand
TACAGGCCTGTTGCTGATGTCTCTTTTTCCTTTGCATCTTTCGGCTGCAAAGGATTATATTGTCGAGACAATACCCAACGTACGCCTCTCCGACCGGTATAACCACGTAAGTAACCCGGACGGAATTATCCAGCCGCAGGATGTAGACCGTATCAACCACCTTCTACAGATTGTCGAAGACAGCCTGGGGATAGAAGTAGCCGTTGTTGCCGTCGAAAGTATCGGCGATAACGATGCTCGCATGTTCGCAACCGACCTGTTTCAACACTGGGGATTGGGAAAGAAGGGAAAAGATAACGGTTTGCTGATCCAGCTTGTCACCGAACCGACACAACGCTCTGTCGTTTTCGAGACGGGCTACGGCCTGGAAGGCGTACTTCCCGACGCCATCACCTACCGCCTGCAACAAAAATACATGATCCCCGATCTGAAAGCCGGCGATTATAGCACAGGTATGCTGAAAGGCGTTGCCGCCGTAAAGGAATACCTGATGGCGAGCGACCATGAGCGTGCCGCCATGACAGGCGGTGGTCATAACCGGCAAGCAGAGGGTGACGACCTCTTTATGTGGTTGTTCATCATTATGATTGTCGTATTTCCCGCGGGAATCTTCATCCTTGTCTCTTTTCTGAAATATCGCCCGCGTATCTGCCCCCGTTGCGGACAAAAGACATTAGTATATGTAGGTCAGCAAGTTGTACAGAGAGCGACTTACAGCTCCGAAGGATTAGCCGAAGAGACATACAGATGTAAGAATTGCGGCTATACGGAAAAGAAAAACCGTAATATCAGCCGGCTGAGGCGCAGTACTGGCCCTGTCATCATCGGTGGCGGTGGACGAGGCGGCGGTTTCGGAGGAGGCTTTGGCGGTGGCGGAGGTTCCTGGGGCGGAGGACGCTCAGGTGGTGGTGGTTCCATCAGCAGGTTCTAGCCCGAAAGTAACTAAAAACTAACAGGCAAGTCTGGACTAACTAAATCAAAGGACAGGACTCACTATTGCCAGGGTGTACAGGATAATCGATTAGGGTGTACACCATACTGAGCCAGCCTGTACACCTTAATTCGACAAGGTGTACAGGCTGGCTTTTGTTTGTTACTGCTTTCGTATTAGTTCCTCCTGTCTTTTACCATAAAAGGTCGTTTATCAGGATTTAGTTTTCTATACACAAAAGTTTTTCAACTTTATTTGCCATTTGCCATAATTCAATATAAACAATTACCGATAAGCTAGTTACATCATGGCAAATACTTGTTTTATTTGCAATACCGTTTGCCATTTGTCATATTGCTGAAAGCAGATATGAACCCGCCGGAAGAAGTGCCTTCATGTCGTTACACTATAATATTCAAAACATAAAAAGGTGATATGAACCCATGAAAGCACTTTTACAAAAACATTTATTCTTCCCGGATATAATACTCCGACAAGATATCTCTTACTTTTTCGGGGGTAATTCTTCCGTATACCTTACCGCCTATCGTTACGACAGGAGCCAGTCCGCAGGCACCCACACAACGCAGGCAATCCAAAGAGAACAACCCGTCGGAGGTCGTCTCTCCTATTTTTATCTCCAACTGACGCTGGAATTCATCCAGTACTTTTTCGGCTCCACGTACATAACAGGCAGTTCCCAGACAGACGGAGATCGGGTATTTCCCTTTCGGAGTCATGGTAAAGAATGAATAGAAAGTAACTACGCCATACACACGGGATACGGGAATATGCAATTCGGCAGCAACGATCTCCTGTACTTCACGGGGAAGGTAACCGAATATTTCCTGTGCTGCATGCAATATATTGATCAGTTCACCGGGATCGTTGTCGTGATCTTTGCATACGGCATGCAGTTCTTTTACTTTAGGCTGGGGCAAATGTATCTTTTCCATGGCTTATTCGTCTTTATCTGTTTCCAAAAACATATTGATTACCTCTTTGCGGTCGAAGTAATGAGTATGCAGTAACTTATGCGCTTTCGGTCCGCAAGGTTCACCCAGATAGTCTTTATACAACTGCTGTATATAAGGGTTTTCATGGCTTTTGCGAAGCGGCTTGCTTTCGTCTTCGCTATATAGAGCGGCAGCCCGTTTGCGAAGCACTTCTATGCGTCCCTGATGGAACGGCTGTCCGCCACCTCCGATACAGCCACCGGGACAGGCCATTATCTCGATAACGTGATAAGGGGATTTGCCGCTCTTCACCTCTTCTACCAACTTGCGGGCATTACCCAGGCCGTGGGCGATACCGATCTTCACAGGCGTGCCGTCGAAGTTGATCGTTCCGCTGCGGATACCTTCCAGACCGCGTAATTCCTTAAATTCGATTTTCTCTAACGGCTTCTTTGTATATAGTTCGTAAGCCGTACGGCAGGCTGCTTCTATTACGCCTCCGGTTGTTCCGAAGATAACTCCTGCACCGGTCGACTCGCCGAGAGGATGGTCGAAGTCGCTGTCGGGAAGCTCGTTGAAGTTGATATTCGCATAACGGATCAGACGGGCCAGTTCGCGGGTATAGATGGATATATCGACGTCCGGATTTCCTTCGACGGCAAACTCGGGACGGCTGGCTTCGTATTTCTTAGCCAGGCAAGGCATGATGGATACGACCACGATATTCTTTCGGTCTACTCCCAGCTTTTCAGCGAAATAGCTTTTGGCTATGGCTCCGAACATCTGTTGCGGACTCTTTGCAGTGGAAAGGTTACCCAGTAATTCAGGGAAATGCTGCTCTACGAAACTGACCCAACCGGGACAACAGCTTGTCATCATCGGTATCTTTACTTCCTCGTCGCCCGAGAGGTATTTACCCAATCGTTGCAACAGCTCCGTTCCTTCTTCCATGATGGTCAGGTCGGCTGCGAAGTCGGTATCGAATACATAATCGAAACCTAGCTGGCGAAGGGCGGAAACCATCTTTCCGGTGACCAGCGTTCCCGGTTCGCAACCGAAGTCGCGTCCGAGAGCAGTTCGTACTGCGGGGGCGGTTTGGGCGATAACGATCTTGGTCGGATCGGCCAATGCATCGAGTACGGGTTGTTGCGTATTACGTCCGCTCAGGGCGTTTACCGGACAAACAGATACACATTGTCCGCAATAGGAACAGGTACTGCCGGCTATGTCGCGTTCAAAAGCCGTCGACACGGCGGCATTGAAACCACGGTTGACGGCTGTCAGTGCACCGACGGTCTGTATACTGTTGCACATAGTCTCGCAACGGCGACACATGATGCATTTATTCATGTTGCGTACGATTGACGGCGAACGGTCGATCTCGAAGGTGGATTGTTCGCCCTGATATCTTATCTCGCGGATACCCAGGTCGTGGGCGATCGTCTGAAGTTCACAGTAACCGTTACTGCTACAGGTAAGACATCCGGCCGGATGGTTCGACAGGATCAGTTCCATTACGGTCTTGCGGGCATTCATTACCCGGGGCGTGTGGGTTCTGACAACCATTCCTTCCGTACATTCCATCTTACAGGATGGAGCCAGATTGCGGCGGCCTTCTATCTCCACTACGCAGATACGGCAGGCTCCGGGATTATTCTCATAATTCAAATCTTCGAGTTTCATGTGGCAAAGTGTCGGTATACGAATACCAAGGCTCTTTGCAGCGTCAAGAACGGTCGTACCTTTCGGTACTTCCACTTCCCTGTTATCTATCGTTAGTTTTATATTTTCCATATCTTTAATCTGTCAATTGTCAACTGCCTTTTAGTGTACGTAAATAGCATCGAACTTACATTTCTCTATACATGATCCGCAACGGATACATATTTCCGAGTCGATCGTGTGAGGAACTTTCCGGCTGCCGGTGATAGCATGTACCGGACATATTCGGGCACACATGGTACATCCTTTACATTTCTCAGGATTGATAAAGTACTGAGTCAGTTCGCGGCACTGGTGAGACGGACAACGCTGTTCGTCGACATGCGCCAGGTATTCCTCATAGAAATTATCCATAGTGGAAAGAACCGGATTAGGCGAAGTTTGCCCCAGTCCGCAGAGAGCAGTATCCTTGATTACCATAGCTAGATTACGCAATTTGTCGAGATCTTCAACAGTTGCTCTTCCCGTCGTGATCTTCTGCAGCATTTCATGCAGGCGTTTATTCCCGATACGGCAGGGAGCACATTTACCGCACGATTCTTCTACCGTGAAGTCGAGATAGAACTTGGCCATAGCGACCATGCAGTCATCTTCATCCATAACGATCATACCGCCTGATCCCATCATTGAACCTGCTGCTATCAGGTTATCGTAGTCGATAGGCAAGTCAAGATGCTTCTCGGTCAGGCAACCGCCCGACGGTCCGCCGGTTTGTACGGCTTTGAATTTCTTTCCGTCTTTAATACCTCCGCCGATACCGAATATAACTTCACGAAGGGTTGTTCCCATCGGTACTTCTATCAAGCCGACATTGTTGACCTTTCCGGCCAAGGCGAAAACCTTTGTCCCTTTGCTTTTTTCCGTACCTATACCGCTGAACCATTTGGCTCCTTTCAATAGGATAACGGGGATATTGGCATAGGTCTCTACATTATTAACGTTGGTCGGACAACCTTTATATCCGCATTCACTGGGGAACGGCGGCTTGACGGTTGCTTCCCCGCGAAGTCCTTCCATACTGTGGATCAGAGCAGTCTCTTCACCGCAGACAAATGCTCCGGCTCCATAACGTATCTGGATATCGAAAGAGAAATCAGTCCCGAAGATGTTTTCTCCCAGAAGGCCGTATTCTTTGGCTTGACGGATCGCAATTCTCAACCGTTCGACGGCTAGCGGGTACTCGGCACGGATATAGACCAGTCCTTTGCTGGCTCCGGTACAGTATCCGTTGATGGCCATTGCTTCGACGATGGAGTGCGGATCGCCTTCCAGGATGGAACGGTCCATGAATGCACCGGGGTCTCCTTCGTCGGCATTACAGACTACGTATTTCTGAGGAGCCTGTACTTTACGGGTGATCTGCCATTTGAGTCCGGTCGGGAAACCACCACCGCCCCTGCCACGTAGTCCGCTGTCGATGATCTCTTTGATCACCTCGTCGGGTGTCATTTCCGTCAGAGCTCTACCCAGGGCGATATAACCGTCACGGGCGATGTATTCGTCGATGTTTTCCGGATTGATGAAACCGCAGTTGCGTAAGGCTATACGTAACTGTTTCTTATAGAAGTTGATATGCTTGGAGTCGAGTATCTGCTCGTTCGTCTCGGGATTAACATAGAGTAAACGTTCTACTTTGCGGCCTTTTACCAAATGCTCGTTTACTATATCGTTCGCATCTTCCGGTTTTACTTCTACATAAAATGTATTATCCGGGATCAGCTTTACTACAGGACCTTTCTCACAGAAGCCGAAACAACCGGTCCGGATCACCTGTACGCTCTCATGTAAACCGTTTTGCCTGACTGCTTCCTTTAAGTTTTCTAGTATAAGTTCGCTTTGAGATGCACGGCAGCCTGTTCCTCCGCACACCAGAATATAGTTGCTAAATTGTGCCATTATGTAAGTATTTGGATAGGTTTGTTATTCGGGACCGACCGAGTTATAATTGACAGGTATGATATCATCTACTAAAATACCTTGTTTGATATAATTAGTAACGATCTCGTCTACTCTTGTCTTGTTGACACGCCCGAATACGATCGGTTCTTTACCGGGAACAGTAATTTCGACTGTGGGTTCTGCATAGCAATATCCCATACATCCGGTTTGGGTAACCAGTGCATCCACACGTTCACGATCGAGTACTTCAATAAAGTAACTCATCACTTCCTTAGCTCCCGCCGCTATTCCGCAGGTAGCCATCGCGACCTTGATCTGAACCATTTGTTCGGGGTTATTACTTTTCTCACGTAAATCAAGGGAGGTGCGTAAGGACTCGCGCATCTTCCGAAGGTCATCTAACGTTTTTACTTTGCTCATCACGTATGCATTTAAGGTATTAGACCCTGTTAAGGGTATAGCACAAACATACGTATTTCTCTTTAATTTATAGTAGTGTTTTGACCTAAAAAAAGAAAAAGGTTTATTTATCTTCAACGGCTCGTGACTGAAGAACTTTTGAGTTCGGAGGTACGCTATGGGTCAACCAAATATTACCTCCTATCACAGATCCTTCTCCAATCGTGATGCGTCCAAGTATCGATGCGTTGGAGTAAACAGTTACATAATCTTCAAGAATAGGATGCCGGGGAATATCGATAGGTAATCCTTCTTCGTCCAACGTAAAGTTTTTCGCCCCCAAAGTGACTCCCTGATATAAGCGCACATGATTTCCTATAATGGCAGTCTGGCCGACAACGATACCGGTTCCATGGTCTATACTAAAGTACTCGCCGATCTGTGCCCCCGGATGAATATCGATCCCGGTATCCGAATGTGCCATTTCTGTAATGATACGTGGCAGAACAGGTACTCCGAGTTTCAATAATTCGTGGGCTACACGTTGATACAGGATAGCACGTACTGCCGGATAGCAAAAGATGATTTCGCTAATACTCTTCGCAGCCGGATCGCCATCCAGGATTGCTTTAATATCTGTTGAAAGAAGATATTTGATATGAGGTATCTGATTGATAAAGCTGATCGCTATCTCCGAAGAACGGTCTTTGGAGTCGCAGCAACGGTCTACTTCAAAACATAATCCATTGTATATCTGTTCCTGCAACAAATCATATATCTGCTCCAGATATACCCCTGTATAATATTGTATAGAATCAAACTGTGCCTCCTGCTCAGAACCAAAGAACCCCGGAAAGATTACTTTCCGCAGTAACCGCATGATCTCTCGAAGCGAATGAACGGAAGGTGACGGCTTCTGATGCAACGGAATGTATTTATATTCCGGCAAATCGGAAGCCGATAAACGTTCTACGTTTTTTTGTATCTGGTTTAATATATCTGCTCTAGTCATATTAGTTGTCCCATGATGGGTCGTAGGTCATTAATGTTGTATTGAAATAATCCATACCTAAAATATAGATCATGTCATTCAATACATATACTTTAAAGTTTTTAATCTTTTCCGGAAGACAGGTAGAACGCTGATACCATTTGTCTTCAGTCAAATTATACTGCCAGATTATGCCACTGTCATCAATAACATAAATATTATCTTTATAAACAACTCCAGTTGATACTTTATTCATTAATCCAGGAGGTGTTTCCAATGAAGTCCAATCTTTGAAGTCACCAGAAGAAGTAAAGAACCCACATTCCGAAGGCTTATTACCTAAGCCAACATAAGCGTTTCCATCCTTCATTAATGCAATACCTCCACTGAATGCAACGTCGAATCTGCTTGATCCATTCCAAGTTTTGGTATTCATATCATAATAGTAAATCGTATCAGTAAGTGCTGAATTTAGATTAACTCCCCCGATAAGATAGATTTTATCATTTGAAACAAAACTAACAGCATCATATCGGATATTTTCACCTAGTAACTCTTCTTTGAATTGTTCCCATGTGTTTCCACTATATGAATAACAAGTCTTTAAGATACCATTTTGTCCAAAGCCTGATTGTCTACCTCCAAGTGCATAAACTGTATTTTCATTTGTACATACAGATATATTAGTCGCTTCTTTATCATAAGAGCGATACTGCATCCAAACATTATTATCAGCATTGTATCCAATCAATTCTTTTGTACGTGTAGAACCAAAATCTCCACCCAAAATAAAAGCATCATTACCAAGCGAAAATGCCGCAAATTCTTTACGAAGTCCCCAATCAACAGGGAATGGTTTTATATCTGTAGTTGAAAAAATAGGTGGTGTAGTAAACGAAACTGCACTGCTTGATCCCGTACCAAATTTATTTTTAGCATAAGCAATTACATAATACTTCTGATTTCCTTTTAGTAGTTTAGGTAATAATACGTTAAATCTATTATCTGCATCTAATTTTAATTCTTCTCTGCTTAAGGTTATTTTTTCATCCTTATCAGGATTTGGGGTTGCAGATAATGAGTAACAGATAACAATTTCTGAAACAGTACCTCTACCATCATCCTTCAAAACAGCACTCACTGTAACATTTCCATCTTCCATCACATAGTTTGATGCTTCATCCATAAAAATAGTAGGAGCATCACTTTTAGCAGAAAATTCAATGCTATTCGGAGTATAAACAGTACCAAAAGCATTTACTGCATAACTATGTACAAAATATTGTGTCTGTGCTTTCAGGTTAGGTATCACACCAACAAAGAATCCGTCTTTGTCTACAGTACATTTTATGGTTGAATCTTCTTGAATATTAGGCCTACCAACTGCTTTAACATCACTCCAGCAAAAACCGATAGAATCTAACTCTCCATCCCCTTTTTTTACTAATTTAGCTCTAACTGTTACCTGCGTATAATCAGTCTCAATTACTGACAGGAAACCAAGTTCAGGATGTCCGTCCAGAGTTTTAAAACTTTGTCTGTCGGTATCGAATTGTCCAAAACTATTTTCCACAATCGCTTCAATAACATACTCTGTCTCAGGCTCCAAATCTGTCAACGTATGGATAAATGTAGAATCTGTCGGCATTTCATTCATATCAATCTTGATAATTGAATCTAATTCAGAGTTCTTATATAAATTGAAACCGACCATTTTAATTTCGCCTTCACCTTTATCTTTAATTAAACCTCCCACTACGGCAGAAGTAGCAGTAACCTCCGTAACTTCAGAGGTAATGACACTACCAATACCGGCATTCGTATTAATACCTAAAGTATCTCCATAAGTTATACCCTTCTTATTTCTTGCATAGGGACTAATAAAATAAATAGTATCATTTTTCAACTCCTTTATTTCCTGTTTGAATTCCCCTTTTCCATTTTCTAAATTAGTTTCTTTCTTAGTCTTAACATCGTTCGTGTTTTTCAGCCAATAGATAAAACCACGCTCTGTTACCGGATCGCCATTTTCTTTTTTCACCGTAGCTTTAGCAACAATCGTCGTTGCAGTGATATCAACATTGGCTCTTGTAAATTTCTCTAACTCCGGAGCAAAAGCATTTTGGAGAGTCGGATCCATATCCGGCTCTTCCAGACATCCGGATAAACTTATAGCAAACAGTGTGAATAATAGTAAGTATAATTGTTTCATGTTATTATCAGTTAAAAGAATACACCAAGACCGGCATTAAGATCAATATATTTAAAATTCAGAGTATTACAACCTGCACTAACAAATACAGGCCCGAACTTTACCATAAAATCCAAATCAACAACGACTCCTTCATAGGAATAGTCTGTGTTCTTAGCCCAGAATATATTTTTATTATTGGAATCGAAATGATCAGTAGTTATATACTCGTATAGAAGTTCTCTCTTTCCATATCCTAATCCGACAGAAGTGTATAACCAAGGAACACATTTAATAACTACCCCGGCCGAAGCTGCTATATTGTTGGACTTCTTCTTATTGGTGAAATTTACGGAGAAATTCTCCGGTGGAGGAAGCAATTCATGATCACCCCGACACTCACCCGTATAATCATCAAAAGATAGATTTGTCCTGAACCTGGCATACCATCCAAACCGTTCACCTACCCCTCCTACTGTCAGACCATAAGGTGCTTCGATAGAAAAAGCATATCCGACGAAGAACTTCATAGGTTCTCTCGGCTTTCTCTCTTGTATGGGAACATAGGTTATCGGTTCTACCGGTTTACGAAGTTCTTCCAACCGGTCACTCCAATAGGAAACTAACTCGTCACTGATAGGAGTTCCTATACCTTCGTTATAGTATACAATTAGTTGAGCAACTGCTGTTGAGTCATTGTCTGTTGCTTTTACAGTCAGACAATTCAAGCATTTGGTCATTAAACTGCGCATAGAGGCACGCATTTTTTTATTTGTCTTCCATATAGCAGTCAATTGATTGATACTGTATGAATCGCAATTGCTGATCCCTTCTTCGTACCACATCCTTGCATCACTATAATCCTGGCGTTTCATTGCTTCGTCGCCTTTTCTATTGTATTCAGTCCGTTGTTGTGCCAGTAAACATTCCGGAAGCACAATAACTAGTAAGATAAGTATCCAAAGTCTTTTCATAAACACATTTAATAATACGGTACACCTTGATTAATCAACACTCCTTCTGTATTATATATGTCAAACAAACCGTCGGCACGCTCAAATGCTCGTCCATTATCTGCTTTTCCTACATTCTTGTAATTACAAGGAATGTGTTCCATCGCTTCAGCATCAATAGCACCATAATTTCCGGTTGATTTCTTTCGTACAATTGTATATTTTCCAAAAGACATCTTTTCTTCGTATTGGGCTTTTCGCTTTGCCAGATTACTTTCATTTTCTTTGAGTTTACAATCTCCAATAAGATCAAACAACTCCTGTGTCATTTTGATCTCTGAAGCCTTGGTAAAATCAGCTTTTGCACCAGAGAAATCAGCAGTGGTCATCTTCTCTTTTCCTGAATTGATTAAAGATAGATATTCTGCATTAATTTCCTCTTTCGAGCGTTCCGGCAACCTGGTTACCGGTTGTTCAACATTTCTCACTTCGGGCTTAACCTCCGGTTTTACAGAAGCCGGTTGTTGTGCAACAGCTTCAGGCTTAATTTCCGGTTTGATTTGAACTTCCTGTTGATCTTTATTTGTTTTACCATCGTTTACACTTTCAGTTTCTATTTTTTCTTTAATAACTTCGGGTGTATCACTTTCTTCCGTCACATTCGATATAACCGGATCCTCTACAGGGTCTGTTTTCCCTTCCGGTATCGCATTTACCATTTCTGCTACCGGAGTTGTCGGTTTATGCCGTTGTACAAAGAGAGCTAACGCCGAACCTATACTTGCAAATATAATAATAAGTAAAGATATTAACGTAACTTTTCTTTTTTTCTTTTTAGGCACAGCGGGTATACCAACGTTATTCAATACCGTTTCATCGTCTTCCACTCCTTTTGATTGAGGCAGACGAGTTGTAAATAAGATTGTTGTCTCGTCTTCCTCAAAATACTCGGGTGACGATATATTTTTCTTTACTGTCTCTTCTTCAATCTGGGGAAAATCTAGTTCCGCAAGCATTTCCGATACAGACTGGAAACGGTCTGCCGGAATAATTTGCATAGCTTTAATAATGGCAGCCTCTGTTTTAGCAGAAATGACCGGATTCAGTTCACTGGGAGCCGGTAATGGACGTGTTGCCCGCAGAATAGATTCTGTAGGTATCTTTCCGGTCAACAGATTATACATCGTTGCTCCTAACGAATAAATATCCGGACATGGAGAAAAATTTTGGGTACCTTCATTGTCGTATTGCTCGATAGATGCAAAACCTTTCGATAAGGTTAACATAGTGGTACTAGTTTCCTGCTGTTCGATATCATATCGTTTACTTACACCGAAATCAATCAGTCGGGCTTTCCCATTCTGATCAATCAATATATTACTTGGCTTGATATCCAGGTGAAGAATATTTTTCTCATGAACAAACTGTAGAGCCTCCCCGATCTGATGAACATATCTCAACATTTTAGCTTCAGGCAAAACTCCTTCCTTATCCATCATATATTTAAGGCTATTACCCGAAATATACTCCATAGCAATATAGGCAGTATCATTTTCTTCAAATACTTCCAATACATTAACAATATGGGGATGATGAACTTCAGATAATATCTTCGCTTCTTTGATCAGCTTTTCTTTGAACTTATCAAAAAGAGCCCTTCCCGTTTCAGAATGCACCCTGACAGCATAAGACTCAGGATCTCTGTAACAGTAATCTTTGAAAAAATATTCTTTTACGCATATAGGAACCTCGGTTTTGATAGTTCCCAGCGGTCCTTTAACCTCTGTAAACCAAACGCCTTTGTAAGTTATACCAAAGCCGCCCTGACCAACTATATGGGTAAGCCTATATTTTCCATTTTGAAGAAGATGTCCGTTTGGCAAATTCATAACTTCTCGTGCAATTCTCTTTTTAATCTGCCAAAATTACGTTATTTATATAAAAGAATAAAGGAAAGAGAGAATATTTTGTTTTATTCCGATAGATTCACCAACATTTTGAACTGGTAAAATATAAAAAGAAAAGTTGTCCCTGGTTTTTCCGCAACAAGAGGCCATGATAGCCTCTTTAATGTCTTCCGGATTGCTGTGAGTGGAGAATATATATGATAAATCCTCATTCTTAAGGCGTTCCAACACACCATCGGTACACATAAAAAAGAAATCGCCAGCTTGTATATCGTTTAATAAGGCGACATCAGCTTCTGTTGGATGTTCTGTTCCCTGTATAGCACGAATAATTACATTTTTCTGAGGATGGGTGAACGCTTCTTCTTTACTAATTTTTCCTAACTTGACGAGGGAATTTACCAATGAATGGTCTTCTGTCTGGTAGATAATCTCCCCCCGGCGAAACTGATAAATCCGGCTATCTCCGATATGGGCAAGCGTTATACCTGAAATTCCAACAGACACCATAGTTAACGTAGTGGCCATTCCTTTAGCCTCCGGATGTGAATTTACATAATCGTCAAAACGTGCTTCTGTATACCTGATCGCTTTATTGATAAATTCTTCCGACGGTTCTTCTTCCAGAAAAGTAGAGAAAAAACTTTGAAAAGATTCGCAAGCTAATGAGCTGGCAATCTCTCCTTTTTCCGATCCGCCTACTCCATCACAGACCAGAAATAGCTTTTGATTGGAATTTACCATTTCTGGTAACGGATAGATAGAATCCTCGTTGTTTTGTCTACCGCCTTTTTCACAGACAGCCCAAGGTTTACCAATCGTTATAATCATAGCACGAACAAATTTTATTCATTAAATCGAAGAACAGTATGGCCGATAATGATCTCGTCATTATTTTTTAGCACTACTACTTCTCCATTCTCCAGGTAATTGCTATTATATAACGTATGGTTCTTACTATTATTGTCAGAAAGATAATGTTTATATCCGCCTTTAGGATCTTTTTTAACTTCTATTCGTATATGCTCCCGGCTCATTGATTTGTCGGCGGTCACGATTCCTATTGTTGCACTGGATGCATTAGACTTACGACCAACGATTGTAAGACCTTCGTAGAGAGGGAAAATTTGCTCGGGAGTTGCCGGATCACTCACAACTGTTAGTTGTCCCGTACTGTTCGATACCGGATTAACAAGAATTGTATCCTGATCAGCATCAATATCATTCTTTCCCAGTTGAAGCAAAGAGACAGGAATCGACTGTTTGCACTTCGGACATTTAAAGGAGGTAAGATCGAGGGGTAATTTCCCCTCGTCTACCTTTAATCCTACGTGACAATGTGGACATCTAACTGAAATCATAGCATAAATGACAAATCAGCTTCATCGATATCAGTAGAGAAAGTATCATGCATATCAGCATCAGATAACATTATAGTATCATCAGATAATGTAATAAAATCTGAAACATCCATACTATCATTGTCGATAACCACGACATCAGATAAATCATTTTCCCCATCCACATCTACAACTACCGCATCACTAAATACGGAGTCGTCACCGTCGAGTGTAACGAATGTGTATTCCTCCTCTTGCATACTGGTTTGATATTAAATAATCTTTCTGGAAACAAAAGTAGGAAAAGTAACGGATTAATAAATATCTAATTCTCTCTTATAATCAAAGGATTGGGTTTTCTGTACAAACGGTGCCCTTTTGAGATACGAAACTTATTCATTGACCCACTTCGCTTTACAGGAAGAAACAGGACATTGCTTTCTGTTTCTTAGCGATTCCCAAGGTATTTCACCAAGAAAAGTACCACATTTAGGGCAAACATAATCTATTTTGAACTGGTTTGCTATATCTTGCAGCTGCTGTGGGGTCTTAGATGCTTGCTTCGCACCCAGATAGATACCTACTGTTGGTGCACAAATGGTAATGAACAAACTCAACCCAAACAACTCTGGACTCCCCTTGCCTAAGAAACCTATTATAACGCCTATTATACCAGGTAAAGCAAAGGGTAACGACTGGAATAGTCTTGTTTTGAACTGGTTAGCAGATTGTATCTTAACTTTTGCTTGAATATAATTATCATATACATTCTTCAATGCTGCAAACTCTTCACTATAATCATTATTAGATTTAGATGCTTCAGACAAGTTCAATATATATCCGGTTCCAAGCACGATCTTATCTGTCGGTGTAACACGCTTTTTGACGATCTGTGAGCCATTGACGAAAGTTCCGTTAGTAGAGCCGAGATCTTCCAACAACCAACAGCCATGATCCTCACGAACCAGACAAGCATGATGTCTACTTACATGAGGATCATTAACTATAAAATCATTATCTTCAGCTTTACCAATTTTAATCTTCATCTTTAATTTCTTTTGGTTCTTCTGATTTACCCATCTCCTTTTCCAACGATTCTTTTAGCACTTTTAAAGGATCTTTGGATATTATAAGTTCACGAGGTTTGCCCTCCTCAGTTAATAATAGCAGTTTTTGTTTAGGTAAATTGATCTGCAAAATATGATTTTTATTGATGATATGACTTTTTCCAACTCTCATTAATATCTTGTTACAGCCGGCTACCTGCTTTTCAAGAATTTCTTCTATTTTACCGATATTAATAGCAAACGTAAATTGGATCCCATTGGATAATAGTAATTTAGTATAATTTCTGTCAGCTTCAAAGTAGAGTATCTGCCCTATCTTTATTCGTAACAACTCATCCCTCGTCTTAATTATTAAATACCGCTCCATACGTTGATATTGTTTTTTTTATTTCATCAAGTAACAAATATACGGTATTTTATCTTTATACCGGCAATAATTTATAAAGAAATATAAATGGAAAGAGGAACATTTCTCTGATATATTCCTCTTTTATTCTTGAATCTTAAGTCGTTTGACAAAGATTAGTTATCGTTTAAATTTCAATCGCTCTGCCTAAAAGAGGCAAATGAGGGGAAAATATTACTTCAAAGTGGGATAAAGAGGGTTCCCCGTTTCATCCACTTCTGTCCAGTTTTTCACATTTACACTTGAAAATGTAACCGTATTTCCATCTATTATTGCATTAAACAAATAGGAATTACCACCTTTTAGTTCTCCTTCCGGAACCGGAACATCCACTGCATAAGTTCGTAATGCATTTTCTCCATTAACCATCACATCCATTGTGAGAGATAAAGGAATTGAAATTTTCAGAGGGAGCATAATGTATTGTGCCAAAGAGCCATTTATACCCATTTTATCCGGAGAATCCAATGTCGTAGCCGGAGAGATAGCTCCGGTTGCCAAATCCATACTGGCTCCCGGGTACGAAGGAGTAATCATTGCTGAAACCAGTTTATTCAATTTAATTCCATCCCCTTCCGTTACCTCAATAACGACCTGGGTTGCTGCATGTAAATACACGATTGGAATATTTACCTGAGTACTTGCCACATCCAGATTAGGACTGTGCCACCATAAATAATCTATTCCGTTAAATAAAGGCTCCGACTTTCCTGATAAAAATTTCGGAGGTATAGTTGAAAAATTATCAGACACTGCATAAAAGTCGAAAACACCATTTTCCAGATACATCTTGTATCCATTTACTCCGGTCAATACTCCCGGAGAAGATGTTATATACAATCCTTGGGCCGATGGTGTTTGTTTTGTACCACTCTGTGCAGAGGGCTCAAAGGCATATAATGTACTTTTTATACCTTGATTCATTGGTGACATAGCCCGCGTGAGTAAATTACGATCTTCAATAGAGGCATTAAATGTGATCAGGCTTGTGCCATCAGGATTACTTCCTTCCGATCCTGATGGTCCGTTTTCTTCTCCGAGATCCAGTATTATTGTGTTTTTACTACATCCTGCAAAAAAAAGGATCACACCACCTATTAATACCATTGCTTGCGTTACTTTGAATAAATCAGCTTTCATAACCAACTATTTTTAATTATTTGTCTACATAATACATTTAGAAATATGTTTTGGTTCAATCAAGTGTAGGATATGAAGCTTATTAACACAAAAGGAGGATATTCTGAAATAGAATATCCTCCTTTAACAGGTATAAATACGAAGTTTTATCCTTTTAGTTTTGCTTGAATTACGCGTAGTAAACGAGCCTGGATTTTCATTAATGTTGCAACTTCTTCACTTTCGAAGTCGATGTCGGATATTTTTATTTTCTGTTCTACCACAACATCTTCATTCTTAGCGCCATTCTCAATTTCTACAGATAACTCATCTAGCTGAGCTTTAATTTTCTCGATCTTCTTTGAATAATTTACTTTACGTGCCATAAGTCTTTACTATATTAATAGATAAAATGAAATATTTAATACAAATGTAATTATAATTTGAAGATAACGAAATAAATGCCTTATAATAGTATATATTTTAAAACGAATTAAGAAGGATATTCAAAAAGAATACCCTTCTTAATTTATCGATTTATCACTTATTTATTACAGTAAATCTCAATCTTCTATCGCTGCCTGTGCCGCTGCGATACGTGCAATAGGCACGCGGAACGGTGAGCAGGATACATAATTTAAACCGACTCTGTGGCAGAACTTAACAGAAGAAGGTTCACCTCCATGTTCGCCGCAAATACCACATTTCAGATCCGGACGGATAGCACGACCTTTTTCTGTAGCCATCCTTACAAGTTGACCAACACCATTCTGGTCTAATACCTGGAACGGGTCTACTTTCAGGATCTTCTTTTCCAGATAGATAGGAAGGAAAGAGGCGATATCGTCACGAGAATAACCGAATGTCATCTGAGTCAAGTCGTTTGTTCCGAATGAGAAGAATTCGGCAGAAGAAGCGATACGGTCGGCAGTCAAAGCAGCACGCGGAATTTCAATCATTGTACCAACTTTAAATTCGATACGATCTCCTGCTTCAGCAAACAACTTTTCTGCGGCATCACGGATTACTTTTTCCTGTTCTTTAAACTCATACAAGATACCTGTCAGCGGAACCATAATTTCCGGTTTAGCGACAATACCTTCCTTCTTCAATTCCAGTGCTGCACCTAATATGGCACGTGTCTGCATTTCTGTGATTTCAGGATATGTATTACCCAAACGGCAACCACGGTGACCCAACATCGGGTTATGTTCGCAAAGTGATTCTACACGCTGCTGGATAGTCTTTACAGAAACCCCCATAGCAGCTGCCATTTCTTCCTGGCCTTTCAGATCGTGAGGAACAAACTCGTGCAAAGGAGGATCGAGCAGACGGACAGTGACAGGCAGATCATGCATAGCCTTGAAAATGCCCTTGAAGTCAGCTTGCTGATAAGGTAAGATTTTCTTCAATGCATTCTTACGTCCTTCTGCATCTTCAGCCAGAATCATTTCACGCATTGCCTTGATCTTTTCACCTTCAAAGAACATATGTTCCGTACGGCATAATCCGATACCACTGGCACCGAATGCACGGGCTATTTCTGCATCATGAGGAGTATCCGCATTGGTACGAACCTGTAGTTTTGTGTATTTGTCAGCCAGCTTCATCAATTCTGCAAAATCATCAGACAGTTCAGCTGCAGTCGTTTCTATTTTACCTTCAAATATCTCTCCGGTAGAACCGTTGATAGACAGGAAATCACCTTCTTTCAGTGTAACACCTCCTACTTCGATTGTCTTTTTCTTATAATCGATATTCAGACCACCTGCACCGGATACACAGCATTTACCCATACCACGGGCAACTACAGCAGCGTGTGATGTCATACCACCACGGGCAGTCAGGATACCTTCAGCTACAGCCATACCGGCAAGATCTTCAGGAGATGTTTCGATACGAACCAATACGATCTGTTTTCCTGCAGCATGCCATTCAGCGGCATCTTCAGCAAAGAATACGATCTGGCCGGTAGCAGCCCCTGGAGAAGCAGGTAATCCTTTAACCAATACTTTTGCTTTTTTCAGAGCAGCCTTATCGAATACCGGGTGAAGCAGTTCATCCAACTTATTCGGTTCGATACGGGCCAATGCCGTCTTTTCGTCAATCATACCCTGGTGAAGCAGATCCATAGCGATCTTAACCATAGCAGAACCGGTACGTTTACCGTTACGAGTCTGAAGGAACCACAGTTTGCCTTCCTGTACAGTAAATTCCATATCCTGCATATCACGATAGTGATTTTCCAGTTTCGTCTGCAAAGCATCCAGTTCCTTATAGATTTCCGGCATAGCCTCTTCCATAGAAGGATACTTAGCTACTCTTTCTGCTTCAGGAATACCTCCACGTTCAGCCCAACGCTGTGAACCGATCTTTGTGATCTGTTGCGGAGTACGGATACCGGCTACAACGTCTTCACCCTGCGCGTTGATCAGATACTCACCATTAAACAGGTCTTCACCGTTACCGGCATCACGAGAGAAACATACACCCGTTGCAGAAGTTTCACCCATATTACCGAACACCATAGCCTGAACAGTAACCGCTGTTCCCCATTCGGCAGGAATACCTTCCATCTGGCGATAAAGGATAGCACGTTCGTTCATCCATGAGTTGAATACAGCGCAAACAGCACCCCATAATTGTTCGTAAGCACATGTCGGGAAGTCGTTTCCGGTTTGTTTCTTAACGGCAGCTTTGAATTTAGCCACCAATACCTTCAGGTCATCGACGGTCAGTTCGTTATCCAACTTCACTCCTTTGGCCTCTTTTACTTCTTCAATGATGGCTTCAAACGGGTCGATATCCTCCTTACTGGTCGGTTTCATACCCAAAACAACATCACCGTACATTTGTACAAAACGGCGATAAGAATCCCATGCAAAACGAGCATTGCCAGTTTTACGTGTCAACCCTTCCACTACTTCGTCGTTCAATCCCAGGTTAAGGATCGTATCCATCATACCCGGCATAGAAGCGCGTGCTCCGGAACGGACAGAAACCAACAATGGGTTTTCTATATCTCCGAACTTGGAATTCATCAACGTTTCTACATTAGCGATAGCCTTTTCAACGTCCGACTTCAGTAACTCTACTACTTTCTCCTGGCCCAGTTCATAATATTCCGAGCAGACATCTGTAGTGATAGTGAATCCCGGAGGAACCGGAACACCAATTAAATTCATTTCGGCAAGGTTTGCACCTTTACCACCCAGCAGATTCTTCATATCCGCTTTTCCTTCGGCCTTTCCATTTCCGAATGTGTAAACTCTTTTCTTTTCCATGTGTCAGACAGTTTTTATTTATTAGATTTCAGTTTTGCTATCTCTACATTGCAATGGTGCAAATATATGCTATTTGCGAGTACACAGGATATGGAAAGTTAATTAATTTTATATGTTTTATAACCATTCCTTAGTATTCATATCAGCTAAATATGTACATTTGCGTGGCGAAAATTTTAAACACAGATAAAATTGGCAAGAAATAAGAAGCAGTTACCCTTGTTGGAAAAGGTAACAATTACAGACGTAGCCGCTGAAGGTAAGGCGATTGCACGAGTGAATGACAAAGTAGTTTTTGTTCCTTTCGTCGCTCCCGGCGATGTTGTCGATATCCAACTCACCCGTAAAAAGAATAGTTATGCCGAAGGTAAGGCAGTATACTTCCACGAGTATTCTACGGAACGCAGTACCCCTTTCTGTGAACATTTCGGTGTTTGCGGCGGGTGTAAATGGCAACATCTCCCCTACAAAGAGCAGCTAAAGTATAAACACAAGCAGGTAATCGACAATCTGACCCGTATCGGAAAGATAAAAATGGAAGAGATTTTCCCAATCCTGGGATCTGAACGCACCACCTTCTACCGGAACAAACTTGAATATACTTTCTCCAATAAGAAGTGGCTGACGGAAGAAGAAGTAAAGTCGGGAGCAACATTCGATTGCATGAACGGTGTCGGTTTCCATATCCCCGGAATGTTCGACAAAGTACTCGATATCAACAAATGTTGGTTGCAGGATGATATTTCAAACCGTATCCGTCTTTGTATCAAGAACTATTGCCTGACACACGAAGGATATCCTTTCTATGATCTGAGAAATCAGGAAGGCTTCCTGCGTACATTAATGATCCGTACAGCATCGACCGGCGACCTGATGGTTGTCGTTGTATTCTATCATGAAGACAAAGAGCGTCGGGAAGCTTTATTATCCCATGTCGCTGAACAGTTCCCGGAAATCACTTCCTTATTATATGTAATAAATGAAAAGTGTAACGACACGATCACCGATCAGGAGATTTGTGTTTTCCGTGGTAAAGACCATATCATCGAAGAGATGGAAGGCCTCCAATTCAAAGTCGGAGCAAAATCATTCTATCAGACAAACAGCGAACAAGCCTATAACCTGTATAAGATAGCCCGTGAATTTGCCGGACTGACCGGAAACGAAATGGTATACGACTTATATACAGGAACCGGTACGATCGCTAATTTTGTATCACGCCAGGCAAAGAAAGTCATTGGGATAGAATATGTTCCTGAAGCCATTGAAGATGCAAAAGTAAATTCAGCACTGAATAAGATTGAAAATACACTCTTCTATGCAGGCGATATGAAAGATATTCTTACTGCCGATTTCATAAACCAACATGGCCGTCCGGATGTTATTATTACTGATCCGCCACGTGCCGGCATGCACGATGATGTAATCAACACCATCCTCTTTGCCGAACCGGAGCGTATCGTCTATGTCAGCTGTAACCCGGCAACACAGGCGCGCGACTTAAGCCTGCTCGATGTGAAATATGCCGTAAAAAAGGTACAGCCCGTAGATATGTTCCCACATACGCATCATGTGGAAAATGTAGTATTACTGGAAAAGAAAGAATAACATATATATAATAATGTATAGGAAAATCGTCTCCCTTTTGTATATCGCTTTGCTTTTGAGTAGCTGTTCCGGCAATAAGCAACAAGAGCAAAAGGAAGACGATTTGGTGTCTATGGACCTTCCTCAGTTAAAGGCAGCCGGTGAGATCACTGCCGTTACGCTTTACAGCTCTACCTCTTATTTCCAGTATAAGATGGAACCGATGGGATACGAATACGATCTGATCAAAGACTTTGCCCGTTCTGAAGGGCTGAAACTAAATATCAAAGTAGCCGAAAACGCTACCCGCCTGATCGAAATGCTCGAAGCCGGTGAAGCTGATGTCGTAGCTTACCCTATCCTGGTGAACAATAAGTTGAAAGAAAACTACCTTTATTGCGGACGTGAAGAACAAACCAGCCAGGTATTGGTGCAGCGTGCCAACAAAGGCGACACGATCCTTACAGACGTAACACAGCTTATCGGTAAAGACATCTATGTAAAGCCGGCAACCAAATACTACCAACGTTTGAAAAACCTGGATGAAGAATTGGGGGGCGGTATACATATAAAAGATATAGAAAAAGATACGATTACCACCGAAGACCTGATATCGATGGTTTCGCAGGGAGAGATCCCCTACACTATCAGCGACGATAACATTGCCCGCCTGAATAAGACTTATTTCTGGAACATCAACGTTTCACTGAAAGTCAGCTTTATGCAACGCTCTTCCTGGTTGGTTCGTAAAACCAGTCCGAAGCTGGCAGAAGCGATCAATGCCTGGGCTTCCGATAAATCAGGTTCACATGTCTATAAAGCTGCGATGAAGCGGTATTTCGAGTTAAGTAAACAACCGCTGACCGTCGATCTGCCCCCTGTAAAAAACGGACATATCTCCCCATACGACGACCTGTTTAAAAAGCATTCCAAGAATATAGGATGGGATTGGCAACTGCTCGCTTCCATTTCTTATCAGGAGTCGCATTTCAATCCTTCGGTTGTTTCATGGGCAGGTGCCGAAGGTCTGATGGGTATTATGCCGAACACAGCCCGGGCGCTTGGTGTTACTCCGCACGAACTGAAAGATCCCGATATCGGTATCCGTACCGGAGTGGACTGCCTGCGAAAGTTTCGTCAGGGTTTTTCTGAAATAACAGACCCACAGGAAAAGATCAAATTTACACTGGCTTCTTACAATGCAGGTATCGGACATATTTACGATGCACAACGGCTGGCGGAGAAATACGGGAAGAACCCGTTGATCTGGGAAGATAATGTGGCAGAATATATCCGTCTGAAAAGTGATCCGGAATACTATAACGATCCGGTCTGCAAACATGGTTACCTGCGTGGATCGGAGACATTTAATTATGTTCGCGAAGTTATGCAACGGTTCGACTATTACAAAGCGAAGACCAGCCATCGTTAATCAGGCCAGATTTTCGGCAATCATTTCTTTCACAGAAAGTATGACTCTTGGATGATTGAGTGGGATGTCCTCAAAGACACTTAGAAGTTCTTCCGTACTCAGTTCAAATTCCAGCTCTCCTTTTTTATACATAAAACACACATTGATCCCGGGATTACCGGTTATCAACATAGCCACGGTTCCCGGCAAGTCACCCCAGGGCGGACAGTCTATATGGGAGGTATTAAAACATGCCATAACCTCCGTACCTTCACCTGGTTGGGATACAATCTTTACACTCCCGCCAGTCTGTTCCGCATTCTGAATAAGGAAAGGTATTCCCAATCCGAATTTACGGGTAGTACGGGTCGTATAAAACGGACTGGTAACACGCGATACTGTTTCGGCATCCATCCCACAACCGTTATCTGCGATACGGATTGTTGCGAAACCTTCGTCGATAACTATCTCCAGAAGAATCCGGGTTGCTCCGGCACGTATACTATTGGAAGCTATATCGGTAATATGGAATGTAAGCGTATTCATTATTATAGCGTATTAACGGAATATATTGCATGGCCCCGGCTCTTACTGTAAGCCATCTTCAAGTTATCGAATAAAGGTTCCGAGGCCTGTATCAAACAAGGTTTAGTTCCTATCTGCTCCGGGTAGTGAGCATCGGAAGCCGGGTATGACGTATAGTTCGAAAGATACTTCTGTTCGGATTGTAAACGGGCAAAACGTGAAGCATCTGTATATTCAATAGCATCTAAAGGTAATGACGGATCGATAAACCCCAGTTGGCTGATCAGGCTAAAGGAAGGCCGCTCCACATGCGCCGCAATAAAGAGTCCATCCAACTTTTTGACAAAGGCAGCTACCTGATTTACATTTTGATCGAGTGCAGAGATCAGAAGATACGGTGCCTCTCCCATTATTTCATCGTTCCGGTTCACCCAAACCTGATCGCCAAAACGCTCGGGATCGTTCGGGACAGGCGGAAGATGCCGGTCGAGATATTCCTGAAAAGCAGCCCGGGAATCTTCAGTTCCGAACAGAGCCAGACAATGCGCTTCTTCACGGGTACAAACTTCCGCCCCGGCAAAGACCGTCAGTCCGGCTTCAGTCCCCAAGGCCTGTATTTCGCAACATTGCAAAGTACTGTTATGGTCAGTTATGGCAATGATATCCAATTCACGGGCAAGCGCTGTCTCAACAATGACCGTAGGACTCATATCCAGACTTCCGCAAGGCGAAAGGCACGTATGAATATGTAAATCAGCCCGGTAAAGCGTCATGTCTTTTGCAGGAGTTGATAGATCTTACCGGAAGCGATAAAAGCAGAAAGCGATGTACCCAATACAGGAATCCCTTCTTCTCTGCCCTTCTGCAATGTTTCATCATCCGGTGAAGCTCCGTTGACTACCAACACGGCTGCTGCATCTTTCAGTGTGCCGACAGCTACGATATTCTGATGGGTTTGCATGGTTATCCATAGCATCCCCTCTTCCATATGTCCCATTACGTCACTCAACAGATCACTGGTATAACCACCTTTTATCTCCGTATCCAGGTTCTCCTCGCCACAGAAAACAGTAAGTTCCAGTTCTTTTATCAGATCACTGACCTTCATATTTTGCTCCTTTCTTATAACAATCTTTATTTAAACGATCTTTCCCCCAAGTCTTTTCAATCAGACGGAAGGCATGTTCCTGATCCAGTTTACCATGCTTCTCCATGTTACGCTGCATAAAGACACAGTCGCTGAACTGAGCTTCATGGCGTACTATATCTTCGGCCAGGCTCTGGCAGTTCGGATTTCCGCAAGCCCCGCAATCGATACCCGGCAGGTAACACATCAAGTGACGCACCTGTTCCATCTTTTTCAATACATCTTCGATACCGCCATCATAAAGCAATTTCGGGTTAGGCTGAAGCGGACGGATGGTAATGTGCTGTTTCAAATAAGCTAAGGCACCGAAACGTTCGGAGGCATAGATAAGCGGAGCCTTGTCACGCTTCATCGACCGCTTCATGATCCGTTCAGAAGTCAGGAAGCGGTTCGCAACGGCAAGTACACCTCCGGCACAACTACGGTCACAGGCACGAAGTTCGAGAAAGTCAACATTGCGAACCTCGTTGGTGGTTTCCATCCGTTCCAGGAAATCGATCACATTATGTATTTCATCGATGGCCAGACAACGTCCGGAAAAGTGTTTAGCCTCCCCTCCCGTCTGGCTCCACCGCATTTCTTTCTTAGTGAGTGCCGGCGGAAGAACACATTCTGGTTTGTAGCCCTTCGGACGGTTTTGCAGGATATGATATACCTTATTATATAATGTATCCATATTGATCACCCCGTTGATTGTGGAAGAATATCCATCTTCCCCTTTCAGGGCTGCAATCTTGGCTGCACAAGGTGTGACGTAAAAGAGGCCGATCTGCTCCGGCTCGTATCCTTCCTCGGTCAATACCTGATGATAATAGGTTGCCGTCGCATTCACCGGAGTCTTCACCAGCAGGATATTATCGACCAGTGCCGGGAAACGGATCTGTATCAGGCGCACAATAGCCGGACAGAAAGAACTGATTACCGGCTTATCTTCAGCAAGTTCCATCTGGCGGAGCATTTCGCGATGTATCATGTCAGCTGTAAATTCGACCTGATAGACATGAGTAAATCCAAGCTCATACAGCGCACTGAATATCTCTTCCTCTGTCGTATATTTCGAGAACTGACCGATAAAAACCGTAGGAACCAAAGCCACACGGCACTCGTAACCAAATATTTTCTGGAAGTCATCCTGTTCCACAGAGATCGCTTCCGTCGGACAAGCTTTCAGGCATTCACCGCAATCGACACACCAGTCTTTACGTATCACGGCTTTTCCATCGCGGATGCGGACTGCCCGTGTAGGACATTTCGTCATACAATGGGTACAGCCGATACAACGATCGTTATCGATTTTCAGGGCATGATAAAACTTAGTTTTCTCCATGATGCATTACTCCTTTGTTGCGAACCAGGTAATCATGCGTACAGTCGTTCCTATGCCTACCTGGCTCTCTATTGTTAGTTCGTCCACATTTTTCTTCATATTAGGAAGCCCCATTCCGGCACCGAATCCCATCTCCCGTACAGCCGGTGAAGCAGTAGAAAAACCTTCCTGCATTGCCTGGGATATATCAGGAATACCGGGACCCTCGTCTTTCAGTACCAGAGTAATCTTGTCGGCATCCAGCGTTGCTGATACATTTCCTCGCCAGGCATGGGCTACCACATTGACTTCCGCCTCATATAAAGCGACAACGATCCTTTTTATGATACGGGAATCGATTGATAATTGCTTCAATACCTTCTTTATCTGGCTGGATGCGTATCCGGCTTTCGAGAAGTTTCCCCCTTCCAGTTCAAAACTAAATTGCATGCTGATTTCCTCCTATCTTTAAAACACAGGCAAAAGGCCGCTACTAAACAACTCCCCCACTGTATGATACATGGAATGTTCCGTCTCTAGCAGAATCATATTGTTTTCAGCCGCTACTGTCAGCATTTCGTCCGTCGCCCGTTTTCCTCTGACGAAAAGGATACAGGAGACGTCTGCCATTTCGGCCGTACGGATCGTTTGCAGATTGCATAGTCCCGTGATGAGAATTACTTCATTACAATCCACCGTCAGCACATCGCTCATCAAGTCGCTGGCAAAAGCGCATTGCACTTCATGGTCTAGCTTATCGCCCCCGCATGCTACGGTCGCTTCGGTAAGTTCTTGTATCTGCTGAATCTTCATAATGTATGCAAGGTTTAATTTCGTGACGCCAATGTAAGAAATATTTTTTAATAGATGTCCGTTAGTTTATATTAATTACTATCTTTGGTAGCAATAAATAAAATCCTAAAGTTATGTTTAGCAAAGAAACGTATATGGCCCGCAGGGCTAAACTGAAACAGACTATCAGTTCAGGTTTGTTGCTTTTCCTCGGAAATGATGAATCGGGTATGAACTATGCAGATAATACATACCACTTTCGCCAAGATTCCACCTTCTTATATTTCTTCGGACTTCCCTACGCCGGATTGTCTGCCATCATCGATATTGACAACGATAAAGAAATTATTTTCGGCGACGAACTGACCATCGATGCAATCGTATGGATGGGTACGCAGCCTACCCTGAAAGAAAAGAGTGAAGCTGCCGGTATAACCGAAGTTCGTCCGTTTAAAGAAATAGAAACTTATCTGAAAGCAGCACAGCAAAAGAGCCAGCGTGTTCATTACCTGCCTACTTACCGTGCCGAACATCAGATCAAGCTGTTCCAGTGGCTGGGTGTAGTACCGGGCACAGAACAACCTTCGGTTCCTTTCATCCTGGGCGTTGTAAACCAACGTAATTATAAGAGTGCGGAAGAAATTGCAGAGATCGAAAAGGCTTGTACGGTTACTGCCGATATGCACCTGACCGCCATGCGTACCGTTCGTCCGGGAATCCGTGAAAGCGAAGTGGCTGCCGCAGTGGCTGAAGTGGCTTATGCCAATAACTACCAGCTTTCTTTCCCTATTATTGCAACTATCAACGGACAAACGTTGCATAACCACGATCATAGCAATATGATCAAGAGTGGTGATATGTTGCTATTGGATGCCGGTGCAGAAACAGAAATGGGTTATGCCGGCGATATGTCGTCTACCATTCCTGCTGACGCTAGATTCACAACCCGTCAGAAAGATATCTATGATATTCAGGTAGCTGCCCATGAAGCTGCTGTTGCCGCCCTTTGTCCGGGCATTCCTTTCGTCGATGTTTACGAGCTGTCTTGTAAGGTGATTATGGAAGGTCTGAAGGATCTTGGATTTGTAAAAGGCGATCCGATGGAAGCAGTAAAAGCCGGTGCTCATGCTATGTTCATGCCGTGCGGATTAGGACATATGATGGGACTCGACGTGCATGATATGGAAAACCTGGGTGAAGTATATGTCGGTTACGACGGACAGCCAAAGAGTACAGAGTTCGGCCGTAAGTCTCTCCGCCTGGGACGTAAATTGGAACCGGGCTTCGTATTGACTATCGAGCCGGGTGTTTACTTTATTCCCGAACTGATGGATTTGTGGAGAAGCCAGAACAAGTTCACCGAGTTTATCAATTACGAAAAACTGGTTACTTACAAAGACTTCAGCGGTATCCGTAACGAAGAAGATTACCTGATCACAGAAGACGGCGCACGTCTGCTGGGTAAGAAGATTCCTTTGCATACGGATGAAGTGGAAGCATTACGATAAACATGGCAACGAGTATTAAAGCCTTCACTATTATCTTCTGAAGGTTAATGCGCTGTAAAACAATATGTAAACTATCCATATAATGGGTGAAGGATTGATTAAAAAGGTGAAGGGTTAGTTTAAACCTTTCGCCTTTTTTGATTTTGTTTGTTTCAGTTCTTGACAGATTTGAATGTTACTTTTCTCTTGAAAGAAAAGTAACCAAAAGTTCAAGGCTG
>NZ_CAJJWO010000066.1 GCF_905196875.1 uncultured Parabacteroides sp. | reverse complement strand
CACGCTCGTCCTTGCTCAGATTAGCCACATCCGCCACTTCGAGCAGTTTGTCGAATACGGCCTTTTGCGCCTTGAAGGGCATTCTGTCTAATGTATCCATATGTTTTAATAAATATAACCAACGTTCAAAATCTGTCTCACAATCATCTGCTTCTTTCGTGAACCAGGGTAACTCCAGATATACCTGCCGGATCTTGTCGCTAAACATCCGTCCGGTATCACGGTCTGCCAATATAACATCTGTCCGAAATTTGGAATTCATTCCCATCTTATAGTTTAACAGGAAAATGCCGTATACCGGACACAGGTTAAACTTCCAGTCTTTACCCTTCTCACCCTGGTTACTGATGGCCCGGGATAAGTAATAAATACCCCGGTCGTAAAAGTAGGGCTGGGCTCCGTTCTGCATTTCCACGACAAACCAACCGCCTTTGTCATCCTTGCAATGAATATCGAATATCACTCCCCGGTCTTCAATCGTTTCCGGTTGAAGGATCGGATTTTGAAAGGTGATATCGCTGATATGACGTTCGCCTTTCAGCAGCTGATTTAAGAAATCAATTAATAACTCTTTGTGTACCTCCTGACCGAAAATCCGGTGAAAACC
Source organism: uncultured Parabacteroides sp. (assembly GCF_905196875.1). Taxonomy (GTDB): domain Bacteria; phylum Bacteroidota; class Bacteroidia; order Bacteroidales; family Tannerellaceae; genus Parabacteroides. The sequence goes on along the minus strand of NZ_CAJJWO010000066.1, from coordinate 27,190 downwards.
GAAATCGGTGAAGGGATTGATAAACTTTCCCATAGCATATATATTTTGGTTGCCACCCAATAACAGGCGGTACGACAAAGATAAAGAATATTTTCTTCGGACAAAAAAGAAAGCAGGTTATTTATACCCGGCCGGCCACAAAACGGCAATAAAGCATGAAATTCAATACATAAACATTTGTTTTTCTCGTTTTTTATACTTACCTTACAAGGACAAATCAACACTATAACGATCATGGAAGAAAAGCAAAACTACTGCCGTGTATGGGCATTTTACGAACTGGCCCTGTGTTATTTCCCCGAATCGACGCCCAAGACGGCCAGTGAGAAGCTGACACGATGGATCAGGCTTTCGGGAAACCTGAAAGAGAAACTGATCGCCCTGGACTGGAAACCGGGGCAGAAACTACTCACGCCCAAACAAGCAATGTGCATTGTCAATCATCTGGGTGAACCTTAGCGAGCCCGGCATTTTACAACTTTATCGTACAACCTATGACACAAAACAAAGAACAAGAATTCTCCTGGTACGGCAGCCTTTACAAGACCAGGGAAGAAAAGAGAGTGACACTTAGCTGGCTCGACGAGTTTATCAAAAGCGACTGTCTTAAATTTATTACTAAAGAGATCCGCCGGCTGACAGCCGAAGGGCGTCACCGGGAAGCCAAACGGCTGAAACTGCAACTTCCCGCCATTGCCGTCTCGGCACTGTTCCCCAACGAAAGACTGAAGGAACAGGCAGGCGAACATACCGGTTACGCACTGGTAGACGTAGACGGCATGAAAACACCGGTTGCCGAATATATGGAACGAAGCAAAGGCCTCCCCTGGCTGGTTCTGGCTTATGTCAGTGCGCGGGGCGGCGGTGTGCACCTGATCTTCCGGGTGGAGACGGACACCGTGCATCATGCGGAGACCTGCCTGGCACTGTATGATATTGTCGAAACGACTTTGGGAGAAGCGGTAGACAGGGGGTGCACCGATATCACACGGACAAGTTTGGTTTGCTGGGACGCGGAGTGCTATTACAATCCGGAGGCGGAAACGTTCAGGGTGGAAGCGGCCGCCGACACACATCCTAGCCCCGCCGCTGACACACCACCTGCCCCCTCCCGAGAGGGGAAAAGTTACTCCAGACACTGTGAGAAAAAGATGGCGACAGAAACGGAGCCACTGACGGAAACGGAGCGACTGGATCTCTATCTGGATCAGGCAGACCTCGGAAACAGTTGGGTAAAAGGACAACGCCATGCCCGACTGGTCAGCCTCGCCTTCTGCCTGAACCGGGCAGGCTTCGGACAGCAGGCGGTGGAAAATGAATGCATGCGCCGTTATGTCGAGCCCGATTTCGACGCGAAGGAGATCGCCAAGACCATCGCCTCCGTTTACAGCAAGGCACGGGCTGAACATGGGGTGAACCGACGCGAAAACAAGACCCTGAACGAGAAAAAGTTCGCCATTCCCGCCACTTTCGCCACTAAAGATACCGAAAAGTATCCTCCTGCCGAAAACGAAACGGATATAACTACGAATCAACACGTTACTCCCGAACTACCCTACGTAAACCAGGCTCTTTTCAATACCGCCCCGACCCTGTTGCGGGACATGGTACGCCCCGGCCTCGAAGGACGCCAGCGGGATATGGCAATCGTCGCCGCACTGGCTATGATCTCCACCGTGATGCCTCGTGTAAAAGGTAACTATCATGGCGATTCTGTCGCCCCGATGCTCTACCTCTATGTCGTGGCACGTGCCGGCTCCGGCAAGGGAGTGCTCAACGGCATGTACCAATTGCTCCAACCCTGGCACTATTACGTCCGCTCGAAATCAGCTTCGTACGTCAAGAAAAACAAGGAAGAGATAGAGGCCTACGAACTGGCTGCGGCGCGAAGCAAGAAAACCGGAAAGCCGGTCATGCTCACCCGCCCCGTCGAAGTTCTTCAGATGGAACTAAAAATTGCCGGAACCATCACCCAGGCCAAGCTGGTGCAACAACTGAGTGCCAACGAACATTATCCCGGACTGATGCAAGAATCGGAAATCGGTATCCTGATCGAAGCCATCAACAACGACCACGGCAAATACACCTACCTGCTCAACCAGATCGCCCATCAGGAGACGATCGACCGGGCATCCATTTCGGGCGGGACAGTAAGCTGCAACCGTCCGCTTATGGGACTACTCACGAGCGGAACTTTCGGGCAGTTTGTACGGCTCATCCCTTCGGCCGACGACGGTCTCTTCAGCCGTTTCCTGGCTTACACCTTCAACGAGGCTCCGCAATGGAAACCCCTGACCAGCGAAGACGATAACATACATGCCGACCGTTATTATGCAGAGGTAGGCGCCGCCATCCTCGAAGCCGGCATCTACCTCGACAATAACCCGACCTTCGTACATTACACCAAGCAACAGCGTAACCGCATGAACCATCGTTTCTCCCGCATGTCGGAACAGGCCCGGTTGTTCGGCAACGAAGATCGCCTGAGCGTGGTGCACCGCCTGGGACGTACTCATTTCTGCATCAGTATGCTTCTCACCGCCCTGCGCAAAGTGGAACGACAGAGCACGTTGGACGAACAGGTCGTTTCAGACATAGATTTCGATATTGCCACGATGTTCGTCCTTATGTTTCAGCAGCACATGCTTACATTAGGTACGATGTTAAAGCATGATGCCGATTTCACTCCACCCAGCGACCCCAATATTTACGAGACATTCTTCAACGACCTCCCCGCCACCTTCCGCACCTCCGAAGCCAAGGCACTCGGCTTGTCCCGGGGAATCCCCGAAAGAACCATCGACCGTCATTTGGGAAAATGGATACACGAAGGGATAATCAGCAGATTATCAGTTGGAAAATACCTGAAAAAGATAGCGAAATATGGCAGTTGAAAATGAAATAACTTTAGTGGCATAAATGGCGAAAGTGGCGAACTTTTGAAATACAAAACATAAAGTAAATGTTATAGATAGGAAGTATTTGATATAAAATACTTAAGTATTTCGGACAAAAAACATAAGTATTTTAATAAACAGCCATAATCATTTTACAAAATGGCACTTCTGAGAATGACTAAATAAAACGTTCGTTTAAATCGTCCACAAAGTTACGGGTTATATTTTTATATTCAAACTAATTAGCCATAAACTTTGATTTTCTTGTTTTTCTTTGTTTATCAACAATTTTCAAGCCTTCCTCTTTCTTTTTTTTCTATAAACAATTATTTTTTCAGACACCTCTGAAAATGACTAATTTAAACGAACGTTTTTTCTAGTCATTCTCATGAATAAACAACAATTAATAGACGACTTGGCCCTGAAAACAGAACAAACCAAGTCTACGTCAAAGAAGATGCTTCAAGCATTAATGGATATCATTACCAGTCAGTTACAACGCGGTGAAGAAATCCACCTATACGGTTTTGCAGTCATATCAAGATGGCATCAAACCGAACGTCCCGCCCGTAACCCCAAAACGGGGGCCCCTCATACTATCCCCGAACGTTTCTCTGTAAAGCTGAAACCGGGGAAACAGCTACTCAAAGAAATTAATAAACCTCAAACTAAAAATAAATCATGATGAAAAAGCATTTACATCTTACTCCGTTTCGTCTATTAATAACGATTATCCTTTGCTCCTTATCAAAAGGAATATTGGCACAAGATACCACAACGCAAACATGGGAAGATCTGGCTCAAGAACCAAGCGGCTGGACTACCGCTTCGACAGAAATCAATATATCTTCCGAAGCTGAATTAGCTTGGGTAGCAAAAATGGTAAATGACGATACAGATACAGGAAATGCCGGTCAAAAAGGATTTGAAGGAGTGACGATAACACTCACTAAAGATCTTGATTTAATTGATCATAATTGGATACCAATAGGAGAAAAAGGAAAAGACTATAGATTCACCAGACCTTTCAAAGGAAACTTTAATGGAGGCGATCATACCATATCCAATATGAAGATTGTCTCCGATTGCTCTGCGGGGCTCTTCGGACAAATAGATCATACGACAATAAAGAATATCAAATTAATAAACTGCTTTATCGAAAAAAGTAGTAACACCTATACATCCAATAAAAACATTTATGCCGGATGCATAGCCGGTGCAAGCTTTTCCTCTACAATTGAAAATTGTCACGCAGAGGGTACAATCAACTATAAAGGAGAGGCCTCAGTGTATGTAGGAGGTATAACTGGTAAAAATGCATCTGAAGATGACACGCAAGCAATTATTAATGGCTGTAGCTTTGACGGGAAATTCAATTACAATCTTGAGTTAACTCCCAGTGGAGGTCTTAAATCCGGTTGGGCCGGTGGAATAGCCGGAACGAACAATGCATCTTCCCAAACGAGTGGTAGTATCACAAACTGTCATGCAAAAATAGTCGCCAAAGTAATTCAAGCAGAAGCTGGAGGAATAACAACATCCAATAGGGGTGTCATAAAAGGATGCAGTGCAGAAGGATCTATCAATGTCACTCTTGATGGAACAACTAGTGGTGTCGGTGGAATTGTCTCGGAAAACACAAAGCCCTTATATTCTAACCCAACTTATACAATAGAAAATTGTACTTCTTCCTGTGATATAACATTAGTATATAAAATAAAGGAAAGTCTACAATCAACGGGGTACTATGCCAAAGTTGGCGGTATTACAGGAACTCATAACATGGGAAATGCTCAAAAATGTCCTCCCATAACTGATTGTACTACATCCGGAACAATTTCTGTAGAATTAATTACGGATCAGCCCTCGAGTACTGATTTAAGTGGTAATTTATGTACGGCGGGAGGTATCGCCGGATACAGTAAAGCGGCAATTCAGAATTGTAAATCGTCAGCCAAGGTTTCAGCGACTACAAAAATTCCGGACACGGAAGCATATGCAGGAGGTATTACCGGTATCTTCGAGCAAGCCCCTATTAGTAATTGTGTAGTATCAGGTACTGTTACAACTAATGGGGTTGTTTCTTATGGAGGTGGTATTGCCGGACAATGTTCTAATGCTATTAAAAATAGCTTTTCTACCGCTAATATTATTTCCACCGGCAACAACAATACAGTCGGTGGTATTGCAGGATATAATACACATTACATACAGAATTGCTATTCAACAGGAGACATCACATCAACCGGCGAAATAAATTATGCCGGAGGGATTGCAGGCTATAATAAGTATGAGATACTCAATTGTTACGCAACAGGCAAGGTGGCTGCAAATTGTACACAGATAACAAAAGCAAATGAAGATCCTCGTGGATATGTTGGAGGTATTACCGGAATAAACAAAGGCAGTAGAACTAACAGTAAAGGCTCTGTTGTAAACTGTCTGGCACTCAATACCGGAGGTATTACATATAACGCTACAACACCCGGACGTATTGTAGGGTTTCAAGATCAGACAGTTGCTACTGTTACGGACAACTTTGCCCACCCGGAAATACCAAAAGTAGACGATGCTGTTGTAGACAATGGTGCAGACTGGGATGGATCAAGTTATCCTTTCCAATCATCCGATGCGTGGGATTTCACCGACAATACTCAACTTCCAAAATTGAAATATATAAAAGAAGACGGAAGCTACGAAACAACAACAATAGTCAACCAGCCGACTATTCCTATTGTCAGTTTACAAAATTACATTATTACATTCGATACCCCACAACACGGTACGCTCACTGTCACCGATCAGAATCAAGTCTCCATACAATCCAATGACAAAGTGAAAGGTGGAACCACACTTACCATTACCGCCACACCGGAAGATGATGGATATGAACTGAAAGAGTTACTGGTAAATGGAACTTCCTTTTCATCAGGAAACACTTTGACTGTATCAGAGGCAATCGTTATTGCTGCCTCATTCGGCAAAAAACAAACTCCGGAGCCTCCCCCCGAACCGGAGCCGACTCCCGACCCCGACCCGACCCCGACAGTATACCATATCGTCACCCTCCCGCAAATAGAAGGTGCGACAACCGACCCTATCGCCGGAGAATACGAAGTTGAAGCCTGGAGCAGTTTCCGTTTCTACCTCACACTGGATGAAGGATACAACCAGTCCTCCCCCATCGTCACTACCAACCGGGGCGAAACAATCACTCCACGTTCGAGCGACGGCGCATATATCATCAAATATGTACGCCAGCCGATCACCATCAATATCGACGGTATCGTTAAGAATCCCGACCCGGTAGCCAACGAAGCAATAAATACAAACAGTACGAAAGTATGGACGGAAGAAGCCTGTTTACACATCCAAACTTCGCAACCGGAAACAGTATTCATCCACACTTTCAACGGCTCTTTGCTGAAAAAACTCGACAAGCTATCCGGCAACAAAACAGTCTGGCTGCCACAAGGTAATTATATTGTCTTGATTGGGAAGGAACGGTTTAAGGTACAAGTGAAATAACCGATAAACCAAAAGCCGCAAAAGGGATTTAATCTTTTGCGGCTTTTATATTACTAATAACTCTTTAGTTCATTCAAATACAAATCAATCAAGGTCATTCTTATTCTATATTATTATTGAAGTTTGACCACCCTAACCCCTTCATTTCTCAATTTCTGAATCGATGTTCCTTCCGAAACAGCCTTCATCCATGCTTTCTTATCGGCTACAGCCTTTTTAGCCGTACAGATCATTTCTTGTTTTGTCGAATTAAATTCTTTCCTTTTCATGTCTGTCTTGATTTATGAAATTTGATACATTACAAATATACGAATAATTAAAAACAATTTCTATCTTTGTAATACTATTGATCAGATAGATAGGACTAGTATAAACCTTAAAAAGAAAAATAAAATGAATACAAATATAAGACTGGATGCAGATAAGATAGAATTAGCGAAAGCAATCCTCTCTATTACAAGCAAAGATATTTTGGATAAGGTCAAAAGCCGGTTGACAGATATTCTGGATTTTCAAGAAAAGGAAGAAGAAGTTACTCCATATACATTAGAAGAGCTCCATGCCCGTATCGACCATTCTATTGCAGAATTAGATGCCGGAAAAGGCATTCCCAGCAACGAAGTATTTCATAAAATGGAACAAAAATACCCCTGGCTATGCAAGTAATTTGGTCTCCTGACGCAGAAAAAGAACTTGACGACCTTGTGGAATATTGCCTTATTACATTTGGAAAACGAACAGCAAGCAATGTTTACCGGCAAATCAAGCATTATGATACACTTTTGACTCAAAACCCTTTGATGGGGAAACATGAAATTTTATTAGAAAAATATCCGCAAGGATTTCGCAGTATTGTGGAACACAGCCATTATAAACTCATTTACTTTATCGACAAACAAAACAATATAATTAATATCGTTGACATTTGGGATACACGCCGCGCACCCGAAAGCTTAGTTGAAAGGTTAAAGTAACCCCTTATCACTTCAACCTATTCACCCTCGCCACATCCGTTAGTCTCACACAGACTGTTGCGCCCAGTTGCTCCAGGAAGAGCATGAGGTGGTTCTTTTTTATCTTCTTTATCTTTCCGGATACATGTTTCATCGCACCGGTTAGGATTTCCACCTCTTCACCCGGGCAAAGCTCGTGTTCGGCAGCCTGTTCCAAAAATGCTTTAATGGCATCTACCTCGGTCTGACGGACAATAGCCGGCTTCTGGTTATAAAAAACAATCCGGATAACCCCATACACCTTCAGCAAGTCGCGTAAAACGGTATCTGTACACCTGACAAACACATAGGAACTAAACAACGGTATTTCAACTATCTTTACACGATCCGACCATACGCGGGGAGTACGATGCAAGGGCAACCAGCATTCTACTCCCAACATATCTATTCGTTCTTTTACCTGCTTTTCGGCGCGTGGAGCCGTATATAAAACATACCAGTTAGTATCTTGAGGGGTTATCATTGGCATTTTTTTTAATTCAGGGCACAAATATAGAACTATTTTTCGTATTATTGCAAAGCTGTTCGCGAACACATAAATTAAATACCATGAATAGAAGAAATTTTTTACAAAAGTCCGCATTATCTGCAGCAGGACTTGGTTTATCGCCGTTGTTCGGTAGCGCATATAGCGCTGTCTACGGACAAGCGGCTCCCAGTAATAAAGTAAAAGTAGCCCTGATCGGATGTCGTTCGATGGGTTTTTCCAACCTCAGCAATTTCCTGAAATACCCGGAAGTGGAATGCGTCGCCCTTTGCGATATAGACGACGAATGGCTGAACAAACGGGCAGCCGATGTTGAAAAAAGCACCGGCAAGAAAGTCCCTAACCTATACAAAGACTGGCGTAAGGTCATAGATAACAAAGACGTAGACGTAGTAATCATCGGAACCCCCGACCACTGGCACTGCCTCCCTACAATCTTTGCCTGCCAGGCCGGTAAAGACGTATATGTCGAAAAACCGCTTTCCAACACCATCGAAGAATGCAACCTGATGGAGAAAGCCGCCCGCAAATACAACCGCATCGTACAGGTGGGCCAATGGCAACGCAGCGATCCGCATTGGGACGAAGCGGTCAACTACCTGAAAGCCGGCAACATCGGCCGTATCCGCACCGTGAAGGTATGGGCTTACCAGGACAGTAAACCTACCCTACCCATCATACCCGACAGCCCGGTTCCCGCAGGAGTGGATTACGACATGTGGCTGGGCCCGGCTCCGAAACGTCCGTTCAACACCTACCGTTTCCATTATAATTTCCGCTTCTTCTGGGATTATGCCGGCGGCCTGATGTCAGACTGGGGAGTGCATCTATTGGATTATGCCCTCGAAGGCATGAACGCCGACCTGCCCAGCCGCGTATTCTCCGGTGGTGGTAAGTTCGCCTATCCCGACGATGCGATGGAGACTCCCGATACCCTGATGGCAACGTACGCCTACAAAGATTTCAATATCATCTGGGATCATGCCTGCGGTATCAACCACGGCCCGTTCGATAAGAAAGAAGGACTGGCATTCTTTGGCGAAAACGGTACGCTGGTACTCACCCGCGCCGGTTGGGAAGTGCTGCCCGTTATGGTAGACAAAACACCCCGTATGGAGGCTGTCCCGTTCAAAAAGGGAGAAGGAAAAGGCTTGTACAACCATGTAGGAAACTTCCTGGGATGCATAAAAAGCCGCGAATTGCCTAATGCCGACATTGCCATCGGCGCACGGGTAGCCAAAATGTCGCATCTGGCAAATATTTCATGCCGTCTGCAACGCGAAGTACGCTGGGACGATACCAACAGCCTGTTTGTCGGTGATAATGAGGCTACTGCATTATCAAAGGCTTACTATCGGGCTCCCTGGGTATTACCCCAAATATGAAACGACAGGTCTATATTATATGAAAGCCTTGAAATTCTTTTGACAATCAATATTTATATGTACTTTTGTATTAAATACAATAACATATAAACTTCATAGACCTATATGAGCAGTGCATACGCAAACTATTCAAGAGAAGAGTTGATCCGCGAAATTGAGATCTTGAAAAAGGAATGCCTTTCTTCCAGTGATGGTGATTTATATAAGAACCGGATGCTGACTGATATGATCGCACTACGGAAAACACTTTCTGATGTGCTGTCGCTCTTACTACGGTCGGAACAAAACGAAGCCATCGACCAGGCTCTATTGATTGTCCTGAAGTTTTTCAAAGTAGACCGCGTATATATAGGTATCTTCGATGATGAAAAAAATATGGTAGACTTCACGCATGAGGTGACGCACGAAGGTGTGGTCTCCATGCGTGAAGATTTGTTGCGCCAGTTATCGATAAAAGATATCCCCTGGTGGATCAAACAGATAAAAGAGAGTAAGGATATCGTCATCTCCGATGTGGAGGTAATGCCCCAGGAAGCTGCGGCCGAACAACATCTGCTGCGTTTGCAGGAAATTGTCTCCCTGTTGGTTCTCCCCGTACTCCATATGGGAAAAGTCAACGGATTTATCGGATTGGATTGCGTGAAAGCCCACCGCGCATGGAATGCCATAGACGTGGAAAACCTGCGCATGCTGACCGACATCGTTTCCATCGCCATCGAACGGGAACATGCACAGGGGATGATAGAGAACTCTATGAAGCAGGTGCTGCAAAGCGAATCCAAATTCCAGATCATATTCGACAAGTTACCCTGGGGAGTGGAGTTGTATGACGAGAAAGGCAATCTGCTCGACCTCAATAACGCAGACTTGGAAATATTCGGAACCACGCGCGAACAGGCCATAGGATTGAATGCTTTCGAGAACCCCAATATTCCGGAATGGGTAAACGATAAACTGAAAAAAGGGGAAGACGTTTCTTTCACACTGCGTTATAACTTTAAAGCGGTTTCGGATACGGGTTATTACCTGTCTACCGTAAAGGAGCAGGTTAAATATTTACAGGTAAAAGGTGTCGTACTGAAGGATAAACAGGATGCCATATTCGGATTCTTCTATATCGTATTCGATGATACGGAAAATTATATTAAGACGGAACAGACCCAATACAACCTGACCAAGCTTAAAGTTGCTGTCGATACCGGTGATTCTATCATCTGGGAATATGATGTGGCTTCCGACAAACTGAATGTAGATTTCAGCCTGAATGAAAATATTACCGAGAATAAGCTATTATCCTACCTGAGCCGGGAGAACCTGACCTACCTGCAGGACTTTGCCGACACATTGTATCCGGAGGACTTCGACAGGGTATACAACCAGCAGTTCCAAAGGCTGCTCAAAGGTGAAATAAACAGTTATGCGTCCGTATACCGCCGTATCCTCGACGGAAAAACGTACTGGATCAATTCGAATGTTCGCTCTTACAAACTGAATGAAGATGGTACGCCCAGCAAAATAATAAGCTACACGTCCAATATCACCAAACAGCGTGAAAAAGAGATCGAACTGATCAAGGTAAAAGAGGCGGACAAACTTAAATCGGCTTTCCTGGCCAATATGAGCCACGAAATACGTACACCCCTGAATGCTATCGTCGGCTTTTCCGACCTGATAGCGGAAACGGAAGATAAGGAAGACAGGCAGGCATATCTGGATATTATCCATAAAAACAACAACCTGTTGCTCAACCTGATCGGGGATATCCTGGACTTCTCCAAAATAGAATCGGGCACATTGAAGTATAACATAGCGCAAACGGATATCAAAGAGCTCTGCCGGGAAATACACCAGGCAGAATCACTCAAGATGACTTCGGATGTCAAACTGCTGTTCGACGACAAATTACCTTCCGTCATCCTCAAGACAGATCCACAGCGGGTGATACAGGTGATCACGAACTTTATAAACAATGCAATCAAATTTACTTCCGAAGGCAGTATCACCCTTTCTTATGCCAGAAAGAGTAGTTTCCTCAAAATAAACGTCAGAGATACCGGTATCGGTATTGCCGAAGAGAACCGGAGCCGTATCTTCGAGCGTTTCATCAAGATAAACGACTTTAAACAGGGTACGGGACTCGGCCTTACGATCAGCAAAATGATCGTAGAAAACCTGGGGGGCAGTATCGGGGTAGATTCGGTGGAGGGAGAAGGCTCTACCTTTTGGTTCACACTTCCGCTTGAACAGGATAATGAAAATATACATGAAATACCGGAGGAAGAAGAAACACCTCTCCCACCGCCCATAGTCGAAAAACCTGTTTCCAAAAGGAAAAAGGTACTGATCGCCGAGGATGTCCCCGAAAACTATTTCCTGCTGCAAACGTTGTTCGGGAAAATATATGAACTATACCATGCCTGGAACGGGGATGAAGCGGTAGAGATGTACCATAAGTATGATCCCGACCTGATTCTGATGGACCTGAGAATGCCGGTAATGGATGGCTTCCAGGCAACCCGCATCATTCGCGAATTGTCGGAAACAATACCGATCATTGCCCTGACAGCGTTTGCTTTTGAAAGGGAAAAAGAAATTGCCCGCGAATGCCGTTTTACGGATTATGTGGTCAAACCGGTCGATATTAATCATTTAAGGAATTTAGTTCACAATACATTATATAACAGGTAGGAACAATATAGAACGAATAAGGCAACAAAAAAGCCGGTTGAAAAAGAATCAACCGGCTTTTTATTATACTGTATTTCGATTATTTCGGCATCGGAGCAGCAGAAGGAGGAGGTGTTGCAGTACCCCATGCCTTATTAGCCCGCGGGCCCATTTCCAATTCCAATAGACCGCCCTGAGCGATATCGCTGTGCTGGAACCAGGGCTGGTTCAGTACTTCACCGTTCAATTTGGCCGATTGTACGTACTTATTCTCTTCGGAGGCATTATTTGCCTTGATTTCGAACGTATTGCCGTTACCCAGGTCTACCTTCACATCGGTAAATACCGGGCTACCTATATTATACGTAGGTGAACCGGGAGTAACCGGATAAAAGCCCATCTGGCTGAATACGACAAATGCCGACATACCGCCACCGTCTTCATCACCCGGAACACCCATCAGGTCGTTGCGGAACCACTGGTTCAACAGCGTACGGATACGTTTCTGCGTTTTCCAGGGTTGGCCGGCGTAGTTATACAGATACGGGATATGCAAACTAGGTTCGTTCGCCATCGAGAACATTCCCACGTTACCGGTATGGTCAGGCAGGAAAGAATAAAAACTCCATTTGGACATACCCAGCGGTTCGTTAAACATAGAATCGAGAGCCGAAGTGAAAACTTTATCACCACCGATCATAGAGATCAGGTCGCCGATGTTATGCTGTACGTCCCAACGATAGATATAGCCGTTGTTTTCGTCATAGTAATCGCGTGCTCCCAGGCCACCGTCATAACGATAATCCAGTGGTTCGATGAATTTACCGTCTTTATCCTTCGGATGGAAGAAGCGGGTTTCCGGATTAAACAGGTTGCGATAGTTGTATGATTCGCGCAGATAATGCTTCGCTTCATCTTCCTTACCCAATTCGGCTGCAATCTGTGAGAGACACCACTGGTCGTAAGCCGTACCTAAGGTAACGGCTACAGGCTGGCGTTTTTCCCAGATGGAGACATTCGCTACTGTTTCTTTTTCGCCGGGTTTCAATGCCGGGATATATCCGTGTTCCTTATAGAACTCGTCGAGCCATCCGGCAGGAGCTGCCGACCAGGGGATCAAGGTCTTTTCTTCGATACCTTTCTTTGAAGCGATATAGGCTTTCTCCAGGTCGAAACCGCGTACGCCTTTTCTCCAGGCATCGATCACGGTGGCAACGGCATGGTTGGAGTTCATACGGCGGGAGTCGCCGGTTACTTCCGGGAAAGTCGGCATCCAGTTCGTACCCATCTGTTCGGCCATCAATAGGAAGGAGTTGATCATATTGCTTTCTTCCTCATTGTCGATCAGGATTCGCAGCGGATGAGTGGCACGGTAAGTATCCCAGATCCAGTCGTCGGTATAGAACGGGCGACCGCCGTCTTCGTGTATCTTACCATCGAAAGCGCTGTAATAACGGCCGTCTTCACTCAGGTTGACCGGACGTTCGTAGCAGCGGTAGAGAGAGGTATAAAATACGATCTTGTCGTTGTCTGTTCCACCTTGTGTCTGGATCTTGCCGAGAGCTTCGTTCCAGTCGTTGCGGGCGATCTTGGCTACTACATCGACATCGTAAGCGGCAATCTCGCGTTCGAGGTTCTTCTTTGCCTGTTCTTCACTGATAAAAGAGATACCGTAACGAATACCCAGTTGCTTGACATCGTTGCCGTAAGCCAACACCAGAGCGGCGTCTTTTCCTTCCACAGAGGTTTCCCCGTACTTCACGGTGTTGTCAGCCAACACACCGCATTGCTGCGGGGCTTTGTCGGTTTCGGCGTACAGGTAAACTTTCGTCTTTTTATCTACAAACTGGTAGCCGCTGATGTTCTTGCCATCGCTCTTCAACTGACCGTTACGGCTGTTGAATACCAGATAAGCCGGGCCTTGTCCTTCAAAGGTGATACTATATACCGCACTCTGGTGAGACGGGGCATAGTCCACATCGATATTGTTGTCGTCCAGATATACCTGATAACGGTACGGATGGATCTTTTCGTGATCGTAACTGTAGTTGATAACCGGTTTCAGTCCGGACTCTTCCCCCTGATACGGACTCAGGTTGAAGGCAGAGCTTCCGCGGTGGCTGGTCACGATAATCGGCAACCCGCTCAACATATCGCCTGTAAAGTCGGCACGCTCCGGATAAACACGGAGCATGCTGTTAGGTAAATGTATCGTCGGATAGGTAGGCACCAGCAGGTGACTGATATTTCCCATGTAAGGGTTTACATAGTCTACCGGGCTTTTCTGCAAAGAGACATCGCCTCCGACCGTACAAGAGGCCAGCAGAAATGCGGAAGCCAGCAAGGCTACACCTGTTTTAATTTTCTTGTTTACGTTCATATACCTGTCTGTTTATTTCTTTTTTGACTTTGCAGCCGGAACCAGCTTCTTAAAGTTCTCGTCATTGACAGAGAATGAATAAGGAAGGTCTTCCGGGTTAACGCCTCTGTTCAGGTTGGGTTTGTCGCCCATCTTGATGTCGAGAACACCGCCTTTCAGCAGTTCGTTATGGTCGAGATAGTTCTTGGTATAGTTCACACCGTTGAACGACATCGACTCGATATAGATGTTCTTGTCGCTGTTTTCAGGAGCGTTGATTACCAGGTTCTTTCCGTTTTCGAAATGCAAAGTTGCTTTCTTGAACAACGGAGCACCCAAGACATACTGGGTCGTTCCCGGAGCTACAGGATAGAAACCAAGAGCAGAGAATACATACCAGGCAGAAGTCTGTCCGTTATCTTCGTCACCGCAATAACCGTCGGGGGTCGGGGTGTACATCTTGTTCATCACGTCGCGTACCCAATACTGTGCTTTCCAGGGTTGTCCGGCGTAGTTGTACATGTAGATCATGTGCTGGATCGGCTGGTTACCGTGTGCATAGTTACCCATGTTCATAATCTGCATTTCACGGATCTCGTGGATCACCTGTCCGTAATAGCTGTCGTCGAACAACGGCGGAACGGCAAATACGGAGTCGAGCATCATAACGAAAGAATCCTTACCGCCCATCAGATCGATCAGTCCCTGCGGATCGTGGAAGACAGACCAGGTGTAATGCCAGCTGTTTCCTTCGGTAAAGGCATCCCCCCATTTCAACGGAGAGAACGGTGACTGGAATGTACCGTCGGCATTCTTACCACGCATCAGTTTACTTTCCTTATCGTACAGGTTCTTATAGTTCATCGCACGCTTTGCGTACAGCTCGAGTTCTTTCTTCGGACGACCCAGTTCTTTGGCAATCTGGTAAATACACCAGTCGTTATAGGCATATTCAAGCGTACGAGCTGCATTTTCATGGATCTTCACATCGTAGGGAACATAACCCAGTTTATTGTAGTATTCATGTCCCAAACGGCCGGTGGAAGAAACAGTAGGATGTACGTTTTCCGTTCCGTGAATCAGGCCTTTATAAAGAGTTTCCAGGTCGTCTACTTTCACACCTTTCATATAAGCGTCTACCAGAACGGAGGCCGAGTTGTTGCCGACCATACAGCCACGGTGACCGGGGCTTGCCCATTCAGGGAAGAAACCGCTTTCCTTATAGGTATTGATCAGACCTTCCTGCATTTCCTTGTTCATAGTCGGGAACATCAGGTTCAGGAATGGGAACAGGGCACGGAAAGTATCCCAGAAACCGGTATCGGTAAACATATAGCCGGGCAATACTTCGCCGTTATACGGGCTGTAGTGAACCACTTTGCCTGCTGCATCTATTTCGTAGAATTTGCGGGGGAAAAGCAGGGCACGGTACATGCAAGAATAGAATGTGCGATACTGGTCCAACGAACCGCCTTCCACCTCGATCTTACCGAGTACATCGTTCCAGGCTTGTTTGCCTTTAGCCATCAACGTTTCGAAAGAGTCGTTACCCAGTTCCTTCATATTCACGGCAGCCTGGTCGAAGCTGATGAATGAAGAGGCTACCTTGGCATGAACGATCTCGCCTTTCTTTGTTTTGAAACCGATCACAGCTCCCACATGTTTGCTGGTCTGTTCCTTAGCTCCTTCTTTCAAAGAGTTATCGGCAAAAGTAGCTTCATAAGTGAAAGGTTTGTCGAACTCTATGACAAAGTAGTTCTTGAAGTTTTCGGGTACTCCCCCACTGTTCTTTGTCGAATAACCGATGATCTTGTTTTCTTCGGGGATCACTTTGATATACGAAGCATTATCGAGTGCATCGACAACGATATAAGAATGATCGTTCTCCGGGAAGGTGAAACGGAAAAGAGCGGCACGGTCAGTCGGTGTCAACTCAGTGATCACATCGTGATCTGCCAGGTATGCTTTATAATAATAAGGTTTTACCACCTCACTCTTATGTGAGAACCAGCTGGCACGTTTATCCTGGTCAAACTCGGGAGCACCTACGACAGGCATGATGACAAACTGTCCGTAATCGTTGATCCACGGGCTCGGCTGATGAGTCTGTTTAAACCCTCTGATCTTATTGGCGGTATATACATACTGCCATCCGTCGCCCATCTTTCCGGTCTGGGGAGTCCAGAAATTCATACCCCACGGACGGGCAATGGCCGGATACGTGTTTCCTGTCGACAGCTCGAAACTCGACTGAGTTCCCATCAACGGTAGTGCGTACTCTACCGGATCAAACGCTTCATTTCCTGAAGCAGCCATAGCAGGCTTTCCTACAAAAGCCAACATGACAGCCAAAGCGAAAGCGCATACACTTTTTCTTTTCATGATTTAGTTTATATTTGGTTCAATTACTAATACATTCATTGATCTTTAATAGCACAAAGATAATCACTATTTTATAGCAGAAGAACACAATTAAAATTAATTGCGTTTGAATCTATTAATGATATTACCAATCTATAGACACGACAACACCTTCCGGATCATTATCAAAAGTCAGGAAACAGGTCTTACTTGTCTCGTCCCAGTTATGAGCGACATTGGCGGCTTCCTTTCCCGTAGCTCCCGAAATCGTTATCTTCTCTGGCTTCTGTGGCAATAAAACCCGCATCACATTCGTAGTGCTGATCGGACTTTTAGCCACAAACGAATAAGTATTCCTGCCTGCTTTTTCATCATACACGCGAGCTGCACCGCATAATACCTGTGGCTTACTTTGATCTTCCACCCGGTCTATATTCACCAAATAAGCTTGTTCGCCCGGCTTTACTACTTTTTCACTCAAGACAGGTAATTCAGGATCGAACAAATCGATCAGTCTGCCTTTCACAACATACGGTTCATTACTGATCATACCTTCATCCAATACGGATACCAGGTCGTAATAACCTCTTTCCAGATAGAAGCTATTCTTGAACTGAAGATTTCCGGCATTCGCTTTCTCCTCGAACATACGTTTAACCAGGGCTACGTAATCCTTATCGGCATTCTCTTTCAATACAAATTCCTTCGGATCCTGACGAACAACGCATACAGTTCCTTTACCATACGTATATTCGCCTTCTTTGGCCTTTTTATCGATACCCATCAGGCTGAACAGGTGCTGCGAAGGAGCTTTATATTTTTCATCGCCCTGATTCCACCATTCCTGTACCGACTGGAAAGGATCGGTATCGCGTGTGCTGTAAACCAGTACACCGCCATTGTTAACCCAGTCGGCAATATGTTTATGTACTTCCTTATCCAGCGGTTTCATATTAGAGTAAGTCATCAGCAATACTTTGGTGTTCTTCCATGTTTCGGGATAAGCCACGTTTTCAATATGCAGCAGATGCACAGGCACACCCCGTTTAAGGAATGGCAAAGCCTGTCCGTAGAAGTTCGACAACTGCGGATCGTCATAACCGGCAACCGGTTGAGGAGCACGCTGGAACATCAATGAGTTAGCCATCAACACGCTAATGCCGGAAGAACCGGAAACCTTATTCTCGGATAGCGGCATATTATTCAATGAATTGATCATTACCTGCATCTGAGTAGAGTAGAAACGGGGAATACGTGCTTTCTCTTCACTGTTGGCACTGACGCGGTACAGACCTTCGTAAATACGATCCGGCCAGGGCATTACTTCGTAGTTATTATTATTCGGATACAACAACTTCGCCGTAAACGTTGCCTGATAGTTTTTCTTATAGTCAGCCCAATCGCGAGGCCAGTCTTCAATCGGGTCGGTCAGGAAAAAGACCTTACGACCAGTCGGAGCCGTCATCGATTCCATACAGCCATATTCAAGGAAAGCCGTTTCAAAGACACGTTCTTTCGCTACTCCGTTGAAATAGTTAGGCTCGCGTGATGTTCCTGTCCACACCTGGGCAATATACCCGTCCACACAAGGAAGAGAAGCCAGGCTTGCTTCGGGACTGACGATCTGCCATTGCGAATAATTCACCAGCGAATGGGTAGGAACATAACAACGAACATCCATCCCTTTGCTTTTACCGTATTCCTTGGCATAGGTAAAACACTCGTTCAATGCGCGGTAATACAGATGGTATTTCAGTTTATTGGAAAGGTAGGTATTCTCTGCCGACTCATGTTGCGGACGCCAGTCGAAACCGTAATATTCTTTCCACTCCCGTTTAAAGGCATCACTATACCCGCCACGGGCCCAGAACTCCGGTTCTTCCAGATAAATGGCGTCGATACCGGCATCTATCACTCTTTTTATATGCTGTTCCTGCATATACTTGATAAAATTCTTTGAAGGAACAATATAGGGAACCATGTGGCCATGCCAGATCGTATCCCCTTTCATTGTTACCTGTCCTTCATCCAGGTGCCATTTGCCATCCCATTGGCCGGTAAAATAATCCTGATATTCTCCCCAGGCAATACCCGTCATAAAATGGGTGGTGTAACCTTTATCACGCCAGCTTTGTACGCGTTGTTCAAAAGTTAATCCCGAACGTTTCTCGGAAGGGTTCCCTCCCACTCCATAGACGATAGCCACATCGGCACGTACATCAGTTGTAGGTTTCCAGGGTTGTCCGGTTTGAAAGGCGGTTTTTTCCCGTCTTTCAGCAAGAGTTGCTTCTGTCCCCTTCTGTCCGGTCAGGCACGAGGTAGTAAACAAAGATAAGGCCACACAACTCAATACTAGTTTTTCTACATTTGTCTTCATGATTTTAAATTTACTGTTCGATATAAAAAGGGCACCCTAAATGTATGAATTATTCAGATAAGGTGCCCTAAAAAATTACATTAGTCTATTTATGGGATTTGAATAGTAATCATTTCCGTATAATTGTAACGTCTGCTACCTTCTATCTCCTTATCCATACGGGCACCTACTCTGAAATGATAGGTAAAGCCGGACTGCAAAGCTGTCTTGGTAGTCAGTGTAACTGTTGTCCCTAACATTGCACTGGCATTATCACCGTCAATATAGACAGAATAACGGTCGTCTTTATTATTTTCACCTACATAAGGTGCTCCGGCGACAACGAAGAAACGGACATCCGAAACTTTCTGTTGATAATCCGGATTTGTCGTTCCCCGTTTGATCGTAGCTTTTACTGTAACGGTTTTATCTGCATTGATCACAGGTTCGCCTACCCAATCTACATGTAGGAACGGTTCTACCTCGAACTTTAAATCCAACGTTCCTTTCACCTGATGTATCTCTTCAGGAACCGGAACAAACGCTCCCATAACAGTAATACCATATTCACCGGCAAAGATCTTTTCATTCTTAAAATCACCCTCCTGCATACCACCGAAGTAGTAAGGTGTAGGACTTTCGCTCCAGCTGTACTCCATCAGCTTAATGCGAACACCGCCTTCACCGACTTCCGTCTGCACAGGTTTCTGTGTATTCTTATCAATTACAACACCTTTGATAGTTTCTTTAGGCTCTTCGTAATTATCAAATTTAGTACATGCATTGCTCGTCAGAAGTAACAAAGCCATTGAAAAATAATATACTATCTTTTTCATCTTATTTCTCTATATTAAATTAATAACCTGGATTCTGCGTAAGACCGCTCTTGGTAACTTCGTCGTTAGGCACTTCATTATAATACCATCTTTCATCGAAAGTAAAGCGTTTGTTCTGATCGTCCGGTCTGGCATCAAAGAACCATTTATTTGCTTTTTCAGCATAAAATGCAAACAATGATCTGTAACGCGTGGAGTTCTGTTCTTTATGAGCAGTTCTCCAACGTCTCATATCCCACCAAACTTTATTCTCGAAGCTGAGTTCTTTACGTCTCTCTACGCGAACAGCCTCTTTTGTCAATTCATTCTTATTGGTCAGCAATGTTGCACCAGCCCGTTCACGAACTTCATTGATACATTCGTAAGCATCCTTCAGGTAATCTATGCTGCTTTCGCCTTCTTCATATAGTTCGTAAGCTGCTTCAGCACGGTTCAACAGTATTTCCGCATAGCGCAGCTCCAGCCAGGACTGATCCGAACGTCTTTCCATCACCAGTTCGGCCGGCATATCCGGATTGATCCATTTACGAACCACAAAACCGGCAATAGCACCTTCACCCGAATTAAAGAAACTTCCGCTTCTACCGCTGGCATTCATCTTTTCACCGTTAGGCAAAACATGAACAGTCTGGTTATCCGCACTCTGGGAACTAACGAATAAGTCTTTGCAGTTTGCATCATTCTCATATTTCTCAGCAGGATCGTCGTCTTTTTGCAAACGGGGAATACCATTTGTTACATCACCGGTATAAATACCACGCCAAAGTTCAACCTGCTCGCCTTTTAAATAATCTCCCGGTAAGATAACGATTGCCCTTAAACGGGGTTCAGCCTCTTCGAAAAGATCCATCGTATTATCAAACAGCTTATAAGTTCCGTCTGCATTCAATACATCGATCTGCCCTTTCTCATTCTTGGGGTAGCCTCCGAACATTTCAACAAAACTTAATGTAGGACTTGTCGAAGCTGTCCAACCATTTGTACGGAACTGACGCGGTATATTGTAAGCATCATAGCCATGTACAGATTCAGGATAACTATATTGACGGATGAAAATATTCTCACTGCTATTCTCTGCAAAGAACATATCCACATAGTTCTGGTACTGTGCTTCCTTGTCGTCAGCCTTCCAACCATCTTTATACAGGGAATATTTACCTTTTAATAATAAAGCGGCTTCATAGCTCTTCTTAAAATACTCTTTAGCTTTTTCCCTAGGGACACCGCAAACACGAATGCTATTATCAGTATTGTCTCTCTTATCGACCTCATTGTACTTTGCAATAGAACCGGCAAATAACATTGCTCTTGACTTAAAACCGGCAGCCACATACTTATTGGCACGACCTTTCTGATTGCTTTCCGGTAATAACCTATAAGCCTCGTCGAAGTCTTTCTCCATCCGATCATAAACAGCTTCTTCAGAAGAACGCTGAATCTTCATGTCTTCAACCGATTCATCCGGATAGTTAAGTACTCTATCCACAATAGGAACACCGCCATAACGTTTTGCCAGTGCATGATAAGTGAGAGCCCGCATGAAATAAGCCTCTCCTGTCCATGTATTTATCTGATCCTGTGAGAAATTAGTTGCATATTGAGGTAATGTTTCCAGGAAGTAATTAATCTCACGGATCAACTTGTATGCATCGTTCCATATCTGGTTCGATTCGGTAGCAGCTCCACCAATATCACGGTTTAAAGCCTCACCTGTCATACCGAAAGTAGACTGAAAAGCATAGGAGTTATTAAATCCGCGTGTATGTGAATAGCGGAAATCTTCAATAAATGAATTACTATACAATCTTGACAAATAACTCTTCACCCCATTTTCCGAAGCAAAAACATCGTCATTCTGAACTATATTCAAAGGCGGTATATCCAAATCCATACATGAAGGCATACCACAGGCTAACGCCAGTAATAATATATATTTTGATACTTTCATAACTTTAGAATAGATTAAAATTTAACATTTGCACCTACCGAGAACGTTCTGTTCAGAGGATACATATTGCCATAACTATCTTCCGGATGTTCCGGGTCAATCTCTACACCTTTTATGGTGAACAGATTATAGGCATTCACATACAGGCGGAGATTTTTGATACCTACTTTAGATATCCATCTTTGCGGCATTGTATAACCTATTTCCGCACTCTTCAAACGAAGATAACTTGCATTATGGAAATTAAAACGGGAATTCTCGTCTGCAATCGATCCGGTGTAACCGTACTTACCGGATACCCATGAAGTAGAAGGATCATAAGGGTTTGCCGTAGGATCTACCGGATGCCATCTATCCATGAAATAATCCAGTGCATTAGACAAATCGTTACCCCACATCGGTTCACGTAATTGTTCAATATATCTTACATAACTCATACCGGCTCCCTGGAACAACAGATTAAGGTCGAAACCTTTATAATCGGCACCAATATTCAAACTGAAGTTGATCATCGGACGACCGCTATAACCGATCGGATGCACATCATGGTCGGTGATCTGTCCGTCGCCATCCCAATCCAGATAAATATAATCACCGGGCAGCACATTCTTATCCGCATAAACCGGACTATTCAAGATCTGATCGTATGAGTTATAACGTCCGCCATCGCCTCTACCCCATTTGATGTCATTATAACGATCGTTTCCGTTGTTTCTCCAGTTTTCATACGAGTTTCCGGCACGGCCACGTTCCTGATAAGTCGTTTTTGTACGTGTGAAGGAGAAAATACCCTTCAGGTTATAACCGACTTCACCCACTCTGTTTCTATGGCTAAGTTCTAATTCCACTCCTTGCGTGAAGTCGCCATTCAAGTTTTCCTGAGGCAGATCAGCCCCTACAACACCGGGAAGACTTAAGTTTCTTGTTGCAAGCAGACCCGTTCTGTCGCGGGTAAAATAATCGGCAGAGACACCTAACAGACCATTCCAGGCTTCCAAGTCAATACCTAAGTTCAATGTTTTGGAAATGTACCATGTAATATACGGATTGGTAATACCTTTATTCTGAGCACCGGAAACAAAAGTTCCATCAAAAACAGTACCGCTTGAGTTCTGACCGTCAAAGCCATTACCCGGATATAGATAACCGTTCACGAACTGATAATTGGAAGCACGGTCGTCTCCCATCTTACCATAAGAAGCACGCAGTTTTGCATTGCTGACGAACGAGAGTTTGGATTCCTTCCAGAAGTTTTCTTCAGAAATACGCCATCCGACAGATGCAGAAGGGAAGAATCCCCATTGTCCGCCTGTTCCGAATTTGGAAGAACCGTCATAACGGAAACTAAACTCGGCTAAGTATTTGGACATATAATCATATCCGAACTTACCTACCAAACCCAGGTTAGCTTCTTTATATAAATCGCGTCTTGCCGGATCATCAACATCGTACCCCGTACTCATATTTGCTTCCTGATTTTCACTGTTACCAGCAAAGAGTTGGTCTAAAGCAAGTGAAAGTTCTCTTTGTGCAAAGAAATTGTCGCCATTCCTCTTACTTCCCTCCAACAGAATCAAACCGCTAACATTATGCTTTTCTTCAAAAGTACGATTATAGTTTAATGCAATCTGATAAAGCAATGCCTCTTTCGTATAATGTTCGCGACGGAACTTACTTGTTCCGACACGCGGATTAACCATATAAGTATCAGAAGCTTCATCATAGGTATACTGATTATAGCTCTTTTCATAAAGGCTGTTGTCTGCTATTTGATAGTCATAACTAAACATCACTTTTGCTTTCAGTCCGTCGATGTAAGGAACATCGTAGGTTGCATCTGCTGAAGTCTGGAACCATTTATTATTATACTTTTTATAACCGACCTGGTCTGCATCCATCATAGCCACAGGGTTATCACCTTCAATCCATCCATTCATCAGATATTCCGGATTATTGTTAGCGTAGATCGGCTGCGTAGCCGGAGCACGCTGGAAAGCACGGATAATCCAGTCCGAATTCTGATATGGTTGGTTTTTCTCATCCATAATACCGCTCATATTCAAAGAGACAGTCAGGCGGTCAGTCAGTTTACTGGTTATATTGGAACGGACATTGAAACGGTCGTAATCCAAACTTTTACTTTTCAGGAATGACTCCTGATACAAATAACCGGTACTGATATAGAAGTTGATCTTCTCGTTACCACCTGTAGCATTTAATGTATGCTGAGTTTGAGGTGCCAGCGTACGCATACAGGCATCCCACCAGTCTGTTCCCTGCATATCACCGTTGCGATATGCATCAATTTGTTCCTGCGTATATGGACGGACACCGCCTTCCAGGTTATGCATAGCCTTTTCATTCTTCAACACCATCCAATCGGCTGCACTGGCACTTTTAGGTGAGCCGGTAGGATTCTGCCAGCCTACATTTCCGGAATATTCCAGTTCCAGAGACCCTTCTTTACCTTTCTTTGTTGTAATCAGCACAACACCGTTTGCCGCACGTACACCATAGATAGCAGCGGAAGCATCTTTCAGAACAGACAGAGATTCAATATCATTCGCATCCAGGCGAGACATATTATCACGGGGCACACCATCAATAATGATCAACGGATTCCCCATACCACGGATATCAAATGTATTATTGAAAGAACCCGGTTCGGAAGATTTCTGAACGACACGTACCCCAGGAACCTTACCCGTCAGCATATTCTGTGCATTCTCGTTCTTGGTAGTAATGATATCATCACTTTTAATAGCAGAGACAGCACCCGTCAAAGTTACTTTCTTTTGAGTACCATATCCCACTACGACTACTTCATCCAAAGCCTGGGTATCTTCAGTCAATATGACATTGATCACAGATTGATTTCCCAGAGGCAACTCTTTTGTCAGATAACCTATGTAAGAAATCGACAGAGTCGAACCAGCCGTCACATCCAAAGAATAGTGACCGTTAATATCGGTAACAGTTCCGTTTGTGGAACCTTTCACCATCACATTTGCACCAATAATCGGTTCACCCGACTGATCCGTAACCACACCAGATACTTTTTTACCCTGTTGTACGACAGGAAGCATCGCATTCTTCGTCAATATAATATAGTCATTTTCAAAAGCGTATCTGACGTTTGAACCGTCAAATACTTCTTTCAGGTACTGCGAAACGGCTTTTTTACCAGTTTTCACAGAAATGGCCTCATTTATATTCACTTCATTTTTACTATAGACAAACAGATAGTCCGTTTGTTTTTCGATTTGATCGATCAAATTGCCGATCGTTAAATTACTTCCATTGATATTCACTTTTGCATTTTGCGAACTCGTTTTTGCCGCAAAAGAAGAGAATACGCAAAGGAAAAGGAGGAAGGCTGAAATTCTCATAATGCTTAGAAATTTCGGTTCTTTTTTCATAACTTTGCTTCGTTTACTTGTTAATACTTAATTTATTTAGTGTTAGCAACGGTCGATGGATGCGGGAACATCCATCGACCGCTTTTTATATAAAAAGCTTAATTTGTCATAGGCTATTACTGATTTAAAGGTTACACATATATTTTACTCTTTCTCTTTGCTTCAGCGTATTGTTATCTTATTCAACTCCTCATCCTTAACGTATGAAAAATAATAGATTTTCTGTAAAGTTTTCAGGACGCTTTCTATGCCGTCTCTTTGACGGAACTTACCGCTAAACTTATAATTATTCAGATTTTTGTTCCTTATCTCTATTGTGATATCATAATAGAGCTCCAGTTTTTTGATTATTTCACCGAAAGGGATATCATCGAAAGCATAAATACCTTCTTTCCATAATAAGAAGTCTGTACTACAGATCTTACTTTTTACCAATCTTCCGTCTTTCAGTTCCGCATAATCATTCGGACTCATGTACATGGCTACCGATTCATTGTCCGATTGATATAATTTCACCGAACCTTCAATCAAAGCAGTTGTAAATTCATTCTTTCCTTTATAAGCAAATACATTAAATTTGGTTCCCAATACCTTTATATCCAGTTTTTCCGTGGAAACAACGAACGGGGCTTCCTCATTACGGGAGACCTCAAAAAAAGCCTCTCCATCCAATTCTACCTTCCGTTCCGTACCCGAAAACCGGTTAGGATAACGCAACCGGGAACGGGCATTCAACCATACAACTGTTCCATCATGCAATTTAACCTGAGCACGTTGACCTGGCGGAGTTGAAAATTCTTCAAAAGACAACTGTTCTTCTATTACATTATCGCGTTGATAATTCATTATCGTCCAGGTTGAAAGAATAGCCAGACAAATGGCCGCCGCATAACCCACGAAATGCCGGGTGAGATGAATAAACTTCTTTTTCTTATTTTCATGAGCTCGTTTGAACTGCAAAAGTTTGCCGACAGCTTTCATCTCATCGCCTTCTGCAGGTAACGAAGCCGACAGAGCAGATAGATTCTGCATAGACACAAACTCTTTATGCAATTCATCATCTGTTTGCATCATAGAGAATAGCGCAGCTTTTTCCTCTGTCGTTATCTCTTTATTAAAATATTTAGTAATTAAAATATGCATTTTCTGACTTTTATAAGGGAGAGCGTTTAAGATTTTATTTTCCCCCAAAGCCGTTTGAGAAATAAATATTATTTAACAGTAATAAGGAATAGTAATAATGGCAGATAGTCTTTTAATTCTAATCGGAGTTTTTTCAAAGCGATGGTTATTTGGTTCTCCACTGTACTGGCAGAGATATTTAGTTCTTCAGCTATTTCTCGGTTTTTCTTCCCTTCAAGACGGCTTTTTAGAAATATTTCCCGACAGCGTTCGGGCAACTTATTGATGGCCTCCATCAATACACGTTCAATATCCTCTTCAGATGTTAACGTATAATTCAAGGCTTCGAGGGAAGATAGTTTGGCCTTGAATTCCTGTTGATATTCTTCTACAACCAATCGGTGCCTGATATGATCTAAACATTTATTTTTCACTAAACTAAACAGGTAAGACATCAGACTCACCTGGATATCCAACACATCCCGCTTTTCCCACAGCAACAGAAATACATCCTGTACAATATTTTCAGCGTCTTCGTCAAACAAAACATACTCCTTAGCAAAGCGATACATACGGAAATAATACGTCACATAAATCTTGTCGAAATTACTCCGTATATCTTTTACTAAAATATTTGTGTTGTTTAACGGCATCTTTTATTCTATTGAATTATATGATTACTTCTGTCATTTATATGAAACAGGTGCAGCAAAGATATAAAAGATACACATATATTGAGACTATTTTATTAAAAAACATCATTACTGTCCCGTTAAAGTGAATAAATAGTTCTTTGAAATAATTGAAATACA
>NZ_CAJJWO010000065.1 GCF_905196875.1 uncultured Parabacteroides sp. | reverse complement strand
TTTTCCTGCGGTGTTTCACCCGTAAAAGCCGCACGTATATCCGCCACCTCACGGCGGAAGGCCATTTCTGTGCCCGCCGCTTGCTGGGTTATTGCCTGCGCTACCCCTCGCTGGCTCCTCACCTCACACGGATGCTTGAAGCGGACGACATGCCTTTTCCCGACAGCGACTACAACGACCTGCTCCGTCACCTCTCCTTCGCCCAGTTGCATAACGGCACGGATGCCACGCACGACACGCCGGGGGACTGCCCGCCGGAACTGGCCGTCTTCACCTCTTTCCTCCGGTCGCTCCTGCCCGTCCTGTTTCCTCCGTTGCCCGACGTGCCCGGTGTACCGGAAGGGATGCTCGACCAGAATACGTTGTCGCCCGAAGCCGTCCTCCATACCCTCTGTCTCGAATACTACGAGGAAAGGATCATGGCTTCCGCCCGCCAGTTGCGCAACCGTCTCCGCGAGCAGCCGTCGCCCTCCCGTCCGCCCCTCCTCCACGCCTTCGGCAAAGAGCTCCGCCTCCTCTCCGAAATCACCCGCCAGACGGAACGCACGGCGGCGGTTGGGGAGAGGTGGTTTTGAGAAGGAAAGAGGCAGATGTTTTACTTTTAAATGAATAAACAGATGAAATTCTTCATTGTTTATCAAAATAATTCTATATTTGTGCATGTAACCTACTACTTGAATTTTATCCCTATAAATCAAGTAGGACTACTGATAAAAATTGAATAAATCCTACAGCAAACAAAGGTTAGTAGTATTTCTTCAACTGTATAGATTGCTAGTATTATTATTAAAAAGTAATGGTCACACCCATTCTTTCTTGGGAACTCTCTTTCTTGATTGGTTAACCTATATCAATTGCATTACATTCTTTATAACCTTAAACTAATTCATTCATGAAAAAGAAAACCAATCTTTTTATATTAATTTTGTATTTAATATGTAGTATAGGGTGCACATCAGACGATGATGAACTATTATATTTGACAAAAGCGCAAAATATTGAAGCTTTATCGACCCGCACCATGGCAATAACCGTATGTGTGGATGCCTATGTTGAAGTCGGAGGTTATTCCGAATATAAAGGCACTACATGTGAGACATATTACGGAGGAGCTGGCGGTGGCGGAAGCACACCATCCGGCGGATATGATCCGGGCGGTTTCCCGCAACACGGAATATTTGAAGATCACGGGTCAGGAGGTAGCAGTGGCGTACAATCCTATTATGTCGGAGACAAATGGAAGTTCTACTTCCCAAAAGTACAAAAAATATACGACACACAGTCAACATTGAATGTCACCCAAAAATCTGACTTAGAATATGTTTTAGAACTGTTTTACATATTTCCGTCAGATTTTTTAAAGATGTATAACAAACTATTGGCTAAAAATATCCGGTTTAAGTTTTCTGTCGATCCAAGTATTGAAGCTAACGCACAATACAACGGGCAGGATAATTCAATAAAGTTTAAATATGAAGGGAACATAAGCTGGACATATCTGATTGAAGAAATAGTACATGCAGTTCAGAAAAACTGTTACTACGAAAATACAATGAATGATAAATATAAAAACTATGAATTCGAAGCAAAGGTTTTTATAGATTTGGTAAACGGTATTGGCGGTGAGTCTGAAGGTATCGATGTGATGGTTGAATATAGACCCAGGTTAACTGATATGAGTGAACCCTTCTATTCTGAATATTATAAGTGGATAAACAAAATAATAGATCAAGGAGTCATGGCAGGTTCCGATTATGATACATTTAATTCTTTTTGTAACAGCTGGAACCCTCCTAAAGGAGAATACGCACCTGATTTTGTGCCTGAATTAATACAGGAGTTCTTTAGAAAACCCCGTCCTCCTATGCCTCTACCGTAATGTTAAACTTTAAATTAGAAAGTAATGAAAACGAAACTATTTATCCTATTCATCACCTTATTAAGTAGTCTTTGTGTTTCGGCACAAGACGAACAGTGTATCGAACGGGAATCCCGCTTCTTCGACCGAAGAGATTATGTTTCTTCCGCAACAGGGGAAACTAAAGTAACATTGTATGAGAAACAAAAAATAAATCCTCCCCGACCATCCTATCGGGAAGGGAATCGTATTGCCGATTTAATAGGTGTTATGAATTACATGAAATCTGTTATTGCAAAGGAGTTCCCTGTTGTCAGTAGACAGGAAGCTGAACTACTGAAAAAAGTACGGCTGACTTTCACCTATTCGGTCGATGGAAAAATTGTATATTATATGATCCATTTACCTTTAAAGGCTTTAGAGAAGATTCCGGACTTGGAACAACATCTTTATAATATGGTGGAAACAATTAAAAAAGATGGTTTAAAATACGACATCCGTTATTCGGAACCTGACGCACTAGGTGTTGCTTCCTTCATTATTTTATGTAGAAATATAAAATAGAAAGAGCTTTTCTTAACATATACTCTTTTTCAATATGTTTATTCGGATGAACTGCAATCATGAATACAATAGCAGAAAGCAATGAAAACGAAACTATTTATCCTATTCATCACATTATTAAGCAGTCTTTGTGTTTCGGCACAAGACGAACAGTGTATCGAACGGGAATCCCGCTTCTTCGACCGAAGGGATTATGTTTCTTCCATAACAGGGGATACAAGAGTCATATTGTATGAAAAACAAAAGATAAAACCACCCAAATTCCTTTATCGGGAAGGGAATGCAATAGATGACCTGGTTGGAATGATGAATTATATAGGTGAAATTATAAAAAATGAATTTCCTGAAGCAAGCAGACAAGAGGCACAGTTATTAGGAAAAGTCGTTATGGATCTCACCTATTCTGACACCGGGGAAATTGTGTACTACCAGATACGATTCCCCCTCGAAGCTCTAGAAGGTGTTCCTAACCTGGAACAACATCTTTACAACATGGTAGAAACTATTAAAAAAGATACTTTCAAAAAATTTAGGGTTCTTTCCACCGGCCCCGGTGGATTAGGATTTGCAGGATTCTATGTCCGAGTAAAAAATATAAAATAGCCTATTAATCAAATTCCCTCCCCAACCGCAGTCGTGCGGTTGGGGAGAGGTGGTTTTGAGGGGAGGAAAAAGAATGGCTCTGAAAAAGGTAGGCAAATAAACAAACTACCTATTTATTCGGTATATTTGCACAAACATCTATTAAATCAAAGAAAGGAACCAAATCCATGACAAAAAAGAATTACTACAAGAAAGAAAAAGAAACATCACAGTCCACTGTAAATGAGCCAATAGCTTCTTATGGATTCAGTGAAACAGTTGGGCAATCTTCCCCCGCCCAATATACATTGGATGAACTAAAGGCTCATCTGGCTATATCTTTGGAAGATATAAAAGCCGGACGCATTTATAGTCATGAAGAGATCCCTAACCTGCGCCCTCAATGGAAACTTCAATAATCTGGACAAACAGGGCACAGAAATCTGGGACACCCGTCAAGACCCTGACAGGTTAATACATTATTTATAACGATTATCCAAACACACACCAACCCACCCGAACAACCCCGAACCGCCCGCTTCAGCCATGTCGTAGCTTTGTAGTGTAATATTACAACAGACAACAAAGTTATTCACTATTAAAAACTTATCTAATCATGGCAGTAAAATATCGTTTAGTCCTAAGGAAGGACATGAGTAAGGATGCGCCGGAAGACGGCAAGTTGGTGTATGCGGTAAGCAGTTCGACAGGCATGTGCGACACCAATCAGATGTGTGAAATTATTGCAGACCGCTCGGCGGCTACTGCGGGTGATGTCAAACTCGTGCTCGACGGCATCATGCATGTCCTGCAACAGAAACTACCGGAGGGGCAGACCGTGCAACTCGGCGAACTGGGATATATCCAGGCTGTATTGGGAAGCAAGGGGGCGGCTACCGAAAAGGACTTCACCGCCAATATGATCAAAAGCCGGCGCATCCTCTTCCGTCCCGGCAAGCTGCTCAAGCAGATGGCCGACAACTTCAAGACGGAGCGCTACGCCGCCGGTACGCCCACCATACCGCCGGCTGGTGGCGGTGGCGAAGACGACCGGCCGGTGATCGAGTAGCCTAAGGTTCCCCCAGATGATCGACTATACAAGCCACTTGTTTGGGGGTAAGCACCTTCCTTCCGGCTTTCCAGCCACAGGCCGTCAGCCGGGAGGTCAGCTCGTCACTCAGTTTGATCCAGCGCCGCAACTGCACGGAAGCACATTCGGGTTTACTGTCGGGGAAGTATAACAGGGCTAGTTCCTGGTAACCCCACACACGCTTGAAGTTTTGTTTCTTGTCAGACATAACTCTTTGTTTTTGTTTGTTTTACATGATGTAAATATACTCATTAACAGGCAAATAATCAAATTTTCAAGAACCTTTATCCGGTCTGACGACCGATAAATCATCCTCTTATGACAAAGCAAGAATTTATCCGCCTTTACCTGCCCGATGCCGGAGAAGCCGGGAAGAAATACCGTATCAACCCCGTCGTTATACTGGCACAGGCTGCCATCGAATCGGGCTGGGGAGAAAGCGTACTGGCGAAGGAGCATTGCAATCTTTTCGGTATCACGGGCTATGGCCGGGCAAACGACCACTGGCACGGCGGCACGGTCGAACTAAGCGAGGGCGGACTGCGTTTCCGCAAGTACGCCACGACCCGCGAAAGCATCTTCGACTTCGCCCGCCTGATCCAGACCGCCTACCCTTCGGCCGCCGCCGTCAGCTACAAGCCGAACAGCTATGCCTCCGAGATCGCCTACAGCCGCTACATCAGCGAGGTGAACGGCGACAACCGCGCCGCCTACCGTAAGCTGCTATGCAGTATCTCCGGCTGCTTGCAGCGTCTTATCGAAGTAAATGATTATAAACGTTATTACACATCATTCTACCTATGTCAACACTCAAAGTAATTTTCGATTTCCTCCTTTCCGTCGTCAAGATCATCTTTCCCGGAAAAAACAGCGGGAGGCACTGCCGTCCGGATCACGCCCTTCCTGACCATCATCACCCTGACAGCCCTGATCCTGAAGGAGACGGAAGTAGCGATGGCGGCAGTGGGAGCCATCTTGTCGATGCTGCCGAAATCCCCCCGGACGAATGCATAGATGCCGCCGACTTCACCGACAGGCTAATGGGGCATGCGATGATTGCCACCGCTATTATCGGCTACCTGTATAAGATGTATCTCTCATAAGTATCCGGTGTAGTACACCTTGTCATCTGATCAGCTTATACCCGATCCCCCGGACATTCAGTATCTTGATCCGGGGGTCTTTTTCCAGTTTATGCCGGAGCTTCGTGACGAATACATGCAGGCTGCGGGCATTGTAGAAGCTATCGTTCCCCCAGAGTTCCAATAGGATATCCTTGGTGTTGACCGGAAGATTCCCGCTCTCGCAAAGCAACCGGAGCAACTCCGACTCCTTGAAGGAAAGCTCGACCGATTCACCGCCTGCCTCCAACGTCTGCGTAGACGGATAAAACGTATACAACCCAATTTCGTGATACGCGACAGCGACAGGCTCAGCCTTACTCTTGACGATCAATGCCTTCACCCGGACGATCAGTTCACGCAGGCTGAAAGGCTTCCGCAGGTAGTCGTTCGCCCCCAGTTCGAACCCTTGCACGATATCGTCTACCGACGAGCGGGCACTGAGGAACAGGACAGGCACCTCCTTATCCATCCGGCGGATGCGGCGCACCATCTCGAAACCATCCACCTCCGGCATCATCACGTCGGCAATGATCAGTGCCGGATGCTCTTTGAAATAATGCTCTATCCCATCCAGTCCGTCGCGGGCTACCGTTACTTCGTAGCCTTCCTCCTCCAATGCGTCTTTGACGATCATGGCCAGGGAGACTTCGTCTTCTACTAATAAGATATCCATAAGCTCGGGGTTATTGCGGTAATGTAACTATAAAACAGGAGCCCTGGCCGGACACGCTCTCTACGATGACCGTCCCGCCATGCTTCTCCACCATTGTCTTCACATAAAAGAGTCCGATGCCGTAGCCCTTCACCTGCGAATGGCGGCTGGAAGGCAACCGGTAGAACTTATCGAAGAGATGCCGACGGTACTCTTCGGGAATACCTGGGCCGTTATCCTGCACACGTAGCTGCACCTTTCCTCCGGCAGCCTCCGCCCGTATCGTTATCTCCGGCTCCTTGTCTGCATATTTGACGGCATTATCCACCAGGTTGCTGATGATGCTGTACAAGTGTACGCGGTCGGCTTTCAGGGTTATTTCCTCCGGGACAGACTCCACACGGATGCAGAAAGGGCGTGACGACTTGATCTTCTGCTGCTCCAGTATCTTGCCGATCAGGGCATTCAACGAAATATCCTCCATCACCAGGCGGATCTCTTTCCGTTTCTCCAAGCTAAGGGTCAGTATCTGTTCGACCATTCCGCCCAGCCGTTCCAGTTCCTCGTGGCAGAGGTGGAGGTATTTATCGGCCTTCTCCTTATTTCCCAGAAGGTTATAATGGATGATCGACTCGATGGCGGCATAGGATATGGCGATGGGTGTCTTCAACTCGTGCGTCACGTTATGGGTGAAGTCGTCTTTCAGTTGCTCCACCGTCTTCTGGTGGAGCAGGAACCAGATCATATAGGCGAACGACAACACCAGGATCAACAGGATCAGGAACGAAGAGACCAGGATCCCCGTCATTCCCGCCAGAGATGCCAACCGGGTCGGTTCCACATAGACGCAATAGGCTTTCGGATGATAGGTGGTATACTCCCAGGTATAACGGTCGTAACGCACCGTGTCTTCTCCTGTGGGGACGGAAGAGGCGACCACCGTACTGTCGGCAAGCGACCGTATCTCCGTGAAATGACGAAGGTGCAGGTTTTTCTCCCGGAGACCGGCCGTCAGCAGGCTGTCGAACTTCGCCAGATCGACGGGAAAGATCGTATCGATCACCTCGTGGAGGCTGCGTTGCATCTGCAACCCCAGCTGGCCCAGCGAACTGAAATCGTCGCCCACCCTGACCTTGCCGCTTTCGAGTACTTTCTTCATCTCGGCATTCACTTCGGGCATAAGAGGGAGCCCGGCTTCTTTCTCGACGATCCGGACAGTCTCCGGCACCGAGTCCTTACTCCGGAAACGGGTGGTCAGGGCGATGCCTCCCCGGTCGTCGGCCTGCGAGAAAGTCTCCCGCCGCTTGTTCGCCAACCGGCTGATGGTGTCGGCACGGCTGAACAGTTCGATATGGTCGGCATTGCGGATCGCCTCGATGATATATTCCCTGTTCTGCTGCTGGTGGGAATGATACAGCCGGTTGATCCAGAACAACTGGTAGGCGAATATCCCGGATAACGACACGATCACCAGTGCAATGATATATTTCATGGATGATTTCATGCAAACAAATATAGGGATTCTCCGGCTTGCCGCCTGCCGCTTTAAATCAAAATAACACAGTTTCGGACGAATGTTATTTAGTCTTACCAAATGTAAGCGTTTTTTGGTACTGTTCCGGGCCCTTTCTACCTTTCGTATAAAAATCACGAAAAGCACAAGAACATGAAAAGAATCTATTACCTGTTATTGATAGCCAGCCTGCTCCCCCTGCCTGCCCGGTTATCGGCGCAAAAGCAGACCGACGGCAAAGGAACGATCCTGGTGAACGACAGCATCACGCTGGAACTGCCGGAGGTATTCGTCAAAGCCGAACGTCCGCTGGTGAGGATGACCGAGGGAAAACTTCAGTACGACATTCCCAACCTGATGAAAAGCAAACCGGTGGACAATGCGTTCGATGTCCTGGGCGAACTGCCGGGCGTGGAAAAGAAAGGCGACAATATCTCGCTGCTCGGCACATCGGGCACGACGATCATCATCAACGGCCGGAAAAGCAGCATGACAGCGGAACAGCTGGCCGACATGCTGAAGGCGACCCCTTCCTCGAAAGTGAAAAAGGTGGAGGTGATGTACAGTACTCCGCCGCAATACGGTGTACAGGGTGCCTCCATCAACCTAATCATCGAGAACGACAAGAGCCTGAAGGATACCCTGAAAGGAGAAGTGTCGCTGACAGGAGAACAGGGGTATTATTTCTCTCCTTCGGGAAGGATGAACCTGTCGTACACGGGAAAGAAATATACGACGGATTTCTCCTACTCGACGGGTTACCGACACAGCCGCTCGACGGAAAATATGCATGCGGAACCGACCGTCGGCGGACAGAGGTACGATATCCTGCAAAAGAACTGGTCGGAAAACAAAAGTATCGCCCACAACCTGCGGGGTGCTTTCGAATATGATTTCGACAACAAGGACAAACTCTCGGCCTCCTACACGGGACGGTATGTACAGGACGGCCCCGCTTCCCACCGGGGCGGACGGACGGAGTTCACAGGCATCGAAACGGTAAACACCGCCAGCAGGACGACCGGGCCGACTTCCCTGCACAGTGTACGGATCGATTACAACGGTCATAAGAACCTGAACGCGGGTATCGACTATACCTTCTACAAAGATAAATCGTTGCAGGAGCTGGTCAATAATTTTGAAGACGACACCGACCAGGACAGGCGCAACGAAAGCCGCCAGCAGACACAACGGGCCAATATCTACCTGAACCATTTCGTCGTTACCGCGAGCAAGTGGAAACTGTCCTACGGACTGGAGGCTTCGTTGTCGGGGACGGACAACAAGGCGGAAGCACTGCTCGACAACACGGAAGAGCGCGAAGGGACATTCGACCTGACGCAGAGGGAGCATTCGGTCGGCGCTTTCGGCGGTTTCTCGCGTTCGTTCGGGAAGAAGCTGACGCTGGATGCTTCGCTGACCGTCCGGTATTACAAGGCTTCGATCGACTCGGCGGGAAAGAAAAATACGTTATGGGACAAGGCGGACCTCTTCCCTGCCCTGTCGGTCGTTTACCGGATCGATCCCTCCAACATGTTGCAGTTCTCCTTATCGAGCAACCGGAAGTATCCTTCCTATTGGGCTACTACACCGAATACTTATTATATGAATGTTTACAGCGTAATTAAAGGCAATCCGGAACTGAAACCGGAGCTGAACTATTCGATGCAACTGACCTATATCCTCAAAAACAAGTATGTGCTCGGGGCCTTCGCCAATTTCCAGCCGGATAAGATCCAACAGATGTCGTACCAGTCGCCCGACCGCCTGCAATCGGTCTTCCATACGATCAACCTGGATACGCACAATATGTTCGGACTGATGGCGGTCGTTCCTTTCCGTGCCGGCGAGGTGCTTAGTTCGCGGCTGACGCTGATGGGCTTCGGTATCCACGACAAAGGGATGCTGGTCGATGTCCGTTTCGACCGGAAGAAGCTCTTCGGGCGTGCCATGCTGACCAACACGATCTTCCTGACCCGCGACAAAAACCTCTCGCTCGACCTCAGTGGCGATTACAGCTCCCCGGCCATCCAGGGCATCTACGATATCGACCCGCTCTACAGCCTGGATGCCGCCCTGGTATGGACGCTTCCCAAACAGAAACTCCGCCTGACCCTCAAAGGCAACGACCTGCTGAACAGTCAAAAGCCGCTCACCCACATCGACCAGCAGGGTCAGAAAAGCCGCATGGAACTGTTTCAGGACAACCGTTCGGTCTTGCTGACAATCCGTTACAGCTTCGGCAGCTACAAGGAAAAGAAGGTAAAGGCGGTGGATACGTCACGGTTCGGGACTTGAAATAACAGGCCTTGTAAGGGCGGTTCGCGAACCGCCCCTACCAACGACACTACATTCAAAACTAACATAATATGCGACAAAGAAACCTTTATTTATTCGTTATCCTTTGCTGGCTGTGCACATACGGTTCTCCGGTACAAGCGCAGGATGATGCTCTGCACGCCGTCGAGGAAGCGATAAGCAATTACAACTACCAACAGGCGATCGACCTTATCGGCCGACTGGATTCACTCTCTCCCGACCTGCAACGGAAGAAGCTGGCAGCCTACAAGGAACTGAACCGGTACGGTGAAGCAATCCGCCTGCTGGATGAAATGATCGAAGCGGATTCGCTGAACATGCATCTCTACATCGAACGGGCCAACTGTTACCTGATGCAGAACAGCGACAACAAAGCGTTGGAAGAATACGGAAAGGCGTTGAAGCTATCTCCCGAAAATACTTATATACGGACAAAAATGGGACAGCTCTATTTCCGCAACGAACAATACACAGAAGCGAAAGCCCTTGCCGAAACGATGCTTTCCGGAGACACCACACAATATGCCCTGCGTCTGTTGGGCGATTGCTACGGGAAAACGGAACAACCGGATTCCGCCCTCTATCTGTACGAACTGGCACTGAAAAGGGATTCGTCGGACTATGCGGCGGTGCTCCGCCTGTCGAACCTTTATCTGGAGATGGATTCGGTAGATGCAGCGATCCGTTATACCGACAAGTACATCGGACAGGATTCCCTGAACCTGCCTGTCAACCGGGTCAATGCTTTCGCCTATTTCCAGAAAGAGCAGTTCCGGGAGGCCCTGGAGAAATACCGTAACCTCTCGCAACTGGGCGATAACACAGCCAACACAAACTATTATCTGGGTCTTTGTTATCTGAAGAACGACAGCCTGCAGAAAGCCTACGAATGCCTGGACAAGGCCAATAAGAAAGCAAAGGAAAAGAATCCGCAGATACTCACTTACCTGGGTATCGCAGCGATTGAAATGCCGGGATATGCCACCGAAGGGATCGAGGCTACGGAGAAGGCGATCCGGCTGATCCTACCGGACAGCACGCTGATGTTCTCCCTGTATAACACACTGGCAAAAGGGTTCGTCATGCGCCGTGAGTTGAAAGAAGAGATCGTGGCATTGAAGACCTCCCTGTCTTATAGCCCGCAATCGTCCGTCACCCTCAATCATATCGCTTATGCTTACGATATACTGAAGGACAACAGGAATGCCGTCAAATACTACAAGCTCTTCCTCAACAGCATCAGCCATCGCGAAAAGCTATCCGGCTATATGCAAAAACTGAAAGATGCCGCCGAGGAGAGGTTGCAGTATTACAGGGAGGAGGAGTTCTTCAAAGGGGAATGACCCTTCCCTGCTATCGAAGCGGTTGCCCTGCCGGAACGATCGAAACGGCTTCCTCTTTGTCGAGGGTCAGCATCAACAGGCCGTTCTGTACAGGGACAGCCGATTGTATCAAGATCGATCCGTTCATGGAGATGGAATAGATATCTACCGAACCTACCTTCTCCCAGCCTTCCGGCATCAGCCAGTTACGGCTTTCGTATCCGTCACCGGAATAAGCGATGATCTCGTTGTCATTCCAGAGGGCAGGGACGAACAGGTTATCGTTCTCACGCAGGATGAAATTACCTTTACGGATGACGTTCTTTCCGTCCTCCACATGGGCAACGACACCATTGCTGTAATACAGGGCTTCGTCGATAAAGGCAACCCGATCCAGGCGGCTCAGGTAATACCAGGGTAATGTCATAGTGCAGAACTGCGACAGGAAGCCCGGCATGTTTTCCAGGTCTTTTTGTAGGATCTCTTCACCCTGCATGCTCGAACCGAAGCGGAAATCGCCTTGTCCGTCACGGTGCGTCCGTCCGCGGGCAGACAGTCTTTCGGGTATCTGCATCTGGAAGTTTATATCCGTCGGGAACCACCAGGACATCGGTTGCAAGCCAACAAATCCTTCACCTGCAGGATGCGCCCAGAAGATACCTTCGCCCGTGACGTCGAAGCCTTTCTCACGCCAGTACTTGAAGATTTTTCGTTGGGTTTCCACCTCCTTATAGATGTCGATACCTCCGTTCTCGGGCTTGGCATGCCAGGGGCTTAACGGACGGTTCTCCGGTTGCCAGTAGGCCATGAAAGCATCGATATGGATAGTATGGCCGTCTTTCAGTTCGGGGATCATATCGATCAGACGGTCGATACGTCGTTTAGCAAAGCCTTTCTCCCATTCTTTCGTATAGCTCAGGTGATAGGCTTTATGGCCCTTGACATATTCCCAGATGGATTTCAGATTACCGTTGGCATCACGGGCGATGATATCGTTTTTGATGTAGGTATCCCACAGGGGACTTTCCTCGAAAGCATCGACCATGTTGATATGCAGGCTGACAGTCGTGTTGTAGGCACGGGCTTCCCGGATCAGCCAGCGGAGGCTTTCAAGGGCGGTGGCGTCTTCTTCCCGTTTCAACTTGGGATTGACGATACTCCAGTCCGGATACAGGTGGTCGTGACCACCCCGCTGCCAACCGACCAGATAGATGATCTTGGGGATACCGCGTGTCAGGTTGTCTATCCGCTTCACGACATCCAGGGCTTCGCCGAACGTACACAGACGGGATGGATCTTCATGCTGAAAGATCACGTTATTCGGGTCTGGTTCGTTCAGTTCACCGTCGTAGCCGACAAAGAGTTTCAGCACCAGGGTCTGGTGATAATCACGGTAGTAAGGGGCTACAACGACTTGCTTTGTGGCTGTGTAGGTCGCTCCGTCGTTTTGGTAGACAGCGCTGATCTCAGCTAGTCCGCCATCTTTAGGGATCAGCTGGTCGCCCGATAAAGCAATCACTTCGACGTTACCGCTGGCACTGACCGTACGGACGGCCAGAGCGACTTCCGACAAGGGAATGTCAATCGTCTTGCCATTGGAATAAATCCCTATGATCTGAATAGTTCCCCGTTCACCGGGGTTTCGCACAGGATTCAAGGTTTCCTTGTCCAGTTGGATGTCTATCTTCTCCAGCGTACCCTGCGTGCTGCACGAGAGGAAGAGGAATAATGTAAGAATATAGAAAAGTGCTTTCATGATGATAAGTTGTTTGTATATATAAATAGTGCTACTACCTATACGAGGGTGATGACACCTCTCATACAGTAGTGGTAAGACCTCCTTTACAACGCTGTACTATATTTATATCTTTACTTAGATAATTAATTATCTTTAGAAGAATAAAAAATTATCTAAGTGAGGATAAATATTTATCTAAGTAAAGATATAAACAGTATACAGTATTGTTCGCATAGTCCAACCACCTGTGGCTCTGAGGTCTATCCGCAGACGGTGAACTATTCGCATCATTCGGACAGGATAATCAACCAACCCCGTTTCGGATCGACCGGGATCGGGGTACCGGGGGTGAATTCCTGTGCTTCCTGGAAGTCGGTTACAGCCGGAGCGACCATACGGACGGAAGAAGGATCGAGACCCAGTTGCTTCCAATCGATCGTCAGCTTCACTTGCTTCTTCGTACCAGAGTAATTACCGATCGACAACAAGGTCTTTCCGTTATTCACATAAGCTGTCACTTTCACATCCTTATCCGAAGTGGTTACAGCAGGGGTGTCTTCCCAGAAGCCGATCATCTGTGCATCCATGATATTGAAGTCGTCCCATAGTTGCCAGATGTAACGGGGATCGCATGAGACACCTTCCGTCACCCAGGGTTGGCGGACGGTCATGCCATATTGCATACCCAGCCATTTGTTGCCACCGCCGTGCAGCATGTCGCCCATCAGTCCGAAGGGGATACCGGAGACTTCCACCAGCCAGTTGGCAGGCGACATCTCGTCGTACATAAAACTCTCGCCGAACCACACTTTATCCACGTAAGGGAAGTATTCGGCATACTGGGTAGCGGGACCACGAGAGAAACCGGTGTTCGAATGCAGGTCGATGATGCAGCCCGGCTTCACATCGTCCATGGCATGACGCATACGTTTCAGCATGTCGCGACCGAAAGCTACATCATCCAGATAGAGGCCGTCGATATCGGTGTGCTTCACCAGCCAGGCCAGGCCTTCGATATAGTAGTTGTACCAACGCGAATTACCGGTAGCCGTCAGGACGGAAGCGTCTGCGGCAATGCCGAAGCCCTGCCCGTCGAGGTGCTGGTACCATTGAGGGGTATAGTCCGTTACGTAATGTTCCCGGCACCAGGGGAAACCGCCACCGTTACCACCTTGCAGGATCTCGTCGCCGAGGCTGCGCAGGGCCCATATCTCAGGGACCACGTTCGTCAGCTCACGGATGGTGTAGTAGATCTTCACCTTACAGTCTTTGGCGTGCCATTCGTCGACGAAGTCTTTTATCTTACCGGCAGTGATGAAGGGGTAGTTGATAAACGGATTCAGCGCGTTAGCATGGTGTACGTTGATGATCTTTATGCCGGCGTCGAGGTTCTCCTGTGCAGGAGTAGGTGCTCCACCGTTATGATAATAACGGTCGGTGAACTGGCTCCGGGGATCGATCTCTTTTACCGGGGTGATAAGCAGGGCGAAGTCGAACGTGAGGTTCTCGCCAGCCTTCAGGGTTCGTTCGCCGCTATAAGCAGTTGCGACGGTCTGGTTGCCGTTACGGGTGATGCGGAAACCACCTTTACCTTTGTTGTACCAGCTATCAGGATAAGCCGGACGGTACAGGTTCAATAAAGGCCCGGTGTAGGAAGCTCCGCGCAGTTCGCAATGGATACCGGCT
Organism: uncultured Parabacteroides sp.; assembly: GCF_905196875.1. Lineage (GTDB taxonomy): Bacteria > Bacteroidota > Bacteroidia > Bacteroidales > Tannerellaceae > Parabacteroides. The sequence goes on along the minus strand of NZ_CAJJWO010000065.1, from coordinate 13,407 downwards.
TTCTCGGAACCGCACCAGAAGCTGTCGAAAGGCCATAGCCAGGAGGTACTTTTAGAAGTAGGGATGGATACGGCGTAGTCGTGCACTGTCTTACCTTGTGTTTCCCAACCGCCGGCATAGTTAACCGGAGTCTCCTGACCAGGTAATCCCAAGCCCATGAAATAAGGAGCTGCTTCGGTCAGCATGGGGATCTCGAGGCGGATATCTTTGATTTGTAAATCTCTTTTGGGAGATAGTGAGTAGATATAGTTGATCCAGCCGTCGAACTCCATCGTACCCTGGCAAGTCAGCAACAGGTCGGCGTCTTCAGCCTTCCAGGTGGCAGAGATTTTACCTCCGGACTGTCCGGACGGCACGAGGGTCCCGTTCAGTTTCTTATCGCCGGCATTCGTCCGGATTATGAAACGTATGGGAGAAGCCAGCAATTCGTGTCCCCAGGAATCGATAGAAGACGGCAGGCCGGTTTGCATATCCAGGCCGACGGTACGTCCCAGGCAAGAGACTTTGTTCGCCTCGAGCGATAGATCGGTATAACCGACGGTAGGTTTATCGGTAATCCCCAAGGTAGAGTTGAGCCAACGCAGACGGCTATGTCGCCAGGGTTCGTTATCTCCCCGGTCGGCCAAAGGTTTGCCGGTGACCTTCAGTTCGATACCGACAGGGACGGCATATCCGGTTTCGTCGGTAAGGACAATTGTTCCTTTGTAGGTACCTGCTGGTTGATCTGCTTGCAGGTCCACACCGAACCAGAGAGGCTGAACGGCATCCGCATCAACACTCACTTCTTTGGTGAAGGGTTTTCCTACAGGGCTTACACCGCTCATATTGAAACAGGTGATAGCTGTTGCAGGGATGATATTATTACCGCTTTTCAAGCCGGAGGTTTCATAAACGATGCTCTGAAGGGGCTGTTTACCGGCCCATACGCCGAGTTGGAAAGCATAGTATTCGTTCGGCATGGCCGTTCCTTTAAAGGCAGAGTGATCTGTATCTTGCAGCCATTTATAAGGGAGATGGGCTTTCATGCGTATCGGGAAGGTTCGGTCTTCGGGAAAGACGAGGAAGCGTCCGGGGTTTTGTTCACGATAACTCGCTTTCTCATTTTCCGTAGCGATAACTTCCATCGGGTAGAAACTATCGAATTCGGTACGCGATTCTACACGGACCACTGTCGCCTGGGGAAGTGATGCAGCAGACGAGGAGGTTGCCGACCATTGGGGATCGGGAGCGTCTTCCTGCGGATAATAGTCCCGGTGATAATTGCCCCATCCCGGCTGTACACGGTAAGGCAGATAGTAGAAATAGTAAGTACCTTTCGCTTTGACCGGACCGAAGGCGAGTCGGCATTGTTCGTTGTCGACCGCTATCCGGCGGATGTTGGGGATAGTGTCGCCGGTTTCAGCATGAACGATCAGGAAACGACGGTTTTCCACATCCTGGTCCGGACGTCGCCAGTCGAAAGAAAGCATAACGGCTTCATCCGGGTTATCGACAGAGAGTACGGCACGATGGTTCCCTAACGCCTCATTCCAGGGGTTACCGGCTACGGCGTAAGGATATGGGGCTTGTGGACTGTTCTGTATGCATGACAGACCCAGCCAGGCCAACAATATAAACAGCAATGATTGTTTCATGGGCTTTTGTTTTACAAGGTATTACAAATCGGATTTATTTATAACGTCCGGCGGACGGGAATACAGATACGGCTTCATCCGGTTCTAAGGAAAGGCGAAGGATTCCGTCCCCACAGGTAATCGTTGTTTTATAGAAGATACCGGAAGGGGTTATTTTATAAATATCCACGCTGTATACGTCCGACCAGTCGGTAGGTAGTTGCCAACTTTTATCTGCGTAACCCTTGACGGAATAGGCCATATATTCGCGTCCGGCACGCCAGAGTACGGGCATAAAGAGATCGTCGTGATCCCGCAACAACCGTTTATGGTGGGTGATGGTCGAGTCTTTCAGCGAGACGGTCAGGTCGTCGTTATAATAGGCGATACGGTTCGTACCTTTTCCGGTCAGGTTCTCCCGCTTGTAACGGTTCAGGTAAAAATAAGGCAGCGTTCCGGTATAGAACTGGTAACGGTATTTGTCGATCCAGTTCATGTCGGGTAACGAACCGTTTTCCAGGTTACCGAAACAATCCTCTCCCCGGCCGCTCATACCGAACAGGAAGCCCAGTTGGAGCTGTTCTTCAGTCAGGTCGGGAAATTGCCTGGCGAAGAGGTAGGAAGCCCCTCCGGTGGTCAGGTAAGCGGGGTATTTCATATAGTCCGCTTCTGTCGCTTCGAACCACAGGTACCACGGGGTCAGCCCGATGAACAGGTCTTTGCCTTCCCGCAGGCGGTTGAAGCTCTCGTGCGTAACATCGATTCCTTTCCCTCTGAAGTAGCGAAAGATCCTTCGCTGGTAGTTTTCTTCTTCTTCCCACGAGATCTTTTCATAAGGGTTGTCACGTACGAAGAAGGCATCGATCATGATCGATCCGGCATCCTGCAGAAAAGGCAGCAGCTCCAGTAAGGCATCGATACGCTTTACGGCATAACCACTCTCCCACTCGTTTTTATAGCATATCTGGTAGGCTTTGCGTCCGTTCCATACGCCTATCTGCATGGGGGTGCCATCGGTGTTGCGGGAGATGAAACCTTTAGCGAAGTATTCGTTCCACAGGGGACTGTCGTCGTAGGCATCGGTCATATTGACGTGGACGCTGATATGGGTGTTGTATTTCTTCGCCTCTTCGGCCAGCCACAGCAACGACTCGCGGCCGGTGGCATCGCAGTCTCTTTTCAGGGTGTTGTTCACTTCAAACCAGGCAGGGTATTTATCGTCATGTCCTTTGTATTGCCAGCCTACGAGATAGAGGGTTTTAGGTATCCCTCTCGTAACGGCATCCATCTGTTTAACCAACGACAGAACTTGTTCGAAGGTATAACACAGAACGGGATCTCCCTTTTCGTCGGGATAGGACAGCATGATCTTCATCAGTTGCATCTGATGATACGGGTGCATGTAGGGTTGTTCGGGACGCATTGTCTTCGTCCAGTCGTATTTCTCACCGGAGATATTCCGCCACGACGCCTGAGATAGCCCCTGGGAGAATAAGGATGGGCTGACAAGCAGGCATACCAAACATAACAACCAAAACTGAGTATTCTTCATCTTCTTCATTTTACATTCGTTTATTTGCAGAAAAAAGGCTGTCCGTCCTCATACAGGGTCGGACAGCCTCAGGATTTCAGATCTAAGGGTATAAATATAGTTACTTATTCAAAGCGGTGATCTGGATAGTCCAGTCTTTTTTTGTACCGTTGGCGGCTGTTACCAGATATCTGCGCGTAGTAGAAAAGTCACCGGGTGTACCTAATGTAGGGGCACCGTCCTGCGGGGCAATGACTGCCGCTGTGGAGAGGTTGAATTTTCCTACGAGATTGGTCAGTGCAACAGTACCACGGATCGCTTCCGTGAAAGGGCCGTCGGCTGCAGGAACTGATACCGTACAAGTGATCGTTCCTGCGTCCGCATTGATCACCTTATCGTTTACAGTGAGGGTCACGACTTTCACGACCGGCTCTCCGTCGATCCACACGTCTGTCGGATCTTTATAGCGAAAATCAAACTTCACGTCTGTGATATCGGCTTCTTCGAATGCGGGCAGGTCATCCAGGTTTCCTTGCAGACAGGAGGAACATACCAAAACAAGCATTAATAACAGACTATTCTTCACCAGTTTTATCATATTCTTTTTCATACTTCTTTGTATTAATGATTAATCATCGATTACCAACCCGGGTTCTGTGGGCCTAAATTAGGGTTACGGTCGATCTGTCCCTGCGGGATAGGAAGCAGGTAACGACGGTCTTCACGGAACTCGCGGATATCATTATCACCGTGCGTTACTTTACCGACGTAGAAAGAGGTACGGTCGTTCGTGATCTCTACGTAAGTCGGTATTTCTGTAAATCCGGCAATCTTTCCGCCCGGAGTGGTTCCGTTGTTGGCAGGGCCTCCATGTTTACCCCAACGCAGCAAGCTCCAGTAATAGTCGTTTTCCATCGGCAGTTCGCAACGGCGTTCCTGTTTGTAGAAGTTCCAGGCTTCCTGCAGGTTGTTCACTTGTTTGGCCGGCAGTTTACCGTGTACCGTGCGGGTCTGGTTACAGATGGCGACTGCATCGGCATAGTTACCTTCGCCCATTCCGGCCAGCCACAGGATTGCTTCGGCTTTATTGAGCAGAACACGTCCGTAACGGGTCACTACGTAGTGGTAGTCGGTCGGTGTACCGGCCAATACACGGGGCTCTACGTTGTATACGCCTTTCTTCCAGTAGTAGTTGGTCAGCCCCATGTGAGGGCCTAAGCCTCCGTTCGCTTTACGCCACAGGTTACCGTTGACGGTAATATGGATATCTTCATTCCACCAGGTACAGCCGTCGTAAGCGAATGTTCCGTAGAAACGGGCGTCACGGTTGTTGTACATGATCTCGTTGACCGGCTTATCGCCTTTTGCATTGCCATAGAACAATACTTCCGCCTTTTCCTGCTCGATAGCCCAGGCAGGAGCTGATCCCTGGGTAAGGGTTATATTATTCTTAAACTGGGACGACTCGGTCCATGGAACGCCTTGCCCGGTGGCTTCGTCGATCACGTCGAAAGCGTCTACCAGGTTCTGCGTGGGAGCCCACCATAACCAGCCGATGAAAGGTTGTCCGCCGTTTGTCTCGAATAAAGGACCGCATCCGTTCTTGATCAGGTTGTCGTTGTTGGTGTTGGGCATTACGTTCTGTAAAGGGGCAATTGCATCTGTGTTCGTATTGGCTTTATCCCGGTAAATAGCAAAGATGATCTCGCTTGAATAACGGTCTTTCTCGTTGAAGATGTTTCCGAAATCGGAAGCTAATGAAGCACCTTCTACTGCATCGGCAGCGGCGATGGAGGCTTTCAACAACTCTCTCTTTTTGGTAGCATCCGTTTCGTAAGCGGCAGCCTGCAGGGCGATCTCCGATTTGAAGGCATAAGCCATGTTACGGGATATTTCACCGGACTTTACGGCTGTAGGCAAGTCAGGAATAGCTGCATCTATATCATTCAGGATATAGGTGTAACTTTCGGTTGTTGTCTTCGTAGTAGGCATCATCAAGCCGGCATTAGCCGTATCGGCAGGAGCCAATACGCGATCCACCCACACAAAACGTCCCATTGTACGGGCCTGACGATAATACAATAATGCTCGCAACAGCTTGCCCTTAGCGATCAGGTCTTTTGCTTCTGCATCCGAAAGGCCTTGTCCTGCATATTCTGCAGCTTTCTCCAAGATCAGGTTGCAACGACGGATATTTCCGAAATCTCCGAAACCTCCGTCACCATTATACCGATCTAACTGCTCACGAACGAACCCGATTCCTCCGTTTGAATGCACGGCATTACTTGTACGCTCTTCCCAGGTGGTCTGGTTTCCGTTGATGTAGCCATACATTATATTACTCATCGTTCCGGTAACAAAAGCATCAGCCGTCGATTTAGATCCCCATACGGTGGCTTCATCATACGTTTCAAAGGGCTGAGTATCCAATACATTACAGGAAGTAATTCCAAGTAAAACGGATAAGGATGCTAATGATACTATATTTTTAAGTTTCATAAGTCAATTCTTTATTTAGTGATTAAAATCCTAGATTCAAGCTAACTGAATACACACGTTGCACCGGGTAGTCGTAGTTATTGGTACTACCGTTTTCAGGGTCGAAACCATATTTCGTTGCAGGCGAGATTGTAAATAGGTTCTGTCCGCTTAATACGACCTGGCACTTATAGAGCCATTTAACGTTCTTCAGTAACTTCGTACGGAAATCGTAGCCGAACTGCAATGATTTCAGACGGATATAACGTCCGTTCACCAGCCAATAGTCGGATGTTACATAGTTGTTATTTCCATTTACGTTAGAGTTCATTGCAATTCTCGGGTATTTCGCATCCGTATTATCCGGCATCCAGTAATCCAGCTGATAAGGATAAACGATCGTATAACCTCCGGTAGACTGTCCGCGTACTACGTCATCCAGATACATATCGCGCGAGGTGGCTCCCTGGAACAGTATATTGGCAGAAAAGCCTTTATAAGAAAGGTTTGCATAGATACCATAGTTACCTCGTGGGAAATTATTCTTACCGATACGCCACTGGTCGTTATCGTCGATAATACCGTCACCGTTCATATCCTTATAGATAATATCACCGGCAACAAGGTTGGTCGAACCATCCCGGCGAGGCATATTCATCGCCTGATCGGAGTTCTTATAATATCCGAGGTTCGTATATCCGGTACCCCAGTATCCTGTTTCCTGAACAGCACGTTTATATGGGTTTTTCTGGCTGGCTAAATCTTCTTCCCAGGCGCTCGATACTAATTGGTCGAAATAAGTAAAGTTGGCTCCTACCTCATAGTTGAAGTCACCGAAATGATCTTTCCAGGAAAGGTTGAACTCATAACCTGCACGACGGTGCTCTCCGTTCGATTTAACTTTCGGTAAAGAAAGACCCAGCGGATCTGTATAATCCACATTCGAGGGAGAAGTCAGATAACCTGTCGTTTTCATATAGAAATAGTCGAAACTACCGGCCAAGCGTTCACCCAGTGTATTGAAATCGAAACCGATATCGAATGTACTACGGGTGTACCAGGTAATATCATCACTGATCAACGCTCCTTCACTAAACGTCGGAACAATCTTTCCATCGAGTACATAACCTCTTTCAGTAAGTCCGTAAGAGGTCAGATAACTGAATGATCCTACTCCGGAGTCCAAACCAGTCTCCCCATAAGAAGCACGCAGTTTAAAGAAGTTCAGAATATTACGTTCTTTCAAAGGCTGAAAGAAAGATTCTTCCGATACTGCCCAGGCCATTGATCCGGCATAGAAGTTACCCCAGCGACTACCTTTCGGAAATAAGTCGCTACCATCATGACGCATGGAACCTTCTATATAATATTTCTTCTTATAATTGTAAGAAGCTCTCGCCACCAGACCGGCACGCCCGGCTTCGCCTTCGCTACCCCCATTTTCCATGGTATCGGAAGGACCAGCTCCCAACTGATCGATCATAAAGATATAATTCTTACGCAAGGCATTAAATCCTCTGTAAAAACTATAGTTTTGTTCATAACCGATAGTAGCCGATACATTGTGTGTTTCATCCAGAAAGGAACGACTGTAATCTGCAAAGTACTGCATGGTCCACTGACGATAACTTCCCGTATTATAACTCAGGCTGACCGGATAATCAGGCCCTTTATTTCCTTCCAGGTCATATTGTGGAGCTGTCTTTGTCCAGTTTTTACTATCCGACATTCCAAAACGATAGTTACCGCTCACTTTCAACTTCAGACCTTCTACGCCCAGAACTTTCCATTCAGCATTAAATAATCCTGTGATCATCTTGAAATCAGATTTATAATATCCTGACTCGGAAGAGATTTCCGCCAACGGATTATCATACCCGATATAGATTTGGCCGTCTTGATTTCTATCTAACTCCATCGGGCTTTTATTCTGGATATGTCCCCATGTATGCCAATAGCTACTGGAATATTGTGAACGGGGTGTTTTCATGTTTTCTATATATCCGTCTACTCCGAAGTTTAAGGTCAATCCTATGTCTTTAAACTCAGATGTTTCATTCATGCGAAGATTATAGCGCTTATAATCTTCAGCACTTCCTTTATACATCGAGCCCTGATCGTAGGCCTGGAAAGAGACATAGTACTTATTGAAATCGGAACCACCGCGCACGGCCAGGGAGTGCTTACTTTCCGGAGCATAATTACGAAGCATTACCTTTTGCCAGTCTACATTCGGATAATTATACGGATCGGAACCTGTACGATACTTTTCCAACTCATCATCCGTCCAACGTCTTTCCAGCCCATACATATCGCGCACCGTATTATCGAAGGAAGCTCTTTCAAATGAGTTCAGTTTTTCTTCCAGATAAGTAGGTTCACTCCAACTCTGGTTAAAACTGTAGTCGACACGAAGTCCTTTCAAACCACCTTTTGTTTTTACAACCAATACACCATCTCCGGAACGGGCACCGTAAACAGCGGCAGCGGCAGCATCCTTCAGGACAGACATGGATTCTATATCGTCTGAATTCAAGTTAACAAAGTCTTCGTAAGGAGAAACAAAACCATCGATTACAACAAGTGGTGTTCCACCACCACGAATAGAAACGGTAGATTTTTTACCAAGACCACCTCCTGCCTGTGTAACGATCAAACCGGCAGCACGTCCGGCCAACGCATCTGTGATATTAGGGACAGGTACGTTCTTGATCTTCTCCGCATCCACGGTAGATACGGCAGACGTAAGATTACGCTTCGAGTTTGTACCGTAACCGATCACAACCACTTCTTCCAACGCTTTCGAGTCTTCCTTCAACGTGATGTTCAAGGTTGTCTTACCGCCTACTACCACTTCCTGCGTAGTATAACCGATAAAGGAGATAACCAATACAGGGGCTTTGATATCTTTCAGGTCTAAAGAAAACTTCCCCCTCATATCTGTTGTCGTACCCACACCCGATTCTCCTTTTACAAGGACATTGGCACCGATAACGGGCTCACCGAAGTCGTCGACAATCGTCCCGGTCACAACTGTATTGTTTTGTTGTGTCTGCTGCTTTACTTCTTCTTTTTTAAATAATACAATATGCCTGTCCGTAATCCGGTATCCCAACGATTTGTCACGTAACAGGGCATCCAATACTTCATTAATCGATTTATTCTTCATATCGACGGATACGTTCTCTTCGAGATTTACTTCATCCAGTTTGTAGACAAAGGTAAACTCCGACTGGTTCTCGATGGATTTCAACACCTGGAGAATCGTTCCGTTTACTTCAAGGTTCAATTTTGTTACCTGGGAATAAGAAAGAGATGCTGTGGCTTCCCATATACAAACAAAGAGGAACAATAAGGCTAATTTCGTTACTTTTAAAACTTGATCGCGTGTCTTATGAGAAATATTTCCCTCATTCATAGAGCTTTTTGCCCCACGAAACACTCTAATTAAATGTTTATTCATACATTTGCAAAATCTAGTTGATTATTTATGGCAGTTGGTAGCTGCCGTTTACTTAAATGATCTGCGCTTAGAGCATAAATTGGGGATGTTGGTAGCATTCCCAATTTTTTTTACCGGTCTTACGTACTGTTCATGGTCTTCAATTAATTTTTAAGGTTCAACAATTATTTATCTGATATACACATCCCTATCCTTTATCTCATACTTATAGCGCATTGAGATTTGCAGAATAGACAAGATTTCCTCCAGTGACTCCTTATGCGTGAATTGTGCTGTTAGGAATACCTCTTTTATTGCTTCATTTTTCAAATGAAACTTCACATTAAAAGAACGCTCCAGAACACTAAGGATCTCTCCGAATGTGATTTTTTCGAAAAAGAAGTCACCTGTCACCCACGAAGTATAAGAAGAGGTCCTGACGGGACGAACTTCGATACTTCCACTCTGTTTGTCAAATAGTGCCTGTTCGCCGGGAACTAATATCCTGTCGGCTGTCGGACTACTGTTTTGTTCGTTAAATAATGCAACCGATCCTTCTATCAGCGTGGTCTCAATCACACCAGAGTTTGCGTCTGCCAGGATATTGAATTCCGTACCCAATACCTGTACATGCATACCTTCCAGGTTTACGATAAAAGGTTTTTTCTTATTCTCGGTCACATCAAAAAACGCTTCCCCTATCAATTCAATTTGCCGTGTATTCTGATCGAAAACTTCGGGATACCGGATATATGAATTACCGTTCAGCCATACTGTCGTACTGTCCGGCAAAAGTACCCGTGTCTTCGAACCGGCCATGGAAGTAATCTCCATATACGCCAACGGCCTGGGTTCGGTATATATCTTATATAAAAAAGAAGAAACTATCAATAAGGCGATCGATGCTGCAATGGATGCATATTTCCAGACGGAAGATACGCCCATTATAATCGTATCTGAATTCATGATCCGTTGCCACAATTTATCGTAGACGACATCCGGTTCTGTTTCTACCGGCTTGAACTGAATGCGTCTCATAATCTCTTCATCTTTTCTGTTTTTTATATCCGACATCTTCTTTATTTATAATAATTATCCCATTCATATATATAGATGACAGGTCTTAGAAAAAACCCTAATAAGGAAGTTCACTTTTAACATTTAAAGAAACGAGATATAAAATAACAGGTCCGGGGATACACCTTTCAGCTTTTTTATATACATTTGTTTCGTGCTTAAAAAGCAAAGCGTTGCGGCACATTCACATGTTAAAAACATAAGCGTTAATGATATTATCCTAAATACGAAATCTAGACAATTTCAAACAGATTGGGTAATAGGCAACAAACGCTCATGTTCTTTATTTTGTTATATGCATACATTTGCCTTATAAGGTGTATTGTATATTCAAATAAAGAGCGTGGGTATGTTGTTTATATCAATCTGTTGGGCAGTCTAGAGCCTCGTATTTAGGTATATTCAGCAGTTCCCACGCTTTCTTTTTGTTCTATCCGGACGGGGAATTTCCGGATAACATAAATGGTTCGCCTTATGAATTATAATAGCTCATCGCCACAACACACCCTGTATTCATCTGATTTACAGAAACATTTCCACGTTAATTATTTCATTAAAAACAGAGAGAACAAACTTCACTTAAAAGAAAAGCCGTATATTTACTCCTGTAAAAACTACTTTTTTTCTTTAGTATCGAGATAAACCACTGAACTCTGAACGTATGAAATTTAGGACAAGAGGATACGCTAAATCACCCCTGATCGATAATATAGCCAAGGGAGACGAAAAGGCTTTTCGTCTGCTCTTCGACATGTATTATCAGCAGTTGTTCCATCATGCATTTTACTACCTGTCGTCGAAAGAGCAGGCGGAAGAGGCAGTATCCGATGTATTCTTTATTATATGGAAAAAACGGGAAACACTGGATAAAATCGAGAACATTGAAAGCTACTTATATACTTCTGTAAAGAACCAGGCACTGCATTATATACGGAGAGCGAATGAGCCGGAGAAAGATTCGCTGGAGTTATACCATATAGAAATACTCTCGGATGGCAACGATCCGGAAAGAAAGTTGTTGGATCAGGAACGCCGGGAATTAGTTCAGAACGCCATCGACTCGCTACCCAACAAATGCAGGGAGGTATTCAGGCTCGCCATGTCTGATAAGCTGAAGCATAAAGAGATCGCCAAGTTACTGGATATTTCCGAAAAGACGGTGGAGGCACATGTGGCTACAGCTTACAAGAAGATACAGAATTATGTACGCAAACTGATATGATAAATAGATTATAAAAGAAAATGCCTCAAATAAAAGAGAAAAGCCCCGGTAGATAACAATGCTACCGGGACTTTTTCGTTCAAATATCTAAGAGTATTGTTTACTTAACGGGAGTTGTCTGGAAACTGAATGTAGAGACAACATTATCTGTTGTCCGGATGGTCAGTATGAAATCGCAGGCTTCCTCTTTTCTGAAATCCGCTTTACCGGAAAGTGTCACCTTCGTTTTCCCATAAGGAGCGAGAGACGGGAGTTTGGTTTGTCCGATCGGGGTCTTTTTCCCATCCTTCAGTTGTTCCAGTTTCAACACGGCAGGTTTGGATGTTACCTGACCGAAATTCTCCACTTCGACAGTCATATTCCGGCCATCTGTGGCAAAGACAGGCATACGGGCAGAAAGGATCGGATCGTTATAACTGACCCAGGGCAAGCGGGCATATCCGTAGAGCAGTTTACCGGCAGTTGTTTTTCCCAATAACTTGGGAGCGAACTCTTCGGCTGTGATACCGTTGCCCTTGGCATCGAAAGTGACGATCAGGTCTTTTCCTTCTTTCGCAGTACTTAAGACTTTACATCCTTTTCCGAAATTCACTTCCGTAGAGGCACCGAAGCGCAGGGAGCCCGGATCGATATCCGTTTGCGGATCGAATCCTTCTTCGGCTGCGATCCTGACACGGATTGTTTTCGTATTCGCTGTAACAGGTTTCGTATCGAGCACGGTCAACAACAGTCCCGGATTTAGCGGGATACTGATATTCTTGGAGCTATGGTTATCATTCGGCCGGTCTTCATGCTTAAGGGTGTCGATCACTGCAAAGTTGGCCTGGATAGCACGACCATATTCATCCTGCAGGATTTTGATACGTTCGTATTTAAACCAGTCCTCCACTTTTCCGTCTTCATGGACAGAGACTCCCGGCATATAGGCTTCACCCGGATCTGTCACCCAGTCGACACCATCTTTCGAGCGCAGGTAAAATGCGATGCGTCCCAGCCAGTCATTCACGATCAGGTGATACTGCACATGGTCGCGCCAAACAACAGGGTCTTCGAACTCTCCTTTCACCGGAGGATATACCCGTTTGTCGGAGATCTGGTTATAAGGGGTAAGTCCTGTTTGACTAATCCATACACCACCGCCACGGCATACCATCAGATAGGAGCCATCCTCGCGGCGGGAGAAAGTGAGGTTCGACAAACCTTCGATGATAGGACGGTCGCGTTTGTCAAAATCAAATTTATTGTATGTCCACGGACCGTTCAGACCGTCTGCCAGATAATAACCGTCGATGACATAAACGACTACACGTCCGTCTTTCAGGCGGAAAGCTTCCGGGTTATGCCCCGGGCCGATAGTGTCTTTGATCATAAAAGGGCCGACGGAGTTGTCGCAGACTGCATGGTAGACAGTTGAATTCGGCCAAAACATATGCCCTTTGGGTGAGCTTTCCGGCCAACCGCAAACATATAAATGATATTGTCCCATATTATCTTTCAGGATATTTCCTCCCCAGTAGGAACGTACATCGTCTTCAATGCCGTTGTCCACGTACCGGGGAATTACATTTTTAGCCCCCCATACGTCACTACTTAGTTTTCCGGCAGGCATAGGAAGAAAACGATCCATAAACCGTGCACCTTCTACCAGGTGATCCCATTCTGCCGGGCGCGGTCTTTCGGTGATCTGCGCATCCGTATGTTGAGTGCTTAACAAAAGCGCAGCTGATGCGCATAAAAATAAAGAATAGAGTTTCATGGTATTAAGAATTAAGCTTTTAATTCTTCAAATGTATAACTTTTATATATTGAGTACAGCCGCTTATACGAAAAAAAACTACGCAAAGGTTTGCGTAGTTTCTATAGGGTGACAGCACTACTGTGCCGGTTTCGCAGTATTATTGTATTGCTTCTTCAGCACTATAAAGATGGCCGGACAGGACAGGTATCCTGTCCGGAAAATCAATAAAGGGATATCTCTCCCAGCCCGGCACGTCCTTCCGAGACATCTTCGATTGTCAAACGAAGATATTTTATTTCACGGTCG
>NZ_CAJJWO010000064.1 GCF_905196875.1 uncultured Parabacteroides sp. | reverse complement strand
CATCTGACTGTTAATCAGAGGGTCCTTGGTTCAAGTCCAAGAGGAAGAGCAAAAAAAGAGATATCTCACTGAGGTATCTCTTTTTTTATGTCGTTTCCTATCTGTTTCCCGAGCAGGAAACTACAGTTTCCTCCTAAGGAAACGCCAGTTCCCTGCCGAGGAAATTGCAGTTCCCTGCGGAGGGAAACAGAGTCACTTCGATACTGTTAAAACCAGATTATGCCTTCCTGATTCCAATTCGATGACTTTGTCACCTTTTATATAATCCGGCAGATAAAGAGTTGCCGTGCTATTGGCAGGAACAGTCACTTCATATTTGATCTTCTTCTTGTTCCACTCCCATTTCGAAATAATCCGTCCGTAAGGAGAATTATGTTGTGCCTCAAAATGTTTCAACTCTTTTACAAAATTGGGACGTAGTAATATATGTTTGAATCCTGGCTCTTCCGGATCGGGAAAAATACCTCCTAACCCTTTATAGAACCATCCGCCGATCTCCCCGAACATCATATGATTATCCGAAATATCGCGTTCGGCTTTTAGGTCCCAGTTCTCCAATAAGGTTGTTGCTCCGTTGACAATCCACCACCCCCACGACGGATAGGTATCTTGTGCCGCAACTTTATAGGCAACCTCCGGATATCCGTTTTCACTCAACGCATTCAGGATCGCTTTTGCTCCCAATACACCGACATCCAGATGAAACCCTGCCTCTTCCACTTTCTTTGCCAGATTTTGTGCAACTTTAGCTATCATATTGTCAGGAACTATTTTCCATTGCAAAGGAACACTTAATTCCGTCTGGCTACCATTCGCATAGATGCCAGTCTCCTTATTCAGGTATTTATCATTTACCGCGTTTTTGATTTTCTCGGCTAATGCTGTATAATAGGCATAATCATCCTTTTTATCAAACAATTTAGCGGCATTCGCCAGTATCCTGGCATCCACGTAAAAATAGATAGAAGAGGTAAGTTCCTTATTGGACTGGGATTTGACTGGCACCCAATCTCCACGCCCCCAGGTAGTCAGATGGTTAGGACTTGTACGGTCTACATAATCGACATACCGTTTAATACTCTCATAACAATCAGACAGTGGTTTGCTATCGCCATAAAACATATATAAGTTCCAGGGGATAATGGCAATTGTACTTGTCCAGTCCAACCCGTTGTCGGTACCGTATCCCCATCCTCCTGTCGGGATAATATCGGGGAGTACTCCGTTGGGTTGCTGTTCGTCGCGATGGTCGGCCAGCCATTTCTCATAGACGGTGATTCCATCAAAATTATACAAAGCCGTTTCAATGGCAAAATGCCCGTCTCCGGTCCATCCGTTCTTTTCACGCTGCGGACAGTCGGTCGGATAGCCCATCAAATTCGACAGGTAAGCGTTATTGGTTGCCCACCACAATTTATTGACAAGTTCGCTCGAAGTATTAATATTCCCAACAGAAGGGACATCGCTGTGCATGAAATAAGCAGTCAGGCTGTTTTGATTGAGTTCGATCGGCTTATCGCTGGTGACTTCCACATAACGGAAGCCTTTGTAGTTGAACTTCGCCATAAATTCATCATTACCACCGCTAAGGATCAAGATATCTGTCTGGAAAGGATCTTTTTCCTTATCTCCCCGATAATAAACATCAATGTTGGACATATCGATACGCCCATTATCAAAAAGCCGCTCTCCATGTTTAATCCTTACTTCTGCTCCTCTTTCTCCCGATACTTTTGTCCGGGTAACACCCGACATATTCTGACCAAAATCAAAAACATACGTCTTTTCATCTATTTTGTTGACAGATTTCGCCGGGAGAGTCAATACATTCCGGATCGGACGGGCTTGTTGTGCCGTAACATTTTGGGAAGGAACGCCTCTATATCCAACTCCATTCCATTTAGAGTCATCAAAGTCCGGAGTATTCCAACCTGTCTGTTCGAGACGTGCATCGTAATGTTCCCCGGTATAGATACTGTTGAAAACTAATGCACCCGAAGATGTTTTCCAACTAAGATCGGTAGGAATAGTTTCCATACTACCATCATTATAAGTGATACGAAGATCCATACAGAAAGCAGGTCTGTTACGCCAGGGGGCCCGGTCGAAATCCCATACGGCTTTCGATTGATGATTATACCATCCATTGCCAAGAAGTACACCTATGGCATTATCCCCATTCTGAAGCTGACTGGTCACATCGTAAGTTACATACAAGTTACGTCGGTCGAAACGGGTATACAGCGGATCAAGGCGGTGATCTCCTATTTTCTCCCCATTGATATATAACTCATATAATCCGGCAGCGGCAATATAGGCTCGTGCCGATTTTATTGTTTTACCTGCTGCAAACTTCTTACGGAAATAAGGAGCAGGTTGATAGTTCACATCTTTTCCATCACCTATCCAGGCTCCCTGCCAGTTCCTTATATTCATCATCCCCATTTCAAAAGAGCTGACAGGTGAAGTTATTTCCTTATTTTCCAGATCGCCACCTATCACTTTCCAGTAATATTTAATAAAAGGTTCAAGCTGTTTACCCGCATAAGTTATCAACATATCCCCGGAATTTATTTTTCCGGTATCCCATATATCGCCATTTCCGTTTACAACTTTCATCGAGTCTTTATCCACCAACACACGATAAGATGTTTGTTTTGCCCCTTGACGAGTGTCGTCCATTTTCCACGAAAGACGAGGAGCCGGATTATCAATACCTATCGGAGTTTCAAGATGATCACTCTGCAAGTCGGTCAAACGAACAGACTGCCCGTTTGCCCCGGAATAACTAAGAAAAGTAGTAACAGTAATAAATAGTATAAGCTTTTTCATCCGCTTGTCATTTTATGGTAATACCGCAAATTAATAAATAAAAATACTATTTACTGGTTTACTTTTTGACAAATTTGTATCATTTATGCGCTTTTTCAATCAAAGCTCTAAGAGCCGATAGTTATAGATTAATCGAACCTATCAGAAGCAAATACCCACACGGAAACCCAGATTGTTTTGCCCGTTCATCGAATAGGTCAGTAAATCCGTCTGGTTAGTGGCGTAACTGTAATACAAGGCCACATGAAAACTGAATTTCGATGCAAACTTATTATATAGACGTATTGTAAACTTATTTTATTTTGCTGAAACGAAACAAGACCTTGTCGACTGTAATAAGAATTCTATATACGAAAAAAGCACTTCCGTCTACAAACCCAAAAGCACTTTTCTTACAGGACTATCTTCGCCGCATAATCATAAAACAAAAAAGTTATGAACAAAAGAGATATGTATCGTACAATCACTTTTTTATTCCTGCTTATCTGGTCTGTATCCGGTGGCTATGCCCAACCAACCGCAAACAACCAACCCGCACAAACTCTACGCGGAACCGTCATCGACAAAGCCTCCGGTCACCCGATGCCGGATGTGACAATTATGCTTCCGGATATGCCCGGAACAGGAACCACCACAGATGAAAAGGGGCAGTTTGTATTATCCGGCATTCCAATAGGAAGACATAATGTACAGGCTACTTATTTAGGTTACGAACCTGGTATATTCCGGGAAGTCCTTGTCACTTCCGCCAAGGAGGTCTATCTGGATATCTCACTGAAAGAGAATGTTCAGGAATTAAGCGAAGTCGTTATCCGCCCGCAGATAAACAAAGAACAGCCTCTCAATAAGATGGCTGTCACCGGAGCCCGTATGCTCAGTGTGGAAGAAGCCAGCCGTTATGCCGGTGGGCTGGATGATCCGGCACGCCTGGTCAGTTCGTTTGCCGGTGTAGCTGCCAACCTTTCCAGTAATGGGATATCCATCCACGGGAATGCTCCCCATCTGTTACAATGGAGGATGGAAGATGTGGAAATACCCAATCCGAATCATTTTGCCGATATTTCGATATTGGGAGGCGGTATCCTTTCTTCACTCAGCAGCCAGGTTCTGGGTAATTCCGACTTTTTCACCGGTGCGTTTCCTGCGGAATACGGGAACACGGTATCCGGGGTATTCGACATGAAACTGCGGAACGGAAATAACCGGAAAATGGAAAATACGATCCAGGCAGGCGTATTAGGTCTGGATATAGCATCGGAAGGCCCTTTAAGCAAAAAGCATCAGGCCTCCTATATATTCAACTACCGGTATTCCACGACCGGGTTATTGAACCGCATCTATCCGGGATTAGACATGGGGGGTACGCTTGATTACCAAGATCTGAATTTCAAATTCAACTTCCCGACACGTAAAGCCGGAACTTTCTCTGTTTGGGGAACCAGCCTGATCGATAAATATGAAGGTGACTTCGAAGAGAATCCGCAGGAATGGGAACATACCCGCGACAACTTCAAATCAACAGCCAAACAATATATGGCAGCCGGAGGAATCAGCCACCGCTATTTCTTTCCGAACGATGCGATGCTGAAAACGACTTTGGCCGCCACTTATTCCGAAATGAATGCAACCGAAGATTCCTATGCCGCCGATCATACCTTCACTCCGTTCACCTACCAAAAGAACAAGAACACAAACCTGACTCTAACCTCGTCTTACAACCGGAAATTCAGCGCACAGCATACTAACCAGACAGGTTTCACCTATACCCGGATGTTCTATGATATGAGAATGAACCTGGCTCCGTTTGAAACAGCCCCGCTAAATACCCTGTCCAAAGGGAAAGGACAAACCGACCTGATCTCCGTTTATACCAGTTCCGCTTTCGGGATAACTAATCAACTGTCTATAAACGCCGGGGTGAACAGTCAGATACTGACGCTCAACAATAGCTGGACGCTGGAACCACGCCTGGGAATGAAATGGACACCCACCGCCCGTACCTCGCTTGCCTTGGCCTACGGCTTACATAGCCGCACGGAAAAGATGGATGTCTATTTCGTCAACTCAAAAAGTTCCGGCAAGGAGTTAGTTAATAAGGATCTCGATTTCACGAAAGCCCATCACCTGATGCTGACACTCGGTTATAAGTTATCCGACAATTTGCTTCTCAAAGTCGAGCCTTATGTCCAGTTCCTATATGATGTTCCGGTCATTGCCGACAGTTCCTATTCCGTCCTCAACCGAAGAGAGTTTTATGTGGAAGAAGCCCTGGTCAACAAGGGGAAAGGACGTAACATCGGAGTAGACATCACACTGGAGAAGTATCTGAGCAAAGGATTATATTATCTGATAACGGCATCTGTTTTTGATTCCAAATACAAAGGTGGAGACGGTGTTTGGCATAATACCCGCTTCAACCGGCGGTATATACTCAACACCTTAATCGGAAAGGAGTGGATGTTAGGGAAAAACAAACAAAATATCCTGAGTGCCAATGCAAAATTCACCCTACAGGGAGGAGAACGTTATTCTCCCCTCGATACGGAAGCCAGCCTGACTCATCCGGATAAGGAAGCGCAATATGACGAGACACGCGCCTATTCACAACAATATCCGGTCATGTTCATCGCCAACTTCACCGTCAGCTATAAAATAAATAAAAAGAAAGTAGCGCATGAATTTGCAATCAAAGCACTGAATGTAACGGGGACTAAAGAATATTACGGCTATCATTACAACCTGAAATCCGGTGTGATGGAGCGGAACGGACAAAGTATTCCTATCAGTAATATCAGTTATAAACTAGAATTTTAACCGTTTTACAGACTGGTAACAAATAAAATAGTAATTTCGGACACTTAAAGAGGATGCCGCTATATGACAGACAACCCTATTAATAAACAAACTTTCCTGTATCAGCTTCTGGTCAGTTCCAGATACAGAATAGCGCGTCATATCCTGTTGCTCGTAGCAGTAGCGGCAGTATCACTCAACCAGAACGTCTATACATACGGAGCAAGAGTTGAGTTGTTGGATAATTATGTTTACCTGGCAGGTTTCAGTACACTGATTTCCTATGTTATAGTCGGTTATCTCCATCTCTATCTGCTCGTACCCAGATTATTGCTAAAAAAGAGGTATCTGACTTATATCATTTATTCCGCCAGTTCCATCTTACTGCTTATATTGATACGGTATGTGCAGGAATACTGGATATTTACTTCATCCGGTATTCCTCCGATCAGAAGCTCTTATTTCAATATGGTCAGTATCCTGGATAGTTTGTCAGACTTCATGCTGAACATGATCTGTATCACCGGTATATCCATGACCGTATTACTAAGACATTGGATGATAGAAAGCCAACGGGTAAACTTACTGGAAAAGAAACAGATACAGTCGGAAGTGGATAACCTGAAAGAACAGGTGAATCCATCGTTATTATTCAATACATTAAACCGGACTGCCGTGTTATCGAAAAGCGAACCGGAGAAAGCGGCGGATATGGTGTTACGGTTAAGCCAGTTATTACGTTACCAACTGTATGATGGAGCACGCGATAAGGTATTATTAAATTCTGAAATCACTTTTCTAAATAATTACCTGGCATTGGAGAAGTTCTATTCCGATTCATTCGATTATCGGATTGTATCGGAAACGGAACTGACGGGAGTACTTATTCCTCCCCTCCTGCTTGTACCGATCATTCAGTACGCTTTGAAAAGAACCGGGAAGCAAACAAACCGTCCATCTATACTCTTGCAGGCAAGCCGGGAAGGGCAGCAGATTTCTATTATCTGCCGGTTCGACGAAACCGATACACCGGCAATCAAAGAGTTGGATGGCTTCAAAGCACGTTTCAACCTTCTTTATCCGGACAATTATTCATTATCCGTTACACAGGACAAAGATCAGGGTACAAATACTATTCTATTAAAATTGAATACACATGGCAAATAATATAGATTATATAGTATCTGATTTCCTGTTAAGTCCGCGGAAAAGGATTTACAGGCATCTCCTGTTGCAACTGGTCGTTTTTCTTATCACGATCAACGTATTCTGGGATACGCCGGACGAGTTGATCATTACTCCGGCACGTATCCGTTCATGGATCGGTTATTTCCTGCTCATCGACATACTCATTTATGTAAATGCTTATGTATTGGTACCGCGGTTTCTGCTCAAAGGGCGTCTGCTTCTTTACCTGATCATGGTATTTGCACTGATTCTTGTATCGATTGTAACATTAGGGTCTCTCCAAACTCTTTTCGAAGATACACGGTTTGAGGACCTGCCTTCCAGCCAGTCGGTAATTTGGTTAAATATCCTGTCTTCGACGATATCCAGTGGCTTGTTGGTTGCCGGTTCTTCTGCTATGATGCTCTTTAAACATTGGATCAGTAACAATCAGCGTGTCAGCGAACTGGAAGCCACCACCCTGCAATCGGAGCTGAAATTCCTGAAAAGCCAGATCAATCCTCACTTCCTGTTTAATATGTTGAACAATGTATATGTACTGATCAGGAAAGGACGTGATGAAGCAGCAGATGTATTATTCAAATTGGAAGACCTGTTGCGTTACCAGTTCAACGACAGTGCCCAGGACAGGATACAACTCAGTTCTGACATCCGTTTTATGAGCGATTTCCTGAATCTGGAGAAGATTCGCCGGGATAAGTTCAATTATACCATTTCCAAAGAGGGCGATATCAACAGTGTATGGCTACCACCTCTATTGTTCATCCCTTTTGTAGAAAATGCAGTCAAACATAATACGGACGGGAAGAATGCTTCGTTTGTATATCTTTCTTTCAATGTGCAGGATAACCGGTTGACCTTCCGGTGTGAAAACTCGAAGCCTGCCGAAGAGGAAGAAAGAGACAACCGTATCGGCGGACTGGGCCTGAAAAACATCAGGCGACGATTGGATTTACTGTATCCCGGCCGCCATTCGCTAGAGATCATAGAAGATAAACAAAGTTACACCGTTAATTTACACCTGGACTTATGAACTGTATCATCGTAGACGACGAACCTCTGGCCCGTGAAGCGGTAGAGATGCTGATAAATGAAACCGGAGGACTGACACTGGCCGGTAGTTTCAACAATGCCACTTCGGCTGCCCGGTTTATCGAAGAACACCCGGTCGACCTGATCTTTCTGGATATCCGCATGCCTAAAGTGACCGGACTGGAATTCGCCCGTACCATTCCTAAAAGTACTCTCGTGATATTCACTACCGCTTATGCTGAATATGCAATCGACAGTTACGAAGTGGATGCCGTCGATTATCTGGTGAAACCGATTGTCTCCGAAAGATTCCAAAAAGCAGTAGAGAAAGCCAAATCATATCATGCGCTTCTACTGACGGAAGAAAAGGAAAATATCGAAAACGTGGAGAGCGAATTCATGTTTGTCAAGTCCGAACGTCGTTTCTTCAAAGTCAATTTTAAGGATATACTGTTCATCGAGGGGTTAAAAGATTATGTAATTATTCAACTTCCCGAGCAGCGCATCATCACCAAAACCAGCATGAAAGCGATACACGAACTACTTCCTAAAGTATTCCTGCGAGTAAACCGTTCTTACATTGTCAACACCCAACAAATAGCCTCTTTCGACAATAACGATATCTACATCGACAAATACGAAATAGCCATCGGCAACAATTACCGCGATATCTTCTTTGATGAATTTGTATTATCTTTGCACCATGGGAAAAAATAAGTTAGCAAAGTTTGACGATATGGCGGAGTATCCGCATGTTTTCCAGTATCCGTTTGCCGTTCTGCAAGAGAAAGGATTTGAGTTGAAAGGACACTGGCACAAGGAGTTTTTCAAGAATGACAATCCGATCGTACTTGAATTGGGTTGCGGTAAAGGTGAATATACAGTGGGACTGGCACGGTTGTTTCCCGATAAGAACTTTATCGGCGTAGACATCAAAGGTGCACGCATGTGGACCGGAGCCAAAGACTCTTACGAGTCAGGAATGACCAATGTTGCTTTCCTCCGGACCAGTATCGAACTGATCTCTCATTTCTTTGCTGCCGGTGAGGTTGCCGAAATATGGCTTACCTTCCCTGACCCGCAGATGAAAAAGGTCAACAAGCGCCTGACATCCACCCGCTTCATGAAGATGTACCGCGAAATACTGTCCGGTGACGGCATTATCCACCTCAAGACCGACAGCAATTTCATGTACACATACACCTGCGAAATGGTGAAAGCCAACAAATATCCCGTATTGTTCAGTCATAACGACCTGTATCATTCGGACCTTGTAGACGATATCCTGTCTATCAAAACCTATTACGAACAACAATGGCTTGACCGAGGACTGAACATCAAATACATCAAGTTTGTTTGTGAGGAAAGAGAAGAACTGATTGAACCGGACGTAGAGATCGAACTCGATCCTTACCGCAGTTTCAACCGGAGCAAGCGCAGCGCACTGGCTTCCGGCAAATAAGACAACCAATTATACAATTATATTATGGCTATATATCCTAAACTAATCATGGACGCACTAGCCAAAGTGCGTTACCCGGGGACAGGGAAAGACCTTGTCGAAATGGGCATGGTAGAAGACAACATACGGATCGACGGCAACAAGGTGAGTTTCTCACTCCTTTTCGAGAAACCTAACGATCCGTTTATCAAATCAGTCGTAAAGGCTGCCGAAACAGCCATCCTTACCTATGTAGGTGAAGAGGTCGACATCAAAGGAAACATCGAAGTGCTGGCACGTCAGGCTGCACGTCCCGAACCGGACAAACTGCTTCCGCAGGTAAAAAATATCATTGCCGTATCTTCCGGAAAGGGAGGTGTAGGTAAAAGTACGGTTGCCGCCAACCTGGCTGTGGCGCTGGCCGGTCTCGGTTATAAAGTAGGTTTGCTGGATGCCGATATTTTCGGTCCTTCGCAACCCAAAATGTTCAATGTAGAGGATGCCCGTCCTTATATGGAAGAGGTTGACGGACGCGATTTGATCCAGCCGGCAGAAAATTACGGAGTCAAATTGCTGTCGATCGGTTTCTTCGTGAATAAAGAAGATGCCGTGCTATGGCGCGGTGCTATGGCAAGCAATGCCTTGAAACAGCTGATCGGCGATGCCAACTGGGGCGACCTCGATTATTTCCTGATCGACCTGCCACCGGGAACAAGTGATATTCACCTGACAATGGTACAGACACTGGCTATCACCGGTGCTATCGTTGTCAGCACACCGCAGGAAGTTGCCCTGGCCGATGCCCGCAAAGGTATCAGCATGTTTACCGGCGAAAAGATCAATGTCCCGGTACTGGGACTGGTTGAGAATATGGCCTGGTTCACCCCTGCCGAACTCCCGGAAAACAAATATTACCTGTTCGGTAAAGAAGGAGCCAAACGCCTGGCAGAAGAACTGAATATTCCTCTATTAGGACAAATACCTATTGTACAAAGTATCTGTGAGGGAGGCGACAACGGTACACCTGTTGCCTTGAATCCTGATACGATCACCGGAGCCGCTTTCCGCGACCTGGCAGAGAACGTAGTCGAACAGATCAACTACCGCAATGCAAACATGGCCCCTACACAACGGGTTAATGTCAGTAAAAGCTAATAGTTAACTGAAAAAGAAAGAGCAGGGTCCCGACGGGGAGCCCTGCTCATCTTTTCTCCTGTACAGGAAATCATCATCACATCTCATCAAAATGAAAGTCTAACTCCGAACTGCACCGATGCACAGAGTGGCTGCTCTTTCCGGATCGTCTCAACCACACTCTTATCATCAAAATAATAGGCGATACCAGGTTCGGCATAGATACTAACGGGTTTAGATATGTCATATTGTACACCCAATGAAGCTAAAGCGGATAACTGCACCTTTTTTACATCAAGGTCAGTCTTACTCTTACGTTCACGAACGTTATTCAGGTAATAATTCGTATTCAGACTACCATCCACACACATTTCCGCCATGCCTCCGGCAGAAGCGTAAACAGATAAACGGTCTTTCTTCCACAGGGTATAATTCACTTTCAAAGGAATACCCAAATAATGCAGGCGTTGCTCCTGCGAATAGAAATCGACTTCACCGGCCGACAGTTCCGACGAAAGGAAGGTATAAACCAAGCCGCTTTCCACCGAAAACTTGTCGTTGATCTTCTTCTTTACCGAAAGCCCTGCCGAAAGCGGGAACTTATGTTTCATCTTTGTACCCGACGGCTTCTGATAGTTGGCCGCAGCTATCTTCTCAAACATGGAATAATCCGCCGGATCCCGGAAGTTCGAAGCATTTGAAGCCACATTATTCATGTAGTCATCAAATGTTCCCGAACCCGGATTATTATTCACACTTACATCCGAACGGGTTGCCGAACCATTGAACATCGCTAATCCTTCCGACGCAGAAGAATGGCGGTCAAACATATTCCCGGCATACAAACCGAATGTCCATCCTTTGCCTGACGAAGATTGCTTCTTCGGCAAAGTCTCATAACTCCTTTCCGAAACGTACTCATACTGGCCGCTCCTTTCCACAACCGACCGGCTGTTAGAGTTATTTTCCGTAACATTCTCTTCTCCTATCTCTGCATGGAAATAAGCAGAAATAGACAAATAAATCTCCGACATCGTTTCAGTCAGTCCCGGTAATTCCGGTTCCGCCTTTTTCACGATAGCCGCCAATTGCTTCGTCACCGGCTGCGGCTTTATCTCTTCAACCGGCACAACAACCGGAGCAGATGTACCACCTCCCGACTCAGCAGGAAGAACAATATCCGACAAGACCGGTTCTATCTCTTTATCTATCCCCATAAAGTAAAGAGCCGAACCTAAAACTGCCAAAAAAGACACTGCTGCCGCCAACCAACGATAAGGGAAGCGACGGACATGTGGAGTAGCAGAAAACGCCGCTTCGAGCTTTTCCCAGCCATCCTCCGGCAACGGCAGCTGAAAATCAACTTCCCGTATTCGGTATTCCTGTATTAATTTATCTTCCATTTTCATTTTCCGGCTTCTTTCTGAATGTAATCGTTTACTTTCTTTACCAGCATTGCTTTTGCCCGACACAGTTGCGACGATGATGATCGTTCGTTGATATGTAAAAGCTCGGCAATCTCTTTATGACTTCGTTCTTCAAATGTATATAAGTTAAACACGGTGCGATACCCTGTCGGTAACTCCTGGACGAATCGCATCAGAACCGACGTCGGGATCTGTTCGATCTCCTCCGGAGGCTCCTCCTCTGTTTCAGCAATCATATCAAGGGGGACTATTTGTTTGAGTACATCCTTCTTTCGAAGATACTCTAGTGCTGTATTCACAAAAATACGGCTCATCCACGCTTTCAGACTCCCTTCCCCACGATACGTAAAATTTGAGAAGGAGGAGAAGACTTTCAGAAATCCGTCATGCAACAGATCATACGCCACGTCCATACCTCCTGTATACCGGTAACAAATGTTTAACATTTGTTTGGCATAAGTATCGTAGAGTTCTTTACGGGCTGCATTTGCACCCCGCATACACTGCCTTATCAGTTCTTCTTCACCCATCAACGCCGCGCGTGTTTATTATATAAATGTAATGACTGCGGGAATACTGCACGCATTCTTCATTTTTTCTGCAAAATAAAGAAAAGAAGATGAGCTATAGCCGATAATACATTTATTTAAATACTGATTTATATATAATTAGCGAGAATAATACGATAATAAAAAAGTTTCCAGAAAAATGCATTCATGTCTTTCATATAGCCTTTGAAGAGTATTAAACTTTCATGCAGGGAGTAAGACACACAGTTTCTACATCGGATGCCTCCGTAGGAAAGCAACCGTACGGTGGATTTCGGTGTACATAACGATGTCATCCTCAATAAAAGGAACTTCTTTGCGGAAGTCTTTCAGGAACTTTTCGAGGATGGGAGACGTTTTAGCCGGACGACGAAACTCTATCCCCTGGGCGGCATTCATTAATTCGATGGCCAGGATCAGATCGAGGTTATCCATGATCTTGAAGAGTTTGGTGGCGGCATTCGCTCCCATACTGACATGATCTTCCTGTCCGTTGCTGGATACGATCGAGTCACTACTGGCGGCATAGCAATACATTTTGTTCTGGCTAACCATGCTGGCGGCAGCATACTGGGGGATCATAAAACCGGAATTCAGTCCGGGGTTGGCTACGAGGAATTCAGGTAAGCCACGAAGTCCCATGATAAGCTGTGCCACACGCCGTTCGGAGATATTACCCAACTCGGCAAGGGCAATAGCCAGGAAATCATAAGAGATCGCCAACGGTTGGCCGTGAAAGTTTCCACCGGAGATGATCTTATCTTCGTCCGGGAAAATGGTCGGGTTGTCCGTTACCGAATTGATCTCGGTTAGCAGTACGCCGGACACGTAGTTGATGGCATCCTTTGTCGCCCCGTGTACCTGTGGGATACAGCGGAAAGAATACGGGTCTTGCACATGTTCCTTCTTGCGGTTTATCAGTTCGCTTCCTTCCAGAAACTCCCGGAAAGCTTTACCTGTCTCTATCTGTCCCGGGTGAGGGCGTATCTGCTGGATACAATCCATGAAAGGATCGATACGTCCGTCAAAAGCCTCCAGAGACAAAGCGGCAATCATATCGGCCCTCCGCGAGAGACGGAAGGCACGCATCAGGGCAAAGACACCGTTGGCACTCATAAATTGCGTACCATTCAGTAAGGCTAGTCCTTCTTTGCTTTTCAAGCGGACAGGTTTCCAGGCAAATTCATCCAGTACGCTGATGGCTTCCCGCTTCTTACCTTTATAATACACATCCCCCACGCCGATAATCGGAAGGAATAGATTGGCCAACGGAGCCAGATCGCCGGAAGCACCCAGCGAACCACGGTCGTAAACGATCGGCAGGACATCGTTATTGAAGAAGTCGAGAATGCGCTGCACCGTAATGACCTGCACACCGCTATGTCCCAACGACAAGGCATGCGCCTTCAGAAGCATCATCAACCGCACGATAACCGGGCTCACTTCGTCGCCTACGCTACAAGCATGGCTCTTTACCAGATTCTCCTGCAGGGTACTGAGCTCGTCGGGCGAGATATTTTTGTTGCACAACGAACCAAAACCGGTAGTAATGCCGTAGAGCGGACCGTCCTGCTGCTCGATCTTCCGATCCAGATAATCGCGGCAATTCCGGATACGGTCGCGCACCTCCGGTGTCAGCTCCAGTTTCATATTCTGCGTAAGTATCTGTTCTATACTTTCGAAAGTAAGAGGTTCAGAACCTACATAATAGACATTGCTCATAGTTATAAGATTGTTTTAACCCAGTTAAGCAGCTTAGTCTCGATACGGATCGCTTCAGACTCCAGATAGTCGGCTTTCACTTTCATTCGTTCCACAAAAACTTCATCCTTAATCGACCCCAAGTTAATACGGACATTCAGTAAAGCCCCCAGCACACAGGTACGGGCCGTCATCATAGCAACACAGGCATCGGTAACAGCATTTCGGTTACCTTTATGTGCTACATAGATAATTGTTTCCATCACGGATGCCACCTCTTCGGCAACTTGCATGGGAACCATTGCCGCTTCCTTTGTTGCATCCTGAATTGTACGGCTACGTTCAGCAATCTGTTCTTCCGTTTCTTTCGGAAGTTTGAAAGCTGCAAATACACGGTCGTAAGCTTCGCTATCACGGTCGATGTCGCGTATCAGACGTTCACGGATAAGAGCCGCTTCCGTGGCAATCGTTTTCATCTGTCCTTCTACATCGGCATATTTCTTTTTCCCGATAGTCAGGTTCGCTACCATTTCCGTCAAGGCAGTAGCAATAGCTCCGTTCAGGGCAGAGATACTTCCACCGCCAGGAACAGGTGCATTACTGGCGGTTTCGGCCAAAAAGTCTTTAATTGTCAAGTCTACCAGCATAGTATAATAATATTTAAGGTGTTAAACAATGAATAACATACTTCTCAGATCATATAAATAATACCGTCCTTGATAACTGTATCCACAATATTCATTCCTACATTGTAAGGCAGGAACTTATAAGAAGGATATTTCAATAAAACCAGGTCGGCTTTCTTTCCCACGTCAATACTACCAATCTTATTTGCACGTCCCAGGGCGGCTGCTCCATTAATAGTCAGTGCTGTAACCGCTTCTTCCACCGTCAGCTTCATCTGGATACAGGCCAATGCAAACAGCATCGGGATAGAGCAGGAGAAACTGCTGCCGGGATTGTAATCGGAAGCCAGAGCTACGGCACAACCGGCATCTATCATTTCACGCCCGCGGGCAAACGGTTCATTCAGCGAGAAAGCGGTAAGCGGAAGCAAGGTTGCGATCACCCCGCTACGTGCCATTCGTTTGATACCTTCATCCGATGCATGAAGAAGATGGTCGGCACTGACCACTTTCAGACGGGCGGCCAGTTCGGCACCTCCCAGGGATACGATCTCGTCGGCATGCATCTTTAGCTTGAAACGCTGGCTTCTTGCTGCACGCAACAGGCGTTCACTTTGCTTCAAAGAAAAGACACCTTGTTCGCAAAAGACATCACAGAAGGTAACTGTTCTTTCCAAACGAAGCTCCGGCAATACCTGCTCGATCATATAGGTGATATAGTCGTCTGTCTGGTGGGTATACTCGGGAGGAGTGGCATGAGCACCCAAATAGGTGGAAACCACATCTACCGGATGTTCCTCGTTCAGGTCGGCCATAACGCGCAGTTGCCTTAATTCCGTTTCGAAATCAAGACCGTATCCGCTTTTTCCTTCTACTGTCGTAACACCCATATCGAGCATCTCGTCGAGCCGCTCGTAACCGATGCTCCACAATTGCTCAAAGTCGCAATCCCGGGTGGCATTGACCGTATTGGCTATACCCCCGCCCCGTTCCATGATCGACATATAACTATCCCCTTTCAACCGCCAGGAAAACTCTTCTTCCCGGTAGCCTCCGAAAATAAAATGAGTATGACTATCCACGAAGCCGGGAAGAAGTGCCCGGCCACTGGCATCAATCTCAAGGTATTCCTCCACATCGACCTGTCGTAAAATATCTTTGGTTGAGCCGACATGTGTGATTATACCGCCGGATACGACAACCGCCCCGTCTTCAATCACATGCAGGTCGGACATTTCCGCACCTTTCTTTGCCTGAAAACCAGAGCAGGTAACGACCTGCGATGCATTTCTTATCAGTAATTTATCTCCTTTCATGTTTTACTCCATTATTCTGGCTTCTAACACCTGGTTCATCGAAAAGTTCTCCAACCCCAGGTAAAAAGATGTCGTATCGATCAATGCTTCCATCGGAACCAATCCGATTATCTCACTTCCAACCACCGGCACCCCGTAACGTCGTGCTTCCACCTTGACCAGTTCGAATGCACGGTACAAAGCTGTGCGGGTATAATCGGTCATATTTATAGAAACTTGTGTAATTCCTCTCTCTTTAAGCTCTACTCCCATTGCTTTGCAATAACGCAGACCGCCGCCTATAAAACGGATCTTCTTCGCGATATCGCTGGCTATTTCCAGATTTGCCGTACCGAGATTCACATTATAGGCGACCAGTGGCATGCGTGCGCCCACAGCAACGGTTCCTGCTGTTGGGTGACGTTCGGCCGGTCCAAAATCCGGTTGCCATTCCGGCAATTTAATCTTATCCGCCATTCCTTCGAACTCCCCTTTCCTGACAGCTGCCAGGTTTTCACGGTAAGGAGCCGAAGCCGACTTTTCATAAAGGAATACAGGCACATTATACAAAGCTGAAATCTGTTCGCCTACCTCTTTCGATAAACCGACTGCCTCCTCCATCGTACATCCTTTAATAGGAATGAACGGTACTACATCGACAGCTCCCATCCTCGGATGCTGTCCGGTGTGACAAGTCAGATCTATCAATGCTACAGCCTGTCCGACAGCTTCCAGCAGAGCAGCCTTCAATGCCTCGGGTTCACCGACCACGGTTACCACCAGACGGTTATGATCTTCATCATTACTATAATCTAACAATTTTACTCCTTGTCTGGCTCTAAATGGCTCTATTATTTTTTCTATTTTCCCCAAATCTCTTCCTTCACTAAAATTGGGAACACATTCCATTATTTTACTCCAACTACTCATAACTTCAGATATTTAAAGAGGTCTCTACTATTTGGCGTATCAACGTTTCCTCCGGAATATAAGGAATCGTTACATGATACAGTTCTTCATTTTTCTTATTAAATACTTCGCAGGTCTCGATCGCATGTGGATTACGTGCCCATGAACGACGCGCCACGCCTCCCATGACATCCCATAGCATGGCAGAACGTAATATTTCGTCCACCCGTTCGCTTCCGTCAAGTAGCATACCGAAGCCACCGTTTATAGCCTTACCGATTCCTACTCCTCCACCGTTATGGAGAGCAACCAGACTCATTCCACGCGCGGCATTTCCGGCAAAACATTGTACGGCCATATCGGCCATTACGTTACTACCGTCATAAATATTCGCAGTTTCACGGAAAGGCGAATCTGTTCCACTTACGTCGTGGTGGTCGCGCCCTAACATAACAGGACCGATCTCACCATCACGTACCATCCGGTTAAAGCGGAGAGCTATCTTCAGCCGCCCTTCGGCATCCTGATACAAGATACGGGCTTGCGTACCGACTACCAGCCGATTCTTTTCGGCATCGCGTATCCAGTTATAATTATCCCGGTCTTGTCCCCTGCGTTCCGGATCGATACAATCCATTGCCGCATGGTCTGTTTTTATCAAATCTTCATGTTTACCGCTCAGGCAAACCCAGCGGAAAGGTCCATAGCCATAATCGAACAGTTCAGGCCCCATAATATCTTCTACATAAGAAGGCCAGATAAAACCGTCTTTCTCATCGATACCATTCCTGGATATATCTTTTACACCGGCATCGTAAATCGCTTTCATAAATGAATTGCCGTAATCAAAGAAATAGGTACCTGAGGCCACCAGCTTCTTTATTATCTCATAATGCCTGCATAGCGACTGATCGACCAAAGTACAAAACGTATCATGATCATCCGACAACAGCCGTGTCCGTTTTTCAAAACTGATTCCTGCCGGACAATAACCTCCTTCGTAGACGGCATGGCAGGATGTCTGGTCACTCAACAGGTCGATATGAATAGATTCCGCTCCGGCATATTCCAGCAGGTCGACAATGTTACCATGAAAGGCTATCGAAAGCGGCTCTTTCGCAGCCTGCGCTTTCTTTGCCAAACGGAAAGCCTCCGCTTTATCGGCAGTAACCAGTTGTACCCATCCTTGTGAACGCCGTGTCTCAATACGTGAAAAGTCGACTTCGGCAACAATGCAGGCTGCCCCGGCTATAACCGCAGCTTTCGGTTGTGCCCCGCTCATACCGCCCAACCCGGAAGAGACAAAAAGATGGCCTCTAAGGTCTTTATCTTGCGGGATGGCTAATTTCAGGCGCCCGGCATTCAATAGCGTATTGAACGTACCGTGAACGATTCCTTGCGGACCGATGTACATCCATCCTCCGGCTGTCATCTGTCCATAATTAGCCACTCCCATCTGGGCGGCAATATGCCAGTCTTTCTGGTTGTCGAACAAACCGACCATCATCGAATTTGTGATAATAACCCGCGGAGCTTCCGGCTTCGACCGGAATAACCCCAAAGGATGACCTGACTCTATAACCAGTGTCTGTTCCTGTGTCATTACTTCCAGGTACTGCTTAATAAGCCGGTATTGCATCCAGTTCTGACAAATTTGACCGGTTTCGCCATAAGTAACCAATTCGTAGGGATACAAGGCAATGTCGAAACAGAGATTGTTATCGATCATCACCTGAAATGCTTTACCTTCCAGGCAGTTTCCCTTATAATCTTCAATCGAACGTGCTTTTAAGTCTCCCTCGGGGCGATAACGATATCCGTATATCCTTCCACGGGTAAGAAGCTCCTCCATAAATTCGGGGGCTAACGTTGCATGAAGTTCATTTGGTACATACCTTAAAGCATTTTTCAATGCTGTTTCGGTTTGTCTGGGCGTAAGCGTATAGCCGCGATCAGGAGCGCGGCGGATACCGGCTACAAAAGAAGGATATTCCGGTAGTTGGCGACCAAGATGTATTTGCATAACTGATGACATTTATCTATTACTTACAATCTGTCAGAAAAACATCCTATAAGTGGCCTACAAGGTAATTATTTCCTTACGTTTGAGCAATTTCGCATATATGTTTAGAAGCATAATAAAAGCAAAAAGAGGCTGCCTAAAAAACTAGACAGCCTCTTCTTTTTCTTATCGTAACTGCTTCTTATTTTGCTAATTCAGCAGCAGCTTTCTTATTGATCTTTCTTTTCTGTATTTCGTATGCAATCGGAGTTGCGATAAACAATGTTGAATATGTTCCGACTACGATACCCAGCAGGATAGCAAACGTAAAGCTACGGATTGTGCTACCACCGAGGATAAAGATACAAAGTACAACAACCAATGTTGTTAATGATGTATTGAATGTACGAGACAATGTTGAGTTCAAAGCATCATTGATCACCTGGTAACGGTCGCGCTTCGGATACAGACCGATCGTTTCACGGATACGGTCGAATACAACCACAGTATCATTGATCGAGTAACCGATAATCGTCAGGATAGCCGCGATAAATGTCTGGTCGACTTCCATTGAGAACGGTAACAATTTCCATAATAATGTATAGAAAGAAATGATACACAATGTTGTTACTGCAACTGAAGCAAATGCTCCTACGGAGAATGACCAGTCGCGGAAACGAAGCAGGATATAAGCAGCCATACAGAACATAGCGAAGATAACGGCCATGATAGCACTATTCTTGATGTCGTCGGCCATACTCGGTCCTACCTTCTGTGAACTCTGGATATAAGTAGTAGTGAACTGCTCCAGTGTAGCGTCTGCAGGAAGCAACGGTTTAACACCTTCGAACAACAATGATTCGATTTCCTGGTCTACTGCCGGGTCTGCATCATCAATCTTATAGTTGGTAGAGATACGAACCTGATCCGGAGTACCGATAGTGATAACACTTACAGCACCGTCCAATTTTTCATCCAACATGTTACGAACTTCGTCTGTCTTCACATCCTGATCGAAACGAACGATATAGTTACGTCCACCGGTGAAGTCGATACCGTTGTTCAAACCGATCGTCATCATAGAAACAGCTCCCAGAAGGATGATAGCAGCAGGAATAATATAACCTACTTTACGGGCACCCAAGAAGTTGACTTTCGGATTAGTCAACAGGTCTTTTGTAATTGATGTTACAAATGTTACATTCTTCAGTTTATCCTTAGCCAGTAATGCTTCGTATACAATACGAGTCAGGAAGACTGCTGTAAGGAAAGAAGCAAACAGACCGATAATCATTGTGGTTGCGAAACCACGGATAGGACCTGTACCGAAGTAGAACAATACGACACCGGTAATGATAGATGTTAAGTTCGAGTCGAAGATAGCAGAGAACGCATTGCTATAACCATCGGCAATAGCTTTGCCTAACGATTTACCAGCACGAAGCTCTTCTTTTGTACGTTCATAGATCAACACGTTCGCATCGACCGCCATACCCAGCGTCAACACCATACCGGCGATACCCGGCAAAGTAAGTACTGCCTGGAAAGAAGCAAGGATACCCATTGTGAAGAAGATGTTCAATACCAGTGCACCGTCTGCAATCAGACCCGGGATGATACCGTAGAATGCGCACATGTAAACCATCAACAGGATCAAAGCCAGTGCAAATGAGATAACACCAGAACTGATAGCTTCCTGACCCAGCGACGGACCGACAACGTCTTCCTGTACGATCTGTACAGAAGCTGCCATCTTACCTGATTTCAATACGTTTGCCAAGTCCTTCGCTTCTTCCGGAGTGAAATGACCTGTGATAGAAGAACGTCCTCCGGTAATTTCATCGTTTACGTTCGGAGCTGAATAAACCATGTCATCCAAAACGATAGCGATAGATTTACCGATATTTTCTTTTGTCAGACGAGCCCATGCTTTAGCTCCTTCTGCGTTCATGCTCATGCTAACCTGTTGTTCTGAACGGCCTACCTGCTGAACGAAGTCAGCGTTAGCGTCGGTCACCACGTCGCCACCCAGAGCTGGTGAACCGTCACGGTTAGTAACCTTGATCGCATATAATTCGAAATATTGTTCTTTTTCGTCCATTGCCTTAACACCCCATTTCAAAGAGAGGTTACGAGGCAATACGTCTTTTACCTGCTTCATCGCCAGGTATTCGTTGATCTTAGGAATGTCTCTTACGTTAGCCACACCTACAGAAGCGCCACGACCTAACTGACCGTTGTACTGGTTGATCTGCAGCAAGGCAAACAACGGATGCTGTTTTGCGAACTCTTCCATCGACTGGTTAGCCTGAGCTTCCGGTTTATCCTGAGCGATCTG
Source organism: uncultured Parabacteroides sp. (assembly GCF_905196875.1). GTDB lineage: Bacteria > Bacteroidota > Bacteroidia > Bacteroidales > Tannerellaceae > Parabacteroides. Next base: position 8,068 of record NZ_CAJJWO010000064.1, on the reverse strand, counting down.
AGCCAACAACGAGTCGGCTTCGTTTGTATTCGTTCCTTCTTCAACTGCTGTCGTTTCAGTAGCAGTAGTATCGGCACCTTCCGTAGAAACGCTCTCCGTTTCAGTAACGGTAGCATCTTCATTGTGTTCTGCCAGTACAGTAGCTAAAATGTTATCGGCGGCAACCAACTGCTGGTATACTTCCGGCAACTGATAAGTTTCCCAGAATTCCAGGTTAGCACTACCCTGCAACAATTTACGCACACGTTCCGGTTCTTTCACACCCGGAAGTTCCACCAGGATACGACCTGCTGTTTCCAAACGTTGAATGTTCGGAGAAACCACACCGAAACGGTCGATACGAGTACGCAATACGTTAAATGAGTTATCGATAGCACTTTTCAACTCTTCTTTCAACACAGCAACAACCTGAGCATCTGTACTCTGCGGAGTAATTTTATCTTTCAGTTCAAATGTACTGAATATGGCAGACAAACGTGCGCCACTGTCCAGGTTCTTGTACTCTTCTGCAAACAAATCAATAAAGTCCTTCTGACTGGTTGCCTGGCGAGCATAAGCTGAAGTTAAAGCCTTATTGAAGTTCTCATCCTGGTTATTGTTTGACAGCGAACGGATTACATCAGCCACATTCAACTCCAGAACGACGTTCATACCGCCTTTCAGGTCAAGTCCTAAACTAATTTCCATTTCACGGCACTGCTTGAGCGTATAGCCCAACCATACCTTCTGAGTAGATAATGAGTCTAAATAAAGACTCTCTTTCGACGGATCCCCTCCTGCATACTCAGCGGCTTTATTGTTGTAATATCTTGTTACAAATGAGAACGATAGATAGAACAAACATACAAGCGTAAGTAACACAGCGAAGACCTTTACAAATCCCTTGTTTTGCATTTGAATCTTGAGTTTATGTTATTACATTATTTATTTTCGTTTTTTCACAGGGTGCAAATATAGGCTTTTTTTTCTTTGTCATATAGCAATATGATTAATTATTTGTCACTCTCATAGTTAATTTCAAGTACAATTATATATCTTTGCCCATAAAAAACACAGAATTCACCATGAAACATCTTTTATTATTCCTTTTATTCATTCCTTCCCTGCTTATAGCTCAGGAGGATCAGAAGTATTTAGCCGGTGCTGTAACTGAAGATGAGGGCAAAGTTGTATTTTCCAAAGAGATAAGTATACCCTCCCTTTCAAAGGATCAGATTTATGATATTATGTATTCTTGGGCACAGAAATACTTCAGTGAAGACGGACGTCGCCTGGTTTATTCCGATAAAGACAAAGGCGATATCGCTGCTGTAGGTGAAGAATACCTTGTATTCCAAAGCACTGCATTATCACTGGACCGTTCATTGATAAACTATCGCGTAACGATAGAATGTGAAAATAATTCAGCAAAGATCAAAATGACCGGCATCCGCTACGAATACAACGTATCCTATCAGCGTGAGCCCGAAAAATATACTGCGGAAGAATGGATCACAGACAAGTTTGCATTGAACAAGAAAAAAGATAAACTGAACCGTGGTAACGGCAAGTTCCGTCGTAAAACCATCGATTTAGCAGACGAAATGTTCAAGAGTGCAGATGCAGCCTTTGGTATCCAGCCGGCAGGTGTTGTCACTCCGGCTTATGCGGTAGCTCCCGTACAACAGCAAACAGCTCCGGCCACAGTTCCCGCACAACAGATAACTAAAGCACCGGTCAACAACATTGAAGTATGCCAGGGATTAAGTACGTTCGAGCCGGATAAGATCCCGTCGACATTATTGAATATGTTACCGGGAAGCAAGATGCAGGTAACACCCGGTGAGAATGGAACTTTGGTAGAACATTATGCCACCTGGAAAGAAATGGGTAAGATGTTCGGAAAGAACATCGCTTCTATCTCTATCAGCCCGGACAGTGAAGTGTATAAAGCAATTAAAGATAACGACTTTTACACAATTTCTTTCAACAAACAGGACGATCCGGAAACCTGGTTTATGATTCAGTGTGTCAAACAAGGGGAGTCGACCGAAGGAACACAAAAAATCATTATCGGTGAAATCCTTAACGTATGGATCAGATGATTATGAAAATAACAAAGAATATACTGTTGTTGTTGATGCTAATGTGTCCCTTGCTGGCGATAGCGCAGGGACACAAAGGTTCTGTAGAGTCATGCGCTCCCATGAAAGACGGGAAAGTATGCTATAGTGATGACGTCGATGCGGAAGGCATGAAAAAAGGCGAATTGTTCAACGCTATCGACAAGTGGGCCAAAAAGAACTACGGCAAGGATGTATTCCTGTCGAGCGTAACATCCAGCAAGTCGAAAGGAACGATTAATATAAACTCAAAGGTAGAGTTGCTTCTGAACGACACAGACAAAACGATTGTCAAATATAAAATGAGAATATACTGCTACGATGAAAAGTATACCATCGAACTAACAGATATCTCTTATCAGTACGATCCGACAAATGAGAAGAAGTTCAAAACCTATCCGGCAGAGAATGTCATAGCCAACAACGGCAAGTCGAACACAATCGCTGTGATTAAAGACCCTCTGTTATTCTGTAATGCTACTTTCTTTTTTGCAGAAAATCTGTTCGGAGAAGTATTCGACGCAACACAGGAAGACTAAAAAAGGTTATATATATATATAATGTAAGGGGATGCCTGTAAAGGCGTCTCCTTTTTTAATCTTCCATTGTCAGATAGCACCACAACGGATAGTGGTCTGAATAGCGTATCTTATCGACCGTACAATTCACTGATTTCATATTCGGGGAATGTAGGATATTATCTATACGAAACAAGAACATATTCTGGTTATACGTAACCCCCATACCCCGCCCCGATTCGGCAAATGAATCGACCAATGGTCCCTGGATAGTCCGGTGAGCATATGAAATCGGCGTGTCATTAAAGTCACCGCAAACTAATATATAATCGCCTTTAGCTCTTTCCACTTCAGAACTTACCGCCTCAGCCTGTTTGGCCCGTATTTTGAAAGCCGGTCCCAACTTCTGCTCCAAAGCCCCTTTTATACCGTCGAAAGTATCTGTTCCTATATTCTTTATAAATGCGGTATAACGACTTCGGTCTTCCATTGTCAGTTTAAATGACTCGAGATGGTTATTAATCAATGTCAGTTTTTTCCCATTCACGTCCAACTCATGAACAGACGATCCGTTAGATTCGCTCTCGTATTTTATCCTGCGTGAGTTCGAAATCGGATACTTGGAGAATACCGCAATACCAAAATTCATATAACGGGACGAACTGATAGGTATTATCGAACGGTAAGGATACATATCGAGTGCTGTATACAATTTCTGAGGAGTCAGGAATTTATCCGACCTGCTGACTGCATATTCCTGCAAACAAACCACATCCGCCCCTGAAGCAGCGATATACTGCACTATTTTATTAGGCGACTCTTTAGTGTGATCCTTGTAGGCAAAACCCATCACATTATAAGTAAGCACCTTAAGCACGTTCTCTTTCGGAATATCCTCAACATGGGCATGATAAGGAAAATACTTCTTCACCGGTCCCCAACAGATCAGAAAAGCACTTAACCCGATCAGCAGGAAGCGCCATTCCCACAGGAATAACCAATAAAGTACAAAACAAAAATTCAGGACACATAAAACAGGAAAAGCCAGTCCCAGATAAGAAAAAACAAGGGCTGTATCCGGAGCCACACGATCCGAGTAAGCTGAAGCGACAAACAGCACGACAACCAATACATTGGCCAGCACGAACAATGATTTGAATAACAGCTTTAATGTTTTAAGTCCTTCACTCATTTTTTACTAGCATCAAATAATTGCTTTTTTTCATCTGCCGAAAGACTTTCATATCCGGAACGTTTCAGTTTATCCAGAATGGCATCGAGATCGGCCGACTCACGGTTCTTCCGGGCGTTATACTCGTAATCCGTTTCAGCACGCTTATACGTCACCTTCATTTTCGGCTTTCTTTTCCCCAGATTCACCACCCAATCCAACATACGGTTCATCGGAGCAGTCAGGTCTTTTCCTTCCTTTATACGCATTGCAAACCAGATACCGAATAACGCACCGCCAATATGAGCGATATGGCCACCGGCATTATCGGAAGTAATAGCCAGCAAATCGATCACGAAGGTAAACAGGGCCAGATAAATCAACTTGATACGCCCTATCAGGAATAAATTGATCTCCAGATCTTTCCGGTAAAATGAAACGGCAAAAACAATTGCCATCACCGAAGCGGAGGCTCCCATCAGATAACTGGAAGATGCCACTGTCTGGAAATATGGGAAAATATTATAGGCCAACATAAACAGAACTGCACCGGCAATTCCTCCCAATAGATACAACCCTCCCAGCTGCCTTTCGCTGAAGAAATTCAGGAACAGCCCACCAAACCAATACAACCACAACATATTAAATAAAATATGAAGGAAATCGAAATGGGTAAACATATAGGTAATAACCGTCCAGGGCCGATATAATAACAGCTCGGGCGACGAAGGCATCTGCAGATATTGTAGAAAAGAGATCCCGGGGATATTGAAGAGAAGAAAAATCACCCCCATCAACCGGATCAGGATAAAAAGCCCTACATTTATATATATGAGCTTCGCCAGTATATTTCCTGCCCGAAACGTATTCTTCAGATTAGTAAAAATACTTTCCATTGCCTGCATCTTTCTTTTTCCAGTAGCGAACCATAAAATAACCGAACAACATACCGCCTAAATGGGCAAAGTGCGCCACAGTGTCTCCTCCAAAGCTGGAGACGCCCATGAACAGTTCAGCCAATCCATAAAATATAACAAAATACTTAGCCTTTATGGGTATCGGAATGAACATCAGGAATAACGGAACATTCGGAAATAACATGGCAAAAGCGAGCAAAATACCGAATACAGATCCTGAAGCCCCGACCGTTATCATCATATTCAGCGACGGGTCCATCTTCACCAGTTCGAAAAGCGTCAGACCGTTGGCACTGGCAAAAGACTGGACAGAATAGGCCCAGACCAATTCCTGTACAATTCCGGCTCCAATACCGGTCACCAGATAAAAAGTAAGGAAGCGCTTCGGCCCCCATACATTTTCAAGGACACGTCCGAACATATATACCCCGAACATATTAAAGAAAACATGCCCGAAAGAACGCGTATCATGCATAAACATGTAAGAAACAAACTGAAACGGATAAAAATCCTTTACACCCGGAAAGTGCAAACCTAAAATCTGCACCAGGTCGATTCCCATCTTCGGTAACGCCAGACTGGCTACCCAGAAAAGAAGGTTAATAATGATAAGGTTTTTTGTAACCGGCGGTATACTATTCAAGAACCCCGAACCATTTTGATTCATCATATACATATCAATTTGCGGCAAAGGTAAATATATTTTGATTGTTTTTCCGCCAAATAGTACTAAAACATAGTAAATCAATAAAAAAAACAGTGTTTTCCTTTGCAGAATATTAAATTAAAACTACATTTGGACCGACTTTCTGGCTATCACAAGAATTGTTTAACATATTAATTATCAAACCATCATGAACAAAACAGAATTTATCTCAGCTGTATCGGAAAAATCCGGTCTAAGTAAGACTGATGCAAAAAAAGCTGTCGAAGCTTTCGTTGAAACAGTATCTCAGGAATTAAAGGCAGGTGGCAAAGTGGCCCTTTTAGGTTTTGGATCTTTCTCTGTCGCAGAAAAAGCAGCTCGCAAAGGAGTCAACCCGAAAACAAAACAACCAATCGAAATTGCTGCACGTAAATCAGTTAAATTCAAAGCAGGTACAGAATTAGCCGATCAGATTAAGTAAGCAGCGATACATGAAATTTAAAAGGGCTTTCTCTGTTTGGACAGCCCTTTTTATTATGACTATAAACACAAAAATAATTCCAGAGAACATCACTGCCCCCTGGAATCCACACTAGTATTAATATTAAACTTACCTGATTATACAGGTGAGTATCTTCATTACAAACAAAACATGACCACGGTGCTCTTGTTCCGTGGCATTTATCTTATTACAAAGATCTTGCTTTTCAATCAATTAACCAGCGGAATTTGGTTCTGATACCACACCTTTCACACCTCGAAAGACTCTATTTCGATCAGCAATCCGCCACGGCTTATGCTTTCCGAAACTCGCTGGTCGACATCACCACAAAACCGCACCATAGGCATCATTCAACCAACAAGCGTTTCGATATTCGAAACTCTCTACCTGGTAAAACATTTGTTTCATAAGGTAGAAACTTTTGTTTCACCCTGAAGAAACAATTGTTTCATCCGAGAGAAACTTTATGATCATAGGCGGAGAAGACTGGTTATAATCCTCCTTCCGTCTGAAAATACCAGGTCCAACCGTTGATATTAATCCGTAAGGCCAACCATGGATCATTATCTGCAAAGAAAAAGACGATCTTATATTCACTTTCACGGTCGAGATATTCCTGGGCACTCATATTATGGCCTTCGATCTTTGTCATTACCAGAAAGTCAGTCAGATTAATATTGAATACCTTTTTACCTGTAGCCTTTTCTGTTACAACAAAACGGGCGTTGCGGTCTTCCAGAAACCGCATGGTATTCAGCTCGACAATTCCTGCACCCAGATTCTTTTGCTCGATATGATACGGACGGTAACTAAGATTGTCGTCTTCCAGCAATGAATTATCGTGTGCCAGATAACCGTTCGATTCGATTATTTCATAATTATAGGCATGCACATCCACTCCCCAGGAGTCTTCATTGCTTCCCTGAAAAACAAACCTCACTTTATTGGTATCTTTTATCAGATTGATAACCTCCGTCTGATTGGTCGTACCGGTAAAAGTCACATTATTAATCTCGCCATACCAAAGGGGCTCCAATTCTTTATCGATAATAAGAGACTCTTCGCGTTTCAATTGCAGTTTCAAATCCTCTATAGAGGAGGAACCTGCTTGCAAAGATGTTATATCATAAGAATCGCGAGCACCTGCCCATGCCATAAACTGATACTCGCCGACAGGGAGTTCGACTACCATCAGATAACTCCCCGTACTCAGTGCGCTTCCTTCTTCCGCCTGTTTGAACAGATATTTACCATCTTTATCAAACACATAAAGCTCTACTTTATCCACCTGGGTATGGAAAGCATCGGCAAACAGCATATTATAGTCATACTTGAACTTAACATACAAACGACACTCTGGCAAATCTTCATTAAAGCTGTCGCATGAGGTCATTAGCAGGGAGCCAGCAAGGACAATCCACATGATAATGTGATGTAATAGGCTTTTTAGCTTCATATCTTTAAATTTTCTAATGATTCTATATATAAGAGAGGAAAAGAGATTGCTTCTTTTCTCGTTATTTCCAATTCGGTGGACAGAACGGTCTGCTCCGTCAGAATAAAAATCCCGAAGTTTTACCAAGTCTCCGGAAACTTATCAGTTAAAAGCAAAGTTGTGGGAGAATACTCCCACAACTTCTTATAAAAAAGATTTCGAATCTATTATTCGGAATTATAATTCAACACCTTGCTCGTACCAAGTCCAAGGATTAATGCCAATCTCAATAGACATATAGGCTTCTTCTTCTTCATCCTTCTTTTCAGGGTCCGGATCCGGGATAACCGGATAACCCGGGTTCATGATCGATTTAATGGTAATATCATATACTGAATTACGAACAACCCCGAATTCACCGAGTTTATTGTTTGTATCATTCGTATCATTATCATGTTTGATCATGATCGTATAATAGGTATCCCCACCCTTGTAATAAGAAATAGAACCGTACATATCAGCTCCGTGAGTTATAACACCAGCCTGATAGAAATAACCGGCAACAGTCCCTATTCGCGCTGCATCGTCAGCACCAGGCAAAGCATCAAATGCCGTTTTTGTAGGAATAGTAACGGCAGTTACTCCTGCAACGCCCTTTCCTTCTAAATAAGCCAGGTAAGAGTTAAACGTCGTGGTAAACGGAGTAGAGAAATTGTCCGGGTCGTTGTCAGCATATTTTGAAGTCAATTCAGCTTCAATATATTTAATAACCAACTT
>NZ_CAJJWO010000063.1 GCF_905196875.1 uncultured Parabacteroides sp. | reverse complement strand
TTGTATGAGAACTCTTTCACCGGAACTTTCAGCGGGCAGCACCTGACGCTTATTCTTGAACACTTCCGGTTATCGTCAGGTATCCAATACAAATTTATAGATCCGGAGATAAATCCGGATAAAGGCAAAATTTCAGAAAAAACAATTGTTGAACTATATTAATTATTTGTGTAACCTAATAAATACAGAATGAAAGCAATGGAGCCTCCCTAAAACAAAACATACGGAAAAATATTGGCGTATTTTCCCGTATGAAAACCAACTGCAGGCTTGTTTGGCGACAAGCTTTAGCAAATGAATTTTTTAACTCTAAAATCACTTACAAATCTATGACAAATTATTTTAGCATCCAACATTTCAGGATGGTGAATTCACTGTTTATTGTCCTGAAAAAAATACCATTATGTATGAGACTCACCGCAATAATGCTATTTGTATGCATAGGATTGGCGTACGCATCCGAAAGCTACAGCCAGTCGGCAACATTATCCCTGAACGTGAATAATAAAACGGTACAGGACGTATTAGATGAAATAGAAAAACAATCGGATTTCCATTTCTTCTACAACAACAAACAGGTAAACACCAATCGTGTTGTTTCCATCAAAAGCAACAAGAAGAATGTATTTAATGTATTGGAACAGTTGTTCAATGGGACGGATATTAGTTACAAGGTTTTGGATAAAAGCATTATTTTATCACCCAAAGAAGTTCTTATCAGTGCTGTTGCCCAACAAACAATCAGAAATATATCAGGAACTATTACCGATGCCCATGGCGAACCGATCATCGGAGCCAATGTGTTGGAAAAAGGATCTACAAACGGAACAATCACTGATATAGATGGTAAATTTAATTTATCGGTACCGAGTAAATCCGCATTAGTTATCTCTTACATCGGATATGTTTCCAAAACAATTCCGGTAGGCAACCAGACTGTCTTCAGTATACAGCTAACAGAAGACACTCAAAACCTAAACGAAGTAGTTGTTACAGCCTTAGGTATCAAACGAGAAGAGAAAGCTTTAGGTTATGCCGTTCAGAAAGTGACTGGAGATAAACTGCCTCTTGCCAAAACAGTAGATGTAGCCACTTCATTAACAGGTAAAGTAGCAGGATTGAATATCCAGAACAGTACAGAGTTCAACGAGACACCTAAGATCAAACTGCGTGGGGAAACACCCTTGATCATTGTCGATGGTATACCCTATGGTAATATCACACTGGATGAAATTGCATCAGACGATATCGAATCTATAGATGTACTAAAAGGAGCGACAGCTTCTGCTTTGTATGGTGCCAGAGGTACAAGTGGAGCCATCATGATCACAACAAAGAAAGGTGCTGACCACGAAGGATTAAACATTAATATCAACAGCAACACCATGTTCTTTTCCGGCTATCTGGCATTACCGGAAACACAGCACTCTTACAGCCGCGGATTCGGGGGGAAATATAATAACGACTACGTCTGGGGGGATAAACTGGACATCGGCCGTACAGCTATTTTATGGGATCCGTATACATATGAATGGCGGGAACAGGAGCTAACATCCAAAGGTAAAGATAACTTTAAAAACTTCCTGCAATTCAGCATGGTAACCAACAATAATATCAACATCTCCCAGCAAGGTAAATATGGTTCATTCCGTGCTTCTATCACTGAAGTTTACAACAAAGGACAATATCCGAACCAGGATCTGAATAAGATCACCTTCTCTGTTGGTGGAGAAATGAGCTGGAAGAACTTCAAGATGGATGCTTCTGCTTCTTACAATAAACGAGTTTCCAGCAATGATCACGGTTCTGGTTATGCAGGTAGTTACATTTATGATATGGTAATCTGGGGAGGTACGGAATATGATATCCGCGATTATCGTAATTATTGGGTGAAAGATAAAGAGGGCATGCAGCAAAACTGGTATGACAACAATTGGTATGATAACCCTTGGTTCAAAGCTTACGAGATTACGGATGCTTATGACATAGATGTTGTAAATGCAGCAGTGAATACCAGTTATGAGATCACTCCGTGGTTAAAAGCTATGCTTCGTGCAGGAGTAGATGTATATTCAAAAAGAAATGAATGGAGAAATCCGCTCAGCGCCAATCAGGCATGGGATAAGAAAGGATTCTATGGTGTAAGTCGCGGAACTGACATGAGCGTAAATACGGACGCCATGTTAATGGCAGATAAAACATGGGGAAAATTCAATATGAACCTCATGGGAGGAGGAAATATCTACTATACGCATTATGACCTTATGAAAAGTACTACTCAGGGAGGTTTATCCATTCCTGAATTCTACTCACTCAACGCATCGGTCGATCCCATCAAAGCAAGCAGTGAACTTAAACAAAAACGAGTGAACAGCCTTTATGGAAAAGCCTCTTTCGGATGGGCCAGCACCTATTTTCTGGATGTAACAGGAAGAAACGACTGGTCGTCTACCCTTTCTGCAAAACAACGTTCCTACTTCTACCCTTCTGTTTCGGGTAGCATCGTCCTGTCTGAAATCATTAAACTACCGGAATGGTGGGATTTTATGAAAGTACGTGCATCATGGACTGCTTCAAAAGAAGATGCCGAGATTTATGCAAATAATAATGTATATACGGTATCTACAAACGTTTGGGACGGGCTTTCCACCGCTGCTTATCCATCGACCATTATCGGAGGATTAATCAAACCTAAGAAATCGGAAGTTTGGGAAATTGGTGCTGCTACAAATTTACTCAAAAACCGGTTATTCATCGACGCATCTTATTATCGTAAACTGGAATCTGACTTTATTATAAAGGGAGGAGTAAGTAGTTCTACCGGTTTTCGCAACATACAGACAAACTTTAAAGAAACCCGTCTTCGTAGCGGATTTGAGATCACTGTAGGAGGAACACCGATACAGACCAAAGATTTCAGCTGGGATATCCTGACAAACTGGTCACACGATCAATATACATATAAAGATATAGATCCGGATTATTCGACTAAAAAGCCCTGGGTGAAAAAAGGAGAAAGTTGGGATTGGCTGGCAATAGAAGATTGGGATCGCGATCCGGACGGAAATATCATCCACAACGGAGGTATGCCGGTCAGACAATCTTTTAAAACGAAGGTTGGAAATACAACTCCGGACCTGGTTTGGGGTATAACCAATACTTTCCGTTATAAAAATTTCACACTCAGTTTCACTCTGGACGGACGAGTTGGAGGTTTATCATTCTCCAAGACCCACCAGATGTTATGGAATACCGGAACTGGAAAAGATACGGACACACAATGGAGATATGAAGAAGTGGTAAACGGCAACCGTACTTACATAGGCCAGGGTGTAAAAGTCGTTTCCGGTAGTGTAACCCGCGATCCTGATGGAAATATACTGGAAGATACTCGTGTATTTGCACCAAATGATGTCGTTGTTTCTTATGAGGCTTATATCAGTAAGTATCATGACAATAACAATACCCCCAGTCGTCAGAATATGTTGAGAGAGACATTCTTTAAGCTACGTAACTTGTCTCTTTCTTACGATTTGCCATCTGAATGGTGCCAGAAAATGAGAATGAAGAACGCTTCTATCGGATTTACCGGACAAAATCTGTTCCTCTGGGCTAAAGATTACAAATATGCCGATCCGGACAAAGGTGGAGATTCCGATGGTATAGAAAGTCTGAACTCTCCTTCTCAACGTTATATGGGAGTAAATCTAAAAGTTAATTTCTAAACCGATAAAACATTACGATATGAAACTAAAATATAAAAGTATACTATATATACTGAGTGGGACTCTCCTTTTTTCAGGATGTACTTCCAGTTTTGACGATCTGAATACCAATCCGGATACAACAACTAAAGTAACATCGTCCATGCTCGCTACTAAAACGATATTAGATATAACGAAATCAGCCAGCAACTGGAAAAACGAATTTCTGGTAAAACGCATGTGCTGGGGAGAACAAATGGACGACTCGCAATACAACCGTTTCGGAAAAGGCAGCTTCGAAGGGCTCGAAGTTCTGACAAATGCCCAGAAGATAGTGGAGTTAGCCCCGGAAGATGATCTGAACGCCTACACTGGCCTGTATTATCTTTTGAAAGGTTGGTATTTCTTCCGGACAACTATGAACATGGGAGATATTCCTTACTCGGAAGCGTTGGACATCGATACATATCGGTATCCCAAATACGATGAACAAAAAGATGTATTTAAAGGTATCCTGGCAGATCTGGCACTGGCAGACGAATACTTTGCCAAAGCAACCAGGGCTTTCTCCGGCGATCCTTTCTATCTGGGAGAACCCGGCAAATGGAGAAAGGCGACCAACGTTCTACGTCTGAAAGTTCTCATATTTCTTTCTAAAAGAGCAGATGACACTCCCGAACTACAAATAAAAGAAACGTTCGCAAAAGTTGTATCTGAGAACAATCTGTTTGAAAGTAACGAAGATAACCTGCAAGTTGTTTACTCTGATAAAGAAGGACAGAAAAACCCTTATCATGTAACAGAAACCCGTAGTATCGAGTATTATGCTGCTACCAATACGCTGATCGAACCGTTGAAGAAATTCAAAGACAACCGATTGTTCTATTATCTAGCTCCGGCTGAAGCACTTACCAACGAATTGTATCTCCCGGCAGGAGAAACCTTGAAAAAGGCAAATGACTGGGATGCTTACCTGGGTGTGGACGTAGCAGGAGTATACGATACAGAAAAAGATAAAATAGCCAAACGACTGCATTCGCGTCCGAATGATGTTTATCGATATAATTACGTTGGAGTACCTTGTATCCGTTTAGGATATGCAGATATGAATTTCATTATGGCAGAGGCTGCTGAAAGAGGATGGATCAACCAGTCAGCGAGGGATCTTTATGAAAAAGGCGTTCGTGCCTCTTTCCAGTTCGTACGATCTACTGTCCCGGCAGAATACAACAATGGAGTTGAAATAACGGACGAATACATCGATACTTATCTGAAAGGAGAATACGTTGCTTACAAAACAGACGGAAGTTCGATCGACCGATTGAAACAGATTTGGATACAGGCATATCTGGCCAGATATTTCCACATGGCAACAGACGATTATTACGAATACCGCCGAAATAAGTATCCGGAATTCCCGATCAATCCTGAAACAAATCTGAATGATGCCAAGGATAAAATTCCAATGCGGTATATGTATCCAGAGTCGGAAACCAACTATAATAAGGAACAATTATACGAAGCTTTGGAACGACAGTGGGGTGGTGTTGATGACGTGAACGATATCATGTGGATTTTAAAATAAACGACACGAATACTTCGTTTTTTTATCATGAGAAATAAAAGGGATAGGAGAATTCCTATCCCTTTTTCACACAAAATGGTTACCTTTGGAGGTATAAAAACACATTACATTAATATCATGAAATACCAGTATAACAAACAGCCATTCTTAGAGAAGGCATGCTTCTTTATTCTATTTTTACTCAGCTCATCCGTTATCTCATCAATAGCCCAATCTCCCGGTCAAAATCTCGCCTTACATCTCGACGGGAAAGACAACAACGTAAAAACAGGTATCCGAATCCTCAACGCTCCCTGGACACTTGAGACATGGATCAAAGGGGATGATACATCCTGGAAGGATCAGGAAATCATTTTCGGAGGCGGTGAGTACAGCCAGTTGAATATAACCGATTATCTCCCGCTCATTATTGAAAAAGGGAAACTCCATAACACCCAGGCTGATTTATGGTCGAAGGAGGTGTTGGATGATCAATGGCATCATGTAGCCCTTAGCTGCGACGGAACTGTTACCCGATTGTATCTGGATGGCCAGGTGGCAGACAGCAAACCGATTGCGGTATCCGTTTTACCCGGAGCTCTGGGAATAAATGAAAGTGATACGACAGCCTTCGGAGGCCTCATGGACGAAGTACGTGTCTGGGATTCCGCCTTATCTACCGAAACGATACGGGAATGGATGACTAAACCGCTTGCCCCTACTCATCCCCATTTCAAGACATTAATTGCCTATTACAATTTTGATGACGGGATAAACGACGCATCCGTCAACTGGGTCGGGAAAGGAGACCAGGCCTATCACATACGAAACGGCCGGGTAGATTATAAAGGGACAATCCCTATGGCTTACACCGTAGTAAACGACAATCCTAAATTTAACTACACAGCCGACAAACCCCAGGAATTATTCAATGCAGTCGTAATAGACAGCGAATGGGATGCAGACCAGGGCACACAAGACGATCAGATCCTGAAATTAAGAATAGCAGTCACCGGTAATCAAACACCATTATCCTTAACCGAACTATCACTGGATCTGTCGGATATGACTTCCCTCTCCGATATCTCTCGCGTACATATATATTATACCGGCAAGAGCGCCCGTTCAAACACACGCACTGAATTATTCGGAAACGGCAAAGCACCCGAAGAGAGAATGACATTCAAAGCCTACAAAGGAGCCATAAAGCTGACGCCGGGAATTAATTACATACTGGTTACCGCCGATATTTCCGACAAAGCCACTTTCGGTAATAAGATAAAAATAAAAGTTCCATCCTTCAAGCTGGATAAAACGAATTATATTCCGGAAATTAGCGAAGGACAGATTGAAAAAAGAATAACCTGCAACAGCAGTAATACCCCCGACATCGTCAAAGTCCTGCAATGGAATATCTGGCACGGCGGCCGACATGTAGGTGATGACGGACAAAGCCGTATCATCGACCTGCTGAAAGCTTCCCATGCAGATATCATAACCATGCAGGAAGGTTACGGCGGACAACAACGTTTTAGAGACTCGCTCGACTACAATATGCAGACTCCGGCTTTAGATGATAACCTGGTACTTTTCAGCCGGTATCCATTAACAAAGATACCTACAGAAAAGACTTTCAACTCCAATCCTGGAAAAATAACATTACCCAACGGGCGTCAACTCCTTGTAAACGCTTGCTGGCTACGATATGCCTACCGTCCGGAATACTCTTGCAATTATCCGAATAGCGGACACGATCCACGTATCTGGGTAGCAGAAGACTCGATCCGGGCT
Organism: uncultured Parabacteroides sp.; assembly: GCF_905196875.1. Lineage (GTDB taxonomy): Bacteria > Bacteroidota > Bacteroidia > Bacteroidales > Tannerellaceae > Parabacteroides. The sequence continues at coordinate 22,517 of NZ_CAJJWO010000063.1, read as the reverse complement.
CTGGTCGATATGAAACATATCCTCGAAAAGGATACGAAACCTTATCTGACAGACGGTGACACCCCTATCATTATCGGTGGAGATTTCAACTCATGCAGCCACCTGGACTGGACTGCTGCTGCAGCTCCACTACATTATGGATACGGGCCGGTTCCATTCCCTACCACCCTCTATATGCAGGCAGAAGGTTTTAAAGATAGTTTCCGTGAAATAAATCCCGACGAAGTAAGTCGTCCGGAAGGTACTTTTGCCGTTATTTACGGACAGTTACAGGTTAGCCGAATCGACTTCCTTTTCTACAAAGGAAAAGGTATTAAAGCGGTTGCATCAAAGATAATCAAGACAGCACCCGAAATCGACGATGTATGGGCTTCCGACCATGCGGCCGTAATGACCATATTCGATGTAGCTCCATCTACCGAACAGTAATATCATAAAACAAAATACACATGAAAACAAAACTTATTCTTTCTCTCCTCTTCCTGCTCGGACTGATCGAGGTTTCCGCCCAGGTCTATCCGGTAAGGGCGCAGCTATCCGATAAAAACTCATTTTCAATGATCTTGTTGCCCGATCCGCAGAGTTACATCAAATTCGACGCCAACCAGCCATTATTCGAACTTCAGACGGCATGGGTGGTCAATAATATGGACTCTTTAAATATCAAAGGCGTACTTTGCACGGGCGATCTGGTGGAACAAAACGAAATTCGTATTCCCGACGGTGTGAATGGTAACCAAACCAGCGAAGAGCAATGGAAGGCAGCGTCAAGGGCATTCGAACGCCTCGATAATAAAGTATCGTATGTGATCTGTACGGGAAACCATGACTACGGCTATGAGAAATCAGAAAACCGCCTCTGCCATTTCCCTGATTACTTTCCATCCGAACGAAACAGTTGCTGGAAGAAATCACTGGTGGAAGTAGGCAATAACTACAAGGATATACCGACCCTTGAAAATGCGGCTTACGAATTTGAAACCGACACATGGGGGAAAATACTCGTTATCTCACTTGAGTTTGCCCCACGCGACGAAGCGATAGCATGGGCTAAGCAGGTGACCGAAAAGCCGAAATACAAAGATCATAAAGTAATCCTACTCACCCACTCGTATCTTGCCTGGAACGGTAAACGCCATGAAAAGGAGAACTACAAAGTATCGCCCGCCAATTACGGGGAAGCTATTTGGCAGAAACTGGTTTATCCGTCTTCAAACATCTGTATGGTGCTTTGCGGCCACGAATGCGAGATAGCCGACTATAAAGACAATGTGTCTTTCCGCATCGACAAGAATGCCGCCGGAAAAGAGATACCGCAAATGATGTTCAATGCCCAGACCGCCGACGGAGAATGGCATGGCAACGGTGGCGACGGCTGGCTGCGTATCCTCGAATTTATGCCCGACGGACAAACGATCAAAGTAAAAACATTCTCCCCGCTTTTCGCCTTGTCACCTCTGACTGCGGATAAAGCATGGAGAACAGAGTCATACGACCAATTTAATATCACTATAAAATAACACAATCATGAAACAGAAAAACTTATTACTTATTCTGGTTTTAACCATTTTCACTATCAGTACGGCTTTTGCCGCCAAACCAAAAGCAAAACACGTCGTCTGGATTGGCCTCGACGGCTGGGGAGCTTACAGCGTGGAGAAAGCAGAAATGCCTGTCACCAAACAATTTATGAAAGACGGTTCCTATACGTTGAAGAAACGCTCCGTATTGCCATCTTCCAGTGCTGTGAACTGGGCTTCTATGTTCATGGGTGCAGGTCCTGAGATACACGGATACACAGAGTGGGGATCACAAACACCCGAACTGCCCTCACGCGAATTAAATAAGCATGGTATTTTCCCGACTGTATTTCAATTGTTGCGCGACGCTCAGCCGGATGCAGAAATCGGTTGTCTTTACGACTGGGACGGTATCAAGTATCTGGTCGATACCTTGTCCATGAGCTACCATGCACAAGGCCCGGACTATAATAAACAACCGACCGTTCTATGTGAAATGGCTGTTAAATACATCACCGATAAAAAGCCGACACTTACCATGATCGCTTTTGACAACCCCGATCATGTAGGACATGCCGACGGACACGACACCCCTGCTTATTATGCCAAGATAAAAGAGCTGGACGGTTATATCGGTCAGATTGTAGAAGCGGTAAAAAAGGCCGGTATGTATGACGACACGATCTTCATTATCACAGCCGACCACGGCGGTATCAACAAAGGACATGGCGGCAAGACCATGCAGGAAATGGAAACACCGTTTATCATCGCCGGAAAGAATATCAAAAAAGGATATTGCTTCGATGATATCAGCATGATGCAGTTTGATTGCGCTTCTACTGTTGCCGAAATCTTCAACCTGCAGCAACCGCAAGTATGGATCGGCCGTTCAATGCCAGTCTTTAAATAATTAATAGAATAGAAGATGAAACAGTTATTCTTTTGTATCATATTCCTGTTGGGCGGCTTACTGAACGGTAAAGCCCAGCAGCCGTCTTTGAAATTCAATAAAGATGGAAAATTCAAGATCGTACAGTTCACCGACGTACATTATATCCATAACAATCCGAAGTCGGCTATTTCAATCGAAAGGATCAACGAAGTGCTGGATGCAGAGAAACCGGACCTGGTACTTTTCACCGGTGATGTAATTTATGGTAAGCCGGCAGAAGAAGGTATGCGTACCATACTTAACCTGGCAGCCAAACGTAAGATACCTTTCGGCATGACTTTCGGCAACCATGATAACGAACAAGGCCTGACACGCACACAGTTGTTCGATATCATCAAAACGATCCCTTACAACCTGACTGATTCCGTCAAAGGCGTATCGGGAGCCAGCAATTATATTCTTCCGGTCAAATCTTCGAATGGAGATAAAGATGCAGTCGTGCTTTACTGCATAGACTCTCATTCTTACTCCCAGATAGAAGGTATCGGCGGATACGATTATATCAAGTTCGACCAGATCCAATGGTATCGCGACAACAGTGCCAGATTCACTAAACAGAATGGCGGAACACCTGTTCCCTCTCTGGCCTTCTTCCACATTGCTTTACCGGAATATAATCAGGCGGCTTCCGATGAAACGGCTATTCTGGTAGGAACCCGCAAAGAGAAAGCCTGTGCTCCGCAACTGAACTCCGGCTTGTTTGCTTCTATGAAAGAAATGGGAGATGTTCAAGGTGTCTTTGTCGGCCACGATCACGATGACGATTATGCCGTTTACTGGAAAGGTATTTTACTGGCGTATGGTCGTTACACCGGTGGCGATACGGTTTACAATAACCTGACAAACGGTGCACGTGTGATAGAAATGACAGAAGGTGAAAACGGTTTCACCACCTGGATCCACCTGAAAGGTAACGAGATCATCAACAAGGTCAATTATCCTTCGGACTTTATTAAGAAGAAAGACTGATACTTTCCCTATACAAAACCAAAAGCCCTCTTCGCTGTATAAGTAAAGAGGGCTTTTCTATTTTCATGGTTCCACTAACTCCGGAGAGCAAGGGAGCCAGGCCCAGAATGTAGATCCGACACCGGGAGTTGAAGTAAATCCGACTTTTCCTCCGGCCGACTCAACAATCGCTTTGGAAATTGTTAATCCTAATCCCGTTCCCTGTGCAAACTCATTCAGTTTCTCAAACCGGGCAAAAACCTTGTCATGCTTTTCCTCCGGAATGCCGACTCCTGTATCTTCTACATATATCCGGAGTCCTTCCCCTTCAATTGAATACCCCATTTTTATATATCCCGATTTAGTACATTTCACTGCATTAGTAAGGAAATTCATCCACACCTGTTTAAGCCGGTTTCTATCCAGATCTACTAAACAATCCCTTACCTGATTATCTTTCAAAAATTCAACGGCAGAGTTATTTTCAACTTTCGGCAGAATCGTCATATATAATTCATTGGAAACTTTTGCCAGGTTAAATCGTTCTTTTTTACGTTCAAGAACGCCTGATTCTATTTTAGAAAGATCCAGAATATCGTTAATCAACCGTAGCAATAAGTCATTATTGGCTTGGATAATACTCGCATATTCCACTTTCTCTTTCGGATTATCACAAGTCGTTAACAGTTCGGAAAAGCCGACGATCGCATTTAGAGGAGTGCGTATCTCGTGACTCATATTAGCCAGGAAAGCAGATTTGAGCCGGTCGGAAAGTTCCGCCTTTTCTTTCATCTCTTTCAGTTCCTGAATCATCTTTTCCCACTTCGTATTATTGATAGAAATACCGGTATAACGAGTTACACGTCCTTCTTTGTCTCTTTCCAACTGTATTCCGGTAATCAGTAACGTCTGCCATTCGTCATCCCACTTCGTCAAAGAACGGTATTTCAGATTAAATTCCTTGTCAATGCCCTGAAACATGTGGTTCATATAGTTCCTCACTGTCTCCAAATCATCCGGATGAGTCACCCGCATATAATCTTCAGGTGTAAAGATCTTTTCAGAGTGATAGTCGTTCACCGGATCGTTGAATGCGCGAAACCGTTTAGTCTTCACATCGAAATCCCAGTATGACATACCGACCGTTTTGAAGGTAAGCTCTATCCTGTAATTTCTATCTTTCAGTTCCCTGTTCAGCTTTTGTAGCTTGGGTATGTTTTGCCTGAAACCTGTAAAACGTACGATATTACCATTATCGTCCTTTTCAAAGGGGACGCCTATGAAGTCGCAATACTGCCATGTTTCATCGGAACGTGTTTGAATGCGGCAGGTAAAATTGATCGTATCGTTATCGCCAGCCAACAGAGATTGCATAGTTTTATAGAACATGGAACGGTCTTCCGGATGGATCACTTCCATGTATTCAGGAATAGTCAACAACCGGTCGCCCTGATAATTATTGATCGGATCGTTATAAGATTCAAACTTCTGAGTGCGCACATCAAAGTCCCAATGCACGATATTGTTAACTTTCATAGCCAGTTCGCGCTTTGCGATCAACTCTTGCGTCTTCTTGGCCAGTCGCACCTTTTCCGTTATATCCAGCTGCGTTCCGACAATCAGCAGTTTCCCCAAATGCTCTGACGACAGACGCATTCTACTTTCATAATAACGATACTGCCCCTCCTCTTCGCTGTGAAAGCGCAGAGTGATCTGTCCGTACCGTACTTCTTTATTTATCAGCTGAGAAAAAAGCAACTTCAAGGGCACATGATCCTGAGGATGCAACAAGAACAACATCTCTTCCATCGTCATATCCTCTTTCGCGACAATGTTCCCATACAACGAATTAAACACTCCTTTATGCACATCATATATCCAGGATGACATATTAGCTGCATCCATCGCCATCTCGAGGTTCTTCTTCGTTTCCTCCGTCCGGTATTCCTCTTCTTTGACGTTGGTTACATCATTGGTGAGCAATATATGTCCGATGATGGTATCGGCCTTATTCCGTATGGCAACGACCTGTGCCTTATAAATGATTGTATCCTTATTGTTGGAAGAAAAGTATGCCTTGCTGTTTATCTGGTCGAAGTCATATTCGAACTCTAAATTAATTTCCTCACCCGACCTGATCTGAGCTTCAAGCGCATCATCCACATAAGGGCTATTGAAAAGGTTGACTTTGTTCAATACCGTAGTCCGGTCGTCCACCCCATACAAACGTAAAGCATGGTCGTTAATACTGCGTAAAACACCATCCGTGTCGTATATTTCGATACCGATCGGCATAGAAGAGTAGATACTGTTCGTAAACAGATATTGCTCTTCTATCAATCTGGATATTTCGTTGTCTCCCATCTGTCACCCTCTTTCTGTCTATCAGAGGCCATATACTCTTTTTTGCAGGCAACTCTAGTCGTATTCATATTCATACGCTTTCAAGCCTTTGCAAAAATAAAACAATTAAGTTATATAAACAACTTAATAGTCCGGTTTAAGCACTACGCCCAAACTTTTCTTTCCGTCCATCTTTATAACAATGGGAGTCTCGAAATGAACATGACGCAGATATTCCGTGTCCTCGACGGCCGGCAGGGCATTCAGATAGTCCTCATCGAACCAGCCGTCTCCCTTAAACGGATTGATCGTGAAATATCCGACACCGAAGGAGGTCAGATTCTGAAAGAAATGCGTTCCCTGGCTCGGGTCGACACGATAGTTCTCCAGGCCGCACTCCACAATCACACGGGCATTGCTGATATGAGGCCATTTCACCGGGATACCTAACCAATGGTCACTGCTACCCCAACGTCCGGGACCGACCAATACATAGTTCTTTTCCTCTTCCGTGAAACGACGGTTCAGCTTCTCTATCTCATAAGCGATCAACTGATTGTTTGAAGAATTGAAAGCACCGCTCTTTACATAGATAATATCCTGTACGTCCGTCACGATACCATGCCCCAATACACTGGTCGAAGAAAGGATTGTCTCTTCATTCTTAACCAGGGTCAGGTCTTCATCCATAATCTCCTTGTTATCCACGATCGGACGGATCTGAAGCAGATAGAAAGTTGCCTTATCATGGTTATTCGGATCGACATTCACGGCAAACTCGATCTCTACCGGACGCCCCATTTCTTCCTGGCCGATACGAAGCAATTCATCCAACGTCTTTGCCAACGGGAATACATCATGTTGCAGGATATTGACGAAAGAGAGGATCTTTCGCCCTCCGGAATAATAACCGTCACGAATGATCTGATCGTACGGATCGTAAGTAGAAACGATATATTTCAAAGAACCGTCGGCATCGGCATCTTTCAGGTTCAGACGCAACAGGTTGAAAGAGTCGTCGATAGAGAACTGCTGTGCCAGATTCTCCAGGTCGAGCGCATAGAAACGGGTCTGCGTCTCACGAAGGGCGAAATCCATCGTGCTCATCTGCAAAATATTGTGCGGGTGGCGCGGTGAGAAACGTAAGGTTTGACCGCCGTCAACGATATATTTTCCCAATCCGAGGGCGATATTGGCAATGCCGTCTTCCGCCTTCTCGTTACCGATCGGGTAGAAATTAAGCGACCGGGCCACACCGGAAATAGTCGGATAGAAATGATCGTTGTAACGGTTACCGACCACTTCCTGCAATACGATCGCCATCTTCTCCTGGTCGATCAGGTTGGAAGTTGCCGTCATATATGCCTTACTGTCACGATAAAAGACGGAAGCATACACCGCCTTGATCGCATCGCTCAGAATACGCAACATCTCATATTTATCCTCCATCCGGGGAATCATATAAGTAGAATAAATACCGGCGAACGGTTGATAGTGCGAGTCTTCAAGCAAACTGGACGAACGGACGGCTATCGGACTCTTCACTACATCGAAGAAAGCCATCAGATCATCGATCAGGCTGGCAGGCAGACTGGCACGAAGGAAATATTTAAGGATCGTCTCATCGTCGGCATCCCCCAAAGCGATAGGCAACAGCTCGTTCGTCTCCATAAATTCGTCGAAGATATCGGTACATATAACTACCGTCTTCGGAATGTTGGTATTGAAGTTTTCCGTCTCCAATTTCGGATAACGTTTCACCATTGCTCCCATAAAAGCAAGGCCTCTCCCCTTTCCTCCCAGCGAACCGTCGCCGATACGGGCAAAGTTGCTGTACTCGTCGAAACGGTCTTTCTGATAGATGGCTACCACCCCGGAATTCTTCATCCGGCGGTATTGCACGATCAGGTCGAATATCAGTTTACGAGCCTCATCCATATCTTTATAATCGCTCACATCCACCCGCTTCAGGACCTCTGCCGGCGGGAACATGGCACGCGAATAGAAAAAGCGCGAGAAATGATTGCGCGAAAGATGATAAACCAGCGAGTCGTCCGGGATTTGGAAGACTTTCTTCTGCAAATCTTTCAAATCCTTGATACGCATGATCTCTTCCTTCGTCTGCGGATTCAGGATAACGAAATCGCCGAACCCGAAACGCTGCATGATCTTCTTACGCAAATCCTGCGGGTAGCTCTTCGAATTCTTATCGATAAACGAGGCCCCCAACTCTTTGGCATATACCTTATTGCACGACTCCGACGACTCCAGGACAAAAGGAATGATCAATCCCGTTTTACGGACATACTGCCCGAACTTATAACCGGCATAAGGATCTTTCACCCCATTATGCATAAAACTCATATCCGAAACGATACCGAGCATATTATCCCGGTACTGGTCGAAAATACGGACAGCCTCCTCGTAGGTTCGTGCCAATTTAATTTTCGGACGACCACGCATACGAAGCGTCTGCTGGTGACCGTTAAGTGCCTCCTTTGCAAACATCTGGCTCTGTTCCAATACAAACTTATACAGATGCGGCAAAGCGGAAGAATAGAAACGGATCGAATCTTCAACCAACAGAATGATCTGCACGCCTACACTTTTTGTATCGTCGGGCGCATTCCACTTATCTTCAATAAGTTTAATAATAGCCAGCAACAGTTCGGCATTCCCCAGCCAACTGAATACATAATCGATCGCACTCAGATCTTCATTGGCTATACGTTTGGAAACTTCTTTGGAGAAAGGCGTCAACACCACAATAGGAATATTAGGATAATGCACCTTGATCTCCTTTGCCGCCGCGAAAATATCGCGATCGTCCATATTAGGCATGCAGATGATCAATTCAAAATTACGATCTTCCAGTTCAGCCAGTGCTTCTTCTTCCGTAGTCACCTGAGTAAAACGGGGAGGATAACGAAGGCTCAGCGAAGTATATTCGTTAAATATCTGTTCGTCTACCCGCCCGTCGTCTTCCAACATAAAGGCATCGTATTTAGTGGCGATAAGCAATACATTATATATACGCTTATTCATTAGATTGGCGAATGATGTGTCTTTAAACACAAGGTTCTTAAAGTCCGGTATTCCGCTCATACTGTTTTATAGAGTTATATACGCCCAAAAGTAAGGAAAAAATCAAATCCCAGGCAGACTATTAAGTATTTTCTCCCGACAATCTACTCTTTTCCTCGTTAGTAACTAACATTTTCCTCCTATATTTTTTTGCTTTTGAGCATGCTCAAATTTAATTTTGAGCTAGGGCAAAATCAATTTCGAGCATGCTAAAAATTAAATTCATGCTAGCTCAAAAGTATAAAAACAGGTATACTAAAGATTAAAATATGCCTGATAAACAATTAGTTCCCCGGCACTTTGATACTAGTTGGATGAAGAGTAACCGAAAGCATCCGCAATACATGCATCAATAACATATCCTGAACTGTCAAAAAGAAAGTAAAAAGCTTGGTCAATCCATAGAATTGCCTACATTTGTCTACATAATGTTATTCCTTAAAAAGCAATAGACGCTATGAAAACAGAAGTTATTTTATCTGCACTGGAAGCAAAGCACCCGGGTGAAAAAGAGTACTTGCAGGCCGTGAAAGAAGTTCTTTTATCAATAGAAGAGGTTTATAACCAGCATCCTGAATTCGAGAAAGCGAAGATCATCGAGCGTTTGGTTGAACCGGAACGTATCTTTACTTTCCGTGTACCCTGGGTAGACGACAAAGGTGAAGTACAGGTTAACTTAGGATATCGCGTACAATTTAATAATGCGATCGGCCCGTATAAGGGGGGAATTCGTTTCCACCCGTCTGTAAACTTATCCATTCTTAAGTTTCTGGGCTTTGAGCAAACATTCAAAAATGCACTGACTACATTGCCGATGGGTGGTGGTAAGGGCGGTTCCGACTTTGCTCCCCGCGGAAAGAGCGACGCTGAGATCATGCGTTTCTGCCAGGCTTTCATTATGGAACTGTGGCGCAACCTGGGTCCCGACCGCGATGTTCCGGCAGGTGATATCGGCGTAGGCGGACGCGAAGTAGGTTATATGTACGGAATGTATAAGAAACTGGCGCGCGAAAACACTGGTACATTTACTGGTAAAGGTATGGAATTCGGCGGTTCAATCCTTCGTCCGGAGGCAACGGGATATGGTGCGCTTTACTTCGTACATCAGATGCTCGAAACACATGGTATCGATATAAAAGGAAAAACAGTAGCCGTTTCCGGTTTCGGAAATGTGGCTTGGGGAGCAACGAAAAAGGCAACTGAACTGGGTGCCAAAGTAGTTACAATCTCTGGTCCTGACGGATATGTTTACGATCCCGACGGTATCTCCGGCGATAAGATCGAATATTTGTTGGAATTGCGTAACAGCGGTAATGACATCGTGGCTCCTTATGCTGAAGAGTATCCCGGTGCAACCTTCTATCCCGGTAAGAAACCCTGGGAACAGAAAGTGGATATCGCCCTGCCTTGCGCTACACAGAACGAACTGGATGCAGACGACGCCCGCAAGCTGATAGCAAACGGAACTCTATGCGTTGCCGAAGTCTCCAACATGGGATGTACGGCCGAAGCAGTCGATCTATTCATCGAACACAAACAGTTGTTTGCTCCGGGTAAAGCCGTTAATGCTGGTGGTGTAGCTACTTCCGGACTTGAAATGACGCAGAACGCCATGCATATCTCCTGGACTGCCGACGAAGTGGATGCTAAACTGCATCAGATTATGGGTGCTATCCACGAACAATGTGTTTCACACGGTAAAGACGGTAAATACATTAACTACGTGAAAGGTGCAAACATCGCCGGCTTTATGAAAGTAGCCAAGGCGATGATGGCACAAGGTATTGTATAAGCTTTATATTTTCAGATAGAAAAAGTCCGGAACGCATAATTCCGGACTTTTTTATGTTATATAGGGAAGATCCGTTTTACTTCCTGACTTTATCGGGATTCTTGGCAAGGAAGTCTTTCCAGCCGGTATATTTCTTCTCTGAGATGGGATTATTCGTCTGGAAATAATGACAGACAGCTGCCGCCAATCCGTCGGTGGCATCCAGTTGCGGCAGCATCGACTCTTGCGGGATATGCAGGAAACGTTGTAACATGCCGGCAACCTGTTCTTTGGCCGCGTTACCGTTGCCGGTGATAGACATTTTGATCTTCAGCGGGGCATATTCGAAGATAGGGATTTCGCGTTCCAAAGCTGCCGCCATGGCAACGCCTTGGGCTCTCCCCATCTTTATCATACTTTGCACGTTCTTTCCGAAGAAAGGGGCTTCGATAGCCAGTTCGTCAGGATGATACTGGTCGATAAGCGCCAGTACACGTTCGAATATCTTCTTTAAGCGCAGGTAATGATCTTCGTACTTGTTCAGTTGCAGTACGCCCATAGCCTCGAGTTTCGGTTTATTCCCTTCGATCTTCAGGACACCGTATCCCATCACGATCGTTCCGGGGTCTATACCTAATATAACACGGTCTTTAATCATTCTCCCAGTCTATTTCTTCCAGTAAGGTACTGAAGCCAACGATCTTGGTTCCGAAGCGGGTGATCAGTTCCTGTTGCAAGCCACGGCCTTCCGATTCCATCCAGTATTCCAGCGTCTCCGGATTCTTTACATGGAACTGCACGGAGTAACTGGTTGCATCCTCGGTCTCATCCTGTAAGATACGGCGCAAGTAAGGTGTTCTTAAAAATCCGCTGGCTGCTGCACGCGGTATGTAACTCTTCTTCAGATATTCTATGCACTCGGTAAGGATATCATTCTCTATATTGAATGTTGTATTATAAACGATCATATTCTTTTTTCTCCAAATTTCTTATACAAAGATAGCGAATATATCAGGAAAACCTCTATATTTGCATTCGAAAACCAAACACGGGGGATTAGCTCATCTGGCTAGAGCGACAGACTGGCAGTCTGTAGGTGATCGGTTCGAGTCCGATATTCTCCACGGAAACACCATAAGAAAGTAATTTTACTTCTTATGGTGTTTTTTTATATCCTTTCAGGTCTTGCCTGTAACTAAAATATAGTTACATTTGCAAAAACAAAAGCAATGGTTAGAGAGGCTACTGAAGTATTTTGGATACGAAAAGTCCAATAAAGGTAAAACGTCAGGCTCAAGGGTTATCTATAAAAACGCAGATAAGCGTCCGATCATGATACATAAGCCCCACCCGGGGAATATTATCAAGCTATATGCAATGAAGCAAGTACTCAATGATTTGGTTGAGGCTGGATTTATTAAAGAGAAGTAAAAAGCACAATAGATAAGTTAATCAGGGGGCAACCTGTAAAACTCTGCATAAATATAATGAATACATTAACTTACAAAGGCTATATCGGTTCTGTAAACTTTAGTGAAAAGGACAATGTCTTTTTCGGCAAGATAGAAGGTATAAACGGACTTGTAAACTTTGAAGGCGAAAGCGTAAAAGAACTTACAGCCGCTTTTCATGAAGCAGTAGACGACTATTTGGCTTACTGCGAAGAAGAAGGGATAGAGCCCCTTAAAAGTTTTTCCGGCTCTTTGAATGTTCGCATATCTCCTGAGATACATAGCCGGATTGCAATGCTTGCCAAACAAGCGGGGGTATCTATCAACGCATTCATTAAACAAGCTCTGGAAAAGCAAATAGCCTCTATGCTATAAATTGAACTAAAAGTCAATCATACGAAAAAAGGCTGCTCCCGAATTACCAGGGAACAGCCTTTATTCTTTGCCAGTCTATATCTATCAGTTCTTTGCCAGTTCCGACTCGATCGGATCGTCATATTGCTTCTGTAACTTGTGGAGTTCGTCCATTAATTGTTGGATGATCTGATCGTTGCCCGGTTCGTTGTAGATGTTTTTCATCTCCATCGGGTCGTTTTGCAGATCATACAATTCCCATACATCGATGTCGTCGTAGAAATGCATTAACTTATAACGATCCGTACGTACTCCGTAATGACGTTTTACCATGTGTTCGGCAGGGAATTCGTAATAATGGTAATACAAAGAGGTACGCCAGTCTTTCGGATGTTCGCCTTTCAGCAACGGCAGATAAGAATCGCCCTGGATGTCTTCCGGTATCGGTGCACCGGCCAGTTCCAGGAAAGTAGCAGCATGGTCGATATTCTGAACCATTTCAGTGATATCACCCTTTATACCACCCGGATAGCGAACCAGCATCGGCGTACGGAAAGATTCTTCATACATGAAACGTTTGTCGAACCAACCATGTTCACCCATATAGAAACCCTGATCTGAAGTATAAACAATGATCGTATTATCCAGCATGTCGTTCTTTTCCAAATAATCCAAAACACGTCCCACATTGCGGTCTACAGAATGGATCACACGGATATAATCGAGCATATACTGCTGGTATTTCCACTCTGCCAACGCTTTACCGGAAAGTTTCTTTTCCTTGAACTCCTTGATGATAGGATCGTAATGTTTATCCCAGGCAGCTTTTTGTTCAGCATTGAGCTTGTTGTACATTGCACGGCCGGCCTTTTCCAGTCCCGGATTGGAATGAATCTCGTTCTCTTTGTCAGCCAGTTTCAGGTCATAGACAAGGTCCATATCCTTGATGATGCTCATTTCCTGCTCGGAAGCAGCGATTCTGCCTTCATACTTATCATAGAATGTTTCCGGAATAGGGAAAACAACGTCCTTGTACAACTCCAGGTCACAAGTATCGGGCATCCATGTACGGTGCGGAGCCTTGTGGTGCAGGAGCAGGCAGAACGGTTTCTCCTTATCCCTCTTTTGATCCAGCCAGTCGATTGCCAGATCGGTTGTTATATTGGTGGCGTATCCTTCAATTTGCTTCTTCTCACCGTTGTCGATGAAATACGGATTGTAATAGTCTCCCTGTCCGGTCAGGATATTCCAGTAGTCAAATCCGGTCGGATCGGAAGTAAGGTGCCATTTACCTACGACCGCTGTCTGGTAACCAGCTTGTTTCAACAGTTTAGGGAATGTCTGCTGTGCACCGTCGAAAGTATGTGTGTTGTCGGTAAAGCCATTTTTATGGCTATGCTTACCGGTCAGCAAACAAGCACGGCTCGGGCCGCTTAACGAGTTGGCAACAAAACTGTTTGTAAAACGGACTCCTTCTTTGGCGATACGGTCAATATTAGGCGTCTCGATGAACCGGTTATCGTACGCACTGATTGTCTGGTACGAATGGTCATCACACATGATGTAGAGGATATTCATCGGCTTTTTAGCCTCCTCTGCCACTTTTTTCTCCTTGCAGGAGGGCAGCGATGCCAACATCGCTGCTCCTGTCAAAGAAAATAATACTGTAGATCTAACGTTTTTCATATATCTTGCTTATATAATGAGTTTACCAACCCGGGTTCTGCTCCCATTTACCACCTGTCAACGACAGCATACGAGGTTGAATAGGCAACAGATAGTCGCGACCGACATTAAACTTCCATCCCTGTTCATAACCTGCCGGGTTGCTGGGCACCACATAACGCAGTGCGTCACCCGGTTTTCCTGTCAGGAAAAGGTTATTACCCGAAGCCTGGTCATAAACAAGTTTACCGTCAAATGCAGGATTGTTTTCCAAGTTACTTCCTGCAAATAATGCACCTTTCGGCCACTTACCGACGATCAGTTCTTCAGCAGCAGCCCAACGAAGGATATCTTCCAGACGACGGCCTTCGCAAGCTTTTTCAATACGACGTTCACGACGGACAGCCTGTATATATTTATCCAGATGACGGAACGGATAATCGGATTCCTGATTGTACTCCCGGTCAAAATCAACAGCAGGCATACCTACCCGATCACGTAATGGTTGTAAAGCTACGATTATTTTCTGAGAATTAGCTGCTCCGTCCAATTCTGCCAACGCTTCTGCATAATTTAACAGAATATCGGCGTAACGAAACTGAATAGCCGGAGTCGCTCCCTTGAATTCAGCATCCAGGCTACCGGTATAATCTATTTGCACATACTTCAACAGTGAATACCCTGTCATATTCTGGTTATAGGCAGACGAACCGATCAGCGGCGGAACCTGATAATAAGGAGGTGTATCGTCCGGACGCAATTGCTGTCCCGGTGTACAAATCGTCTGTGCCAAACGCGGGTCACGCACGGTTGACAGCAGTTCGTTACCAAATACCCTCTTCGCTTCTGTTCGCGCAGAACCAACAAAAGGTTTACCATCTATTGTCAGGTAATCATCTATCAGCGAAGCTGTGACACCTACTCCACCGCCACCCTGGTTCAGGTAACGATTCACATTATTTCCAACCTGGTCGCCGTCATACATCTTAAACCAGAGGACTTCCGAATTACCGGACAGATCTGTTGTCTGGAACATCTTACGATAGTCATCTTTCATATTTCCCGTCGTATAGATTTTCCATACACCACGGTCCATAACTTCTTTAGCCGCATTGGCCGCTACGGTGAAATAATTCTTTATTTTTTCGTCAGTTACGGCAGGATCAAAGAATTTATCGCCTTTTGCCTTATGATATTTCTCCCAGGTTCCTTCAAAAAGAGCAACATCACTTTTCAAGGCACGAGCCACATCTTTATGGACACGCATGGAAGCACTATTGCTTTGTTCACCCAGATAAGAAATAGCCTTATCCAGATCGGCCAAAATACTATCCGCTACAACCGTACGGCTATCCCTGGATAAATGCATCTCTTCCTCATTCGGGTCAAGCGGAGTACTCACCCATGTCAATGGTCCATAATCCACAAGCATTTTATAATAATACCAGGCACGGAAATAATAAGCTTCACCGACATACTGGTCATATTCAGGAGAACCTTGTTCCACGCAATTTTCCAGATTGCACAGCATAAAGTTCAGATTCCGGATAGCCGTATAATTAGTTAACTTGGAAGCACCACTCAATGTTGTTTCTCCTGCCAGACGGGTACTTACCGCCCCTCCCGACATATTATCACTATGCGTATCATAACCTGCAATACCACTTCCGCCACCGGCTCCAAAGTCCTGTACCCGCAAGCCATCACCAAAATCCACTTTTATTTTATCATCTTCATATTTCGGATTGCCTGTCTGATAAAACTGGTCCAGATAATTCCTCATTTCACCTGTACTACTGAAAGGTTGCGCAGTTGAAAGTACACCTTCCGGCATTTTATCCATATCAAAACAGGATGTAAGGCCGAAAGCTAAAATCACACCTAAAAATATATTTCTCTTCTTCATAAGATATCTAAATTATAAGTTAACAACCAAACCCACAGATACTACACGATTCATCGGATAGTTCTTACCACCTTCACTTGTATAATCATTCTTTGTATAGATCGCTTCCGGATCAAACATTCCTTTCAACTTTGTAAAGGTCAGCAGGTTTTCACCTGAGAAAAATACCTGCACCTTCTGCATACCGACCTTATTCGTCCAGATAGCAGGAAGATCGTAACTGATCGTCAAATTCTTCAGACGACAATAAGCACCGCTTTGAATATATCGGTCGCTGGTAGTCATTGTTTTGTTACTGAATGGAGTAACACCGCCTGCGGTATGGATATAAGGCTTCGGATAATAAGCGCCCGGATTCGATTCACTCCAATAATCCAGATGTTCCTTAAACACAGTTACCTGTGCATACGGACCACTTCCCCAGAAGTAAGCTCCCGTTCCCGGATTCCAGTCACGCTTGCCAACACCCTGGAACATCATACTCAGACTAATACCTTTCCAGCTGATAGAACCGTTAACTGTATATTGGTAACGCGGAGTCGTATTACCGATCACAGTCATATCACCCATATCGTCCAGCGTATTTGTACCATTGTTGATCTTATTATCATTATTAAGATCACGATATTTCACGTCACCCGGAGTCCAAGGCTTACCACTGATGAACGACAGATCATACTTCTCATTATAAGCATCCGCTTCTTCTTGTGTCTGGATCAGACCATCGGCACGATACCCCCAGATCTCACCAACCTTTTTACCGGTATACCAGTTATCTTTCGGATTCGTTCCGGTCGGGTTTGCATACTCCGTAACTTCCGAAACTGCGTCTGACAATGAACCTCCGATGGCATACTGAATATCACTACCAATCTGTCCGCGATAATTCAGGGCAAGCTCCCAACCACGGTTGCGCATACGTGCATTATTTGTCTTAGGAGCATCTGCACCGAAGATATCGGGGAAGTCGACACCGGGACCTAACATATCTTTCGTATCACGCTGGAATACATCGAGTGTACCGGTCAAAGAATTTCCGAAAAAGCCAAAGTCAAGACCGATATTCTTACTCTCCACCTTTTCCCATGTAGTATTCGGATTTACAACACCCGGAGCCCGTGTAAAGATATGGCGTCCGTCAGAGAAAATATAATTACCCAACTTATTGTTCAATTCCATTGTCGCAGCAAAAGTATACAAGGCGGCACCAGCCTGATTTCCTAACAAACCATAGGAAGCACGAAGCTTGAGATTTGAGAGTATATCTGTTACGGAACTCATAAATTGCTCACGGGTAATATTCCATCCCAAAGAAACAGAAGGGAAGAATCCCCAGCGATTGCCGGAAGCAAAACGGGAAGAACCGTCGTAACGTCCGTTCAACTCAACCAGATAACGTCCGTCATAATCATAATTGACACGTCCGAAAAAACCGCGGGTAGCCCAACCGTTGCGGGTATCGATGACAGTTTTGTCGCCGGTTCCCATACCGACATTCGGATTGCTGGTTGAATACAGGCCGGTAATGGAGTTCTTCATCAGGCTGAACTCATAATCTTCTTCCTGGAAACCAGCCATTACTGTAAAGTTATGCTTTTCAGCCAGGCTGAAAAGATAATTTGTATACAAATTAATTGATTGATAACGTGTATGGTCATAGCTCCGGGTAAACTTACCATCAGGTGACATACCTAATTCTGAGCGGACACCTTTTGAGGTACTTACACCGTCGGCACCATAAATAAGCGGACTTACATTCAGCGCTTCATATTCTTTATTATCTAATTTATATGTATAGTCGAAGAATATAAACCAGTTTTTGAGTGGCTGAATGTCCAAACCGGCAGTGATATTCATATTATCACGCTGTGTATTCGTATATGTTCCACTTTGCAAATAAGGAATCATTGTCAATTCCGTAAAATGTCCGTTCGGGTCAACCGGAGAAACTGTAGGACGGAAACGAGCCAATGAATGATAGAAACCTTCGCTGATACCACCGTCACCAAACGGAGTATCCTGATCTGAATGCATAAACTTAGTATTCACTTTCAACTTCATCCAACTGGTCAACTGGGAAGTAACATTAGCGGCAAAATTATAACGCTTATAATCCATATCAGCATAACGAAGGATTCCGTCTTCCGAGTAGTAGCCTCCTGAAACATAATATTGTGCAGCTTTACCGCCACCACTCAGGCTAACATTATGATTCTGTTTAAACGCCCAGTTTTTATAATGTAAATCAAAATAGTTCACATTACCGACACCTAATTCCGAATTTTCAAAAGCCGGGTTCATATTAGAATTAGCCGGTAGTTCAAACCACGGATCGACACTGCTCGGATCATTGATATACTGCTGTAACAAGGCCAATTTCTCATCACTATATAAACGTGGAGAACCTGCATTGGTTACACCAGCATTCCAGTACTGTGCAAAATCATAAGAATTTACCATATCCGGCAAAACAGTCGGCGTACTCCAGCCCACCGTACCCTGGTAGTTGATACGCATTTTACCTTCTTCCCCTTTTTTAGTTGTGACAAGGATTACACCATAAGCAGCACGTGCACCGTAAATAGCACAAGCAGCCGCATCCTTCAATACAGAGATATTTTCAATATCACTGGGATTTACGTCTGAAAGGCTCATTTCCACTCCGTCCACCAGAACGTAAGGCTCAGCATTATTATCCAGGTTACCCTGTCCGCGTAATGTCATCTTACCTGCTCCTCCCGGACGACCGCCGTCGGAATTACTTATTAACAAACCCGGAACCATCCCCTGTAAACTCTGTACAGCATCTGCTACAGGACGACGTTCCAACACATCCCCTTTAACGGAAGATACAGAACCTGTCAGATTCACTTTCTTTTGTACGCCATACCCGACAACGACAACTTCATTTATATCAACCGCATCACTAATCATCTTAATTGTCAAATCCTTCATGCCTTCCTTTATCAGTATTTCCTGGGGGATAAGACCAATATAAGATATTAATAACGTTTGTCCGGGTGATACCGAGATAGAGAAACGACCATCGGCATCTGCAATCGTACCGTTCTGTGAATCTTTCACTTGAACGGCTGCACCAGCCAAAGGTTCGGAGGTTGCCTCTTCGAGGATAACCCCTGTTACTGTCTGCTGAGCAAAGCCTGCCAAGCAAAACAACATCAATAAAAAAGTTAGAAAAGATTTTTTCATAAAACAATAAATTTAGTAAACAACATAATTTAAATCCCAAAACAGATAAATTCTTACAAATTCACCTATATCCAAGTAATTTAGAATTAACTCTATTTCATAAGCACGCTCTATTTAGTTAATATTTGCAAAGGCAAAATTGCACTTTCCGACACATATCGGCGTCAACAAACGTACTTTTCATGTCAAAAACTATCCTAAAGTTCTGTTTACATTGAATATTTTCTATTTTAGATCGGTTTTATTACATTTGCACTCATTGGAAACAAAGTACGATGAAAAGCTTCCCCATTATAAAATTATTACAGCTCCTACTCTTGTTTTTCTTTTGTATATCCCATACAAAAGGAGCGAGTCCCAGCTATTTCTTCCAGCAATTGAATCTTGACAAAGGTTTATCGCAAACAACAGTGAATTGTATCCTGGCAGATAATAAAGGATTGATCTGGATCGGAACAGCCTCCGGGTTGAGTTGCTTCGACCGTTACGACATGAAAAGTTATTTCCATGAAAAGGACAACCCTTATTCTTTACCTGGAAATACGATCTTTTTCATCGCAGAAGATTCACTAAACAATATCTGGATTTCTACCAATAACGGATTAACCCTATACGACAAAAGCAGCGACTCATTCCGTCCCATCAAATTCGAAGATAAGACAATTATTACAAACTCATTCCTTACATTTTCCGGCTCCATACTTTTCACAGCGGATGAAGGACTATATATCTATAACAATAAGAATCAGACACTCCATAAAAGATCTATCCTTCAAAAGGATTCATCTGATTTTAGACCTTATTATATCTGCCCTTGG
Source organism: uncultured Parabacteroides sp. (assembly GCF_905196875.1). Lineage (GTDB taxonomy): Bacteria > Bacteroidota > Bacteroidia > Bacteroidales > Tannerellaceae > Parabacteroides. Next base: position 2,495 of record NZ_CAJJWO010000063.1, on the reverse strand, counting down.
AATGATAACGAAGTATTGCTTATCTCACGCAAAAACGGCATCCTCAAGTATAATCCGGTTATTAATCAGATAACCCCTACCGATTATCCGGTCCAGGCGGGAGACTTGAATGCGGCCTATCTGGACAGCAAGAAAAGACTTTATCTTTCTACTTATAATAAAGGCTTCGTTTGTTATGCTCCGGACGGAAAAAAACTTTTTCATATCCATACAGGCAATTCACGATTGAATAACGATCTGATCCTTGACTTCTTGGAAATAAATAACAAACTATGGATAACAACCGATGGCGGAGGCATAAATATAATGGAAATGGATACTCCTTCCGATATAACAGCAATTGTCCATACGCCGGGAGACAGAAACACTCTTCCCGTAAATTCAGTCAAATGTATCTATAAAGACAAGCTGGACAATATCTGGGCAGGGACAGTCAGAGGCGGTATGATCGGAATCAAGGAAGTTTTCATGAAAACATATACAGATGTTCCGCGCAATAATACAAATGGATTGAGCGACATATCGGTAATTAGCATCCACGAAGACAAACGAGGACGCTTGTGGTTGGGGACAGACGGAGGCGGTATCAACCAATATGATCCTTACACCGATACCTTCAAACATTACCCATCCACCTACGGAGATAAAGTCGTATCCATCACAGATTATTCAGACGCAGATTTACTTGTTTCCCTATATACGAAAGGCATGTACCTATTTAATAAACAAACAGGGAAATACCACCGTCCCTTCTATTTAATCGATGAAGAAACAACAATCGACCAGTTTCACGGAGGAAACGCCTCATTAGCTTACAGAGTTACAGACGAATGGGCCTATTTTTTGGGAAAAAATGCAGTCAGCCATAGTTTCAGGACCGGAAAATTCTCATTCTTGAAAATAGATGGAAAAAAGCTGGCAACAGGTCCGATGAAAATGGTTTGCGCCGATGAAAAATCAGCCTTTATAATCCAAAGCAATAATCTGTATGAAGTATATCACGGCAGCGACACGTTACAAACCCTCCTCAGTATCAGAGGACATGAAGCGATCAAGGCTGTGGCCCGCGACAAAAACAATATTTTTTGGATCGGGACAGAGTATGGATTCGGGTATTTCGATTCTAAAACAAAAAAGTTCACCAAAATTGAAACCAAACTGTTCAACAGTGTATCTACCCTCTTATTGGATGAGCAGGAACGTCTTTGGATAGGTGCCCGTAATATGTTATTCTCGTACGATCTCAAAAAGAAACGTTTTGCCTCCTGGGGAGAGTCGGACGGTTATACAACAAATGAGTTTATCTATAAATATCAAGTTTCGTCCATCTCCGATTATATCTATCTGGGGGGTGCCTCCGGATTGCTGCGTATCAATAAAAACATATCGACCAATGAAGAACCGCTACCCGAAGTCAGGTTGATGGATGTTTTACTGAACGGAAACTCCTGTATCGACCAACTGCAAAACGGCCATAACCGGATAACAATTCCACATACACACAGTTCGATCGAAATAAAGGTAATCTCAATGGAAAAAGATGTGTTCCGTAGCAAACTATACCGCTATATGATTAACGGGAGTGATAGACAGTACACTGAAACATACAACCATATTCTTTCACTACGCATGCTGGCTCCTGGAGATTATTCAATCCTGGTATCCTGCAATTCGAAAAGTGGGGAATGGAGCGAACCGGTCGAAGTACTTCATATCAGGGTAACACCTCCCTGGTATCAACGTCCTTATGTTTTTGTCATATTCATTATTCTGTTAATCTTGCTACTTTTCTGGTCCGAGCGCATATTAAGACAGCGTAGAAACCAAAAGATGAAATGGCAGATGAAAGAGCACACCAATAAGATGAATGAGGAAAAAGTACGCTTCCTCATCAATATCAGCCATGAACTGCGTACCCCGCTAACACTAATCTATGCACCACTGAAAAGAATCCTCGATAAGAATAGCTGGAATGATCCGGAATATTTGAAAGGACAATTATCCGGTATATACAAACAGGTACTGAATATGAGAAACACCATCAATATGGTGCTGGACATGAGCAGTCTGAAAGAAGCAAAAAACACTTTGCATAAAACACCCCATCGACTGAACAAATGGATTATGTCCATTGCCAAAGACTTTGAAAGCGAGTTGGAAGCTCGCCATATCCGGATAGTCTATCTGCTGGATGAACACATCGAACAAGTATCATTCGATGGTCCTAAATGTACGACTGTTTTATCGAATCTATTAATGAATGCGCTGAAGTTCAGCCCGTCGGACACGACCATCACCGTATCCAGCCAACTGAAGGAAGATAAAGTATACGTCAGCGTTGCCGACCAGGGTATCGGTCTGGGCAATCTGGATATCACGAAGCTGTTTACCCGTTATTACCAAGGGAACCACGAGCAATCGGGAAGCGGTATCGGCCTGTCGTTCGCCAAAGTTCTGATCGAACGGCATGGAGGGACGATCGGAGCGATGAATAA
>NZ_CAJJWO010000062.1 GCF_905196875.1 uncultured Parabacteroides sp. | reverse complement strand
ACTTCCCTGAAATGATCTTACGGATCTCGCTTAGTTTGTTCAGTGCTTCGATCGGAGTAAGGTTGTTTACATCGAGGTTCTTTATTTCGTCGCGTACCTGGCTCAGTACGGGATCATCCAGCTGGAAGAAACTGAGTTGATAACCTTCGGCGGCGGAAGCGATCTCTTTTACAGGTTTGGCTTTTACCTTACCTTTTCCTTTCGCCTTGTCTTTACAGTCGATACCCTCCTGGCGGTTATCCGTTTCCAGCTGTTTCAGTATCTCGTCGGAACGTTTCACGATACTCTTCGGCATTCCTGCCATCTTGGCCACATGGATACCGAAACTATGTTCGCTGCCACCGGGAACCAGTTTACGCAGGAAGATCACCTTATTGGATACCTCTTTCACCGATACATTATAATTCTTGATACGTTTAAATGAACGCTCCATCTCGTTCAACTCATGATAGTGAGTGGCAAAAAGCGTTTTGGCACGGGCATTCGGGTGTTCATGGATATATTCAACAATCGCCCAGGCAATGGAGATACCGTCATAAGTACTTGTACCACGTCCCAGCTCATCGAAAAGAACCAGACTTCGCGACGACATATTATTCAGGATATTCGAAGCTTCGTTCATCTCAACCATGAAAGTCGATTCGCCGACAGAAATATTGTCGGAAGCCCCTACACGGGTAAATATCTTATCCACTATACCGACACGGGCCGCTTCAGCCGGAACAAAACATCCGATCTGAGCCATCAGCGTAATCAATGCAGTCTGGCGCAGTAAAGCCGACTTACCCGCCATATTCGGCCCCGTTATAATTATGATTTGCTGCTTCTCACTATCCAGATACACATCATTGGCGATATAGGGTTCTCCCAACGGCAATTGCTTTTCAATCACCGGATGACGACCCAACTTGATATCGATCACCTCCGAGTCGTCCACCATCGGACGAATATAACGGTTACTTTCAGCCACTTTAGCAAAAGACAGAAGACAATCCAGACGTCCGATCAGATTCGCATCCAACTGAATGGGAGGAATAAATTCAGCCAAACAAATCACCAAATCATTGAACAGGCGACCTTCCAATGCAAAAATCTTCTCTTCCGCACCTAATATTTTCTCTTCGTATTCTTTCAGTTCCTCAGTGATATAACGTTCGGCATTCACCAGTGTCTGTTTACGAATCCATTCTGCCGGCACCTTATCTTTATGGGCATTACGCACTTCGATATAATAACCGAATACGTTATTAAAAGCAATCTTCAGACTGGGGATACCGGTCTTTTCACTTTCACGCTGTTGCACCTTCAACAAATAATCTTTACCGGAGTAAGCAATCGCGCGCAGATCGTCCAATTCGGCATTTACTCCTTGAGCAATAACACCTCCCTTATTCAACAAGGCAGGAGGATCGTTATTAATCTCCTTCTCTATCCTTTCACGAATCTCCAGACAAGCATTCAACTGCTCACCGATACGGCAAAGGCTGGGTTCGTCGCTACCCATGCAAGCATTCTTTATAGGCTCGATGGCACGGAGAGCCACCTTTAACTGTACGACCTCACGCGGCGATACACGTCCCACGGCTACTTTCGAGATGATACGTTCCAAATCGCCAATCTGGTCGATATGTGCATCCAAAAGCTCTTTTACCTCCGGATGACGGAAGAAATAATCCACTACATCCTGTCGTTCCTGTATCGGCTTCGCATCTTTCAGAGGGAAAAGTACCCAACGACGCAACATACGCGAACCCATCGGAGAAACAGTCTTATCGATCACATCCAACAGGCTGGTACCTTCATCGTTCATCGTACCTACCAGTTCCAGGCTACGCACGGTAAATTTATCCAAGCGCACATACCGGTCTTCTTCGATACGAGACAGGGCGGTGATATGCGAAATATGTTTATGTTCTGTCTGATCCAGATAGTAAAGGATTGCTCCCGAAGCAACAATACCCAGTTTCAGATGCTGTACGCCGAAACCTTTCAGGTTCTTCGTCTCAAAATGCTTCAACAGGCGATCGTTGGCTGCCTCGTCGGAGAAAACCCAATCATCCATTTCAAAAGTAAAGAAACGGGGGCCGAACGACTCCTCAAAACGTTTGCGGTTATTGCGTTCGATCAATACTTCTTTTGGAGAGAAGTTATTGAGCAATTTATCGATATAATCGATTGTCCCTTCAGCAGTCAGGAATTCTCCGGTTGAAATATCCAATAGAGAGATACCGCAGACATCTTTACCGAAATGAACGGCTGCAAGGAAGTTATTCTCTTTATGGTTCAGAATATTATCATTGATAGAAACACCCGGTGTAACCAGCTCCGTCACCCCACGCTTCACGAGCTTCTTGGTCATCTTCGGATCTTCCAATTGGTCGCAGATCGCTACACGCTTGCCGGCCCGCACTAATTTGGGAAGATAAGTATCGAGAGCATGATGCGGAAAACCGGCCATTTCGATAAACTGGCCTGGTCCGTTGGCTTTCTTAGTTTGCACAATACCCAGTATTTCGGCTCCTACCACGGCATCCTCGCCATACATTTCGTAAAAGTCTCCTACACGGAATAGAAGGACAGCATCAGGATGTTTCGCTTTAATATCGAAATACTGCTTCATTAAGGGGGTTTCAACTATTTTTGCCACGGGAATATGCTTTTATCATTTATATTAAACCGTACAAAGGTACAATTTTTTGTGAAAGTATGGAGGTAGGAAAAATAACATAGTCCAGCAAGAACTTTGTTAATACTGGTTGCAAATATAGTAAATAATACTTTTCACGCCTTATATCTAAGGTTAATAATCAATGCTTATCTAAAATACAGCAATATTTTAGATCGTATGTAACAATAAAATTATACCAATTAAGTACCAATACGGGAATTACCAGCCATGATATTATCCTCTAAAAACAATGAATTACCCTAATTTTTAAGAACATTTGGAAAGAGGAATAGTTGTAAATCAGAAGATCGGCCAAAGTTCTTGCTGAACTAAATTAAAATATATTCACTATGGCCTGAAATGAACTCAAAAAGCGCAGCATTACCGGCAACCTTGTTGCTAACATGCTGACAGAGCGTGAAGACGACTTCACTTTTAATGTAACTTACGTAGCAAACCGATCGATTGAAGACCTGTGTAAAATCGCAGCAAATGGAAAAAGTAAATTCTCAGCATCCGAATTATTGAGTGCTTATACCGATTTAAAGGAGGTAGCCAAGGAAGAATTATACTCAGCTTCTACCGTAGAATTCGGTTTGGCTAACAACTCGCTGGGAGTAGACGGCCCCTTTATCGGACCGGGTGCTAAACGGTTGGTAACGGAAGTGATGACGATCGTCGGTTACCATTGATGGCTGTCATCAACTCTCTTCGACGAACACCGTCGAGCCTCATCGACGATCATCGTCGAAATATTTAAAAATTATATTAATGAACATGGAAATAAATAATTCACTACATCTATCAATCAAGAGACTACCAATATTAGTGTTTCTCTGTCTTATCTGTGGACTGGTCCATGCAGAAAATACTCCCTGGGAGGGAGGAGTAGCCACAACTATCATCAATGAAGGAGGCAGCAATGGCCAGGATTCTGATAACCCTATCCTGATCGCTACACCCGAAGAACTGGCTTATCTGGCGCAACAGACGAATAGCGGGGGAAAGGAACTAACATTGGATAATGGGGGACCGATAAGTGGTAAAACAAACTTTAGCGGAGTTTATTTCAAACTGACAGATGATATAGACTTAGGGGAACAAGCTTGGACACCTATCGGCAAAGACAATAGTAACTCTTTTCAAGGGACACTGGATGGAAATGATAAGACAATTGGCAACCTGGCTAGTATAACAGATTCGGATTATGCAGGTTTATTCGGATTTATAGAGAACAGTTCCGTACAAAATTTACAGATCGAAATCGGAGAAACAGGGTTGCATACAACTAGTGCAGGATATGTCGGAGCACTGGCAGGATATATAACAAATAGCCAAATAACCAATTGCAGTGTAAAAGGAGGAAATGTAGCAGGCGAGATAGAATATTCTAGCCAGCTGATCGTAGGTGGCTTGATCGGACAAATAATAAGTAGCAATATAACAGGTTGCAATAATATCTTAGACGTGAAAGCAACTCTTACAAGTGCATCAGGTCTTGCAGTCGGAGGTATTGCCGGAGTCAATATACATACGTCTTTCACAAATTGCCACTATTCGGGTTCCGTTATGGCAGTCGATGAACGAGAAGAAGAAACTCCCAACAGTTATGCCGGCGGAATTACCGGTGCAAGCGATTTACCGGCTTTAGGTGGTACTTACCAAACCAGTACAATATCCGAATGTACCGCCCATGTAAATATCTCTGAGGGTGCTTATGCCGGAGGAATTGCGGGATATTTTGCAGAAGGAACAGTAGAAAAGTGCAAGGTCGAAGGTGTTATCTCCACAAAAGAAACTGGAGCTCAGGCAGGTGGTATCATAGGACGCAATTTGTATGGAGGAAAAGTTACAGACTGTTATAATTGGGCTTCTGTCACTGCTTCAGAGGCAGCCGGAGGAATTGTAGGCTATGAATACACCCCCTATCCTTTTACTATATCAAAATGTTGGAGTTCAGGCGATATCACCGCTCGCTACTCAGGGGGCATAGCCGGTTTTGTAGGCCTTGGCTCCATTGAAGAATGCTATTCTTCTGGAAATATAACAAGTATTAAATACCCGAAAGGAAGTTATGCCGGAGGAATTGCTGCATACGCTACATCAGAAACCATCAAAAATTGTTCTTCGGCAGCAAATGTAGTAGCAGAAAAAGAAGAAAATGCACAATCTTTTGCCGGAGGGATTGTAGGAGTAGGTGATAAATATAAAAATCAAGGAACATCCATCCAAAACTGTTATGCCACAGGCAAAATAAGTGCAGACTTTGCAGCCGGAGGAATCGCCGGTTTGAATCAGGGTGATAATGGCAGTATAACCCATTGCGTTGCACTAAACATAAAGGGAATAGGCGGTATTGCTAAAAACGAGTTTTCTCTGAAAACTTCTCCCGAAGTATACTTGGGTCGCATAACGGCAGAAAAACAGGGTACGCTCACCTCGAATTTCTCCAGCCCTCTTATTCCCGGAGATTGGACGGATGAAGCCTCCGGCAAAGATGGCGATGGCCTTACTACCACGAATTTCACGCAAGGCGACGGAAATGCTTTTGATGAATGGGACGACACGGATGTCTGGTCGTTCGACCCTGATGGCATAAATCTACCGATATTAAAAGTATTTGGTGAAAATTCAGCAGGTAAACCGGTACAACCCAACATTCCGAAGTCCGACTTCCTGACTTTTACCGTCAGGTATGATACACCATTGAACGGCACGATAATCGTATCTTCTTCCACCGAAAATTCCATACAATCCGATACACCTGTTGCAGGAGGAACCGAATTAACCATTTCTGCAACACCTGACGAAGGGTATGAGCTGGCCAGTCTCAAAGTAAACGATAATCCTTTTAATTCCGGCGATACTTATACTGTAGTCGGTGATATTAAAATCAGTGCCTCTTTCAAGTCCAAACCAATTCCTGATCCGGTACCTGATCCAGATCCTACGCCTACGGTATTCCACTCCGTCACACTACCAGCCGTAGAAGGTGCAACAACCGATCCGATACCCGGTATTTACGAAGTGGAGGCATGGAGTAGTTTCCGTTTCTATCTTACGCTTGATAAAGAATATGATCTGTCCGAACCTGTTGTAACCACCGATCGTGGTGAAACCATTACTCCCCGAAATAGCGACGGAGCATATATAATAAAATACATTCGCCAGCCGGTTGAAATCTATATAGATAATATCGTTAAGAACCCCGACCCGGTAGCTAATGAAACGATTAAAACCGACCAATCGAAAGTATGGACGGAGGGAGGATGTCTACATATTATATCTGCAACCACCGGACAACTGTATATCTATACGGTTGAGGGCAAACTGCAAAAGAAGCAACCTGTTATAACAGGTGAAACAATAACCATTCCGTTACCGGAAGGATTCTATATAATTCGTATCGGTAATGAACAGTTTAAAGTAATTATATAGAATGAATAAAACGACCTTAATTGAACGGACTAAAAATGGCCAAAACCGATAGAGTTTACTAGTCAGAGGGGATACGTCAAAGTAACATTTGAAACGTATCCCCTTCTCTGTTTATTTCAGAAAAAAAATATAACTTTGCCAGCATGTCTGACAAGAAACATCTTAGATTCATGAAAAAAACTATTTTACTCGCTTCCGGCCTGATTGCGGCCATCCCTTTTGTGCATGCACAGAAAAGCAAAGACAAAAAACCGAATGTCGTATTCATCCTGGCAGATGACCTGGGATACGGCGATTTGAGTTGCTACGGACAGGAAAAGTTCAACACTCCCAACATCGACCAACTGGCGCAAAACGGTATGCGTTTTACCCAATGTTACTCAGGAACAACTGTCAGTGCCCCTTCCCGCTCCTGCCTGTTGACAGGTACACACAGCGGACATACTCCTATCCGTGGAAACAAGGAACTGGATCCGGAAGGACAATTTCCATTGCCTGCCGATGCACGTACTATCTTCCACGTCATGCAAGATGCAGGATACAAGACATCTGCCTTCGGTAAATGGGGATTAGGTTATATCGGTACTACCGGTGATCCTAAAAATCAAGGATGCGAAACATTCTACGGATATAACTGTCAGCTATTGGCACATAGCTATTATCCCGACCATCTGTGGGATAACGACCAACATGTCGAACTGAAAGATAATGTATTGGATGTGGAATATGGAAAAGGAACCTATTCGCAAGACCTGATCCATTCGAAAGCACTCGATTACCTGGATAATCTAAAAGAAGACGAGCCGTTCTTCATGTGGTATCCGACTATTTTACCTCACGCCGAACTGATCGTTCCGGAAGACAGCATCATTAAGAAGTTTCGTGGTATGTATCCGGAAAAAGCTTATAAAGGAACAGAACCGGGTAATCCGGGATTCCGTAAAGGGGGTTACTGCACACAGCTTTATCCGCATGCCACATTCGCAGCGATGATCTATCGCCTGGACGTATATGTGGGACAGATCGTACAGAAACTGAAAGACAAAGGATTATACGATAACACGATCATTATATTCGCCAGCGATAACGGCCCTCACATGGAAGGTGGAGCCGATCCTGATTTCTTCAACAGCAATGGTATCTACCGTGGTTACAAACGTGACCTGTACGAAGGCGGTATCCGCGTGCCGATGATCATTTCATGGCCGGGACATATTCAGCCGGGAACAGAAACGAATTTCATGTGTTCTTTCTGGGATGTATTACCTACTTTCGAAGAGATCATCCATCCGAAAGCGAAACAGAAAGAAATGGACGGCGTAAGTATGCTACCGCTGTTGCAAAACCGCAAAGGACAGAAGGAACATGAATTCCTGTATTTCGAATTCCAGGAAATGAATGGTCGCCAGGCTGTACGCCAGGGTTCATGGAAACTGGTACACATGAATATCCGTGGAGATAAACCATATTATGAACTTTATAACTTAGCAGCCGATCCTTCGGAAAAATATAACCTGTTGGATAAATATCCGGAAAAGGTGGCCGAGCTGAAAGAGATCATGGTACGCGAACATATCGAAGATCCTAACTGGCCGTTGCTGAAAAAATAAAGATCATATCGTTGACTTCAATGAGATGATAGAAGATAAATATAAAAGCAGACTGGATTATTTTATTAATTAATTCGGTCTGCTTTTATTATAATACCTGATCTATTCTGATTATTTCTTTACCAGTTTATGACTACTTCTTCCTGCCGCAGTCACAACTTCCAATACATAAACTCCTGCCGGATAGCTATCATAAGAAAGTGATAATTGAGTATTATTACCGGCTGATTGTTTTTTCATCAATCGTCCGTTCATATCATACAAAACCACTTCTTTAATTGCAATAGGGGCAGTTATCCGAACTGTTCCGACTACGTCATAAGAAACGGAAACACCTGTTTCGGCCGTTATATTTTCCGTTGAAGTAGAAGGATCGGCAGCTACCACGATTTCACCGGTTGTATTGTTATTACCTCTTACCCATTTCCATTCATTTCCATCGCTACTTTTATATAACAAACGGATACGGTCACCGGGAGCGATCGTTTTTGTGATCGTACAAGGAACTTCCTGTCCTACTCCACGTTCGATCTGGATAGTAACAGGCTCTTCACTGGAGATAAATTCTTTTGTATTCCCGTTTTTGTCTACAAGAGCAACAACCAGGTTACCTGAAAAATCACGGATACTCATGTTGCCTACATAACCATACTGGACACCGAAAAGCTGATTTTCTTCAAAATCTTCTGTGGTAGCTTCAAGACCGGCAAAGACAGTACCCTCATTTTCCCCATAGAAAAAGGCCAATACATCCTGATAGGTAGAACCTACCACCGGTTTCTTCATACTGATAATGGCATCCTGGCCAAGCGAGAAACCACCTCCGCTATTGCCACCGGTTCCCTGCACTTCGGGTTCGAGGACAGATAACAGGTAATACCCGTTAGCCAGTCCGCTCCATCCCCAGTTCACATGATAATAATCAGCATCGTTGTAACCGTCGATGATAAATTGATGACCTTCTTTTTGATCATTCTCACCCCCATAGACAACAGGGCGATTATCATCTAGTTCACCTTTGATAATAGCTTCCCATTCGTTTTTCTGATAATTATCGCGTTGCAGGACATGAAGGGATTTATCGTATTTCATATAATTGACAAGCCCTTGGGCTGCCGTTAATGTCAAGGCACCGCTGTTACCGGGAGCATAATTCATTTCTGAGAAAACACCGCAATCGTACATTAAGGTAGCTACGTTTTGGGCCTGCTCAGTAGTATACTGTCCTGCCGTGTAGGTAGAAGGCATGTTATCCCACTGGTATGGAGTGTCGAAAGTAGCAGAAAGAGACAGATTGTAGGTCTGCGAAGTATAAGAATGACTTCCCTGCCCTACGTCCGGCCATTTATGATATTGCATAGCGATAGCTGTCGAGGTGGCAACACATCCGGTGGGAGTACGCTGGCTGTTTACTACCGGGCATAAGTTATTATAAGGTGTCATCTGATCCCAAAGGACAGTTGTTAACAATGTTCCGGTCGATTTCAATTGCATCTTGCCCTGACGAACTTCATACCAAGCGGCTGTGACGTCCTTCGAAACTTCCGGTTTATTTTCACGTATCCAGTTGATCTGGCGTTGGTAACTTTCAAACCATCCACGCAGGTTGGACGGCATGGAGTCTTTTTCAAACAGTTGCTGCATACCATAACCTAGAATAGGATATACGGCATCATCACCGGCCACAACGACAAAGCCGTCGGCATCTTCACGGTTAAATACGTAAAAGGTAGCATCCTGTACGGAACCGGCTGATTTGGTAGCCGCTCCGGCATCCGACCAGACCAGTGTCAACCCCGACTCCGAAGCTTTTGTCTGCGGAGAATTACTCTTCAGGAAACTGAGTGCTACGCTCTTCGCCTGTTTTACATCAATAGGTGCAGCACTTATCGACATTGTCAACAAGGCGATAAAGAAAATAAAAGTACATCTTCTCATACTCGTCATTTTTTAGTTTAAACTTAGTTTGCGCTTATCAGAGGTTTGGTTGAAGGGCATTAATGGCGTTTTACTTCTTCCTTAATAAAGGTGTTCTTATAACAAAGAAAGGAGAAAAATAGTTCCCCTTTCCACTTTAATGAAGAAGTATTTTCTTTGATATCACAATTTATGATACCCAAAAAGCCAGGTAACTCCCGACCGAAAATAAGTTATGTGAAGTAAAACAAAATAAATTGACTAACTTTGTGGCTTTAAACTGAAAACGATAAAAAACGATTAGATATTATGGAGTACAATTTCAGAGAAATCGAGAAAAAATGGCAAGAATACTGGATTGCCAACGGGGTTTATAAAGTGAAAGAAAACAAAGATAAACCCAAATACTACGTGTTGGATATGTTCCCTTACCCATCCGGTGCAGGACTACATGTTGGACATCCGCTCGGTTATATCGCTTCTGATATTTATTCCCGTTTCAAACGGTTACAGGGATTTAACGTATTACATCCAATGGGATATGATGCTTACGGTCTGCCTGCAGAACAATATGCTATCCAAACCGGACAACATCCCGAAGTAACAACAAAGCAAAATATTGCCCGTTATCGTGAGCAAATGGATAAGATAGGTTTCAGCTACGACTGGAGCCGTGAAATCCGTACATGCGATAAGGAATATTACCACTGGACACAATGGGCATTTATTAAAATGTTCAACAGTTATTACTGTAACGACGAAAAGAAAGCATTACCTATCGAAAGTCTGATCGAAGCATTTGAAACAGTAGGCACGGAAGGCCTGAATGCTGCTTGTGGTGAAGAAATGCAATTTACCGCTGAAGAATGGAAAGCTAAAAGCGATAAAGAAAAACAAGCTATATTGCTGAACTATCGTATCGCTTACCTGGGTGATACAATGGTTAACTGGTGTTCCGAACTGGGAACCGTATTAGCTAACGATGAAGTCGTGAACGGTGTTTCTGAACGTGGTGGTTTCCCTGTTGAGCAGAAAATGATGCGCCAGTGGTGTCTGCGTGTATCTGCTTATGCACAGCGTTTGCTGGACGGACTGGATACGATCGACTGGACGGATTCACTGAAAGAGACACAGCGCAACTGGATCGGTCGTAGCGAAGGTGCCGAAATCCAATTCAAAGTGAAAGATAGTGATGTAGAATTTACCATCTTTACAACCCGTGCAGATACTATGTTCGGTGTAACTTTCATGGTATTGGCTCCCGAAAGCGAATTAGTTGAACAATTAACGACACCCGAACAAAAACAGGAGGTCGATGCCTACTTGGATCGTACCAAAAAACGTACGGAACGTGAACGTATTGCCGACCGTTCTGTAACCGGTGTATTCAGCGGTTCATACGCTATCAATCCATTCACAGGTGATGCGGTACCCGTCTGGATCAGCGACTATGTATTGGCCGGATATGGAACAGGTGCTATCATGGCAGTTCCGGCACACGATAGTCGCGACTATGCATTTGCAAAACATTTCAACTTGCCTATTATCCCGTTGATCGAAGGCTGCGATATAAGCGAAGAAAGTTTCGATGCCAAAGAAGGTATTGTCTGCAATTCACCGAGACCGGATGTAACCCCTTATTGCGACTTGTCATTAAACGGCTTGACTGTAAAAGAAGCAATCGCCGCTACCAAGAAATATGTATCCGAACATCAATTAGGACGTGTAAAGATTAACTATCGTCTGCGCGATGCCATCTTCAGCCGCCAACGTTATTGGGGCGAACCGTTCCCTGTTTATTACAATGCCGACGGAATGCCTCAGATGTTACCATTCGAAGTATTACCGTTACAATTGCCGGAAGTGGATAAATTCCTGCCGACAGCCACAGGCGAACCTCCATTGGGACATGCAACTAAATGGGCTTGGGATTCTGTAAACAAAAAGGTTGTAGAAACATCCAAAATAGACAATAAAACAATTTTCCCATTGGAACTTTGTACTATGCCGGGCTTTGCCGGTTCTTCCGCTTATTATCTGCGTTACATGGATCCTCATAACAATGAAGGCCTGGTAGATAAACAAGTGAATGAATACTGGCGTAATGTAGACCTGTATATCGGTGGAACGGAACATGCTACCGGTCACCTCATCTACAGCCGCTTCTGGAATAAATTCCTGTATGATATGGGAACAATTTGCGAAGACGAACCGTTCCGTAAGCTGATCAACCAGGGTATGATCCAGGGACGTTCCAACTTCGTATATCGTATCAAAGATACCAACACATTCGTATCTCTGAACCTGAAAGACCAGTATGAAGTAACTCCAATTCACGTAGACGTTAACATTGTATCCAATGATATACTGGATATCGAAGCTTTCAAAAACTGGCGTCCGGAATATCATAATGCAGAATTTATACTGGAAGACGGTAAATATATCTGCGGATGGGCTGTTGAAAAGATGTCTAAATCGATGTTCAACGTAGTAAACCCGGATATGATCGTAGACAAATACGGTGCAGATACTTTGCGTCTGTATGAAATGTTCTTAGGTCCGTTGGAACAATCCAAACCCTGGGATACAAATGGTATTGACGGTGTTCATCGCTTCCTGAAGAAACTGTGGGCTTTGTTCTATGGAAATACTGAAAGTTTGCAGATCACAGATGCTGAACCCACAGCTGAAGAATTAAAATCATTACATAAACTGATCAAGAAAGTAACATTTGATATCGAGCATTTCTCTTACAATACTTCTATCAGTGCTTTCATGATCTGTATTAACGAATTAGGCAGCCTGAAATGCAATAAGCGTGCTATCCTGGAGCAACTCATCATCTTACTTGCTCCGTTTGCACCTCACACAGCAGAAGAGTTATGGCATGTATGTGGTCACGAAACAACTATATGCGATGCTCCATGGCCGCAGCACAACGAAGAGTATCTGAAAGAAAATTCAGTTACTTACGCCATCTCATTCAACGGAAAAGCCCGTTTCAATCTGGAACTCCCGGCTGATATGCCCCGTGAAGAGGTAGAAAATGTTGCTCTCAGCCACGAAAGTTCCGCTAAATGGATGGAAGGCAAGACTCCTAAAAAGGTAATTGTCGTTCCAGGTAAGATCGTTAATATCGTTATCTAAATGAGAACAGCTCAGTTTTATAAAGTATTTTTTTCTATACAGGATTATCTGATGATTCTGTTCGGAACCCTTTTATATGGTTTCGGATTCAATGCATTTATCCTGTCTAATGAAATTGTTACCGGTGGTGTCAGTGGTATCTGTGCATTGATATTCTTTGCCACCGGCGGCGCTATACCGGTATCGGTTTCTTACTTTGTTATCAATGTAGTCTTACTATTAGCCGCTCTAAAGATTTTAGGACTTAAATTCCTGATAAAGACAATCTTTGGTGTATTCTCTCTTTCTGCTTCCCTGTCATTTTTTGAATGGTTGCTGAAAGGAAATCCTATACTGCATGATCAACCGTTTATGGCAATCATGATCGGTGCACTCCTCTGCGGTGCCGGATTGGGACTGGTATTTTCTGCTAACGGAAGTACGGGAGGAACCGATATTATCGGAGCTATTGTAAACAAATACAAGAACATATCTATCGGACGTGCCTTGTTATTCTGCGATTTCTTCATTATCAGCTCTTCTTTCTTCCTATTCCATAATGTGGATAAGATCGTGTTCGGTTTTGTTGAAATGCTTATCAGCAACTATGTGCTCGACATGGTACTAAATGGTAACCGTCAATCCGTACAATTCCTTATATTCTCACAAAAATATGATGAGATAGCCGATCGGATCATTCATGATCTGGATCGTGGATGTACTATTCTGGATGGTGTAGGAGGTTATTCCAAAAAGCCCGTTAAAGTAGTCGTATTGCTGGCTAAGAAGTCAGAATCCGTATCCATCTTCCGGCTGGTAAAACAAATAGACCACCAGGCATTCATATCACAAAGTATCGTCCGTGGAGTATATGGAGAAGGGTTTGACCAGATAAAAACTTAAAACTATTATTCAAACAATTTAAAGCACTTCCATACGTTATACATATCGTACAGAAGTGCTTTTTTATTTATATATTTACAAACATGAAACTTGTATTCGCAACAAATAACCAACATAAGTTGGATGAAGTACAGAAAATAACAGCCGGTTACACCGAAATTGTTAGTCTGGCTGCCATCGATTGCCATGACGATATACCGGAAACAGCTGATACTCTAGAAGGAAACGCTTTACAAAAAGCCCGCTATATCAAAGAAAAATTCGGATATGATTGTTTTGCCGATGATACCGGTCTTGAAGTGGAAGCTTTAAACAATGCTCCCGGCGTATATTCTGCACGCTATGCCGGCCCGGGACACGATTCAGAAGCCAATATGAAAAAGCTTCTTCATGAAATGAGTGACAAAAAAAATCGTAAAGCTCGCTTCCGTACTGTTATCGCCTTGATTTTTGATAGTAAGGAATATCTGTTCGAAGGTATAGTAAATGGCCAGATAACGAATGAAAAACGTGGAACAAGCGGTTTTGGATATGATCCAATCTTCATGCCTGACAGTTTTGAGCAAACATTTGCCGAAATGGGTAATAATATTAAAAACACGATCAGTCACCGCGCTGAAGCTGTTAAGAAATTGAGTGCATTTTTATCTATATTATCAGAATAAGTTATGAGAAGAATAGTATATACTCTTTTATTAATTTGTATTACAGTCCCTTATATTATAGCTCAAAAAAGTGTAGGAGAATGGAATACTTATCTTGCTTATTATACAACAACTAAGATTACCGAAGGTAATAATCATGTATATGCAGTTGCAGACGGTTCTTTATATAGCTACAACAAAGAAGATAATAGCATTACTCATTATTCAAGACAAACAGGCTTAAGCGATAATGATATAGATCATATAATTTTTAATCCGGAAGTAAATACTTTACTCATTACTTACAGTAACGGAAATATTGATCTATTAGGAGAAAACGGGGTATATAACCTATCTTATCTACTTGATAATTCAAGCGTAACAAATAAAACCATCAATAACATCTACCTATATAAAGAATTTGCTTATCTATCCACTGATTTTGGAATCATTGTTCTGAATATGAATAAAAAAGAAGTGAAAGATACTTACAAATTAAATAAAGTTATATACTCCGTAGCCATTAATAATGACCATATCTATGCAGCTTCTGCTACAGGTTTAATATATGCCTCATTAGATAGTAATTTATTAGATTATAATGAATGGAGTACTTATACATTATCTTCATCTGAGTTCGATATAGATAGCATTAGTCAAATATGTTTTTTTCAAAATAATCTCTGCTTATTTGCCAATCAAAATACAAAAAACAAGAGAGGCATTTACCATCAACAAGCAGATGGAACGGTAAGAAGTCTTTTAAAAAATGATGATTTAAAAGACATGGTTCTTCAAAATAATAAGTTAATGTCTTATACCAATTCTGATTTATATATTTATTCATCCCTTACAGATAAAGATGTCGTTAATGTAGGAATTATTAATAACGTTACATCTCTTAAAAGTCCGAATACCTTTTGGATAGCTTCAGGTTCCAATGGCATAAAGGGTATACAAAAGAAAAATAATAATTATGAAGTCGTATTATCTAATACGAATAATGATACAGAATATCCAAAACGCAATTATAATTATTTCATGACAACACATGAGAATAAATTATTAGTTATTGGAGGGGGACGTTGGACAGACCGCTCAGGAAGACCTGGTACATTTATGGAATATGAAGATGGCAAATGGTATAATTTTGATGAAAATGAAATAAATAAGAAATTCAGATATTTCTGGGATTATACAGGGATAGCTGTCGATCCAAAAGATCCTGAACACTATTTCATTTCATCCTATGGAGAAGGTATAGCAGAACTAAAAGACAAAGAAGCCATACAATTATATACTTATAAAAATAGTGCTCTGGATACAGTTGTTGGCAATGGGTTAAATCCTTTTGATTATACACGTATAGGTGGCATTACTTTTGATAAAGCAGGGAACTTATGGGCTACAAATTGTGAAGTATCCAAAGTTCTAAAAGTGTTAAAGACTGATGGAACATGGGCTAGTTTTAAATTTAATGATTTTATGAATGTTCGCATGGCCGACAAAATAACAATCACATCCGACAATCGTAAATGGATTAATGTTCCCTATGGAAATGAATCCGGTATTTTAATATTTGATGATAATGGAACTATAGATGATACTAATGATGACGAACATCGTTATATAAAATCATTCAGCGATATCAACGGTACGATTGATGCCAGCGGTTACTTCTGCATTACTGAAGATAAAAACGGACAAGTCTGGATTGGAACTAACAGAGGTCCGATTTACTGTGCCAATCCCAAAGCTAAACTGGAAGAGATAAGATGTAGCCGGGTTATCCGTCCCGCAGATGAAATCAATGATGTTCCTTACAATTTTCTTGATGGAGAACAAATAAATGCTATCGCTGTAGACGGAGGAAACCGTAAATGGATAGCTACACAAAGTTCCGGTGTATTTCTGGTAAGTGAAGATGGTATGGAAACAATCGAAAATTTTACAACAACCAACTCTCCTCTCCCATCCAATCAGATAAATTCATTAGCTATTAATCAACTGACCGGAGAAGTTTTTATAGGTACTGAAAAAGGATTGGTATCTTATATGGGCGATGCAACAGAAGGAAAAGAAGATTATTCGGATATATATGCTTATCCGAATCCTGTTCGTCCGGAACATAACGACCATGTAACGATCGTCGGATTAATGAATGATTCGAATGTAAAAATCACGGATCTGAAAGGTAATATCATTTACCAGGGAAAATCTGCCGGAGGTACTTTTACCTGGGATTGCCGGAGTAGAAAAGGTGGCCGGGTTGCAACCGGAGTTTATCTTGTATTCTCAGCAACACCCGAAGCCAAAGAAAGCGTGGTGACTAAAATTATGGTAGTGAAATAAGTATTTGATTGGTTATCTTTTTGGCACCTTTGTCATTCGGATGGATTGCATCATAAAAATCAGATGCTTCCAACAAATCAAAACAATCGATATAAGGAATATATCCCAATGCTTTTATATAAGACTGAAGAGCTTCCTGCTTTTCAGTCTTTTTTGCTGATACTATATCAGGATTATATGGCATCAATACCAGATAATATTGAATATTCTTTGCTTTGAAAAAAGAATAAGACTCCTCTATCAATCGTTTCCATTCAGGAGTTATCCTATATGCTTCAAACTTATTTTGTTTGTTTTGTTCGTCCAGTCCACGCTGATAAACAGCTTCATTTCTGTAAGAGGCCTGAGCAGCAGGATAACGCAATTCATTGTCGATAGAACTTTCCGGTGCATCATCGTCCAATAGATTACGAAGTACGAATGAGAATCCCGAAAACAAACAATTCCTGGCTTTATAATTATAATACCAATCCGATTTACTCAATTCATCATATAAACCAGGTACTAACGATTTCGTCCGGTCATCCATCTTATAGCCATACATATGCAAAGCTACCTGATTAGGTATATCCATATCGACCGGCTTGGACAAAACATCTATATCGAGACACTGGATAACCGTTTTGACAGAAGACGGCAGTGAAGAATAATATAAAGCACTTTCACTCAGCATCTGTCCGGTCGAAGTAAAACTATATACGACAGGATGATCGCTCAACTCTTTTTCCAACATATAGCCATCTACTCCGCTCATCCCCCTGCTATTACCGAAAATAACAATTTCCGGAGCTTGTTCCGGATCTTTTATTGTATTCAGTATAAGTTTGGTGCGGGCGTAATCATTAGGAAGCATCCTGAAGAAGTAAGGAGTTACCCCATTCAGACCAACCATCAAAACGATTATAAATAATAGAAAAAAGAATATCCTCTTTATCTGTTTCCCTGTCAGTTCCATAACTTCTTAGAATTGAAAATAAATAAAATTAGAAGAATCAGCACCAAAGAAATAAATCGAAAAGAGTATGCCGGCATAAATAGAATACCGGACAAATGAACTTTGTATATTCTGTATATCCAATCCGAAAGACTTATTCCTGTTCACCCATTCCACGACTAACAGAATACCTATAAACACCAACGATAACACGGCCGTCACATTATTAGCTCCGCTAACTTTGGGAACCCTCAACAAAGAAGGTGAAAATATATCACCGATATAATTAAACGCAATAGAGAGTGTTTCTGCCCTGAACACAATCCATCCCAGGGTAACGAACCCGAAAGTGATCAAGATTGAAATAACAGGAGGAAACATAGGCGAATCACCCTGTTTCTTCTTACTCAATAATAACAAAGGTACAAATAATAATCCATGATAGATTCCCCAGGTAATGAATGTCCAGTTTGCTCCATGCCACAATCCGCTCAGGAAAAATATAACCAGAATATTACGTATATGCTTATATTGTCCTTCCCTGCTACCGCCCAAAGGAATATATACATAATCCACGAACCAGGTGTTCAACGATATATGCCACCTGCGCCAGAATTCGATAATATTTCTTGAAAAATAAGGATAATGAAAGTTTTGCTTCAATGTTATGCCAAATAATTTAGCTGTCCCTATGGCAATGTCCGAATACCCGGAAAAGTCTCCGTATATCTGGAAAGCAAATAAAACAGCTCCCAGAACCAATGTACTGGCAGAATAATTCGAATAATTACCGAATACATCGTTCACAACCAATGCACAGTTATCAGCAATCACCATCTTTTTAAAAAAGCCCCATAAGATCTGCCGCATACCATCCACGGCATAATCATAAGTAAACCTGCGCGGCTTATAAAACTGGACCAGCAAATTGGTAGCTCTTTCGATAGGCCCGGCAACCAATTGTGGAAAAAAACTGACGAAGGCAAAGAAAGCCACTATATCTTTAGTTGGTTCCAGCCTTCTCCTGTACACATCTATTGTGTAACTCAAAGCCTGAAACGTATAAAAACTGATACCTACCGGAAGAATGATCTGCAAAGTCGATTTGTGCAAGGTAATCCCCAACAGGGAAAAAGCTTCCACAAAGTTATCAACAAAGAAATTAAAGTATTTGAAAAATCCGAGGATAGCTAAATTAAGGAAAATATTAATCCCGGTTATCCACCTGCACTTCTTTTGTATGGATAAAATATCTTCAGATAATGAAACATTGCTCTCCCGTACTTTTGCAATAGCAACCCCACTTAACCAGCTGCAAAAAGAGGTAAAGGCAATAAGTATAAGAAAACGCCAGTCCCACCATCCATAAAACAGATAGCTTACAATGACGATAAATAAGTTTTGTAATTTTATCTTCCTGTTGAAAACAAACCAATACAGTAAGAATACTACCGGAAGATAAATCAGAAACTCTATTGAATTAAATAACATCTTGTTCTGTTCTATGAATGATGGGACAGCCTATATGTTACAAACCTAATTTTTCAGAAATCTCCAACATCTTACGGATCGGTTTGATAGCCTTCTTCTGTACTTCCTCATCGACAAATATCTCCGGCATTTCAAACTTCAAGCAGTTATACAGCTTTTCCATCGTATTCAGCCGCATGAAATTACATTCGTTGCAAGCACATGTACTGTCGTTGGGAGGAGCCGGAATAAACTCCTTCTCCGGACTCTTTTTCCGCATTTCGTGAATAACGCCGCTTTCCGTCGCTACAATGAACTGTTTCTTATCTGACTTGATAGTGTGTTTCAAAAGAGCAGCAGTCGAACCTACGAAGTCTGACACCTGTATAACGGGTTGTTTACACTCCGGGTGAGTGATCACTTCCGCATCCGGATACTGTTTCTTCAAATCCAGTATCTTTTCCAGTGAGAATTGTTCATGTACGTGACAGGCACCATCCCAAAGCAACATATTACGTCCGGTAATGCTGTTTATGTAATTACCCAAGTTACGGTCCGGGCCGAAGATCATCTTTGTTCCTTCCGGAAAACTTTCAACGATCTGACGGGCATTCGTAGAAGTTACTACCACATCCGTTACCGCCTTTACTGCAGCTGTCGTATTAACATACGAAATAACCACATGATCCGGGTGTTGTTTTACAAATTCGGCAAAGTCGGGAGCCGGACAACTATCGGCCAAGGAACAGCCGGCATTCAGGTCAGGAACCAATACTTTTTTATCCGGACAAAGGATCTTAGCTGTCTCACCCATAAAATGAACACCACAGAGAACTATTATATCCGCTGTAGTTTTGGCAGCCCACTGGGCTAAAGCCAAACTGTCCCCGACAAAGTCTGCTATATCCTGTATATCACCTGTCTGATAATAATGAGCAAGAATGATCGCATTCTTCTCTTTACGCAACTTGTCGATGGATTCCTTCAGATCCATATCTTTGGGAACCGGTGCATCCATATATCCGATCGATTGATTTGTCAACATAGTATATCTATTATATTATTCTTAGTTTAATTTTAAAGATATCATGATGTATATAATATCCTGTTCATATTGTTAATAAGATAATCGCCTTTTGATCCTATTAAGGATATTAATAGTATATCAACAAAGTTATCATCACCTTTTATAACTGATAATCTATGCTTTAATATACTTTTCAACTTCTTGTTGATAATATGCAAAGGTAAAAACTTTATTGATTTCAGCTACTGTATACAGTGTAAAACAATCTTTAAAAGAAAGGGGAAAGTATCTATTCGTATCTATCAGGTACTCCGATAATTCTCTTATACAGTATCTTCAATGACTAAAACAAACTAATTTTATCACTGTTTACCAACCATATATTCACAAGTTATAAGAATAGTATCACAATATATGATACTGGATTCGCATATATTATGAAAATAGAGTATCATATATTGTGATACTACTTTTATCCTATCCAATTTCTATACCTGACTATGAAATTACAAAAAAGGATATCGGTCTTCGATAATACTACCGGTTCTTCTTTCCTCTCTCTTAGTTATCCACAATTATATATTATATTAATATTAATCTTTAATTTAAAAATAAAATATGATGTATATGATATCCTGTTGAAACAGTTAATACATTTTTGTTACAATACTTGTCTGAGGAGTTATTAAAGTATATGAACTACTTATCAAAACGATACAAACAATATAAAAGATAGCTTCTGTACTGTTTTTCTTTATTTTATGGACTTTATTAGTTTTATGTTGATAACTGGTTGTGTGAAAAAGTTTGTTCCTGTTGAAGGGTGTTGATACGTGTATAACTGCTGTTAATAGCTCGTAATAAATAATGGGTTTGAAATGTTGCGTGTTTGAAATGAAGAGGAGTATAAGTAAGAATCTGAATAATGCAAGAACTTTTTTTCATTTTGTGTTCACTACTTATCAATACCTTTTCAACGGTATATCCACATTAATTAGCTACTTTTGCAGGCAAAGAAAAGAGTTATGCGTAAACTGAAAATAACAGAAATGAACCGCCTCACCCCGGAGGCTTTTAAAGAGAGTAAGAAGATACCTTTAATTGTTGTGCTTGACCATGTTAGGAGTCTGAATAACGTTGGATCCGTTTTCCGTACGTCGGACGCTTTCAAGGTGGAGGCCATTTATTTGTGCGGTATTACGGCTTGTCCGCCCCATGCGGAGATTCATAAGACTGCTTTGGGAGCTGAAGATACGGTGGAATGGAAATATTTTAAAGATACACACGACACTGTTGATAACCTGAAGCAACAAGGGTATATTGTTTGTGCAGTAGAACAAGCAGAAGGTAGTGTTATGCTGGATAAACTTCTGTTAGACAAGGATAAAAAATATGCTGTTATCATGGGAAACGAAGTAAAAGGTGTTCAACAATCTGTTGTTGATAACTGTGATATGTGTATTGAAATACCTCAATACGGAACCAAACATTCATTGAATGTATCGGTAACGACCGGGATCATTATTTGGGATTTTTTTAAACAATTATCAGATTAGTCCTCTTTCAACCATAATAACGACCCGTTCGGTCATGGCATCTTTTCCTTTCGGGTCGTATTCCGATTTCAGGCTGGCTCCGAACATACCGGCAAACAAATTCCAGAAGCCTGCCCTGAAACCTCCCAGGTAGGCTTTCAACAGGTTGTAACTTGATTGGTTACATTCCCTGTCGATCAGTTTGATAAGTAGTTTACCTTGTGAGAATGTCAGCTTTTTAAGTTCCGGTTTATATTCTTTGAACAAATCCTTTTCCATACGTTTCAGATGTTCCTGACGAGCTTTGTCATTAGGAAGTGTTTCCATATATTCATAGGTTTCGATCAGGGTTTCATATACCATTTTAGCATAAGGTAATGTACGTTTCACGTCACGAACCAGTTTATTGTATTTCTGTTGTTCACGATTGTTCTTAAAACGCATCTGCGGAAATATAAATACTTCCTGGAGGTTGACAACGGGAACTGTATCCTTCCCGTCCAGATAAGCTCTTTGCACTCCTTCGGGAAGTGTGTTTATTTTTAGTTTCTGTGCCTGACCAGCTGTAACACAGAGCAAAAACATAACCACAATCTTATACCATCTCACCTTTGTCATAGCCTACAAAAATAGATGATTTAGTAATAGCCTGTGCAGGTTTTACAGAATTTGACTAATTATATAGAGAAATGATGATTTACTTGTTAATAAGTTGCAGGATTAATAAGAATCGTTATATTTGCAGCAATTCTTATTAATAACAAAACGAATTAGCTATGGACATTGAATATTATTAGTAGCATTCTATAATGTGCTTATAAATTAACAACCAAAAATATCTTATCTATGAAATTATTGATTCTATCTCTGTTATCGGGAGTTTTTCCCTGTTTATATGCTGTTAATAACTTACGTTTGCCTGATATGCGTAGCGTGGGAATGGGAGAATGTGGCATTACCCAATCTTTTCTTTTCAATCCGGCACTGATCAGTCGGGAAAGTTATAAAAGTTTAGATATCAACTATTTTAATCGCTACGGACTAAAAGAACTGGGAGTTATCAACCTTTCATTTTCTTATCCTGCCACCTTTCTTCCAATCGGTGTTAATATCTCTTCTTTCGGTTATGATCGATACAGGGAAAGTATGTTCCGGATTTTCCTGGGAAAGTCTTTGAATGAAAAATGGAATATCGGTATAAGTATCCAGTATTCGATAATACAAACAGAGTTGACAGGAGAACATCCACAGTACTTGTCGACCGACATCGGCATTATTTATTCTCCGGTTGAAAAGCTGTTGATTGGTATGTTGATAATGGATTTACCATCTGTTGCTATTAAAAAGGAAGATATTGATACTAACTATTTTATGAGTTATTCTATACAGATAGGTTTTCAATGGGAAGTAATTAACAGCCTGTTGATAGTAGGGAATCTGGAGACAAATAAACAGACTGCTTTAACAGGTTGTACCGGTTTGGAATATCAATTATATAAACAGTTTTATATACGGGCAGGAATCAAAGCAACTCCCCTCCTGCCCACTATTGGTGTAGGGTATCGTTTTTCATGTTTCAGTGTAGATGTGGCAACTGTGTATCATCCGGTGTTGGGTATTAGTACAGGGATAGGTTTGAAGTATTCTTTTTAAATTATATAACTATGAAAAAGTCGTTTATAACTCTGTTTATATATATGTTGATAAACAGTTATAATATTAATAGTCAGAATATTTACTCTGTTGATAAGTGGATGGAATACATAGAAGAAATGGCTTCTGAAACAGATGATGATGACCGAATTGAAAATCTTTATTCCGATCTTTCATATCTGGCTGAACATCCTTTTGAATTGAACAGTGTTACCAGGGAAGAATTAACCCGCCTGCCTTTTTTATCCGATCAGCAGATTGAACAGATTATCTCTTACCGTAAAAAATATGGTAAACTGGTTACCTTTTATGAACTGAAGAATATTGAAGAGTTGGATTTTCAGACAATATCTTTGTTACTTCCTTTTGTTTATATCGGAGATATTTCTGTTGATAAACGTCCTTTTACTGTTAAGAACATGTTGAAGTACAGCTCTAATGAATTGCAAATCAGATATGATCAATGTTTTCAACAGAAAAAAGGATATTGTTCATATCCGGATAGTATTTTACAGCAATATCCGAACCGGAAATATCTGGGTGAACCTTTCTATCACTCCTTTCGTTATTCTTATGCATTTGATGAAAGGCTCCGGTTTGGAATTGTAGCGGAGAAAGATGCTGGTGAACCTTTTTGGAATGAGTATCATAAAGGGTATGATTATTATTCGGCACATCTATTTTTGAAAGATATAAACAAATGGTTGAAAAGCTTTGCAGTCGGTGATTACAAAGTTTCTTTCGGACAAGGATTGGTTATCAGTAGTGATTTTTCTCCGGGTAGGAGTTCTATTGTGGCTCAGGCTGAAAGACGTACGAATGGATTTCGCCGGCATTTTTCAACTAATGAGAATGATTATTTTCGTGGAGTAGCTTCTACCGTTTCGATTAAAGATTTGGATATCAGTTTCTTTTATTCTTTCAGGAAGCTGGATGCGGGTGTTGATAACTACGAGGTAAGTTCGTTTAAAACCGATGGTTTACACCGGTTGGAACGTGATTGGAATAAAAAACATACCGTCCCTATGCAGACATACGGTGGAAATGTACGCTATGCAACTTCTAATCTTGCTATCGGTATAACAGCCCTCTCCTATTCTTTTGGAAAATACGATATACAACCTGATCCGAAACCTTATAACCTTTTCTATTTCCGTGGAAACAGTAATATGAACATCAGTGTGGATTATATGTTGAAAACGAATAAACTTAAATTTTACGGTGAAACAGCCTTGTCTTCAAATAAAGCTGTAGCTACATTAAATGCGTTTCAACTGACACCTGTTTCTTATTTATCGTTATTGCTGCTTCATCGTTATTACGACAGGCGTTATCAAGCTTTTTTCGGAAGTGCTTTCAGTCAGAATTCTACTGTGCAGAATGAGCAAGGTGTTTATACAGGGATGCAATGGACACCGTTTGCACATTTTAAATTATCGTTGTATGCCGACTTATTTCGTTTCCCCTGGTTGAAATATGGAATAGATTCACCTTCTTCCGGACAGGAATATATGACTCAGTTGGATTATAATTCAGGAAAGAATTTTAGTACCTACTTTCGTTATAAGTACAGGAAGAAAGAAAATAACCAGACTGTAGAGAATGAATCGACACAAAATGTACTGCCTTATTCCCAACAACGTTTCCGTCTTCAATTGTTATATGGTTTACAATCTGCATGGGTGTTGAAAACATCTGCAGATGCTGTTTATTACGATGAACAACAGGGAAAACAAAGTCTTGGGTGGATGATTTCACAAAGTATAGGTTGGAAACCCTCTTCATTTCCTCTTCAGTCTGATTTTTATATTGGTTATTTTCATACGGATGATTATTACAGCCGTATCAATTCGTATGAAAAGAATATTCTTTATGCTTTCAATATGCCTTCTTTTTATGGAAAAGGAATCAGGTTATCTTTCTCTTTCCGATGGAACATACTGGATAAACTATCTGTTTCTGCAAAGCTGGCCCATACTTATTATGCCGATCGGGATTTGATAGGTACGGATCAGGAAGAGATAGAAGGACATAACAAAACAGATGTATATGTGCTTCTCAGGTATAAGTTTTAAATCTGTTTTATAATTCTGTTTTTAGGATATGATCGATGGAGTCCTTTAATATGTTGGTAAACTTTTCAGCTCCTTGCTCTGATAAGTGGTCACCGTCGTTGAAATCATTATCAACGAATCTGTCGTCTTTCAGATAATTGAGGTAGAGGACATTTTCGTGGTTGTTTACTATTTCTTTTGCTGTAGAGAATAGTAAATGGAGTTGGTTTTCATTTAAATAGTTGTAATAACTGGGATAGGTCGGTGTGGTAACTAGAATTAGTTTTATCTGCTTATTTTCACAAAACCGGATTATTTTATCCAGAAATCGAAGGTTATCAACTAAACCTTCCCGGTTATTCATAGTATGTCGTTTGGCTGCTTTTATGCCGCTTATATCCAAATTGTCTTTAAAAGCTTTGTTGACTCTGAATCCCAGTGGAGAACATTGTGAAATGTTTCCCTTTAAATATTCTTTTATTTTTTCATAAGTAATGCTGCTGGTGATTTCTAAGCTGTATTTATATTTATCATATCCCATATAAATACCATAATATTTTAAACGGGATTTATCAACATATTCCATCTTGTCCTGAAGCGTACAATACGAAAAAGAAAGGATTACATATTTTAATCCGGTATATAGATTATCATATTTAGTCAATATGAAATAGTCGCGTTCCAGATCCTGTGATGAGTTTGCAAAGTTAAAAGCATTAGTAAGGAAGAAAGGATTAACTCCAGACATACAATGTGAATTACCTAATATAAGTGTATTTAAGCTGTCTGCATGTTGTAGCATCCATTCGTTTTTGTATTTGTAGGTATTGGGAATTTGCCTGATAGTATATTCCAGTAGGATGAATATTATCAGTAGAGGAATAAGGAAGACGATCAATTGTTTTATAAACTTGTTCATAACGGTTAGAATTGAAAGTAAATAAAATTAGCCGGAGTGCCTTGCAGAAGGATAATTATAAAGATTAGGATATAATAAATACTCCATCGGATCACGGGTGATTTTACATTCCTGTTTATCCGCAGACCATGTTCTTTCTCCCGTTGAAACCATTCTACAATAAAAAGTAATAAACAATATATCAGAGCCTTTTTACCATATAGGAATGATATTTCAAATAAGGAAGGAGAAAAAAGATGTGATAAATAATCGAATGCTTCGCTGATATCATTTGCTCTGAAAATGATCCATCCGATGAGGACCAATAAGAATGTACCTAATATTTGTGCAGCTTCTTTTAAAGAAGGTAAATATTTACCTTCAGCAGCAATGTTTCTGGTATATCTCCTGTTTTTATTGAGTAATAAAAGGGGAATGAAAAGTAAAGCATGATAGATTCCCCATACAACGAATGTCCAGTTGGCTCCATGCCAAAGTCCGCTGATAATGAATATAATAAAAGTGTTTCGAATCACTTTAGTCTTTTTACACCGGCTTCCTCCCAACGGAATATAGATATAATCGCGAAACCAGGTACTTAACGATATATGCCAGCGTCTCCAGAATTCAGCAATGTCTCTTGAGAAATAGGGATAGTTGAAGTTTTTCATCAAATTGATCCCGAATAACCGGGAGCAACCGATAGCAATGTCCGAATAACCGGAAAAATCCCCGTATATCTGGAAAGTGAACAAAAGAGCTCCCAGTAAAAGTGTAAAACCACTCTGATATTGATAAGTGTTCCATATCTCATTAACAGCTACCGCGCAATTGTCTGCTATTATCATCTTCTTGAAAAATCCCCATAACATTTGTTGGCAGCCGTCTATTGCTTTATAATAATCGAATGTACGCTGTTTATAAAACTGGGGTAACAGATTGGTAGCTCTTTCTATCGGACCTGCTACCAACTGCGGGAAGAAACTGACATAAGCAAAAAATGCTACTGGATTATGGCAGACTGATATTTTCTTTTGATATACGTCGATGCTGTAACTAAGTGCCTGTAATGTATAAAAACTTATACCGACAGGTAAAAGTATGTCTAGTGTGATCCAGTCGGGTTCGAAGCCTAACGTATGTAATGCTGTTTTTAGATTGGCA
This sequence comes from uncultured Parabacteroides sp., assembly GCF_905196875.1. Lineage (GTDB taxonomy): Bacteria > Bacteroidota > Bacteroidia > Bacteroidales > Tannerellaceae > Parabacteroides. Next base: position 2,571 of record NZ_CAJJWO010000062.1, on the reverse strand, counting down.
CTAAAGAAATTAAAATATTTGAAAGTAGCCAGGATGCCCAGGTTGAGTAAAATATTGATCGTATTAATCACTTTTTGTTTTTTACGGTTACCTTCAGCCCGTTCAATAAGAAGTCCGCTGATAAAACAGAAAGAGCTGGTCAGTATGATAAGAAAAAGAAAACGGATATCCCACCAGCCGTAAAAAACGTAGCTGGCTATCACAACAAGAAGGTTCTGCCATTTTAAATTCTTATTTGCCGACCAATACAGTATAAAGACTATTGGCAGGAAAAAGATGAATTCAATAGAATTAAACAGCACAATATAATATATTGCTGCCACTGATTCCCTGAAGTGGCAATTATTATAAGAGAAAACGTAGGAATTGACCGGACCTGTCGTTATTCCAATAATCTATCATCACAATTTACTGCACACAATCAGACACGCTAATATATACACGACTTGCCCATGAATAGACAAATGTGAAATAATAGCGAGTTAATTAATACTGTAAATTATGAAATATAAATTGAAAAGAATAAAGCCGGACGCTTTCTGTAATAAATATCGCTGATGTACGATTGTACTAGTCGCAAAAGTAGTGAAACATAGTTTATTGCCTGTTTAATTGATAATAAATTATATTTTATTAAAGGATAAGTGATTGTCTGATTTTTATGTATTTCTTCATTGGTTATTATAAGCTCTTTTGTAGCTTTGTGTCCGTAAAACTGGTAATATTGCGATGTTCTTTGTTATATAAAGAACTTAATGGATAAATTATATAGTTATGTCAACGATTCTTTTTGATAAAATAGTGTTCGGTCCGATACACAGTCGGCGTCTGGGTGTTTCTTTGGGTATGAACCTGCTTCCTGTCGATGGTAAACTTTGTTCTTTCGATTGCATTTATTGCGAGTGTGGTTTGAACGGTGAGCGTCGTACACGCACCAAACTACCGGTTCGTGAAGAAGTAAAAACCGCCTTGGAAGAAAAGTTATTGGCTATGCAAAAAGAAGGGATAGCTCCTGATGTGATCACCTTTGCAGGCAACGGAGAACCGACGATGCATCCGGAATTCGAAGGTATCATAGAAGATACGATCGCTACCCGCAACCGTTACTTTCCAAATGCCAAGATCGCTGTACTGTCAAATTCGACTATGCTTCATAAAGAGGGTGTATTCCGGGCATTAAATAAGATCGAGGATAATATACTTAAGCTCGATTCCGTACTCGATAGCCGGATACAACAGCTGAATGTTCCGAATTCCCCGGCTTTTACGTTCGAGAGATTGTTGGATCAATTATGCCGTTTTAACGGAAACCTGATTATCCAGACTATGTTCCTGCAAGGTGAAATAGATGGTAAGTCGGTTGATAATACTACTGAAGAGGAGATAAAAGGTTGGATCGATGCATTGAAAAAAATCAAACCGAAACAAGTTATGATCTATACTATTGATCGTGAAACACCTTTGAAAGGGCTTAAAAAGGTTTCTAAGGAGGCTTTGGATGCAATAGCAGACTGGGCCCGGAAAGAAGGATTTGATGTAACAGTTTCCTATTGATAAAAAATGCCTGGCTGGATAATCAGTCAGGCATTTTTTTTATTGTTTAATAGTGCGGATCGTTTTAACCGCCTTATCCGTAACCAGCTTAAAGAAATAAACACCCGAGGAAATATTTCCCGCATCTATCCATTCTGTCGGATTATTTATTTTCCGGATCATTTTTCCGTCGGTGGAATAAATATCTATGTATTTGATCTGCTGATAATTTATTATATGTATCCGATCTCTGAATATGGTAGGGCTGATATTTATTTCTTCCTTAGCCGATATGCTTTCAGAATTTACTTTTACTTCTGCCACAGCTGGGGTCGCTTTACTTTCTTTTGAATCATAAAGAGCTGAAACACTGTAATTATGGATACCGGAAATCACATTTTTGTCTGTAAATTGTAATGTTGAAGCCGGAACTGTTGCCTGTTTTATCTGATTTTTATAGATGTTATATCCTGTGACAACAGGGAAAGCCGTAATAGATTGTGTTGTCGTAGACCGGAGTTCTGTTAATTTACCTTCTTCGGAAGTGATAGTTGCGGAGATGATAAAATTATTATCATTTTCTTCATTTAGTAAATATTCCCATTTGTTTCCGTCGAACGATACTAAATTACCTTTTCCATTAATAGCCGGTCCTTTATCTATAAAAGCGGGATAAGCCGATCGGTTATATTTTCTGGCATATATGGAAATGATCAGTTCTTGACCGGCATCGATAGTATACGGGGTTTTTAACTCTACCGTATTCGATCTGTTAGGTGTCGTATTGCCTACTTCCTGTTGATATGTACGTTCTCCCTGCTTGATATAAATAGCATAGTTGACATTGTAAGCAGGAATGAATTTTACATTCGTTAGTGTCTTTTTATGCATATTTCCCAGGTCCTCAGGTTCCCAACGTTGACCGAAATAAAAAGAAGAACCTTGGTATCCGAGCTGTTTGTATGAGCTTTGTGTTCCCCACCCAATTGTTTTGCTATATACGGGAGCACTCCATTGTATAAGGACATCTTTGGAAGA
>NZ_CAJJWO010000061.1 GCF_905196875.1 uncultured Parabacteroides sp. | reverse complement strand
CCAGGACCCCATCCTTAAAAGGGATGTGCTCTACCTGCTGAGCTAGCGAATCATCCGGCGCGTTACTTCTGTAATGCGGGTGCAAAGATAGGGGGTTGTTTTTTATTATGCAAATATTACAACAGTTTTTTTGCAGAAATTTTCATTTCATGCATGAAGCCGCTTCCACAGCTATCTCCTGAATATCATTTATAAGTTTGCAAGTGTGATATCCGTCGACATTATGAGGATGTCTGAAAAGGATGCCTTCTATTTTTGTTATGCAGCCAGTTTATTATCCATTTTTATTTTTAAAACATCTTTGGTCTTCTCAATTCTCTCTCTCCGAGAAGTAATCCTACAGAAATAAGTAAAAAATAAAAGAAAGCTGGCTTTTTTAGCCAGTTTCCTCGGATTATGTAATAGCAACCACTATGATAAGTCTCTCGAAAATCCTTCAAAAAAGGAATTAGAGTCGCCGTATCTCCAGCACGCCTATAAATTCCAAGATTGGTAATAAACTGGTTCTCTATAACAATCTGCATGTTATAGGCGGGCTTCAATTGTCCGTTTTTCATATGATCTTCTTTCATGCGCATGAAGGTCGCATCCTCATCTGTCTTACTGAAAGAATTAATATCTGCTAATTTCTCCAATTGCGATTCGTATTTAGCCAGCCGGGACAGATATTCTTCCTGTAGTTTTTAACTTGCTTTTGCTCCGCTTTGTTCATCCCCGAGAGCTGTTTGTTTAAAGCGCTCACTTTTTCACGCAAACCACAGGAGTCCATATCCAGTAAGGCATCCGATGTCGAATTTCTTTTCACTGTTAATAATTATCAACAAGAAAACAGCTGATATCTAACTGAGATTCTAAATGCTAGCTATACGCATTGATTATTATAGTTTCTTTAACTTATATCGACACCAGTTTTTTTCTATTTAACCATGTCCCTATCGATACCAAATTTCTCATCTGTCTGGCATTTTCCGGCAGGTTCCACATGGACTAAAATATCATATACATTGTCTATCAAGTCTTCTATACTCTTCTCTACTTCATCGGCAATCTCATGGGCACGCATTAAAGTCATTTGCGGGTCTACTTCTATATCGAGCGTGATTAGATACAGATTGCCCACCATTCTCGACCGGACACGATGCGGATTACCTGCACCGGGAACTTTTTCCACAGCTTCAAATATCTTATTATATACGTTGACATCTTTCACCCCATCCATCAGTTCGACATTGGAATCCATAAAGATACCGATAGACGATTTGATGATAAAGAGGCTGATCACCAACCCAGTGATTGAATCGAGTATAGGCAACTTAAATATAAATGTAAATATTAATCCAAACAGGACACCGCATGAAATAACCACATCATTACGCATATTGACTGCATTCGCGGTCAGCATGGAACTGTTGATTTTCTTTCCTTGTTTATATTGATAAGTAGATAACAAAAGTTTACCGACAATAGAAAAGACCGTAACATAGATGGCAATAGCCGATGGAATCTCTTTCGTCTCGTCCGAAAAGATACTTTCAACCGACGACACCAACATCTGTGCGCCTGCATAAAAGATCACCAACGAAAGCACCTTTGTAGCAATGCTCTCCGCTTTCTCATAACCGAACACATACTTCTTGGAAGGTGGCTTGTTCATCAAACGTGCCGTAAAGATCATGACAACAGATATAACCACATCGGTTGCCGAATCAATACCATCCCCTATTACAGCCAAACTCCCCGACAACAAGCCGACAACAATTTTGGATACGGACAGTATCGCGTTGCCTATCGTACTTACCCATGAAGTTCTTATCAAGATTTTCTCCCGTGACATACGTATTATTTACTCCATCTTTTTAATTGTGGGAAAAAGGAGTTCATGTTATCAAGCGCAGCCTTTTCATCTAAAGCAGGGTCGCTTTTAAACAATTCTTTCATATGTCGCAAGCTGATCTCTATCATTTCATTCATAGTCACATCTTGTGTAAAAGTTCCATCCTTATAGCAGTAAATACAATAGTCGTTATTTTTACTGTTATCCGCGTTTGTACCAATTACCTTGTCATTTTCAAGTGGCATACCACAACTCTGGCAAAATAGCTTGTTCACAATGTTCTACTAATTAGGTTTATAATTATTATCAGATATCGAATAAATCGGTATTACTCTCTAACTGCCTACAAAGCTAACAATTATTTAAGAATCAGCGATAATTACATCATATTTCCTCTGCCCTTCTTTTGTGGGAACATGCCGTTACACCGCAAAGCGAGTATTCTATGATGGAACGTACATTCGAGAAAGAAAATATAGTAGCTAACCAACCGTTACTCGACCTGCTTCTGCTTCATCTACTTGCACAGGAGAATAATGCAAATAAAGTGTTCATATCTTAACTAACACCGACAAACGAAAACCTGTTTTTCCGAATTGTTATTAAATGCTTCCCCGTCAAATCCTCCGTATTTGTGAATAATATTAAAACCGTTCCATTCCAAATATGAATCCAATTCTTGCGGGAAAAACATTCTCATATCCAGATTTTGAATCGAATTGAACTCACCACTGATAAAATAATGCCATTCTATGCGATTAATCTGAGTCGTATTTTCATATCGCATTGTCTGCTTAATCAATACATCTCTTCCATCGTTTGTTGTATATTCAGCAATTTCCATCGATCTTTTTTCTCCTTCTACAATATATCGAATATCTGGATTAAAGCAATCCAACAGAAATAAACCTCCGTCTTTGAGGTGATTTTTAACAGCACTAAATGCCTTAAACAAATCTTCATTTTTATATAAATGATGGATTGAATTAAATGGAATAAAAATAAGGTCGTATTTTTCCTGTAAATTCAAAGCCCTGATATCTGCTTCAATAAAAGGAATTTCCAATCTAGCTTCGGACGCTTTAATCTTTGCCTGGTCAAGCATTGAAGAAGTATAATCAACCCCGGTAATATCATACCCGTCCTGTGCTATCGGAACAGTAAGCCTGCCTGTGCCACAACAAAGTTCGAGTATTCGGGCATCCTTACCTTTTGGCAGCCACTGTTTATAAAATTGCAAATCAGTCAGGCCGGTATTCATGCCATCATAAATATTTGCATCATAAATTAAATCACCAACTTTATAATCACTATTCATTTATGTCCTCCAGATTTATTGTTTTATGTTTTATCGATTTGACTTAAGCGATTGTAATTTTACGGTGCTAACTGTCAAATGACTCGGCATAAAATTAGTGCTTTATTTCAAATTCCCAATAAATTAATACATTGAGCACATCAAAATCAGTAAAATTGGTACAAACTTCCCACTTATCGTTACAACAACTTCTACAGGCCTGAGTAACTTTGCATCAATAAAAAACAAATAACTTCATCCTATAAATAAAATAGCAATGAACAAGATTCTTTTAATTTCAGTATTCACCATTTTAACACTCAATGTCATGGCACAAGAAAAAATAGTACAGACAGCAGGACGCGCCCAATTAGGTGAGTTTGCCCCCAAATTTGCAGAACTCAACGACGATGTCCTTTTCGGTGAAGTATGGAGCCGCACCGACAAACTTGGTATGCGCGACCGTAGTTTAGTGACCATCACCTCCCTCATTAGCCAGGGTATCACCGACAATTCGCTCGTTTTCCACCTTCAGTCAGCAAAGAAGAACGGCATTACCCGCACCGAGATTGCCGAAATAATCACCCACATCGGTTTCTATGCCGGTTGGCCCAAAGCGTGGGGGGCGTTCAATCTGGCCAAAAGCATATGGGCGGAAGATTCTACCAGCGAAGATGCCAAGGCCACTTTCCAGCGCGAAATGATTTTCCCTATCGGCGAACCCAATACCGCATATGCACAGTACTTCATCGGTAACAGCTACCTTGCTCCCGTTTCCCGCGAGCAAGTTTCGATAGCCAATGTTACTTTTGAACCTCGTTGCCGCAACAACTGGCACGTACACCGCGCAAAGAGCGGCGGTGGACAGATGCTCATCGGTGTAGCCGGACGCGGTTGGTATCAGGAAGAAGGCAAGCCGGCGGTGGAGATTCTGCCTGGCACAGTGATTCATATCCCTGCTAACGTCAAGCATTGGCACGGAGCTGCAGCCGACAGTTGGTTCGCTCATTTGGCATTCGAAGTCCCCGGAGAGAATACTTCCAACGAATGGCTCGAACCGGTGATGAATGAAGAGTATAACAAACTCGAACAGAACAAGCAATAAACATATAAGTATTGCAAGCGGCAATTGTACAGTTGAAAATCTTCTACCCCTGTGAGATGCACTGTCCTTTAAATGACAAAGCCTTGCCATACTGATGGAAATGTTTTGCCATAGTGATGGCAAGAGTCTGCCAAAGGCATGGCAGAACTCTGCCACTACTATGACAGTGGCCTGCCAAGCCTATGGCAAAAGCCTTTCCCCGTTACTACCATGCATAATCTTCTACATAGGCATCAAACTTTGGTGGTTCGTCAATTCCACATCGTACCAAAATACGCTGTATCTCTTTTTGTTCGGCAGGAGAAAGTAAACGTTCTCCTTTACGAACCCGATAGTAAGTTCTTTCACTGAAAAGGTTTCTCAAACGAGAGATGACGCTTTTCATCTGTGCGTAAGGCAGGTTATCCAACAAATGTTTAAAGCCTTTGGCATAAATTACTTTCACGTCAGGACGATAATGCGGACACTCCCCCTCCAGTGTAACCTGGTATTTGGGACTAATAATCGTCCAACGCTCGACACTGTCCGAAATATCCTGTTCTGCCAACTGTCGCAAACAAGTAGAGGCTTTAGGGCACTCCCGTTTAAGGCATAAAGCATAGTTGAAGGGAATTTCCGGGAAAAGATGTTTTTTTTCCATACTAGTGATAAGTGTTTATTGTGTTAGTTTTCGATATAAGATTAATCAAACCAATCGCGTAAATGTAAGCATTCTTTTGGTGTAAACAGTGTGATTCCGGCAAACAGGCCGTTGTACTGTTCGATCGTATCTACTTTAAGAGTCTCACCCATAACATACTATTATTTGATCCACTACAAAAGTAATTCGTTTTTTCCTTATCCTCATCATCGTATGGAAAGAAACCGTAATAATGGTAATGCTTCCTGTAGTTTCGGTAAACTTGAAGATCAAGTTACTTTCTTTTTCCTATTATCCATAATAGTCGAGAAGTTCTCTTGTCCCCACTGTATTATATTTTCTAGATGAGGAATTAAAGTCATCCCAAAATCAGAAACGTAATACTCTACACGTGGGGGAACTTCCGGATATACTTTGCGATGTACCAAACCGTCGGTTTCCAATGAACGAAGTGCTGTTGAAAGCATTTTCTCAGAAATAGACGGAATAAGTTTATACAATTCATTAAAACGCATAATTCCGTTTTCCCGAAGTTTCAATAACACGACTAATGCCCATTTATCCCCTAACCATTCTAATACAGGAGAAGCAGAACAATATTCATAATCCAATTTTTTTCTCATTTTTTTCGTAATCAAATAAATTGATACTTAGAAAAACTAACCTAAACGTAAGTAACTGAGTAATAACATAGTTCTTCTTTTTACCAAAAGAACGTCCTAACTTCGCTCCCACAAAAGTAATAAAATATTTTTTTAAGGATTTAATTTATCAGATTATGGAACTATTACATTTTACAGGACAAGTTTGGCGACCACCTTATGAAGCAAGTTCCCAACTGTTACAAGTAACAGCAGGATGTACATATCACAAATGTAAGTTTTGCAGTTTGTATCATGGAACGAAATTCAGGTTATCTCCTATTTCAGAGATTGAAGAAGATTTGAAAGTCATTCAAAAATATCAGCCAAAAGCCAGACGCGTATTTCTGACAGGTGCTAACCCTTTTGCTTTAAGCTACAATAGATTGCTTGAATTGGGATTACTAATTCGAAAATATCTTCCTTATTGTGAAACAATCGGTACATTCTCCCGCATAGCTGATATTAAGCCTAAAAGCGTAGAAGAGCTGAAAAATCTTCGCCATTTAGGTTTTGACAGTATCAGTATCGGCACAGAATCAGGGGATGATGAAACACTGGCAAAAATGAATAAAGGTAATACAGCCTCCGATATATTAGAGCAATGTCAGAAGTTGGAAGAAGCTAATATTCGCTATAATTTGGTCTACCTGACCGGACTTGCAGGAAAAGGGAAAGGACAACAAAATGCAATAAATACGGCTGCAATATTTAATCAGTTACATCCTTTTACTATCAATTTTGTATCTCTGACCGTCTTTCCGGAATCAGAACTTTATCAAGAAATACAAGCCGGCAAATATATAGAAGCGACAGAACATGAACGTTTGTTAGAATTACGAACATTTATTTCAACACTTACTATAAAGACAACTTTACTGGGAAACACGGTTTCAAATGCAATTCCATTTGTAGGTATGATTCCTAACGACAAAGTCCGGATATTAAAAGATTTGGATGCGGCAATCAGACAACTTAGTGAAACAGAATTAAGACAATACAGAGATCATATAGTATCTTTATAAGAATGAATCTTTTGTCAAAGAAAAAAAGCCCTGCAATGTGATAATTACAGGGCTTTGCTTTACATCTTTCGAGGGTCGTACGAAAGAAGGTACTTTCTTCTACGTCAGGTAAACAGAGAATTAAAAAAAATAATTTGTGCTGCTGACATACTGCCGTCATCCGTACTTAGTATCTTTGTCTCAAAACTAAAATAGAAATATCATATTATGAATACAGAAAAACCATTAGTAGATAAAGATTATATATTGTTCAAAATCGGAGGTAAAGGAGGTTGGACCTTTGTCGAAATTCCTGAAATCCCTATGCCTAAAACATCATTCGGGATGTTGAAAGTAAAAGGGAAGATAGATGACTATGAGTTTTCTAATTTGAATATGATGCCTATTGGAAACGGAAACATCGGTTTACCCATCAAGTCGGCAATAAGAAAGAAAATCAAAAAGGAAGCTCCCGACACAGTTCATATTACTTTATACGAGGATAAAACTCCATTGATAATTCCGGAAGAATTGCTTTTATGTATGGAATATGAAGAGGGAGCTTTGGAAAAGTTTGAAACTTATAGCGATGGTCAGAAAAAGGCATTTATCGACTGGATCAATTCTGCCAAAACAGAACAAACCAAAGCTGACCGTATCGCTAAAACCATAATCAAAGTACTAAACGAGGATAAGTTTTATTAGAGTTACTTTATTGGCAAAAAACCAAATACAATAAAAAAAGCCCTGTAATATAAATTACAGAGCTTTACTATCTTTTGCTTCTTTCGAAAGCGGTCCGGACGGGACTCGAACCCGCGACCCCATGCGTGACAGGCATGTATTCTAACCAACTGAACTACCGAACCAATGTTTTTATACCGCATCTCTCTCGATTGCGGTGCAAAGGTAGATAATATTTTCAATTACACAACAGTTTCATACAAATATTTCACATCGGATCGATTATTTTTTTACTTTTGTCCCCCATATAAACTATAACAGACATGAAGAATACTCCAGTAGATTATCAGACTGCCAGACAAATAATAGATGGCTACGGATTACCGGATTTCGGGAAAGCTACAATCCGTGAAGTTGTTGCCATATCCACACAATTGGAACAGGAAACAAAAACCGAGTTCATACACATGGAAATGGGCGTTCCCGGACTGAAAGCGGCGCAAGTTGGTGTCGATGCGGAAATAAATGCACTAAAGAGCGGCATCGCCTCCATCTATCCGAATATCAACGGTACGCCGGAAGTAAAAGCAGAAGCATCCAGATTCATCAAGGCTTTTATCAATATAGATATAGCACCGGAATGCTGTGTTCCGGTAACCGGTTCCATGCAAGGGACATTTGCCTCTTTCCTTACCAGCGGACAATGCACGGAAGGAAAAGATACTATCCTCTTCATCGATCCCGGATTTCCGGTTCAGAAACAGCAGATCGTCGTGATGGGATATAAATATGAATCATTCGACGTCTATGAATATCGCGGAGAGAAACTGCGTGCCATCCTGGAAGAACACCTTTCAAAAGGCAATATCGCAGCCATGATCTATTCGAACCCGAACAACCCTGCCTGGTTCTGCCTGACAGACGAAGAACTGAAGATCATCGGAGAGATGGCAAACAAATATGATACGATCGTGATCGAAGACCTCGCCTACTTCGCTATGGATTTCCGCAAAGAACTCGGCAAACCTTTCGAAGCTCCTTATCAGGCAAGCGTTGCACATTATACGGATAATTACATCTTGCAGATCTCCGGCTCGAAAGCATTCAGCTATGCCGGACAACGTATCGGTGTAACTGCTATTTCAAACAAACTTTACCACCGTGCTTATCCGGGATTGACGAAGCGTTATGGCGGCGGCACTTTCGGTACTGTTTACATCCACCGTGTACTGTACGCCCTGTCATCAGGAACCAGTCATTCGGCGCAGGTAGCATTGGCGGCTATGTTCAAAGCAGCCTCCGACGGCCAGTTCGATTTTATCTCGGAAGTAAAGGAATACGGACGCCGCGCCGAAAGACTGAAGAAAATCTTTACAGACTACGGTTTCACGATCGTTTACGATCATGACTTGGACGAACCGATTGCCGACGGCTTCTATTTCACGATCGCCTATCCCGGAATGACCGGCGGACAGTTGATGGAAGAACTGATCTATTACGGAGTAAGTGCCATCTCTTTAAGCACAACCGGCAGCAACCAGGAAGGTCTGCGTGCCTGCACTTCGTTCATCAAACCACACCAATATGACCTTCTGGAAGAGCGTTTAAAGCTATTCAAAGAAAATCAGACCCTATAATTAACACAAGCCCGGCATTTATTTTACACTTATTAACCCAAATGCCGGGTTTTTCGTTTGCTTCTTAACATCAAAAGCCATATATTGTCCCTGTCTAACACAGTAAGCAATCTTCACTATGGCATCATATAATAATATATTTAAAATAACACATAATAATGTCCTTCCTGCACAAGGAAGTATCCTCATGTCCGAACCTTTCTTGCAAGATGCCTACTTTCAACGCTCTGTCGTTTTACTCGTAGAACACAACACAGAGGGTTCCATGGGATTTGTATTAAATAAGAAAACCGATTTAATAGTAAATACCTTTTTTCCGGAACTTGAAGAGTATCCGGAAATACCAATCTACCTGGGTGGCCCTGTAAGTGCCAACCGACTGTTCTTTATTCATTCCTTAGGAGATTTGATCGTGCCTGATTCGGTGAAGATAAAAGACCATCTTTATTTCGATGGTGACTTTGAAGCCTTGAAACGTTACATGTTGAAAGGCCATTCTATTGAAGGGAAAGTTAAATTCTTCCTGGGTTATTCGGGATGGACGAAAGGACAGTTAGGCAGCGAGATCAATAAAAACTCATGGGTAGTCAGTCATGCTACCAAAGAAAATATCTTACTTGCCGATGGAGAAAGTTTCTGGAAAAACTCTCTCGAACAGCTGGGCAGTAACTATGAAGCATGGACTAAATATCCGAAAGATCCTTATCTGAACTGATTTATTACACAGTAGATACATTCACTTTTTGCATCATCAGAACATCAGAATATCCATTTTCTGTCTGAATCCAATCCGTCATAATACCCGTAACAATGAACCCGCAACGAGTAAAGAGTGCCTTGCTGGCTTCATTGTCTACAGGAATATGTACATATAACTGATGCAACTTCAAAAAAGAAAAAGCATATTCCATCAGAACATTCATTGCTTCAGTAGCCAATCCATTTCCTTGATAAAGAGGGTCCAGTAAAATCCCGATACCGGCACGGCGATGATGCGGTTCGAAATCATACACATCGACAGTACCGACGGCCGCACCTGTTGAACGAAGTTCGATCATCAGGCGCAATTGCTTCAAGTCGAATATATCCCGATGCGATTCCTGGATATACTCCTTCAAGATATAACGGGAATAAGGAGACATAGTGTTCCCCAGGCTCCATAAGTCCGGATTATTCTCCCAACGATACAGAGGTTCCAGATCTTCTGGCTCCAAAGCACGGAGACGAATTATTTCATTTTCCAGTTGTGCCATATTATTTCCCCGGTGATATTAATTGTCCGCTTTCCTTACAAAAAATATGATAAGTAACTTTCTTACTGACCATCGAATCCATTAACAAAAGCATTTGTTCAAAACGGGCATCCGGATAACAAATGGCATAATCAGTAAATTCCTTCATCTGATTACGACGGCAAATGGCATCCATGACGCGTTCTTCATCCAGATCCCAAAGATTTATATGTTCCAGTTCGGGCATACGTTTCACACAAGCTGACTTGATGGCCTCAAAATTGTCCTTATGGCAAAGTATCAGTAAACGCTTATGCTTACTCCTGGATTTTTGCTTGACTCCCAACAGACGTGAGCAAGCAGCCAATGAAGCACGCAATAAAATAGCCAGCTTTATAAAAAAACCCATCAGCCAACCGGAATGAGGATAATATTTCCGGAAAAAGATCAGCATGGCACCATAAAAGGCCTTCACATATTTCATATCGCCATGCTTCGTACTTTCTCCTTTGTAATGCAGGATACGTTCCGGAATATAATAATTCTTATAACCACCTAATACCATCCGGTACGACAGATCAATATCTTCACCATACATAAAGAAGGCTTCATCCAACAATCCGACCTTGTCTAACGCATCGTGTCGAAGCAGCATAAACGCACCGGCCAGTACGTCTACCTTATGTTGTTTTTCCTTGTCCAGATAAGCCAAACTATACCTTGAGAATATACGCGATTTAGGAAACAATTTCGATAATCCGAATATTTTACAGAACGAAACCCAGGGAGAAGGGAAACTACGCTTACTCTCAGGTAAAAATGCACCATGCCCATCCAACATTTTCACCCCTATTCCGCCTGCTTTCGGATGTTCATCCATAAAGAAACAAAGAGTCCGGAGACTCTCCTCACCTATCACAGTATCGGGATTAAGCAATAACACGTACTCTCCATTACATTGACGGATTGCCTGGTTATTAGCCTTGGCAAATCCCGGATTATCCTTGTTCTCAATAAAAGTCACTTCCGGGAACCTGGGGCGGAGATAATCGACAGAACCATCCGTAGAGTTGTTATCAACGACAAATACTTCCGCATCAAAACCAGCAACAGCTGCACGAACCGAATATAGGCATTGCTCCAAAAAATACTTTACGTTATAGTTTACAATGATAATGGATATCTTGGTTTCGTACATAAGAATCAGATTATATTTTTATCGAATCATTAAAACTGGTTCGGTTGACGATAGAACGACCCAATGTTATTTCGTCCGCATATTCTATCTCGTCACCAATGGAAACGCCACGAGCAATGACCGTAATCTTTACATCATAAGCCGACAGTTTACGATAGATGAAGAAGTTGGTAGTATCTCCTTCCATTGTAGTACTGAGGGCTAGTACGATTTCTTTTACTTCATCATTGGCTACGCGCTGCACCAGACTGTCTATTTGCAGATCGCCCGGACCAATACCGTCCATAGGGGAAATAATACCACCCAGGACATGATAAACGCCCCGGAACTGTCCGGTGTTTTCAATTGCCATTACTTCTTTGATATTTTCAACCACACAAACAGTCGAATGATCCCGGTGAGGATCGGCACAGATGGAACACATTTCGTCATCACAAATATTGTGACACACAGTACAATACTTTACATCTCTCCGCAAAGCCAGTAAGGCGGACGCAAAGTTTTCCGTATAGCCTTCATCCCGGCGAAGCATATATAAAGCCAACCGCAAAGCCGTCTTCCTTCCCACTCCGGGAAGCGAAGCCAACTCATTTACTGCATTTTCCAATAAAGCAGATGGATATTTTTGAGTCATCGATTACTTTTCTTTGTAACAAAGGTAAGGATAAAAAACGAGATTAAAAGCAGATTATACACCTGTACAGGAAATTTACAGACAAAAAGAGATTCGGTTCTTACTGTGAAATCCGTTATACAATTCTGTATAAAAATGCGAAGGAGAAAAAAAACTTCACAATAAACCGGTTTTGAAATAGCTGTCAATAGACTTTTTCGTGAAAGTTTGTTACGCTTATATATATTTTCTACTAGAAACTTGTTTTATTAGAAAATATCATCTACGTTTGTATTATAATCCTTGCAGGGGAAAGATAAAAACGACATAACAGCATTAGGAGGTTTTACAATGACAAAAGTATATATCAAAAGACACTGGCTTACATTACTGGGAATAGTAATTGGAGCACTTGGGGGATTTCTTTATTGGAAATTTATCGGTTGTACAACAGGGACATGTCCTATAACATCTTCTCCAATCAACAGTTCGGTTTGGGGAGCTATTATCGGGGGATTACTTCTCAGCTCTTTTCAAAAAGAGAGTAAAGTTTCGACAAATAAAGATAAATAACTTACAGATATGGAATTGGAAGAAAAACAGAATATGCAGCAATCGTATTCTTTATTCGGGATGTTTACACTTGCACTGCGCCTGGTTGTCGGATGGACACGATGGCTTACCTCTGGTCCACTCCAGTCAGCAATAATGTATTAGGAAAATATCGATAGCAGGTGCTACAGCCATATTATTCCTGACGCTCCTGACTAACCAGGTATTTCATAACGGAGTTTGGGGAAAGTCACATAACAAATCCGTCAAACCGAAAATCGAAATATCATCCGTCAACCTGAATCAGGATAAATTGTCATTTAACGTTTACCGTGTGGAAGGTGCTGATGTATATGGTTCATTTCTGATCGGTATCACTTTAAAAGATGCAAACGGCAATATTATTCTTGATAGAAATGGAGAAGATCTTTCAAAATTTCCGGCAGAAGACATTCAAAACAAATATGTGGCAAAAGTTGTTTCAAGCAAATACAGCCTTGTTATACCTTTGGGAAGCAAAGCGGAACTGACTATAAAAGAGAAAGAACTGACTAGTTTACCCAAAGGAAATTATGAACTTATATTAACAGATATAAGTGGTATTACCTGGAAACAGGATTTGACATATTAATCATCAACATTTAAAATAGTATATAATGAAAAGTAGAAAATTCTTCACACTACTGGTTCTGGTAGCAGGATTTATAACCTTGTCTTCATGTAAAGGACAAGCAAAAAATAATGAAACAGAAAATAGTACTGAAACTACAGGAAAGGAAACTGCTGCTCCTGTACATATCAATAAGGCAGACTTTCTGAAGAAAGTATATAATTTTGAAGCGAGTCCAAACGAATGGAAATATCTGGGAAATAAGCCGGCCATTATCGACTTCTATGCCGACTGGTGTGGTCCCTGCAAAATGATCGCTCCGTCTCTGGACCAGCTAGCAAAGGAATATGCCGGCAAAATCGATATTTACAAAGTGGATGTAGATAAAGAAACGGAATTGGCAACCGCTTTCGGCATACAAGGAATACCGGCCCTGTTATACATTCCTATGGAAGGAACGCCTCAGATGCTTCAGGGTGCACAGCCTAAAGAAGTGCTGAAAGAAAAAATAGAAACAATCTTACTGAAGAAATAATAAGAAACATATTTCAACAGCATAAACAATTAATAAGCCGGGAAAGCAATAACCGATATTGACTTTTCCGGCTTTTGTGAGATTATATTCATCCATCTCCTTAAAAAACGAATAATTAAGCAAATGTAGCATTATTATTGATCTTTTTGATCCAAACAGCCAAATTACGCCCATTGACAGAAAACTCACCATTTCCCTCTTTATCTATCTGTACTTCATCGGCAATGCTTCCAGTCAACTCATACCATTTTTCCCTGGCATGCTCTTTGCCTATATTTATCGTCTTACTGCCTTTTTCATCATTAGAAATCAGAAAAACCAAACCCGATCCCAGATGTTCAGCATCTCCACTCCTTACGAAACCAACAGTGGAAGGATGATCGAAATAATTTGTCTGTTCTCCGTAAGCATATTTCCGACGGGCATCCAACAAAAGATCTATGATCTGCGTATGAGACGGCTTCTCTCCATTCACACCATAATAATCACCATAAAAAAGACAAGGATAGCCGTCTTTTATCAGTAGAACCAAGCCATAGGCCAATGGTTTGAACCAATCTTCAATCTGTGATTCCAGAGAGCTACCCAGTTGTGAGTCATGATTATCGACAAAGGTGACAGCCTGTTCCGGATGCAGTTCTACCAAGGTATTTTTCAGAATGTTCTGCAGATCATATTCTTTTCCTTCCTGCGAAGCCTGGAAAAGATTATAATGAAGGGGCACATCGAACAGGCTGATTTTATTCCCGACCGCTTCCAGATAGTTGTCCAACGTTTCCAGATCACCGTTCCAATATTCACCTACAGCAAAAAAGTCTTCTCCCCTTTCGGTTCTCACTGCTTCTAAGAATTGTTTGACAAACTGGTCTTTCATATGTTTGATAGCATCCAAACGCATTCCGTCAAGATTCAATTCATTAGAGACCCATTTTCCCCAACGGTTCAATTCTGTTACTACTTCGGGATGATTGAGGTCGATATCATTTCCGAGAAGAAAATCGTAGTTCCCATTTTCGGTATCCACTCCTTCACTCCAGTTCTTATTTTCACCTAAAATCTGGAAGATACCACTCCTTCTCGATTTATCATCAAAACCCGTACCGGAAAAATGATACCAGTGCCATTTAAAATCAGAATACTTGTCACCCCGTCCGTGGAAATTATAGCCGGTCCAACCTTGCACTTCAAACTCATCGCTGACAGGCTTCGTACGGTCGGTAGGATCGACTTCTACAACCATAAACTTTTCAGTATAATCGCCTCCGGCCTTATGGTTCAATACCACATCGAGATAAACCGAAATATGATATTTATGCAGTTCATCGATCATGGCCTTCAGTTCTTCCTTCGTCCCATACTTTGTTCTAACGGTACATTTCTGGTCAAACTCACCCAAATCATACAGATCATACGTGGCATAACCTTCATCCTGCTGCTCGTCCGCTTTATATGCAGGCGGAATCCAAATTGCCGTAACACCGATTTCATGTAAATGAGATGCATCTTCTTTCAACTGTTTCCATAAATTTCCGTTATTCGGGAGATTCCACTCGAAATATTGCATCACTACGCCATTTTCCATATACTAACTCTTTTATTCATCAGTAATAAAACAACGGCCATAACGAGAAAGTTCCTGTACCCCCTGGAATTTATAAGCTAATAACTCACCACCACCCTCAACATAGCAATATTATACCTCTCATTTCCAGTCCGTATAAAGTGAAATGCAGGTTGCACAGTAAAATGATCCGACACCGTATAATTCCATGTTATTTCCAAAGTCCTCTCCTGGACATCGGAGAAAGAAGCCTGCGAAAAGATCACGCCTAAAGCATCATCCCGTGAAGCAGAAAGTATTCCTTCGAAAACACCCCCGGCAGCTATATAGCGCCGACAGTCATTGCGACCGGATGGAGCAAAAGAATACTGTCCCAACACTCCCGCCGAATAACGCCCCGAACGCCAACACACCTGTTCTGCAGAAAGCCAGCAGGCATAATTCACCCGCCAATGTTTTGCCGACGACATTTCCGTCTGCGCTTGCGCCTGTTCCGACGGCAGACGATAGTCAGACGCATCACTGAAACGATTGCCGCCATGTACAACAATGCCCATATTATAAGTACCATGATAACTGTTGTTTGTAGTATAACTCATTTCCGCCATATCAAGTAAGCCATCCCGGTGCGGTGCAACGGTAAATACCGAACTTCCCCGCTTAAAAGGGAGATAAGCCTTCCCGTTATACAGACTGTTCTTTATCCCGATCTCCTCATTTATCTGATATTCCAGATGCAAGCAGACAGCGGACAAAGGATAGTTCGCCAGTATGTAATTGGCCGACAAAGTCGGATAGATCCCACAAGAACTGTTCGTAAACAAGGAGGCATACGGAGCCGTGAAATAATCCTCGTTCACATTCCGCAATCCCCCGAACAGAAGCACCTTTCCTATCAGTTGGGAATACCCCAGGATAAAAGGGCTGAAAGGCAGATTGTCCTCTTCTATATTCGAAAAGACCTGCCTATCTCCGGCAATCCGTTCACAGGAGGTCTTGTAGACAGAAATCGTCTGAACCTCCAACTTCCCGTTACCCCATAGCCCCAGCCATTCCATCGGTACCGTAGCACGAAGAGAAAGAAGATTCACCCAATTCAACCGCCTGCCGAAATCCGACTGTAGCTCAGTTGTGTACTGAACGGATACTCCCGGCTTCTCCCGGGCAAAAACCACTTTCTCCTCACCCATCTGCAACACTATTACAACCAGCGTGTAAATCGTTTTACGTACCATTGTTTTACGAATTGAGTCAACATACAATATCCAAGTAAAGTAGCAAGCAGCCAGGGAAAATAACTAAGCGGCAGCGGTACAAGCCCGATAGACGCACCTATCCCTGTAAACGGCAGAATGATACCAATCGCCATGATCGCAAAAGTGGTGAGTAATACCGGCCATGAAGCACGGCTCTGTATAAACGGAATCTTCCGTGTACGGATCATATGCACGATCAATGTCTGCGAAAGCAGCCCTTCCACGAACCAACCGCTCTGAAACAAAGCCTGATGCTCCGGCGAAGTACACCCGAACACATACCACATCAACAGATAAGTCGTGATATCGAATATCGAACTGATCGGCCCGATACAGATCATGAAACGGCTCAGATCAGAGGCATCCCACTTACGCGGCCTCAGTAGGTATTCACGGTCGACCTTGTCAAACGGTATCGTCGTTTGCGAAACATCATACAACAAGTTCTGTACCAACAAATGAATCGGAAGCATCGGCAGGAAAGGAAGGAAAGCACTTGCCGCCAACACACTGAACATATTACCGAAATTTGAACTCGCCGTCATCTTAATATACTTCATAATATTGCCGAATATCTTACGCCCTTCGAGAACACCTTGTTCCAGCACCATCAAATCCTTTTCCAACAGAATGATATCAGCACTCTCCTTGGCAATATCGACCGCCGTATCCACTGAAATCCCGATATCCGACTGACGCAAGGCCGACGCATCGTTGATCCCGTCCCCCAGGAAACCGACCGTATTCCCACCCTGTTGCAGTAACGTGATAATACGTGTTTTCTGCATCGGGGTCAGTTTCGAATAAACCGTCGTATGTTGCAGCTCCTTCACCAGTTCCTCATCCGTCATCTTTTCGATCTCCGGCCCCTGCAACGTATGCGTAATATCCACACCGACCTGGCGGCAGACCGCTTTCACCACAGCTTCATTATCACCGGACAACACCTTCACCTCCACACCATGCTCATGCAGCTGGCGAATCGCACCGGCAGCCGACGATTTAGGAGGATCGAGGAAAGCCAGATAACCGATCAGCACCATATCCATTTCATCCTCCACCGAGAAATCCAGCTCCTTTTCTATCCAACTCTTCTGGGCAACTGCCAGCACACGCATACCGTCACGGTTCATCCGCCCGCTTATCGCCAAAGCAATCTGCTTCAGTTCGTCTGTCATCGGGCATACTTCACCGTTATATTCCACATATGAACAGATCTGCATCATTTCCTCGATCGCTCCTTTGGTGATGATCTGCCGCTTACCGTCATTATCTTCCACGATCACCGACATGCGACGACGGGTAAAGTCGAACGGAATCTCGTCCACTTTCCTGTATTTATCACCCAGATGCTCAAAATCCAGTTCCTTCGCATGCGAAAGGATCGCCTTATCCATCAGGTTCTTCAACCCGGTCTGGAAATAACTGTTGAAATAAGCATGCCGCAACACACGCAGATCGTCGTCCCCATGTACGTTGAGATATTTTTCCAACACGATCTTATCACGTGTCAACGTCCCCGTCTTATCCGTACAAAGAATATTCATCGCCCCGAAACTCTGTATCGCATTCAGATTCTTCACGATCGTCTTGCGGCGCGACATGCTGACAGCCCCTTTCGCCAGATTGGAGGTAACGATCATTGGCAGCATCTCCGGCGTAAGTCCGACAGCAACGGATACGGCAAACAGAAAAGCGTCGAACCAGTCTCCTTTACTCAACCCGTTAATCAGGAACACAAACGGAACCATCACCAGCATAAACCGTATCAGCAACAAACTCACCTTATTGATTCCCCGGTCAAAACTCGTCTGCGCCCGCACCCCCGTCAGGCTTTTGGCAATCGTCCCCAAATAAGTAGAACGCCCGGTAGCAAACACCACGCCTATCGCCGATCCGCTCACCACATTCGACCCCATAAAGCAAATATCATCCAGTTCGACCACACTGCCCGTACGGTGTGTCCTGTTCCCCAGTTCCGCCCTTTTCTCTATGGCATCCGACTCGCCCGTCAACGACGACTGACTGACAAACAGATCCTTAGACTCCACGATACGGATATCGGCAGGCACCATATCACCGGCAGCCAGGTAAACGATATCCCCCGGTACGAGTTCAGCGATATTCACCTCCTGCCCGTCTTTTGCACCCAGGCGGTAGACGGTAGCCGTATTCTTCACCATCCGTTTCAAAGCATCCGAAGCCCTACCCGATTTCCATTCCTGCACGAAACGAAGGATAGCACTCAACATCACCATCGCCGTAATAACGATAACGGTCACCCACTCCCTTTCTTCCGGGGCGGCCATCAAAACATCGATTACCAGTGAAATAACCGCCAATGCCATCAAGATTCCGATAAAAGGATTGATAAAGGTTTTAATAAACATGATCAGCCAACGGTCGCGTTTCTCGCGTACGATTTCATTAGGCCCATGGAAACGTAAACGGTCTGTAACTTCTCCTTCCGTCAGTCCCAGACGCGAAGTATCGAAATAACTGAACACTGATTTCAGTGGTTGGGTAGCAGCCAGGAACACCCGTTCGCTGTTGAAAGAGATTGAGTTGTTGTTCTTTCTTTTCTTTCTTCTGATCCACATGATAACTCTTTTTTGTGAAGCTCCCTGCTCCCAAAGCAGGAAGTCTCCGGTTTGGTATTCGTTTTATGTCTCTCTTTTTGACAGCGCAAAAGTAGAGACACCTGGCCAGACAAGCCGTTAGAGAACAATTAGAAGGGTATTAGAGAACCATTAGAATTTTGCAGTTTACTTCTACTTTTACCGACTCTGCAAAATGAAAATATTCAGGTGGACTTGAAAATCCCCTCAAAAAAGAGTGTTTTTTCAAGTCTACCTGAATATTTTCCACTATTTTTGCATAAAACGTAAACGATTATGGACAAGAGATTACCTGGTCACAGAAAAAGAATATATTGCATGAATGACAAAGAGTACAATGGGGACTAAGCTACCCCCAAAATGAAAACAACCATTATGACAACAGAAGATAATATAATGTACTTTGAAAATCGGGAAGATTGGAGAAAGTGGCTAGCAGATAACTTTGAAATCAAAGATGAAATTTGGTTTGTCTTTCCCCAGAAATCATCAGGCAAAAAAAGCATTATATACAATGATGCCGTTGAAGAAGCCCTTTGTTTCGAATGGATCGACAGTACGATAAAATCGCTTGACAAAGAACATAAAATTCAGCGCTTCACGCCTAGAAACCCTAAAAGCACATACTCTCAAGCCAACAAAGAACGACTTAAATGGTTATTAGAAAATAAAATGATACACCCTAAATTTGAGGATAAAATACGAACTGTTCTGTCTGACCCTTTTATTTTTCCAAACGATATAATCGACAGATTGAAAGAGGATAAAATAGCATGGAAAAACTACCTACTCTTCTCCGACCCATATAAACGTATCCGGATTGCATACATTGAAGCAGCCAGGAAACGGCCTGAAGAATTTGAAAAACGACTAAGCAACTTTATCAATAAAACGAAAGAAAATAAAATAATAACTGGATTCGGCGGAATCGGAAAATACTATTATCCCCAATAAAATCCAGTATACAACGAAAACCCAGAATACACATTATAATAATTGAATACAAATATTATCCATTTTTATTTTATACACAAAACAAAAACCATTCTACCCTAAAGTTTGTATGTCTAAAAAATAATATAATACGGTGCAGGAATCCTTGGAAACCTGCACCATATAAATAGAAGTCAAGAATTTGCCTTGCGCTTCTTCACTTCGTCGACGAGCTTTGAAAGGGATTTATCCTTTTTACGTTTCTCATGCTCGGAAGCGGAGAAATGCCAGGCCTCCCGCTTAAGTTTCAGATAGCTTTCATACACTTTGGTGTCTAGCAAACCTTCTGCTACAGCTTCAAGAACAGCACAGCCGGGTTCATTGGTATGTGTACAATCCTTGAAGCGACACGATTCTGCGTAGTTGGAAATTTCCAGCATTTCGGCAAGTGAATCGGGATTATCTACCGCCAGTCCGAACTCCCGGATACCCGGAGTGTCGATCAAAACACCTGAACCGTCCATCAAGACCATTTCCCGGCGGGTGGAAGTGTGCCGTCCTTTTCCGGTGGACTGGCTAATGTCGGAAGTCAACAGCACCGATCTTTCACAGAGTGCATTGACCAGCGAACTCTTCCCTACCCCCGAGGAACCGACAAAGACAACTGTTTCGCCTTCCGATATAGATTCCCGTAACTGGGAAACCGTTTCAGGATGATGGATACTTGTGAAGAACACCGGCATCTTGCAGGCAAGGTGTTTAATAGCCTCCTCTGTTTCTTGTTTATCAAAAGACAAATCGGATTTATTAAGTATCAATACCGGATCGATGCTTTCTTCCAATATCTGAACCATGAAGCGTTCGACCCTGCGAATATTGAAATTATCATCGAGACCCTGCACAATAAACGCCTTATCCACATACGAAGCAATCGCCTGTTTTTCGGCTACCGTTCCATTTTTCTTACGGTATAATGTCCGTTCACGGGGCAACATATCGACAATAATTCCTTTGCTATCGTCGAATGGTTGAAATAGTACCCAATCACCTGTACAAGGTAGTTCAAAGTCCGATCTTCCATACATCATACTTCCCGTTAACTCACATTGAAACAGTCCGTTTTCGGAAACAACTTCGTAGCAGGTACGATGCACGATAGCTATCCGTCCGTGAGACAATGTTTTATATGTAGATTCTTGTTTTAGTTGGTCCAATCTGTCGTTCCAACCATACTTATTCAAATTAATCATTGTGTTACCTTTTTTGCGATATAAAATACATAGCCGTAAAACTCTTTATACTTGCGGTATAATTCTTCTTCATGATATGACATCACGACAAGTTCTTCGGCGGATTTATTTCCCGGATATTTTGCAAGAAACTTTTCCCGAGCCTTAGCCAATGGTGCAAAATAATACTTTGTCCAGCATGTTTCAGGCAAAATAAAGGAAGCGACAGGAAGATATCCGGCTTTCTGTATCTGGGCTACCTGATGAGGAATCGTATCTATTTCCGGATATGACTCCATCCAAAAATCATGAATCTCTGCCGGACGTTCCTCGGTAAACCATGCGCTTTCGGAGACAGCGATATATCCTCCTGGTTTCAGGTATTTACGCCACTCATTCAGTCCGCGTTCAAAACCGATATTATAGATAGCTCCTTCCGACCAGATCAGGTCCAACTCTTCCTCTCCGAATGGAAGGTCATCCATCGAACCGACGATACCCTTCACTCTATCCTGAAGATTCAGCTCTCCGGCATTACTATTGAACCGGTCGATGAACTTCGGGAAAAAGTCGAGACCTGTAATATGTCCCGGTGCATGTTGTGCCAGAACCATTGTCTGACCGCCTGTACCACAACCCAAATCGGCAATAAGGGATTGATCGGTCAGATTATCAATAAAGCTCAGTGCTTTACGCGTCACTTCAGGACTTCCGGGTCCCTGACGTTCTGTATTTAAAAAATATTCGCAGATAAGGTTTAAATCGAATTCGTGAATTGTTTTATTTTCGTTACTCATTTTCTTATATATTTATATATAAATGTACATAGTATACCATGAAAGCATAACAATACTCTCATTATTGTACACTGATAAATGTTTACTTAATACAATAGAAATTACACCCGAGTAGAATTACCCGAGAATAAACGAAAGGACAACCTGTACAAGGAATACAGATTGTTTACTACACCAAATCCGATTTAAATTGTTTGTTTAACATGCGGCAAAAGTACATAATATTTTTACCAGAAAGCATGTTTTACTTATTTTTTATCCATAAATTCCTCATATAAAGCCACTGCACCATAATGCCACAGTTTAGAACTTTCTTTTTCCAAAGCTTTGTAAGTATTAGAATGATAAAATTTTTGTATAGCTTCTATTATTGAACCTCCATGTTCTTTTACATACATCTGTGCTAAAAGGCTTACTTTGGAAGGTAACAACAAATAAAGGTTTTTATCTGTGATTTCTCTGTTCATTTTAGACCTCCTTCGCTTCTAAAAAGATTAAATAAGATAATGCATCTTCCGTATGAAACAGCAACTGATCCACCAGAAGATAAGTCTTTAATTCCTGAATTAATTCCTGTTTGTTAAGCAAACCTCCCTCGTATAAAGCAAAGGCAGCATAAACACGATCATTTGCAACAGGACCATATACCACATCATAATCATGATGAAAAAGCCGGTCTGTCCGATTAGCCATTACAAAGTCCAACCATTCTTCCGTAGGCTCCGTAAAACGTAATATTTTCAACTTTTCCATTGAGGATAAATCAAATTCATACACATTGATAAAACCTTTATTGTCTTTTCCTCTGATTTTACGCTTCACCCACAGCTCTGCCTGTTCTTCGGAGGTTGTGGTATAAAATCCCATACCATAATCCAGCGTACGATTGGCTAGTCGTATTTGTGGATTTTCTACTATTTCCAAACTTCCGTGGTATAGTTTCATTCCATTTCCTCCTTTTGTTTTGCAATATAATCCTTTATCTCTTCCATTAACCATTGTCGCCCCTGTGTATGCAATACCTCAAAGTTATCTGATAAATAAGACAATACGTTATATTTCTCAAATAAATTCATGGTATCTTCACCCGACAAATCTCGTTCCATTTTATATTGTTCGATACAAAACGAAAGAAAATAGGCTATATCTAATTCTCTTTTATCCATAATAAGTCACAAAATTTGATCTATAACTATCCAAATCACAAAGCGATCCATAGTAGATACACAAAGATAGTGTTTCTCTTCATTTTATGTAGTAAACAGATTCTAAATATGCAGAAACTCCACCACAAACACAGTCCCTTCGCCTGGATAAGAATGAACGTAGATATTTCCTTTGTGGAGGAAAACGATCTTTTGCACCAACGCCATCCCTATTCCATTGCCGACTGCATAGTTACGGTTACTGCCACGGTGGAAGGCGGTAAAGAGATGTTCCATATCTTCCGCAGGGATTCCGATACCTGAATCGGAAAAGCGGAGGATGGATTTTTCTTCATAGAAAGATATCTGCACTGAGGAAGTTTTGTCATCAGAGAATTTACAGTTGTTCTCCATCAGGTTGACAAAGGCAGTTTTCAATAGATAAGCATTCCCGGAGACAGTGATCATGGCATCGTCGTCGGTCTCTTCTTCAAAAAGCAGATTGACCTTATACTCCTTATTGGCTTTCAGAACCAGTTCGCGGGCATCGAGCAACAATTCGTCCAGGCGCACCTCTTCCATACTGATCTGCTCCGGCTGATAACTGGCACGGGCCAGATTGAGCAAGCCCTCAGACAATTTCACAACCTTATCCGCATCCGTCAAAGCCTCTTCCACCGCTTTCCGATAGGCTTCACCGGAACGCTCCTTGAGAAGCGTAACCTCCAGGCCACCGATCAAGGCAGCCATCGGCGTACGAAGTTCGTGGGAGACATTACTAACAAACATTTTCTGTGCATCAAACGACTGCTCCAATCGGTCGAGCGTACGGTTGAAGGTTACAGCCAACTCTCCCAACTCGTCTTTTTCGTCCGCTACCGGAACTCTTTCGTCCAGATTAGATGCCGTTATCTTCTCCACCTTCCTGACGATATTCGAGACAGGCGACAAAGCACTTCGCGACAGAAAATATCCCACAACAGCCAGTATCGCCAACCCGACACCCCACAATATCAGCAGGATATTCCGTAAAGCATCGAGTTTCGCATAGCCATAACCGTCAAATGCAGCAGCCGTGATAACATAGTCTTTCCCCTCAAACGAATACAAAAGTCCGACCACCTGATAATCTCCTTCAAAGAATTCGATGGATTTCTTTTCGATAATACGCCGGATCATTTCTGGAGTTTCTTTCACCCGGTCTATCTCTTTGGCATCATGGTAAAGCAGATTGAAATCCGGTTCGTAAACAGCCACCTCCACCTCATCGATAAACTCCCGGTTATTCATATAAATGGATTGCATGGTAGCAGCATCGACCTTATGTTGCAGAAATAGATTGGCTTTCGTAATTCCCTCCTTTTTCAGGTCACGATAGAAAACACTTTTCCGGTTACTTTCCGACAAGAACCAGATCATTCCCATCAGGAACAGGAAGACAGTAGCTGTGACTGCCGTATAACGAATCGTCAGTTTAGTCCTGATTTTCATCGGTACGAAGTATAAAACCCATACCTGGCTTAGTATGGATCAGTTTAACAGGAAAATCACGGTCGACTTTCTTTCGGAGATAATTGATATAGACATCGATAAAATTAGTTCCCGTATCGAAATGAGTGTTCCAAACCTTATCGGCTATCTCCGCACGCGACAGGACTCGTTCCGGATTCTCCATCATATAAGCCAGCAAATTAAACTCTTTAGGAGTCAGTTTTATCTCACGTTCATCGCGAAAGACAGACTTAGCAGACAGATCGATATGAAGATCGGCATAGTTTAACTCCTGGGGTTGTACAGTTTGCGAAGCGACAACTTTTCTTTTCAGCAGCACCCTGATACGGGCATCCAGTTCGCGGAAATCGAAAGGTTTGACCATATAATCGTCCGCCCCGGCATCGAAGCCATCCAGTTTGTCGTCGGTTGTACCCAAAGCAGTAAGCATCAGAACAGGGATATCCGGATTCAGTTGCCGCACTTCTTTCGTCAGCTCAAAGCCGTTCATCTTCGGCAGGATAATATCAGAGATCACCAGATCGAACCCCGAAGCCCGAAAAAGACGCAACCCCATCTCACCGTCAAAAGCGACAGAAACCTGGTAACCGGAATCTTCCAGACCTACCTTCAGGAGCTCCGCTACACGCTGTTCATCTTCTACTACCAGTATTCTTGTCATACGATTTTTCTTTGTTTTTGGGATCACCGAACCCGTTATAAGGTTTACAAAGATAATAATTTCCTATATTCACAGTATATCCCTATATTTGTCCCACTATATTTTTAAACAAAGGAAATGGTCAAAAGGATTGTTATCATCGGAGCGACGTCAGGTATCGGTTATGAAGTTGCAAAAATATACCGTCAGTTGGGTTGGCATATCGGAGTGGCAGGACGCCGTATCGAACGTCTCGAAGCATTCAGAGAACAGGCTCCTGAACAGATAGAGATACAACAACTTGATGTTAACGAGGTCGATGCAGTAGAAAAACTTCATCAACTGATCGACAAGCTGGGAGGCATGGATCTATTCCTGCTCAGTACAGGCATCGGCAGCCAGAACCGGATGTTAAATCCAGATATAGAACTGGCAACGGTGAATACCAATGCTATCGGTTTTACCCGCATGGTAACAGCTGCCTACCATTATTTTCAGGAACAAGGGGCAGGACATCTGGCCGTTATCAGTTCCATAGCCGGAACAAAAGGCTTGGGAGCCGCTCCTGCCTATTCGGCCACCAAAAGATTTCAGAATACCTACATCGACGCTCTGGCCCAATTGGCCAAAATGGAGAAGCTGCCTATACATTTTACCGATATCCGTCCCGGCTTCGTAAAAACAGACTTATTGAAAAATGATAAATATCCTCTTTTGATGCGTCCTGAACGAGTTGCGCAACAGATCGTGAGGGCACTGAGCAGAAAAAAACGCACTGTCATCATCGACTGGCGTTATGTAACTCTTGTGTTCTTCTGGAAACTGATCCCCTCCTACGTATGGGAACGGTTGTCTATCCACAATTAAATACACAAATAAAAGAAAATGGGATTATTCATAAAGAAACCTCTGGGAGCCTTACAGGCAGAAGCAAATGAATCAGGAAGTAAAACATTAAAACGGGTATTGGGGCCGTGGAGCCTGGTAGCACTAGGTGTCGGCGTTATTATCGGAGCGGGATTATTCTCGATCACAGGAACCGTTGCAGCCGGATATACCGGACCAGCCATTACCTTATCGTTTGCCATAGCTGCCCTGGGGTGCTGCTTTGCCGGGCTGTGTTATGCAGAGTTTGCTTCAATGATTCCGGTGGCCGGAAGTGCCTACACCTACTCGTATGCGACTATGGGCGAGTTAATCGCCTGGATTATCGGTTGGGATCTTGTACTCGAATACACTGTGGCGGCAACGACCGTCAGTATCAGTTGGAGCCGTTACCTCGTAGTCTTCCTGGAAGGGCTAGGCATTCATTTACCGCAAACACTTACTGCCTGTCCCTGGGACGGTGGCATAATCAATATCCCTGCTTTCCTGATCGTTGTCCTGATGAGTATCTTCCTGATCCGCGGAACGGAAGGTAGTTCGATCTTTAACGGGATCATTGTATTCCTGAAGGTTTCCGTGGTACTGGTTTTCGTTGCTTTGGGTTGGAAATATATCAATACGGACAATTATATTCCTTATATTCCTGCCAATACAGGAACACTCGGTGAGTTCGGTTTCTCAGGGGTGCTTCGTGGAGCGGCCATCGTCTTTTTCGCTTTCCTCGGATTCGATGCTGTATCCACCGCAGCACAGGAAGCTAAAAACCCGAAACGCGACATGCCGATCGGTATTCTCGTCTCCCTACTGGTGTGTACCGTCTTATACATGCTGTTCGCCCATGTGATGACAGGAGTGGCACATTATACCCAGTTTGGCGGACAAGAAGGGATTGCTCCCGTAGCCGTCGCTATTTCAAATATGGGGAATGCAGATGCGGCTGGTATTATCCAGCCGGATTATCCCTGGTTGAATAAAGCGATCGTTCTGGCCATCCTGTTCGGTTACTGTTCGGTCATCATGGTGACTCTGCTTGGACAAAGCCGTGTATTCCTGAGTATGAGCCGCGACGGACTTTTACCTCCTTTCTTCTCCCATATCAACGAAAAGTTCCGTACGCCGGCACGAAGTAATCTGCTCTTTATGTTGCTGGTAGGGTTGCTGGCAGCCTTTGTTCCGGCTCGCGTAGCAGGTGAAATGACCAGTATCGGAACGTTATTTGCTTTCACACTGGTATGTGCCGGAGTATTGGTAGTAAGAAAAACAATGCCGGACGTTCAGCGAGCTTTCAAAACACCGTTTGTACCGCTCATTCCTATTCTGGGAATCGTTACCTGCCTTTGCATGATGCTCTTTCTCCCGGCCGATACCTGGATACGTTTAATATTATGGATGTTGATCGGACTGGATATCTATGCTTGCTATGGCATTAAACACAGTAAACTGGAATATATGCAGCAGCATCGTAAAGGGCAGCTTTCACTTAACATGATAGGTATCGCCCTCTCCATCCTCTGTGTAATCACCGGACTATGGCATCAGCAGACAGTGGGATGGAATGAAAGCAAGATATTACTGATTATTTCGTTCGTATTCGCATTCACACATTTGCCGTTTTATATGACACGGATCTGGAGGAATACGACACAAGCTTAAAAGGAGTCGTATTTTGACAGAAGTGAATGTTGTGTTCGTAGGGGCGGTTCGCGAACCGCCCGTACAGGCGCCGTCATAATAGAACAGGCAGGTTCGACGTAGGGGCAGGGGTTGCCCGCCCTCCTTCACCGTTTGTTATATCATTGTCGCAAAGGGTGGGTAAACCCCACCCCTATGAGGCCTGTTATTTTAGTTCACATTCTAAATTGGCACATTGGCATATTGCCACATTGACTCATTATGTCCTAAATACGAACCTTTGAACGCCTGCCTTTACTTATTCAAATCTTTCAGTAAATTCTTCCCCGGTTTGAATTTCGCACTTAAGCGGGGACGGATCAAACAAGCCTCTCCCGTACGTGGGTTACGACCTTCACGGGCTGTTTGTTCCCAAAGATAGAAGGTTCCAAACCCTTGTAACATCAAAGTTTTATCTTCTTTCAGTGCATCGGCAAGAGAAGCCTCGAAAGCGCTTACGAAGCGCCGTGCTTCGATTTGAGTTATAGACATACGTTTAGATACTCGTTTTGTCAATTCTGTTTTATTCATACTGTTTTCTTTTTATTTGTTTATTCATTTCATCAGTTTTCCCCACCCGGTTTGTTCCCAGGCTGAGTTCAATACCGGATAGTCATGTTGCGAGATATAAATAGTCAGACCGCTATGCCTACGTAGAGGCAGATCTACAAAAAAAGGTGTAGCCGCTTTGTAAACAACAGTTTCAGAAAGAACCTGGAGCGCATGTTTTATTATGGTTTGTTTTTCCGGCCCCAACTTTTCTGCAGCATAGGTAACCAGACTTGCCAGATCAAAAAACAGCCGATCGCCTGAGCGATCGAAACATTGAATGTTTTTCAATTCTTCACGACTTATCTCATCAGGCAAAAGACGATATACCTCCCCTATTGCCCGTACCAGTTCCTCCATTTTATCCAACCGTATCACACTCACCGTGGCACTCCGGTAAGGAGTTTCCAGCCCATTGCAATGCGTATAATAAGCAGTAGCCGCCTCGGACAATACCACCTCGGGCTGTGCTAATAAAGCCTGAAGCATATCTTCATAAACCGGCGTGAACCCCGGACTCAGTATTTCCGCCGACGATGCAAGCAGCAAACCGGCTTTGTCGCGTAATTCGTAAGCCACCTCCGCACTGGCCATCAGGCAAGCCTCCAGAACGACAAAATCGAACTGTCCGTCAGGAATAGCAGCCGCAAAATCCCTTATCTCCATCTCGCGTCCGGCATCGTCGATGATAGAACGAAACCCTTTGCCAGAAGACGATCTCTCACCGGATCGATTAGCAGCACGCGGATCGGCATAACGTCCCGCTGGAAGCCAGCCCGTACCATGGCTGAAAAGTAACAACCCATAAGAAGGAGCCGGAAAACCACTCGCCATATCCCTCAAAACCTCCGAGAAGACCTGCGGATCTGCCGAATTGGCATCCGGATATTCCTTTACGACCTCGGTATAGGAATGACCACCATTGTAGACTACTTTCATCAATGAAGGAGTTCCTTTCTCTCCCCGTGTATCCTGATAAATCAACAGGTTATCCTGTATATTATGCCAGCCCGAAACAAGCGCATCCACCTTTTGCCACACCTCTTCCGACAGGCTGTTATCGCCTGCCAGATATACCAGGAGGGTACGCCGGGCAGAGGGCTGTATGTCGCAACTCTGTTCTTCACTACATGCCAATGGCAAGAAAAGACAAAAAAATAATCCGATCAGGCGATTCATTTTCATTCGGTTGTTATTAATTATTCGGTCATCGACAGATTTGAGCCATCTGCGCACTCCCGCGTAGATGACCCGCGAACCGGCGCGTAGATCGTCTACGAGGAAGGGCGTAGGTGGCAGACGCGGCAGCGCGCGAGCAACCTACGAGGTAGCGCACAAGCTATCGACGCAAACACTATTCTATTACCGGACGGTCATCGTCGTCACCACCACCGGCATCAGCGACCACCAGGTCGAGCGGAGAAATCAGCACACGTGCCTCCTTCAGAAAAGTACTGGTGTTGCTATAGTATGTTTCAATCTGCAGGCGATAACTTCCGACAGGCAGGTTCGCCGGTACGGAAAATACCAGACGGCTCGGATCATTCACAGCCAGGGCAGTGATGGTGGCGGCTACCGAATCGTCGGCAGTATTGACCAGCGTCAATTTCCCGACACCCGTTCCGTCGGCATTGAGGCAACGAAGCTTTGCTCCAGTCACATCGAGCATACCGCCCGGAGTAATCGTACCGTCGGTAAGGCCAGTGGTTACGTCCTTCACCAGCCCGATGCGGGCACCGCCCAGCTTCTTTACATTTCCTGAAAATACAGGTTTCACTTTCGCCACTTCCCGGCGAAGCGCCTGAGAAGGAGAAACATTAACGATACATTTATTTTCCGGTTTCACTTCGCCCGTTTCACCGATAAAAAGTCCGGAAAGGTCCGGCGAATACTGTGCCGACCCTGTCACCACCGTATTTCCCTGGCATACCAGGCGGCAGATCATTTCGTCGACCAGCTTGCATGTATTCACCAACGTTTCCGGCCTGTATTCCGTACGTTCGGCACATATTGCTTTTGCAACATCCTCGATAGTCAGCGAACGCAATCGCTTGACAGCTGCCGAATAGTCGTTTGTCACGTCTTTCGTCATGGTGAACTCCACCAGATCGAAAAACCACTTATATTCTTCTGTAGCCATAATAATTGTTGTTTAATTAATAATTTGCTTATAAATCAATTTACCTATATGCCGATAGAGGTTCTTAATTTGTCAGTTTTGAATGTTGTGTTCGTAGGGGCGGTTCGCGAACCACCCCTATGAGGCCTCTTATTTTAGTTCACATTCTAAATTGGCACATTGGCAT
>NZ_CAJJWO010000060.1 GCF_905196875.1 uncultured Parabacteroides sp. | reverse complement strand
GATGCAAAAGTAGTGTTATAAAACATACACTCCAAACTTTTATCACTTTATTTTTCACTCAAAATCGTAGCAAAACAACTACATTACTGTATTACTGAACGTTACAAAGAAAAAAAAATTAAACTAAGTCTAATAACACAGCGCCCCTTCAATTTCAGCCGCTATCGAATCGCCAGCCACATCAAAAGCTATTTCTCTATACATTATTATATGGGAAAGGATAGCTGGTACAACAAAGCCTTTCCCTTTTTTGTTTTACTATAAAAATAAGGAGATTATTTATGACGGTAAAAAAAGTAGAAAATATCATAGCCCCACCTGCTCCGCACATGGTTGGAGACGGATTCAGAGTACATAACTTCATACCACATCTGGAACAATTAAGCAGAGAACGTATGAATCCATTCATCTTGTTAGATTATAATGCTAAAATGGAATTCTCACCGCGTAAAGAACCTAGAGGTGTCGGAGTACATCCTCATCGCGGATTTGAAACTGTCACAATCGTATATAAAGGAAAAGTTGCCCACCATGACAGCAGAGGCAATAGCGGTGTGATCGGTCCGGGTGATATCCAATGGATGACAGCGGCCTCCGGAGTACTTCATAAGGAATACCATGAAGAAAGCTTCAGTCAGAAAGGAGGTGAATTCCATGTTGTACAATTATGGATCAACCTTCCAGCTAAGGACAAAAAAGCTGATCCTAAATATCAGTCTATTGTAAACAGCCAGATTCCGAAAGTCGAACTGCCCGATAATGCCGGTCAGATCGAGATCATTGCCGGTAAATACCAAGAAACGGACGGAATAGCATCCACCTTTACTCCTATGCATTTATTAAATGTCCAATTAAATAAGGGAGGAAATGCCGAATTCTCATTCCCGGCAGATTATAACACGGCTGTTTTAGTCGTTGAAGGTTCTGTAAAGATCAATAATAATGAACTGGTTCCGACCGACTATTTCGCGTTATTCGAAAATAAAGGAGAAACTTTCACCATCCAGGCAGTAAATAAGGCAACTGTACTTATCTTGAGTGGTGAACCGATCAAAGAACCTATTGCTGCATACGGTCCGTTCGTTATGAATAATGTAGCAGAGTTGAAACAAGCTTATATTGACCTGGGAGCAGGTAAGTTCGGTAAACTGGACGACTGATCGCTAACATAATTGAAAAAACAATAAATCTGAACTGTATAAAGTTTCGGTATGAACAAACGCCCAGTAGCATTGTTTGAACAATACAAACGAGCATTATACTAAACTAAATTTTACAGTTATGGCAAAAGAAAGTGTTAAGATCCTACAGAAAAAACTAGATGTAGAAAGTTTATTATCACAGCTTAACGCTGCATTATCAGAAGAATGGCTAGCATACTATCAATACTGGGTAGGCGCTTTGGTTGCAGAAGGTGCTATGCGTGCAAACGTACAAGCCGAATTTGAAGAACATGCCAACGAAGAATTAGGCCACGCCAAATTACTGGCCGACCGTATTATCGAATTGGAAGGCGTTCCAGTACTCGACCCTAAGAAATGGTTCGAACTGGCAAGATGCAAATATGACGTACCTAACGATTTTGACGTTGTCAGCCTATTGAACCAGAACGTTGCTTCCGAACGTTGTGCTATCGTCAGATACCAGCAAATCGCCGAATTCACAGACGGTAAAGACTTCACAACCTGTGAAATAGCAAAACACATCCTGGGTATGGAAGAAGAACATGAACAGGACTTGCAAGACTACCTGACAGATATTGCCAGAATGAAAAGTTCTTTCTTAAACAAGTAATAGCCCGTCCGGTATAAATTACTTAGAAAATAAACCCACTCCTTTCGATAGAAAGCCGTGGGTTTATTTATTATTGAGCCATCTGCTTAAGAGCCGGCATATTACGGACTTTTATAATCTTCCGGGCGATGGAGATAACTCCCTCCTGCTCCATTTCGGCCAAAGCCCGTGCCAGAGAAGGGCGGGTCACTCCAAACGAATCGGCTATCTCCTGCTGAGTTTCGGTCAGATGAATAACATCTGCCGATGGCTCCGGTAGTTTACGAAGCAAATAATCTGCAATCTTATTCTTTATATTCTTTAGTGATAAGAACATGATCTTATCGCTCAGGAAATGACTTCTGCCGGATATCAGCATCAGGAAGTTCTGAAGAAGTTGCTTGTTCAGCTGCATCCATTGGGTAAAATCATCCCGGTGAATAAATAATATCTCCGAAAGCTCCATTGCCAGAATGTTTACCGGAAGATTATTTTGAGGAGCATACAGGAAAGCCGGCGCCAACAACTGGGAGGCTTGCAACTCTTCAATAACAACAAGTTTACCGGCATCATTCACCATCTGCCCTTGTAGAAGCCCACTCAATACAATCATCAGATGATTGCATGGTGCTCCCTGAAGAGCGACAATATCTTTCGGACGATAAGCCACCACCCTGTAAGCTGCTGTTTCCAGCAATTCTGAAATCTCTGTATCAGAAATATTTCTAAACAGTACGGATTTAGAAAGTATTGCTAGCATAGTCATTTATATATAAGGCAAATATAAGAAAAGAAAAGGAGATTAATTCATTTTTCCCTGCAGGAAAGTTGTTGCCGACAATGTCGGCAAAATAATCGACAGCGTCGGCAAAGCTTTCGACACTGTCGGCAATATTGCCGACGCTCTCGACAACAACTTTTATCAGCAACTAAATAAAATTACATAATGTCTGACATAAGTTTCATTCTTGTCCAAATAAAAGAACTACCACATCTATCTAAAAAATATTCGCGTTTGTAACATTTGGTACAATATAGGAAAGCGGTCTGTCCTACTTTTGTTTTCAGAACAATATAAACCAATAAAATAATAGAATAGTATGGATGCAAAAATGTTTTGTTTTCAGTGTCAGGAAGCTGCGAAAGGAACCGGCTGTACGATTAAAGGAGTCTGTGGAAAAGACGATGAGACTGCCAACCGGATGGACTTGTTGTTATTCATCACCAAAGGAGTATCTGTTGTTGCCACTCAACTACGAAATGCCGGGATAGAAATACCCTCACATATCAATCATTTCGTTGCGGATGCTCTTTTCTCTACGATCACAAATGCTAACTTCGATATGGGAAGTATTACCCGACGCGTTGTCAAAGGAATAGAATTAAGGGATCAGTTAAAAGACGAAGCCGGTAAACGAGGTATCGAACTGCCGGTCATCGACGAACTGGTCTGGAAAGGTAACGAGGATGCTTTCGAAGGGAAAGCACTGACAGTCGGTGTATTACGTGAAGCAAACCCCGACATCCGTTCTTTAAAGGAACTGATCATTTATGGACTGAAAGGAATGGCTGCTTATGTGGAACATGCCGGAAACCTCGGATTTGAGGAAGCAGACTTACACCGGTTCATTCAGTTTGCATTGGCAGAGACCTTACGGAAAGACCTTTCAGCTGAACAGTTAACGGCATTAGTGCTGGAAACCGGAAGCTACGGAGTAAAAGCAATGGCATTGCTGGATAAGGCAAATACAAGCAGTTATGGCAATCCGGAGATCACGCAGGTAAATATCGGTGTACGCAACAATCCAGCCATTCTGATAAGCGGTCACGATCTGAAAGATATGGAAGAACTACTTGCACAGACAGATGGAACCGGAGTCGATGTATATACACATAGCGAAATGTTACCTGCCAACTATTATCCGGCTTTCAAGAAATACAAACATTTTGTCGGCAACTACGGGAACGCCTGGTGGCAACAGCGGGAAGAGTTCGAAAGCTTTAACGGCCCGATCCTGTTCACGACAAACTGCATCGTTCCGCCACTGGAAAGTGCTTCATACAAAGATCGCGTTTATACGACCAACTCGACCGGTTTCCCGGGATGGAAGCATATCCCGTCAAGAGAAGACGGCAAGACCAAAGATTATTCAGAGATCATAGCCCATGCCAAACGCTGTGCCGCCCCGAAAGAGATAGAACACGGACAAATCACCGGAGGATTCGCCCACAATCAGGTAATGGCTTTGGCTGGAAAAGTGGTCGATGCGGTAAAAAGTGGTGCCATCCGCAAATTCGTAGTAATGGCCGGATGCGACGGACGTATGAAAAGTCGTAACTATTATACGGAGTTCGCCAGCGAATTACCATCCGATTGCGTTATCCTGACGGCCGGTTGTGCAAAATACCGTTACAACAAACTGCCGCTCGGTGATATAGGGGGCATTCCCCGCGTATTGGATGCCGGACAATGTAACGACAGTTATTCCCTGGCTGTGATCGCCATGAAGTTGCAGGAAGCATTCGGGTTAGAAGATATCAACCAGTTACCGATTGTCTACAATATTGCATGGTACGAACAAAAGGCAGTCATCGTCCTATTGGCTCTATTGAGCCTTGGCGTTAAAAACATCCATTTAGGCCCGACATTACCAGCTTTCCTTTCGCCAAATGTTGCACAGGTATTGGTTGAAAATTTTGGGATAGGAACGATCAGCACACCGGACGAAGATATTGACAAGTTAATTCTTGCCTGATTTTTAACAAAACATTGTATATTCGCAACCAAATAGAAACAATTACGGTTATATCATAAAAAAGGCGAATATATATGGGGAAATTTTTACAAGAATTTAAGCAGTTTGCCATGCGCGGCAACGTTGTCGACATGGCTGTCGGTATCATCATCGGTGGTGCTTTCGGTAAGATAGTATCATCAGTCGTTGGAGATATAATTATGCCGGCAGTAGGATTATTGGTCGGCGGAGTGAACTTTACAGATTTGAAAATCGTATTGAAGCACGCAGTGATGGAAGGTGACAAAGTGATTACCCCTGCCGTTACGATCAACTACGGGAACTTCTTACAGGTAACATTAGACTTCATCATCATTGCTTTTGCTATCTTTATGATGATAAAAGGAATGAATGCCCTGAATAAGAAAAAGACAGAGGAAGCCCCGGCTACACCTCCCGCTCCACCTGCCGATGTTCAGCTATTGACCGAGATACGTGATTTACTGAAAGATAAAAAGTAAGAAACCAGAGATAAGTGTCAGTATCGACTGCTTTTTGAAGCAGTCGATACTGACTTTTTTGTGTCCATACATGGAGAATACTTTCATGATTATATTATACTATTCTTCTTATACATTAAACCGGATAACAAATGTACTTCCTTTACCGATCTCACTCTCCACATGGATCGTTCCGCCGTGGGCCTCAATAAAGTCTTTACTGATTGCCAGCCCAAGACCACTACCCTGTACTTTCGTGCCGGGAACACGGAAATAACGATCGAAGATACTTTGGTGATAACGCGGGTCGATGCCTTTACCAAAGTCTTTCACAAATATTTCTACGGTTTTATCTATCTGCCTGGCTCCAATGATGATACGCCCATTTTCCGGCGTGTAATGGATAGCGTTCGATAACAGATTAGTCAACACCCAGGCTATCTTTTCACTGTCGACAAACAGCTTCGATATCTTTTCCGGATACTCGACTTCGACATGGCAACCGAAACGTTCGGCCTGCACACGGTTTGCCTTGATGGCATAGTCGATCAGTTCGATCGGCTTGGTGATCTTCGGGTTCAGTTGCAGTTTACCCGTTTCCACCTGCGTCATTTTCAGGAGTTCGCCGGTGATATCCAATAAACGATCGCTGCTGTCTTTGATACTTTGCGACAAAGCCTTTTGCTCATCGTTCATTTCGCCTACCCGTTTATCCTCCAGAAGCTTCAGACTCATCATAATGGCTGAGATCGGTGTCTTTAACTCGTGGGAGATCGTAGAGATGAATGTAGTCTTAGCCGAATCCAGCTCTTTAAACTCCGTAATATTCTTCAACAGGATCACATCGCCCACATACTGGTTCTCCTTCCCGTTCTCATCCGTCACACGGATCGGGATATATTTTGCCTGAAAATAGCTTTCCTTGTTATCGGCATATATTTTCAACGGTTCCTTTTTCTCGTCCGGTTGGATCAGTTCACGTACCAGGCGACGAAGCAAGTCATTCTTTAAAGCCAGTTCGGCTGCGGATTTACCGATCACAACATCCCGTTTCAGATTCAGGATCGTAAGAGCCTCGTCATTGGCAAAAAGGATCGAACGGTTGCCATCGAGACCAATAATGGGCTCCGTGATACTGTTGACAATCGCTTCAATATACTTTTTAGCCTGGATAATATCGGCCAAGGTACTTTTACGGTACTCGGTAAGCCGTTCAGCCATCCGGTTAAAAGAGTTTGCCACATCCGAAAATTCCTGGTAATCTCCTAAGTCAAGCCGTTTCTCATAATTATGGTTGGCAATCTCCATGATACCATCGGTTAGTTTCCTTATCGGCGTATTGATCGATCGGGGCAAACGGATCAGGAAAGCAAAAGCTGTCAGGATACAAATAACGGCTATTATGCAGATCCACAACAAAGCCTGGTCTGCCGTATGTCCGGCTATCTGGCTTTTGCGATATATGGTAGCCATATTTAGGCTCATGATATCGTTGAGAGCCATGCGTACACGTTGAATCGTCGTATCGTTCAGTTCTTTATGCATCGCTTCATATTGGGTAGCCAGATGAGTCGTTGCCACGTTCTCATCCACTTCCGTAATATTCTTTTTCTGCAATTCGAGGTTTTTATCGAACTCCGCCTGCGCTACCGGGTCTGTCTTGATACGCTCAAGGGCGCTCAACATTCTTCTTGAATATAGAAGTGAATTGTAATTATCCGCCAGGATATTCTGAGTGTCGACAGACATATTATTGATATTCTTTACAGCCAGTCCTCCCAGCAACACAATCATAACGAATAACAAACCTATCCCGAAGATAAGCTTCGTTTTAATCTTCATACTTACAGACTTATTCATATTATGCGATTATTATTAAATCAATATTCAACTGCGACAAACTATTCAGTAATTTCCGGTAACGATACGAAGAAAACAACAGGGTACGCAAACTAAAGGAAGGCTTACCGATACAAAGTGTCGTTATCATTTTTTCCTTACATACCTGAACGATACTATCCGTCACCGACTCAGACTGAACCTGTATCACTTCTCCCCCCAGCTCTGTTGCCAGTTTAAAATGATTGGACAAATAACGCTGGTTGGCCAACGGTATCCGGTCAATGCTCTCCCGTGGAGTCTGTACATACAAAACAAAGAACTTCGTATTATAACGAGTAGCCAGACGGGCCGCTTTCCGGATCACCTTACGCGGCGTACGCTCATTACTGCTGATGCAGGCCAGGAACTTTTCATGCCGGACACCCGTATTGACCGGAACCGAATTCTCCACCTTCTTCTCCACCCTCAAAGCCACCTCCTTCAAGGCCAGCTCGCGCAGCTGAAGGATATTTTCCGACTTGAAAAAGTTATTCAGAGCGGTTTCCACCTTCTCCGGACGGTATATCTTCCCGGCTTTCAGACGTTTCACCAGTTCGTCGGCGGTGAGGTCGATATTGACCACTTCATCGGCCTGTTCCAATACGCTATCCGGAATTCGTTCTTTCACTTCTATTCCGGCTATATCCTGCACCTCTTCGTTCAACCCTTCCAGATGCTGGATATTGACAGCCGTGATCACACTGATGCCGGCCTCAAGGATATCCATTACATCCTGCCAACGCTTTTCGTTCTTACTGCCTTCTACATTGGAATGGGCCAGCTCATCGACAATGACTACTTCAGGATGGACACTCAGGATGGCCTGCAAATCCATTTCCTCCACCTCTTTCCCTTTATAAAAGGATTTCCGGCGCGGGACCTGGGGCAATCCTTCCACCAACGCTTCCGTTTCGAGCCTGCCATGTGTTTCTATATAACCGATTTGTATATCGATACCACTACGAAGCAGCTCGTGTGCCTCCTGAAGCATACGGTACGATTTACCTACACCGGCAATCATACCGATGTAGATCTTGAAATTACCACGGCGGGACTTTTTCAGTAAGTCCAAAAAGTGCTGTACACTCTGTTCTCTGTCCATCCGACTATCTATATTACGGTTTCAAAGTGAATCCGAAAACCAAATGAGCATCTTCGAGGCGAGGATTCCAAATGGCTTGTGCAAAAATAGGCAAAGAAAACGAATCGCTGAACTTTATTGCGGTCGTTCCTTTGAGCGCCACGTTCGTTACGGCAAAACTGTTTGTCAGATACTGCGGCGCATTCCAGGGAGTGAAGCCACAGGTCACATTCAGATCTACCATTTTAACACTGAACGGATAATTCATTTCCACATACGTAGAGTATGCCTGCTCATCATGACTATTCTTATCCAGGCCGGCAAACATTGTGTACCAGGCAATTGATAAAGGAAACTTTTCTACCGGCAATGAATAAGCAATAGCACCTTCAAAATGATGAGCAGTTTCATGACTCTTAAAATTAAAATACTTTCCGGCTCCCTGTCCGGCCCACCACAGGTCGGCAACCGACAATGTCAATCCAGAGTTTCCGAATGTATAAGCCGCTGTCAAGTCGATCTCTTTAGCGCCCTGTCCGGAATTTTCGTTTACACCGGTAAAGTCGGTCGAACCCCAGGCAGTCAGGGAGAAGCCCCCTACGCTCAGGCCAAAAGTCGGCTGGAAGCTGGCACTCGTCTGATACATTCCACGCCATACATAAGAACTCACCAGGTCGCCCTGTACCGTAAACTTTACGCCAGCCTCATTCTCCTGGGCTTGCATTATAGAGAAAGAAGAGACTGAGAAGATCATTGCCACAACGGCCATCTTTTTGAGTATCGATTTCATATTCTTGTTATATCGTTATTTGCTTCTTTAGTAAACTTGTTTAATCAATTATTTATCCAGGGCCTTTTCCACAGCCACATTCAGTTTCAGGACATTCACCTTTTCCGTTCCGAAAAGTCCCAGCAACGGTTTCTCTACATTGGCATTTACGATAGCCATCAATCTTTCCGGAGACACACCACGCGCTGCTGCCACCCGCTGTACCTGTACGTAAGCAGCCTTCGGCGAAATATGCGGATCGAGTCCGGAAGCACTGGCGGTAACAATCTCGGCCGGAACCTCTTCACGTTTCAGATACGGATGATGTACGAGGAAGGTATCGATGCGCGCCTGAAGGTCAGCCAGATACTCTTCATTGGATGGTCCCTTGTTACTACCTGCGGAACTGGAAGCATCATATCCGTCGCCCGCGCAGGAAGGACGACCCCAGAAATAAATATCCTGCGTAAAGGATTGGCCTACATTGGCCGCTCCCACTACTTTTCCATTCAATTCCACCACTTCGGCGTTTCCACTATTCGGAGTGGCAACCTGAGCAAAAGCCCATAAAACAAATATGTAACAAACACTGAACAATACACAGAAAGCTATTGTCAACTTTAACGATTTAATTATATTTGATATCATGATTTCTATACTTTTAATTGATTACATAAACAAACTGACAACCAGGTCAATCAACTTGATCCCGACGAACGGTGCCACTATACCGCCTACTCCGTATATCAGCAAGTTACGGCGCAATAACGCGGAAGCTCCGATCGGCTTATAAGCAACCCCTTTCAATGCCAGCGGAATCAGGATCGGAATAATGATCGCATTAAAGATGATCGCACTCAATATCGCACTTTCAGGACTATGCAGATGCATGATATTCAGTGCATCCAGCTGTGGAATAGCCACCATAAACAGAGCTGGAACAATTGCAAAATATTTAGCCACATCATTCGCTATACTGAACGTAGTCAACGTTCCGCGCGTCATCAGGAGCTGCTTACCGATCTCCACGATCTCGATCAGTTTGGTCGGGTCATTATCGAGGTCCACCATATTACCGGCCTCTTTAGCCGCCTGCGTACCGCTGTTCATAGCAACCCCTACGTTTGCCTGGGCCAGTGCCGGAGCATCGTTCGTACCGTCACCCATCATCGCAACCAGTTTACCGCTGTCCTGTTCCTTCTTGATATAGTTCATCTTATCTTCCGGCTTGGCTTCGGCGATAT
This sequence comes from uncultured Parabacteroides sp., assembly GCF_905196875.1. Taxonomy (GTDB): domain Bacteria; phylum Bacteroidota; class Bacteroidia; order Bacteroidales; family Tannerellaceae; genus Parabacteroides. The sequence continues at coordinate 21,014 of NZ_CAJJWO010000060.1, read as the reverse complement.
AATCGTCTACACCGGCTTTCTCGGCAATATATTTGGCAGTCAGCGGATTATCACCCGTTACCATTACCGTCTTCACCCCCATCTTACGGAGACGTTCGAAACGTTCCTGGATACCCGGTTTGATAATATCCTGCAATTCAATCACACCAATAATAAAGTCGTCCTGCGAAACCACCAGCGGCGTCCCCCCGTTACTCGTAATCTTCTGTACCAGGTCGGCTACCTCTTCCGGATATTTATTCCCGGCAGCCTCACTCATTCTGCGGATTGCATCAAAAGCCCCTTTACGGATACGGATGCCGTCTTTCAGGTCGACACCCGAGCATTTGGTTTCCGCGGTGAACTTAATCATCTTCGAACCCGAAGTACTCAGGTCACGGATACGGATACCCCGTTCACGTCCCAGTTCGACAATCGATTTTCCTTCAGGCGTTTCGTCGGACAGGGAAGCCAACAGGCAAGCCTGTACGAATGCTTGTTCCTCGATACCGGATACCGGGTAGAACTGGGTTGCCTTACGGTTACCGATCGTTATCGTTCCGGTTTTATCCAGTAACAAAGTATCTATATCACCAGCCGTTTCCACCGCCTTACCCGATTTGGTAATCACATTAGCACGCAAGGCACGATCCATACCGGCAATACCGATCGCCGACAGCAGACCGCCGATCGTTGTCGGGATCAGACAGACAAACAAAGAGATGAAAGCCGCAATCGTGATCTGCGTATTTGAATAATCGGCCATCGGTTTCAAAGTACCGCAAACAACCACGAATACCAATGTAAAACCCGCCAGCAGGATCGTTAACGCTATCTCATTCGGAGTCTTTTTCCTTGAAGCACCTTCTACCAGGGCAATCATCTTATCAAGGAAACTCTCGCCCGGCTGCGTGGTCACCACCACCCGGATCTGGTCGGAAAGCACCTTCGTACCACCGGTTACAGAACTCTTGTCGCCACCCGCTTCACGGATCACCGGGGCCGACTCGCCTGTAATGGCACTTTCGTCGATGGAGGCAAGCCCTTCGATGATCTCGCCGTCGGACGGGATCGTATCACCGGCTTCACAGATAAAGACATCACCTTTTTTCAACTTCGAACTGCTTACGGATGTGATAGAACCGCCAGCGCCAATCAACTTGGCCGGTGTCTCTTCACGGGTTTTGCGCAAACTGTCCGCCTGGGCTTTGCCACGTGCCTCGGCAATCGCTTCGGCGAAGTTGGCAAAGAGCAGGGTGAGAAACAACACAACAAAAACAAACAAGTTATATCCGAACGTTCCCTGGTTTTGCGCTCCGGTGACGACAGCCCAAACTGTTACGATCAACATCACAAACGTCACTATCTCTACAATGAACATGATCGGATTACGAAACATCGTACGCGGGTCTAGTTTTGCGAACGACTGTTTCATGCTTTCTATAACAAGCTCCTTTGGAAACAAAGAAGCGGATTTATTCTCTTTCATTTTATTTCTTTCTTAACTATCAGCTAATTAGTAAATGCTAAAATATTCGGCAATCGGTCCTAACGTCAGTGTCGGGAAGAAGGACAAAGCTGCAACAATAAAAATTACACAGAATGTCATTACACCAAACGTCACCGTGTCGGTTTTCAAAGTACCTGCACTCTCAGGTATGAATTTCTTTTGTGCCAGCAATCCTGCAATAGCCACTTGTCCTACGATCGGAAGGTAACGAGAAATGATCAGCGCCAACCCTGTCGTAAAGTTCCAGAACCATGTATTATCCCCCAGTCCCTCAAAACCAGAACCGTTATTGGCTGAAGCGGATGTATATTCGTAAAGCATCTCACTGAAACCGTGGAAACCCGGATTATTCAACCATCCCCCTTCGCTTTCCACAAAATCCGGGTGATAGACAAAAATATAACTTGAAATAGCCGTAAAGATCAGGATCACGAACGGATGCGCCAGCGCCACGATCGTAGCTATCTTCATTTCACGCGCCTCCACTTTCTTTCCGAGAAATTCCGGCGTACGTCCAACCATCAGCCCGCTGATAAAGACTGCTATAATAAGGAAAGCATAATAGTTCATAAAACCGACTCCCACACCGCCGAACCAGGTATTGATCTGCATATTCAACATTTCCATCATACCTGAAAGCGGCATCGTACTGTCGTGCATACCATTCACCGAGCCATTGGAAGTAACCGTTGTCGTACAACTCCAGAGCGCGGTAGCAGCCGGCCCCAGGCGTGTTTCCTTACCTTCCATCGCCCCACAAGCCTGGTCGATACCCATTTCGGTAATCTTCGGGTTACCGTTCATTTCATAATATGTATTGATCGCCACGCTTGCCAGGTAAGCAAATAGCATCACACCGAAAATCGTATATCCCAACTTCTTACGTTTCAGATAGAAGCCCAATGCAAAAATCATCGCCATCGGCAGGATCAGGATCGACCAACATTCCACCATATTAGAAAGGTAAGTCGGATTTTCCAGCGGATGAGAAGAATTCACACCGAAGTAACCTCCCCCATTGGTTCCCAACTGTTTAATAGGAACGATAGCAGCGGTAGGCCCTTGCGAAACCATCTGTTCAGTGCCTTCCATTGTGGTCACCGCCATCTTGCCGTCGAAGCCCATCGGGACACCTTGCAGGATAAGGACAAAGCCAACTATCAAAGACATTGGTAACAAGATGCGCGTACAGCTTTTCACCAGATAATTCCAGAAATTACCGATCGTTGCGGTACTTTTTGCCGCCATCGCCTTAAAGATACCGGCCAGTGCCGCCATACCGGTAGCCGCCGTAATAAACTGGAACAACATGATAACAAACAACTGCGTGAAATAAGTCAGCCCGCTTTCGCCGCTATAATGTTGCAGGTTACAGTTCACCATAAAACTGATACATGTATTGAATGCCAGATCGGGGCTCTGGTTTGCATTACCGTCCGGATTCAACGGCAAATACGCCTGTATACAAAGAAGGATCATCCCCCAGAAAAACCAGAAAACATTGACAGTAAGAAGTGCTTTCAGGAAGCTTTTCCAACTCATTTCTTCTTTCGGATCGATACCGCAGAGTTTGTAAATCCATCTTTCAACCGGAGCCATGAAGTCCAACCAAGTCTTCTCCTCCTTATATACCTTCGCAATGTACATCCCCAGCGGGTAGGCCAAAACGACCATCAATACGATTTGGGCAATACTACCTATTAATTCAGTATTCATCTTTTCACCTTAAATTTACGATTAAAACTTCTCGGGTTTGATCAACACATACATCAGATACCCGAAGATCACTACGCAGAGTATAAATAAAGCTGCAAACATATTTTCTCTCCTTTCTTAAATCTTTTCAAACCAATCTACACACTTAAAGAAAAACCAGTAGCAGGCCGCTCCCACCACACATAAAAATCCAAATCCTACAAATACGTTGTCTAACATACCTTTGTTTATTTAATAGTTAATACTAATCGTTTCGCTATTCTATATGCCAAAGGCGTGCCAAAAAAACGTCAAAAGTCATTATTGACTGAAATCCAACACTTTAAAAAAAACAGAAAGAAAACAACTCTGACAACAACCCTTCCATTTTGAAAAGGTAGCCTTTCCAAAACGATAATATCTTTCAAAATGGAAAGGTGAAGAAAATACTGAAATATACTATTCTCGCTAATCCATCAAAAGTAAAAAAGATCCAAATAATATTGATTAATGCCTGATCTGCTTTTTAAAGTTATTCATGCCAGCGAAATGGCTATCTTTGCAGCCTATCAATAATATTTAGTTTATATGGATACGCAACCTGTTTTTCCCAAGGGACACCTCATCGATTTTGAGAACTGGGAACGGAAAGACAATTACAATTTCTTCCGTGACTTTGAAAATCCAAGTATATCTATCACCTCCGAAGTGGAGTGCGCCGGTGCAAAAGACCGGGCGAAAAAGAACGGACAGTCCTTCTTTCTCTATTATTTGTATGCCATCCTGCGGGCGGCTAATGAAATAAAGGAACTGCGTTTCAGGATAAAAAACAGCGGGGAGATAGTTTGTTATGAGACAGTCGATGCATTGTGCCCGATACGCATGCATCAAAACGGGAAGTTCTTTACAGTAAGGATACCGTGGATTGAAGATTTCGATGCCTTTTACAAGGAAGCCCGCCATATCATCGACTCAATACCGGAAGACGGCAATCCGTACGAATCTGAAAATATAGCGACGGAAGACAGCAGATACAGTGTTATCCTCGTAAGTGCAACACCTGATCTTTATTTCACATCGATCACATATACACAGGAACGAAAGAGCGGTTCGAGTTATCCCTTACTGAATGTCGGGAAAGCTGTGACACGGGAAGGCCGGTTAGTTATGCCGGTAGCCATTTATGTGCATCATGGTTTTGTGGACGGGGCACACATCTCCGACTTTTTCCGGAAAACGGAAGAATATTTAAAGTAAAAGTCTGCATAAAAAGGAGAAGCTGTTTCAAAAGTTATTTTTACTTTAGAAACAGCTTCCTTTAATCTAAATTTTCAGCAGTAAACCTATTGCCGGATCATTCTAAAAAGGCTTCCGCTCTTCCCGGAGAGAACAATTCCCACAAAGAAGCAACTGTCCATCCGGGAGCAAATATGTCATTATAATATCCCTTGCCATTCTTTCCGTAATCCCAATTGGTATGTTGTACAACTTCCGGATAATATCCCCTTTTGGCAACCCCACACATATGTCCTTCGTAAGGTAACAACTGACGCATGGAGGTGCTGATAACCTCAGCGAAGGTGGAGAAGCGATCTTCTTTATACTCTTTTGATAACCAATGGAGAACGTCTACAAAATCGAAAATAAAGACATCGATATGGTTGTTTTCGACAGAAACATTTCCCCATCCGCGGGTTTGCAGCCCTATGTCACCTAACATTTGTCCGGGAGCAAAAGGCACATCCCAGGTATAATACCATGACAGGGCAAAGTAGGCAGCTTTCTTTGCTAATCCTGCGTAATGAGCACGTTCAGATCCTTTGGTAGCCAGGGCTAAGTAATAAGCAGCCGTAGAAGCATACAGGGAAGCCTCTTTATCTTCGCAATTGGCATCCAACGTAGAAGAGAAATAATCAGACTTTGAGATCAGTTCATTTTCCAGATAATTGACAGAACGTTTGGCAGCTTCCAGATAACGTTTGTCTTTAAAGTATTTAGAAGCCATTACCAATGGTAAAGTAGCTGATGGCGTACTACCACCACTTTTATCAACGATGGAGAAATCATCTTTGAATTTACGAGGGAAGCTACCGTCCTCGTTCTGCAAACGCAGGAAGCTATCCAGCATACCTTTGATACGTTGTTCCCATTGCAGATGCTTACGACCCCGTTCTCTTTCGTAATTAAGATAATAAAGCACGGCGTATACTCCTTCCGACTGGCGACGGATACTATGTGTACCTTCTACTTCATCGCGTTGGTAGTAGATGACCTCGTTAAAAAATCCAGCATCGGAAAAACCGTTGGTCAAGTATGTGTCAAAGATAGCGTTAGCGCTTTTAACCAATTCGGGACGCTGTTGCTGCTCGCCGTATTCAAGGGCATTAAATGCGTTGAGCAGGGTACGGCCGACGAAACCAACTTCGGCAGTTCCGGTATTCTTGCAGGTAGCAGTTTCCATATGCACGCCGGAATAATAATGTGTCGGCTTATCGCTCACATAGCTTTCTACAAAGAAATTACTCATTACCTCTTTCATTTTTTCGGGAGAATAGGCAGTCTCCACCGGTTGCGGACAGTTGGTGTCGAAACTGTATTCCCAAGCCTGGCGAACGCATTCGGAAAAGTCGGAAGCAGCAAATTCGTTTACTTCCCAGGTCAACGAGATGCTTTCGCCTTTACGAAGCAGCTGGAAAGCTTCTATTTCAGGGGCAAGGGTCAATTTACGAATGTATGTTTTCGGTGCTTCCCGGTACGGGAAACCGAAAGAGAGGGAAGCTATTCCCGATACATTTTCAAAACCGGTGAAACCAATCGATGTATTTCCGGAAAGGATCACTTCACCTTCTTTATGAGTCGTCAGAGCATCTGTTTCGAAATCATCGAGACGAATAACAGAGATCGTTTTCTGGTTACGGGCATCGAAGATGGCTGTGAGAGGTGTACTCAGACGGTCTTCTCGTACGATCCAACTATCGGATGTATGGAAAGAAGGCGCTTTCTCCGGTGAACGCAGGTTACGACGATACCAGAACCCCGGGAGATAGAACTGACAGTCGTCGTGGTTGAACCCTGTCTTGATCTGTTCTGCATAGTTAAACCAAATATCTTCAAATGCAGTGATACAAACTGTTATTTGTTGTTTTCCATCCTTATTCTCTACTTTCTGATAGATAGAAAGCGGAAGTTTACCAGCCGGAAGCAGTTGGTAATCGAAATAGTTATTTTGTAACTTCTGTAAAGTCAACGGATATTGTTCAGCATCATTTCCGGGGACTTTGAGAAAAATAGACGCTTTCACATTTTCCGGTGAGTAATTCACCGCCCCTCCACTGATCGTGCCGATCAGGAGCAGTAGGCAATAGGTTAGATTTTTAATCTTCATAATTATATTTATAAAAGTTATAATACAGTTTTTTGAAAATATATTTCTCTTTGCATGGTATTAGTATTCTGCCTGAAACTTTCGGTTACAAATGTATTTCTATCTATTAAAAAGAACTGCAACAATCTTACCAATTAATGCAATTATATAATCAAAACCGCCCCAGAAAGGGTTATAGAGGTAGTTATTTCACAAAATCCTTAGGTAGAATACCAAACTGTTTCTGGAAACACTTGGCGAAATAAGAGGGGGTATTGAAGCCTACCATATAGCATATCTCGTTCACTTTACATTCTCCCTCCTTCAATAATTGAGCTGCTTTTTTCAATCGTTCCAAACGGATATAATCATTAGGAGTCATATCCAATAATCCTTTTATCTTACGGTTCAGGCTTGAACGGCTCATGTTCAACAAACCGGCCATATCATCCAAGCTAAAGTCCGGATTTTGCAGATTAGCGAGAACAATATCATTCAAAGACTTTAGAAAAGCTTCGTCTGCCTTTGTCATCGCCATCGTATTTATCTGAACAAACGGAGACTGGGCAAATGCGGTATGCAGCTTCTCCCTATTTAACAGCAGGTTAGAGATGCATACTTTCAGATATTCCACAGAAAAAGGTTTATCTATATAAGCATCCGCACCAGATTTCAGACCTTCTATTTTCGATTGCATAGTAATCTTTGCCGTCAATAGAATAATAGGGATATGACTGTAACTCAAATTGGATTTGATATGATCACATAGCTCCAGACCATCCATTTCCGGCATCATTATATCTGAGACAATCAGACTAACAACATTGTTTTCTAGAATATTCAAGGCCTCCGCTCCATTAGACGCTGTTAACACTGAGTATGTAGAAGATAATTGTTTTGTAACAAACGACAACATCTCCTGGTTATCTTCTATTATTAATACAGTGTAACGGTTTTGTTTGTCAGTTGGAAGAAGATCATCGCTTGAAGAATCTTTATTTTCCAAGTCATTATTTAATATAGCAATCGTTTGCTTCTGATTGGCCGGTAAAGTCAAAAGAAAACAGTTATGCTCCGCAGAATTATCCATACGTAATGTCCCATCATGGAACTCAGCCAATGAACGTGCCAAAGCCAAGCCAATACCTGTACCTGACGCTATACGGGATATTCCGTCTTTGTATTGAACAAAGGGCTCAAAAATCTTTTCCCGCATTTCCTCAGGGATTACATCACCATCATTACAAACAGATAAAACAAATATTCTATCTGTTTCATTCTCCGACAACTTAACGTGAATATACGTATCGGCATATTTTACCGCATTTGTGAGCAAATTGCTTATTATTTTCGTCAATCCTTCACGATCTACCGAAGCATATAGTTTATCGGGACTATCGATTGTAAATACCAATCCTTTCTGACGGGCCAAAGGAGTAAAACGAGTATAAGTTTGCTGCAAAATATCCGAGACATTACAATCGACAAAGTTCAGTTTAAACCCTTGAGTTTCTGTTTTCCTAAAATCAAGCAGCTGATTGACCAGATCCAACAGGCGATTTGTGTTCAAGTCCATAATTTCCAGATCATCACGGATCTCACTAGATACATTCGGAGAGAATAAGACATTTTCTAACGGACTTTTTATTAATGTCAAAGGCGTACGAATCTCATGGGCTACATTCGTGAAAAAGTCGATCTTGGCAGTATATAACTCCCGTTCCTTTTCCCGCTCAAACTTTTCCATAGCTTGCTGATGCTTCTGTCGATTCCTCTTCCTGAAATAACAGATAATTCCTGCGACAGAAAAAAAGAACAACAACAAATATAATAGGTACGCCCAAGTTGATAAATAAAAAGGAGGTGATATATGAATCTTTAAAACACGCTCAGTTTCATTCCACAAGCCGTCACTATTCGAACCTTTCAGTCTAAACGTATAAGTTCCATAAGGTAAATTCGAATAATTGATTAATGCATTCCGTTCCACCGTGTACCACCCTTTATCAAATCCGTCCAATTTATAATGCAATTGGTTCATTTCAGGAGCCTGATAGCTCAATGCCGCCACATGAAACGAGAATGAATTCTGGTCAGCATCCAGCTCAATCTTTTCCAAACAAGTGATACTTTTTTCTAAAGGAGAAGCATCACGGTTTACAGGTAGCCGCTTATTAAACAAAAAGAAATCTGTAATAACAACCGGTGGAATTATTTTATTCTCAGCAAATGTTGTCGGGTTAAATGTTATAAATCCATTTATACTACCGAAATAAAGATGTCCTTTCTCATCTTTATAACCGGACTGGTAATTGAACTGGTTGCTTAGCAAACCGTTCGATGTAGTATAAGTCCGCATATAATTTGTATCCGGATTAAAACAGATCAGTCCATTATTGGTTGTTAACCACAAATTCCCCTGATTATCTTCCAGCATCTTATAGATAATATTGCAGGGAAAGCCTTTCGACATATCATAACGGGTAAAGTTTTCCGTTTGCGGATTGAAATAACAAAAACCTGCTCCCTGAGTCATAAACCATAAACGTTTCTGGCTATCTTCATAAATATCGATAACCTTGTCATATGGTAAAGATGTTGTATCAGCACTGTTATTTATAAAATTCTTCCATTCTTTCCGATTGATATCGTAACGGAAAACACCATTTGAATAAGTAGCCAACCATAAGTTTCCATGAAAATCTTCCAGGATCTTATAAACAAACACATTGGTTAATTCGGGGATACGTGTGAAATAGTCTGTCGTTCGATTGTATTTTAATAACCCAGAGGTAGTACCGATCCATAAATTGCCGGTAGTAGCTCTACAAATAGAAAAAATATTATTTGCATTCAATGAGTATTCTTCAGTTCCTTTTTGATAATGTTTGAGCTGCTTCGTTTTCAGGTTTATACGATTTAAACCACCGGAAAAGGTTCCTACCCATAAGTAATCGCCATCCAGACATAGACCATGGATATTATTACAAATCAAAGGATGTAGAAACGGTTGTATAGATCCTGTTGCCGGATCGAAATTAAACAATCCCTTATCTTCCGTTCCAATCCATAAAGAACCATCATCGCTTCTACAAAACTCCCGAACACGACGTCCAAATGTCCTTAGACCTTCCCGTGGATAAAACTTTTCAAAATAAGTTCGCTGATAAGGATAATAATTGACTCCACCAAAATAAGAGCCAATCCACATTCCTCCCTCATTATCGCGACATAAAGAATAAATCGCATTGTCAGCTAAAGCATAAGTATCATTCTCTTCAGATGCAGCCAAATGAATTTCAGTTTCATTCTCCAGATCATAAATATATAAACCAGACTCTGTCCCTATCCACAATTCCCTATCCGATTTGAACTCTAAATCCCGAACATAATATGATAATAGGCGACGTACTTTACCTGTTGTCATATTTATCTCTGTCAATCCATTAGAAGAACCGACATATATACAGTTATGAGGACCAACCACCTGGGTATTAATTATATCTCCCTTAAACGGTTCATTACCATCTGTATCTTTAAAAGGTCTAAGCTCCGTTTTAAAATTATTATCTGTATAATATAGGTTATCGTCGTATAAACCAACCCAACAAGTGTTTCCATTAAACCAGAAACGGGTTACATTAGGCAGCTTATTATCATGTTTATCCTTTTGAAGGTAATTTATCAGTTGTTTATGGCTGTAACAGAACAAGCCTTGATAATCGACGGAAATCCAGATTGCATTATTCTCATCCTCCGTAATCATCGTCACTGCCCGTTCAATGATATTCCCAGTATCGCTTATTACATCAAAATGAGTAAAAGCCTCCAATACCGGATCATATACAAATACACCGGCATCGGTTCCCACCCAAATAGAACCCTCCTTATCTTCATAAAGTGCCGTTATAAAATTATTTCCCAGATCAGACTCTTCCTTCTTGAAGATACGAAAAGACAAACCATCAAAACGATTTAAGCCGTCTTTAGTTCCAAACCACAAAAAACCCTGCTTATCCTGTAAAATAGCATTCACTGTATTTTGTGAAAGACCATCCTTTATATCTAATGTTTTAAAGTAATAGTTTATATTGTTCTGGGCATGAAGAGTAAAAACACACAGAATACAAATATAAAAAATCAGCTTTAAAACAGAAGATATCCTCATAATATCATATTGGAATTAAATTTACAATTTGTATTCTTCTATCTTACGATACAAAGTTGTCAGACCAATTCCCAACAGACGGGATGTTTCGGTTTTGTTGCCATTTGTGTATTTTAAAACCTTTTGGATATGCACTTTTTCAACTCCACTCAGGTCGAAACCGGAATAAGAGCCGGTGCTTGTGATTTCAGAATGTTGCAAATTCAACGGGAGAGAGTCGGGAGTTAGCATATTGCCATCGGCGATAATCAAACTGCGTTCCACTACGTTGCGAAGTTCGCGCACATTACCTTTCCAGCTGTGTTGCTTCAGGATATTAATATATTCCGGCGAAATCGTTTGAATCGCTTTTCCCATTTTCGTTGAAAGAGAATCTACAAACGATTTTATATGAAGTGGTATGTCTTCAATACGTTCACGGAGTGGTGGCAGGTGAATCTGAAATACAGACAAACGATAGAATAAATCTTCACGGAAATGTCCTTCGGCAATCTCCTTTGACAAATCCCGGTTGGTAGCTGCTATTATACGTACATTTACTTTGATAGGACGCGTATCTCCTATTTTTATAAACTCACCGGTTTCGAGTATACGCAGTAACTTCGCCTGCAAATCGAAAGCCATTTCTCCTATTTCATCCAAAAAGATCGTTCCGTTGTTCGCTTCTTCAAATAACCCTTTTGTATCCTTCACAGCGCCGGTAAATGCTCCTGCTTTATGGCCAAACATTTCACTCTCCAATAAATCACGACTGAAAGACGAACAGTTGATTGCCACAAACGCTTTCCCTTGTCGACTGCTAGCCTGATGGATGGATTGTGCAAAGACTTCTTTACCAGTACCTGTTTCACCAGTCAGCAAAACGGGAACATTGGTCTGAGCCACTTTTTGGGCCAATGCAATCGCTTCCAGAATAGCCGGAGACTTTCCTACAATTGTATTAAACGAATACTGTTGACCTACAGTGGATTTTGAGACTTTTGCCAGACAATAGGCAGCCATTGCTTTTTCCGTTGCCTTAGCGATCAAAGGAAGAATTTTATTATTGTCGTCACCTTTAGTTATATAATCAAAAGCTCCGTTCTTTATGGCTTGCACGCCATCCGGTATATTTCCGTGTGCAGTCAATAAGATTACTTCGGAAAGAGGGCGCAACTTCTTCAATTCTGTAACCAACTCCACACCACTCCCGTCGGGTAGTCGAACGTCACATAATACGACTTCCGGACTATACTGTTCCAGTTGTTTTAATCCTGCTTTGCAACAGGAAGCCTGAAGGACTTCGTACCCCTCTAGTTCAATAATACGTGACAATAAATTTAAAATCTGTTTCTCGTCGTCAATGATCAATACTTTTCCCATCTCGCTTGGTTTCTGAAAACAACGGCAAATGTACAATATTATTCGTTTCTGCAAGAAAGCTATATATATAATATGAAATCTAAAGCAGACTGATCAAGGCTTGTTTATTCAATATTTTTACTTTTCCACGGGAAATACTGATAAAGTTACTATCGACCAGTTTGCCTATTTCTTTGGATAGAGCCGGCCGCGTTACACCGAAATATTCAGCTAACTGTACCTGATTGTGTTCCATATCCACTACATCTTCTCCCTCTTTCAGGTGATCCAATAAATAATAAATATAGCGGCTACGGATTCCACGGAAAGACAATACACGAAGACGAGTCATAGTACATTTATTACAACTCGTGCTTACACATAGAAAGTTATGGAGCAATAGAGGCATTGAATGCATCATCTTAAAAAAAGAGTCTTTGGCTATCTTCATCAGTACGACGTCTTCCTCCACAGAGAATGTGGCAGGAAATAGATTCTTTTCAGAAAAGACATGCGGTGTTGCAAAGGTTCGTGGGGCTTGGATCACCTCTACCCGGACTTCCACTCCGGACACATCGACAACATCAACGTTCAGTTTGCCTTCCAGCAATACATGTATGGCCTGGCAGGGAGATCCCTGATGGATAATAGTTTTTCCTTTTGGGTAATTTTCCAGCGTATACTCAAGATTTTCAAGGAAGTCTTCCTGCATCTTCTGCGTAAAGTTCCTGAAAAGCGGTATTTTAAAGATATCGGTTATGTTCATTCAGTATCGATTTAGTGTCGGAAATGTTTACACAAAGTTAAGAACATTTCCGACACTGACAAATCACCATTTCGCCATAAATATGCATGGGTTTATGTTTAACGACAGCCAACCCCAGTCTTGCCAACTGCCCTTACTGCCACCTTTTACAATTTCCATAGTTGAAGTACCGAACATTGTTGAATATCCGGCGGATAGTTTGACATCTTTCATGATCTGCCAGTCTACCTGAAGATCGATTTCAGAACCCAGACCACGATCCAACTTCACTTCATGATCTGTTAGAATATCGCTGGTAATTGAAAAATAATGATAAGCCAGTGATAAGTTTACTTTTGGAGAAGCTTTAAAGGCTGCTTTTATTTGATTATCCCACAGACCCGGATTAAGTCCATTTATAAAACCGGATGCATAGAAATAGTCCATTGCACCATAGAATTTATGATGAGTTCCATACAACGGGTCGAAAGCTTTGTATTTACTATCAGCTCCCGACGTATTGCTTTCACCGCTCAGATAGTCACTTCCAACGCCAACACTCCAATGAGAGTCGATCTTATAAGCAGCATTTAATGCCCAAAGGAAGGCTGAGACCTCACGGTCAGCTTTATTTTTTCCGAATTCATAATAGAGTGTTCCGGCAAAAGTCCAGTCGCCCGGTGTATAATATAGATTTGTACCTAGCAACTGCATGTATTTAGTATCAGACTTTTGGGTTTCCGGATTGCCCGCTTCCAGCCCTAAGTTCATGAACATAAAAGAAGCGTTGAATGCTTTGCTGCAAACGTGTTGATACCATAAGGTCTGCATGTTCTTATAAGGTTGGGCACCTGGGTTATAGTAAGTTCCGCCGATCGTTTTCTCATCATTCTGATTGAAGGCCAGAATCAAATGAAGTTTGTTCTGTTTATTTTCATATCCCAGTTTCAATGCATCATGATAACGGCCAGCAACGTTCCAGTCTAATCCTCCCAGAATGCGTTCGTCGTCATAAATCAATGATTGGCGGCCCAGTTTTGCAAAAATACCGTAACCAAAATCAAGCTGAGCCCAAGCTTCATTCAATATAAAACGTCCATTCTTATCGATCTGAGGATCTTGTCCCCATACGCCGACATGTTGTGCGGAAAGACCGATCGACAAGCGTTCGCGTTCATAATTCATCGACAGACGGGCACGATTATTGATAAACCCTGCTGCTTCCGCCCCTTCACTACGAGGGAATAAGACTCCATTCCGATATTCTGCCCGTGGACGTATCTGGGCACTCATGGAGAATGTGTTCTCCTTATCTTTAGCTGTTCCATTTTCATCAGCCTTCATCCACACCGAACCTAATAATAGTAATCCGGAAAATACAATCATCCGTTTTTTCATATCAATTATGTTTTAAGTTGTATAAACATGCACACTGTTTCCCTGTGCCGACGGCAGATAATTCACACCGAACCAACATACCTGCAGGAGAAGAAATGCAAACACCAATAACCCGAGAGCCGCCTTATATCGCGTGTGCCGATGAAGCCGGAAATGAATGTATAATAGATTTCCCAGCCACGTAGCAGCAGCCCATGTTTCTTTCGGGTCCCAGCCCCAGTAATGCCCCCAAGCCTCTTTGGCCCAGAGCGCCCCGAAGAGCATTCCGATAGTAAGGAAAGCGGTTCCTACATACACCAGATTATCACACAGGTTCATCACATTCGGATCAATTACAGTCTTCCTTGAACGAACCAATAAATAAATGGCAACGACAGTCGCAGCCCCCAGCATTGCATACGCAAACATATAGACAATAACGTGCGGAGCAAACCACGGACTTTGCAAAGCAGGCATCAACGTCTTGTTATGTATCTCCGGTTTAAAGACATTGATACAGATAAAGACGAATGACAAAACCGTACTAAACGATAAAATCCATTTATACCGCCAACGTATATACGTTATGATTCCGGCAACCGGCAGAAAGAAAGAATACCATAAGCGCGTCTCCCCCATTGTACGAAGCGGTGGACGTTCGAGCGACAACCACATTCCGACAATAAATGTCATAAAGATTACCAGCCCCAGGATTGTCCATAGAAGCACCAGCCCGGATCTATTCGGACGATATGCCATCGCTGCCCCTATCGACCAGCAAGCCACGGCAGGCAAAGCGAAATATATAAAATGACTCCATTCCATAATCACACAGTTTTTGTATCGTTAGCGGCTGTTTTCCCCTGCTTGTTGCCGGGAGCTAAAACAAAGAGACAGACAGAACCAAGCAACATCATCAGGATACCGATATATACGACTGGAAGCCATGGGTCCCTAACCAGTTCAAAAATACTGATACGACTCCATTTTCCTTTTGTTTCGTCATAACTAAGCTGATAGATTTTCCACCCTTCCATACTTAGCGGCTTGTTCACTTCGATAAGTGCATCTGTCTGTTCCCCGCTTTTAGTATAAACGGTAACTTCGGAAGCAAAACGTTTGGGCTCGCGTTCCGGCATCACCAGGCTTACAGAATCACTTAAGGGTAGAGAAACATACGGAAACATGAAACTGCCACAGCTGACCCACCCACTATTCTCCGTTCCGTCTATCCTATTCCGGGCTTTTACCATTAAAGCAGTAGTAGCACCTTCGGAGTGGAAAGCGACAAAGTTTAAGGTATCGATACTACGTACACAAGCTGCCAGCGGTAACGAATGGGTGACTTCAATATCCCAATCGAGCAAACTGCCGGAGAGGGGAGCATTTTCCACTAATACGTTTTCCGGGGTGTTTTCCGGCAAGGCTTTACCTGTCGTATTATCTATCGCTAATAGTTTGGGAGGGTATTCGTCGATCGTAAATGACTTCAGTTCGATAGCCAGAGGAAGTTCCACCATTTCACCGGTTTCGTCGATAGCTCGCCATTCGGGACCATCGAGGGAGGCTGTCATGCGGAGACGTTGCAGGTCACCGTTACCGAGGATAGCAGCCAACAGAGTGATGAAGAGGCCGGCATGATTTAATATAAAGGGCGTATCTTTCCAGCAGAAACGGCTTATCTTACGGATCGTGACCAATCCCAATACGGACAGGAAATAAAGGAACAGTAACATAAAAGGCCATGAAACCGTCATTTGCATGAAACCCAACCCTGACAGTAGCCCTCCGTGAGTAACCGTTGCGGAAGGAGCCATCTGCCGGGTCAGTCCCATGATGATAACCAAAACCATCCAGGCCGTCAAAGACGTAATACTCGCCGTCAGACTGTAAAACCATTGCAAGGCAACGGCTTTACGGCTCACGGCATAAATCATTATCAAAAGAAACAAGTACACTCCACCAGCTAAGGCATTGAGAGGATACTGGAAAAGCGTCGCATCCACCTTCCCGGTCGTCAGTTGCAGAACGACACCGGTAATAAACAGGCCGATACAAATAACCCACCCTTCGGTATATCCCCACGGTTGCTTCCACATAATCAGATCTTGTCTGCTAAACGTTTGTTTGCTTTTGCTTCTTTGATCCATTCAGGCACGACAGTGTTCAGGAACTTTTCTTTTGCCTGACGTTCGGAAGCGATATCCAAACCGATATACTGTTGTGCTTTATCTTTTGTCGAGATGTCCGGCATCGGAACTTCATCCGTATAACCCAATTTAGCCAATACTTTGGAAACTGCCAGGCGAGCCTGCATAGTCTTATCCAGACCATTGCCCAGAATACGCTGTATTTCTTGCGGAGCATGGAAAGAAGCACCATGAGAAGCCACTCCGAAGTCCCAACGCCATTGAGCCTGACGGATTAGCTGCAATACAGGAGCCATTTGTGCATCCGTAGCCCCCTTGTCCCAGGCAAACTTCGCTTCGATATGCGCTTTGGCCAGTTCTGCTTCCAGACGGTTACGCATTTCGTTTGCCTTGTTCTGGCGTTCATAAACGTTGTTGCGCAAAGTCTCTTCACTTTCGCGGTGGCAGACCTGACAAGTGCGGTCTATCATTGCCAGCGGGCTCATGATATGATGGTCGCTGTATTTCACACCGCCTTCGCTCTTGTACGGCATGTGACAATCGGCACAGGAAACACCACGCTGTCCGTGGATACCCATCATCGACAGTTCGTAATCAGGATGCTGCGCCTTCAGGATCGGTGCTTTGCTCAGTTTATGCGTATAATCGGCAAAGTCGGACTCATCGTAATAAGCTTCCATATCTTCCACCGTGAAACCTTTATCCCAGGGGAAAGTCAGATATTTACCATCGCCCTTGAAATAATATTCCACGTGGCACTGTGCACAAACCAACGAGCGCATTTCCTGCTGGGTCGCCTTGCTTATATCGCGTCCCTGGCGCTGGAAAGCCTCGATCAAAGCCGGACGGCTGATCTGCAGGTTCATTGTAGTCGGTTCGTGGCAATCAGCACAACCGATCGGATTCACGATCTCGTCACCCATAGCAGCCCATTTCGCCTTATAGAAATTATCCACACCTACGGCCTGCATCATACGAGGAACGTCCGGGCTCTTACAAGTCCAGCAAGTTGCCGGTTGAGGGCCTTCGTCGGGTGTCATCGGAGAACCTACACGCAGTGTATGACGCATATCGTCGATCGCATGCATGTGTCCGCGGGGAGAAGAATAGTCCTTGGAGAAAGCATATCCGGCCCATAAGATTACCATTTCGGGGCGTGCAGCCAGTACATCGACTGCCTGGTTACCGTTGTATTTACTCTGGAAGGACGTATCCATCGTTTGCGTCCATGTCTCGTATTCGCGCGGATAATTCGGTTGGAACTTTTCATTGACCGACTCGATACCTGTGATCTCTACCTTCTTATTATTCATAACACTGGCGATCTCCGCCCTCCGTTCATTGATCGAAGCGGCCAGCACGCCCAGTACAAAAACGACTATCATTGTTCCGGCGAACAATAACCAGCCTTGCCATGATTTAAGTCTCTTTTCCATATTCGTTGATTTTTATTTATTCGTTTTACTTCAGCATATCTTTCAGCCATTCAGGCGTATTGGTTTTCGGGTAAGGAACAATTGCCGACGGAGTCGACGAGAGACTGTTAAGCCCTCCGTGAGGCACTTCCCGGTGACAATCCCAGCAGGCTTTTCCTTCGCCGGCCATAGCCATTTCGTGATCGATACGGCCGGTGTTTACAAATTCCGTATTCAGTTGTGTGTGGCAACGGATACAATTGTTCATTATCACTTCCGCGCTTTCGTCTATCGCCTTAATTACCTGCGGTTCCCCACGCATCATGAATACGGAAGCGTGACGCATGCCGTCCATCCCCTTGAAGAACCATTTTTTCGCGGCATTTTCGTGTGGTACATGGCAATCGTTACAAGTGGCGTTCCGGCTATGCGAGCTATGACTCCAGGTGGCATAGTAAGGCCCCATGATATGGCAGTTCACACAAGTAGACGGCTCATCGGACAAGTAACTCCAGGCCCTCGATACATAAAATGTATAAAAGCCCAAACCACAAATTGCTCCTCCGGCGATAATAGCAAACAGCTTGTGTCGTTTCGTGGGAAGAATCGTGTTTATGATCTCTTTTATCTTCATACAGCCTTAATTATAGTTTAATTCTTCGCAAATATCTTAATTCGGATACAAGTAAAGTGTAATATATATTACATTGCACAAAAATTATTTGTCAAATGAGAAAGTTGATATTCATAGCAGTCTCCGCACTGCTGATTTGCACATCATGTGTAACGAAAAAGAAATACTTAGAGGCTGAAAACGGGCGGCTGGAAGCCATCGGCCGCGGGAATGCTTTGCAGGAACAGCTTGTCGACTGCAAAGATGCTGGTGACAAACTGAATGAGCGGTTGGCCTCACTGCAACGGGATACGGCACGGTTGGGTAGTAATATCCGCAATTACCAGACGATGCTGAACTCAAACATGACACAGCAGGAGAAATTGAACAGCCTGCTCAGCCAGAAAATGGAGGAGTTGAATGAACGGGAACGGACGATCAACGAACTGCAGGATATGATCAATGCTCAGAATGAAAAGGTACAGCGGTTATTGAGCAGTGTAAAGGATGCATTGTTGGGTTTCAGCAGTGATGAGTTGACCATTACGGAGAAGGATGGCAAAGTGTACGTTGCAATGTCGGATAAGTTATTATTCGAATCGGGTAGCGCCCGCGTGGACAAGCGCGGCAAGGAGGCACTAGCGAAGTTGGCGGAAGTCCTCAACAAACAGACGGATATAGATGTATATATCGAAGGACATACGGACAGCAAGCCGATCAATACGGCACAGTTCAAGGATAACTGGGATTTGAGCGTGATACGTGCGACATCGGTTGTTCGTATTCTGACGAAGGATTACGGAGTGAATCCGTTGCAGATACAGCCTAGCGGACGGGGCGAATATATGCCTGTCGCCGACAATGAATCGGCTGACGGACGCAGCAAGAACCGCCGTACGGAGATTATTATGGCTCCGAAGCTGGACAAGCTCTATCAAATTTTACAGTAGGTGTTACTTTTCTCTTGACAGAATAGTAACTAAAAGATCAAGGCTGCACCGGCTTCGCTGCTACAGTGAAAGACTCTCCTATCCTATTCTTGACTTTTGAGAGTTAAAGAAAAAATCTGCGCCCCCTGCCTCTTTGTGTTGTAGAGAAAAAGGTTTTGGCAAGAGGCAGGGAACGGATAATCCAGGATCCTATCGCCTTAGGATTTCCGTTTTTTAGCGCAGATATGTATTCAGGATCTTCACAGAACCTTTATATCGATCGGTTTCGACGGATGGTTATTCATACCGTTCCCGACTGCATTCACTATGTCTTTTGAAAAAGCGCTCGCAGTTATGGCAGCAATGAACCGGCTCATTCTATCACGGGACGATCGTCATCACCGCCACTGTCTCCGGGAAATGGGGTGTTGCTCTTACCACTGTCGAGTTTACCGCCGGCATTCTTGCCGTAACGATCGGATAGTTTGATACGGTATTCGTCAATCATGGCGTTCCACCAGATAAAAAGGTCGAAATATTTGTCATTACCATTGCGGCGAGTGTAAGAATTCAGTTCGTCCACCAATTCCTCGTATGCCTTGCAGAGATCTATACGGGTTAGTTCCGGCTTGCGGGGACGGTTCCTTAATCCGGCCTGTGTAATCTTTTTATTGACAAATTCCGCACTTTCGGTATTAATTGTTTTAAGGGAGGCCAACTGGTCGGTAAGTCCAAGCAGCGATACTTTTTCTTTATAGATATCTGATTCAAGCAGTTGAATGAAAAGATCGGTATCCTGCATCAGATTTTCGATTGAGAGATTACGGCATTTTCTAAAACCGCTGCCTGCTGCCCACAAAGAAATTGCCGCCCTGCGTTTTTCGTCGATACGTGATTTTTTGTAACCGTCTATAACGCGGAAAATGACGCTCCGGTTATCTATATTCTCATTTTTCAATCTCTTGACTTCTGCTGTATATTCATTTACAGAACGTTTGACGATGCTGTATGCATAATCGTCCGTACAGGTACTAAAAATATCGAAAAACGATTTAACCGGCTCAACGACTCCGTCGGTATTATTCATTTTCAGAACGATTGCTTTTGCTGCATCTAATAATTCGCCGTTTCTTAAACGTGATTTCGGGAAAGACTGAATCTTAGCCATAATTGTATTCTTTTTTAGATGAATAAAATTGGTTATATATGTTTCCCCGTAATATTACGGTTCAACTAGTTTTGGTAAAAATTGCCGTCGTAGGGATACGAAGTAGCAAAAAAGATTAAATTGGCCATTTCGTACATCTACGGAGAGGTGAAAAATGCTGTTTAACATATTCCGTAGGCCTACGGAAAGGTAAAAAATGCCGTTGAACATATTCCATATATCTACGGAGTTGCAAAAATATGTTTTTAGCTTCTCCATAGGCATACGATGAATATTTCACAATAAAATTTGCATATCCGTAGAGGTTTGGTGAGTATTTTCGGGATAAGCGAATTTCATCGATCGATTTTTTCGACGGATTATCAATGCGAAACTTCTGACCATAGAACTTCGGCGAATATTGACTTAGGGTTGCAGTGGGATTTGCAAAGCGAAGGAATATTTGTTTTTGTGCTCTTTTGGGTTTGTTTATGTTATTTATTAGCATCAGCAAATCGTTAAATTGTCTTTATCTGGCCAGTGAAAAAATGGCGAGTAAAAACGGTCGTTTTTTTTAGTCA